>NZ_JBAJNO010000009.1:1200000-1800000 GCF_036880985.1 Limibacter armeniacum
CTTGGCAGTTTTTAGAAAAAGAAGGAATGGTATTACCTTTTAAAACCGGCACTTATTTAGGCAAGAAAAAAGTCCTTGCATTGGGTGCAGGTTTTATATCTCATCCTAGCGGCACCATTACTGTCAAGAATGAACTGATACTAAATGAGTATGATACAGATGGAAGTGGAACACTCAGTCGTGAAGAACTGGATATAAATATGGATGGAATTTTGACTCCTCAAGAACTGAAAAGCACCACCCGAACTTACGATGTATTTCACTGGAGTACAGATATATTCACCGATTTACCTGTAGGTAAAGGGGCTATTACAGCATATGCTGCTTATGCCAACTTTGACTTTGGAAATAACTTTATAGGTCCTTTGAGTGTTGCAAGTACTGGAAAGATATTTTTCACACAATTTGGATACCTAATTCCACCTTTTTTAAAACAAGGAAAAATACAACCTTATCTTTCTTACGAATACAGTCAATATGATGCTTTTGAACATGACGGAGAAAGATTTCAAATAGGGTCCAACTGGTACTTTGTCGGACAGCATGCAAAACTTGTACTTGAGTATCAGCTGACTCGGTTCAACTATAATGGTGAGCGCCCACCACTCGAAAAACTAATCCGGTTACATTTACAGTTAGCCATTTAAATAGCCTTTTCATCAAAGAGGATATGAGAGAAATAACACAATCCCGAGTTACATTATTTAGCCTTTTCCTAATCATCATAGGTGTTTACCTATCTGGCATCAGTGATGATTTATTCGGAAATGCCGTCAAGTATGCGTCCATCAGCAAAGAACTTCTACTTAGAGAAGATTGGATGAAGTTGACATATAGAGGTGGAGAACCCTACCTTCAAAAGCCGCCCCTTTTCTTCTGGGTAAACACTATTTCTCTTAAGCTGTTTGGGGTCAACCCACTTGCTTACAGAATACCCTCCTTGCTGTTTTTCATATTTGGCTTATATAGCCTTTTCAAACTTACGACACTATGCTATAACAAGGAAACAGGCTTATTGGCAACCTTGCTAACAGCTTGTTCATTGGTCTCCTTGATGTTTATGAACAATGTTAAGATTGACATGTTCATGATGAATACCATCATATTTGCAGTTTGGCAATTCTTTTTGGCTTTAAAGCAAAATAAGTGGATCAACTATATACTGGGTTTTATTGGCTGTGGAATAGCGCTACTAATCAAGGGGCCAATAGGTATTTGTATTCCTGCTTTTATTGTTGCGGGAGAAATTATCAGTAAAAAGGACTGGCAAAACCTGCTAAACATTAAGTGGTATATAGTGGGTCTGCCTATCACACTTTTGTCTTTGCTGCCTGCTACACTTATCGTGTATAAGCAGTTCGGAATGGATGGGGTAATATTCTACTTCTGGACCAATAATGCAGGTAGAATCAGTGGTGAATACTTGGCTGGCAGTAGAGGTCCTTTTTTCTACATTCATACAATAGCATGGCTGGCACTACCTTGGTCTATCTTACTTTTCAGAGCTGTATTTCTAGAAGCTAAACAAGTATGGAATAACCGCATCAAAAAGGAAGGACATGGACTGTTTTTAGGAAGTATGTTATTCCTAATTATCATCAGCATTTCCAGTTTTAAACGACAACATTACCCTATTCCAATCCTGCCATTTCTATTTGCCATCACTGCACATTGGACATTTCCATTACTGAAACACAATCCAAAATGGTTTAGCATCTCTCATATTACTTTATCAGTTCTCTTATTATTGGGTGCACTGTTTGTGTCTTTCTACTTTATACCAAACAATTACAGTCATTTAGCTATACTATTAATGGTTATTCCTGTACTCCTTTTATTCAAGTACTACCACCTCTCAAATGGCACAAAAGTATTACTAACATCCCTCACCTCAATTTTAATAGTTGGAAGTTTGATGAACAGCCGGTTTTATCCGTTTTTATTAAGCCATGATGGCTATATCAAAGCCTGTAAAATTGTCAATAGGAGTTCTCTTAATGATCAAGCCCTGTATCAATACAGAACCTATGGAGAAGAGACCTTTTTCTACCTGAACTCACCTGCCCATAATTTAGAGACATTGGAAAACTGGCACCCCACCCAACAACATATTTGGCTTTTAACAGACGAGGAAGGGAAAGAAACATTTTCAAGGCTGCATCAGGATAATTATACAAGTCAGCTAATCAAACACCAAAAAGTCTCACAGCCCAAATGGTTATGGTCAAGCAAAGATCGAAGTCAGTCACTTTATCTAATCAAGTTTAAAAACAGTTCTGCTCAAACTGCAATTGCAGACTAACAAAAAATCCGGTAGGTTTTCCATCTGAAACCTACCGGATTTTCTCTGTCAAATACTACTCAATCATAACTAAACTTCCACACCAAGCACCATTACATCATCAATTTGGCGCTTGTCTCCCTTCCAATTTATGAACTCTTCGGTCAATACCTCAGCCTGCTCAGAGATCTTGATATCCGTTAGTTCTGCAATAGTATTCAGGAACCTTTTGTTGGAGTATTTCTTATCATAGTCTCCTCCAAACTGGTCTACAAAACCATCCGTAAACAAATAAAATCTATCTCCTGTATTTACCTTGAATACCTCTTCTCTATACTCACTCTCTACGTTCATAGAGTTTCCTACCGCCTTCTTGGTTCCTTTGATTACTCGATACTGGTTTGTTGTACTGTCCCAGAAGATCAGTGGCCTTTTTGCCCCAGCAAACAGCGCTACATTCAGGTTATTATCAATTGCCAAAACACCGGCTTCCAAACCATCTAGGTTTGCTCTACCCTCATTTTTCAATCTGAATCTCATTTCTTCATCCAACCTTGTCAAGATTTTCTTAGGAGACCAGCACTGCTTATCCACAATTATTTTATCTAACAACTCCGTTGCTATCACAGTCAGAATTGCCCCCGGCACTCCATGCCCTGTACAGTCACCCTGAATAATATAGATTACATTGTTGACCTCTCTAACAAAGCAGAAATCTCCCGAAACAATGTCTCTAGGCATATCAATAACAAAACTCCCTTTGTTATTTAGCTTTTCTATAGATGAACTGAAAAGGGCCTTTTGAATGCGGTTTGCATAATTGATAGAGTGCAAAAGGTTGTTGTTAGCTCTCTGCAAACCAAAATGCTGACGTTCTATTTCTTCACGTTGCGCCAATATTTCCTCCTGATTGGCATACAGCTCTTCGTTACTAACCTGTAGCTCTTCATTTTGCGTAGCAAGCTCTTCTTTCTGCTCCTGAACAGTTCTTTGTTCTACCAATACCTGCTTACTGTACCTTTTCATTGCCAATGAAATAAATGAATAGGTTAACGCTGTTACAAGCAGGTCAAAAATTACCATATCATGTCTGATCACAGGGATATACTCAGGTAAAAACAACGCTCCCAAATGAAGTAGAATCAATGCAATTCCAAAACACCAGGATACAGCTGATACTATTTTCGGTCTGCTATTCAACACAATTCGAGCCTCGGCAATCATCGCCACTGCCACTAAATTGGGTAGGTTATTCATATTCCCAAAAATGTACCATCCATACAGAAGGAAAACCATGTTGTTGATAAAGCTCAATGCAGCAATTCTATAGTTTGGTTTTACTCGTGTCAGGTAAGCTAACACAAAGTTATTGACAGCATCAATCCCAAACATCAGCATTACAAATTGCCCATATTCCAACACATACGCCAATAAAATACCTGTACTTGCAAATAGTCCATTTGCGATTGAGGTAAAATAGAGCACCCTCTTTTCAAAAGAGTTCAAAGTTACCGGTGACATAGTAAGAAGTTAGTTAGTCTTTTTAGTTTAGCTACTTATTTGCTTTCGACCTGTTTGAGTCTGTCTGAAAGCAATTTTTACATTAATTTTAGCAAAACACACGCAGTTGTTTTGTTGAAGTATTTTGTTTTTAGCAAAAGCAATGTATTGATTTTTATTAACATTATTCTATACTTCAATGTTACAACATAATAATCAACAAGTATAACCACACACAAATATGTGATTATGAACATATTAATGGTTTGAAAAAAAATATTGTTTTTTTTTCAATCAATAAGGCATTCTATTACAAAAGAGATCATTCACTACTCTTATAGTGATGTTATTTTAGAATTATGGCATGTAAAAATCACTGAGTAACATATCTATCAAACTATTACCTAAACCAAAGAAAAAACCTCCAAGCTTTGAATATCAAAACTTGGAGGTTTAGACGAATATAGACTTCTGTAATACTGTTTATACTTCTATACCCAATACCATTACATCATCGATCTGGCGTGTATCTCCTTTCCAGCTTTCAAACTCTTCTGTTAACAGTGAGCCTTGCTCTGAAATATGAATTCCTGAAAGCTCTGAAACTTTTTGGAAGAAACGTTTTTTGGAATACTTTTTATTTTCATCTCCACCAAACTGATCTACATAACCATCAGAGAATAAATAAAATCTGTCACCTTTATTCACCTTAAAGACTTCTTCCCTGTATTCACTCTCTACATTCATAGAGTTTCCAACAGCCTTCTTTGTTCCTTTAATAATTTCGTAATCATTCTCCTCACTTTTCCAGTAGATGAGTGGTCTTTTTGCACCTGAATAAAGTGCTACGTTCAAGTTATTATCTATTGCTAAAACACCCGCTTCAAGCCCATCAAGGTTTGCCCTGTTCTCATGTTTTAACCTAAAGCTCATCTCTTCATCCAATCGGGTCAGAATCTTTTTCGGAGACCAACAATGCTTATCCACAATAATCTTATCCAGAATCTCAGAAGCAATCACAGTCAAAATCGCCCCTGGCACACCATGTCCTGTACAATCACCCTGAATAATATAAGTGATATTGCGTACTTCTCTCACAAAACAGAAATCTCCTGACACAATATCTTTTGGCTTACTGATAATAAAACTTCTATTACTATCGAGCATATTCACAGAAGAGCTGAAAAGCGCTGTTTGAATACGGTTCGCATAATTAATAGAGTGAAGGAGGTTGTTATTTATTTTTTGTAGCTCATCATGGTGTTTTTCTATAGCTTCTCGCTGTGCCAAAATTTCTTCCTGATTGGCAAACAACTCTTCATTATTCACCTGTAACTCTTCATTCTGTGTTGCCAGCTCTTCCTTTTGTTCTTGAACTGTTCGCTGCTCACTTTTTACCTGATCATTAAAATGTCTTATAGTTGACGAGATAAAGACATAAGCCATCGTAATACAGATAAAATCAAAAATCACAAGTTCAGGCTTAGGCACTGGCATAACTTCAGGAAACGCCATTGCAGTCACATGAAACAAGATCAACACAAAACTAAAAAACAAAGACATGTGATCAACCAACCTTGGCATATGATTTAACATGATTCTAGCCTGAACCATCAGTACAATTGCATATAGGTTAACTAAGTTATTCACATTCTCAAACGCATACCAAGCATAGAAAACTATTAATCCATTGCAAACAAAATAATAAAGTGCTGCATTAGTATTTGACTTAATTTTTTTATTAGCAACAGTTAGTATTAAATTATTAATGCAATTAATACCAAATAACCAGATAGCTAATTCTCCAATGTCATTCAGGTAAGCGAAAATGGCTCCTATCGCACCAAACAGTGCAGAAAATATAGAAGAAAAGTAAAACACTCTCTTCTCAAACGAGTCTAAAGAAATATCCATGTGCTATTAGTTGAAGTAAGTGTTAGTTAGAAGGGGGTACATTAAAATAATGAGAACGAACCCCATTTAGTTATTAGCTGATTTAAAAATAGAAGAGCTCGACTGATAGCTCTCATAAAAAACCAATTGTTTGATGTATTTTGCAATGTATTTAATTCCAAGTATACATTAAACACAATTCATACATCTATGTATGCTCTAGCAAATGACCTAAACAGATCAATCCAAATAAATAATTCATAATCAAACCATTACCCATCTCCTAATAATCCTAAACATATCCTTATATGTTTATACAACTACCCTTTATATAGTCAATCAACTCATTGCATTCATACAAGCTTCACTGTTCATTTCTGCTGTAGCAAACAAACAGAATACAAGAACCTGACACAACAAATAGCGGTCAATGATTAAAAAATTGAGATCAAAACTTAAATAGAGTTTATATATTTAAATTCTCGAAATACAGAAAACTTCAAAGTTTACTCTTTAGCACACAATGAAACTGATATTAATATCATCACCAGATAATATTGAAAATGAAACGCAGCTATTAACTGACTTTTTCCACAATGGCTTAGAAATTCTCCACCTTCGAAAACCTTCATTTATAAATGATGACTATCGGAATTACCTAAAACGTGTTCCAGAAAAATATCATAGTAGGATAATGTTACATGGTGGGCACCCCCTTAAAGATGAGTTTAACATTAGAGGGATACATTATTCGGAGAAAAAAAGACCTATTGTAATCAATAAGGTTTCAGGAATCATTCAGTCTACTTCATTTCATCAGCTACAGCAATTGGAAACCGCAAATCCTATTTTGGATTATGCTTTTATCAGTCCTGTCTTTGACAGTATTTCCAAAAGTGGCTATCAAAAAGCTTTTGAGATAAATAAGCTTCAGCATGCCATCAACAAGGCCCCTATCCCAATTGTGGCACTAGGAGGAATTACGCCAGGTCGTATACCAGAATTGAAATCAATAGGAGTAATGGGAGTGGCAGTATTAGGTGCAATTTGGATGAGTGACACCCCAATAAAAGCTTTTCTGGCTATGTCTGATGCTTGTAATCAATAAGTACACTAGCACACCAATATGATAACATGATCATAACAAAGGATAATCACATCACATAGTACATACCCCACTATACTGACAAAATGATTTGACATATAATTTTAACAGTTCCTCTACGTTTTCTCTATGTACTTATACAGGATTATAAAATTTATACGGGAGAGTTAATAAACTATAATTTAATATTCTGAACATTTAAATTCTTGTAATTATTTCAGCAAAAAAATTAATTACTTGATTAAAACTAAATATTAGATTTTATATTACACTTTAATAAAGTGTCTCTTATTCCGTATATTATACACTTAACAATAATTTACTTTTGATAAATTATTGTGCTAGTCAAATTATATAGATTACCGTACTTTAACATTTTATTTTTTAGGTAAGCTAGCATTATTTCTTCAACTACAAGCACTCGTACTAACAACTAAATTGATGAACTTACTCAAAGAATTGGTGTTCCTTTATCACCTTACCTCTACCAGATACATTGATGCTTTTCTCCCAAAAGGATCGAAGCTTCGAATGCTATTTGATGCTGTTCTCAACAACCAAGTCAAAGATGATGATGAAGCTGCAAAGCTAATTTACAAAACAAGCAAAGGCGACAAGAAGTACTTGATGCTGAAAAAGAATCTGATTAAGAAATTGACAGATTTGCTATTAATCTCTAAACAAAAGAATGACGATGGACAAACTTATGATGTAATTGAATTTGAATGCAGACAAGAATTAGTCATTGCAGATTTGCTTCTGAAAAACAATGTCTATCACAATGCAGAAAGAATGGTATGGAAAGTCATCAGAAAAGCAGAAAGCTGTCACCTGAATGAGATTCAGCTTACCTGTTATCGTTATCTGCAAATGATTTATTCTCTGAAAGGTGATCCAAAAGCTACTGAGTCTTACTTTTCCATCATTGAGGATTTACAGCTTTTAGCGAAGCAAGAGAAAACCGCACTTAGCTACTGGAATATTATCAGGAGCCAAGATAAGTTTTTCATTTCTTACTCAGACGAAATTCAACAAACCTGTACAGAGTACCTTTCGGTACTATCACCTTGGATATTGCAGCCACAACAAGCTGTATTTTTAGAACACTATTATTTAAAGATTAAACTTACAGCTGCCTACCACAGTGTTGACTTTAATATGTACAGGTCTGTCATCAATGAGCTTAATGAGTTGTATAAAAACAACCCTTGTCTGGCAACACAAAAACACCAACTTGAGTATTACCTGTCTTCTGCAATTGTTGAGCAGCTTGAAGGTAAGCTCGAAATTGCATTACAAATACTTGATTTATGTCTGGACCTATCCGACTACCGATCATTTGATCAGTTTGAGGTACAGTCTTTCCGCTTTGATGTACTATTGAAGCTACGTCTGGAAATAGAAGCAAGTAATATCTTGAAAGAGCTCAAGGAGTGCGAACAGTTCGAAATGTTATCCCCAATTGATAAAGCTATCTGGGCACTTAAAGAAGCATACCTATACTATAGTGCTTCCCAAAGTGGCAAACTGGAAGAGATCAAAGAGAACTTTATCTTTTTCAATAAGGGATTATGCATTAACCAACTGCATCATCATTGCAAGCCGATTGTCAAAAACAAGAGGGGATATAATACACAACTACAGATCTTGAATGTATTACTCAAAATGCATGAAGGAGAATCTGACCTCTACAATGAGAGTAACAATCTCAAGATGTATTATATCAGGCACCTGAAAGATAGCGGGGATGAGCGCACCATTACTTTTGTAAAGTTTCTTTATAAGGCAGCGCAAAAATATGAGGCTAATGAAGGGCAACAATTCTCAATTCAGGAACCGATGCCATCGGGATATTCACCTATCGAAGTGATCCCATATGAGCATTTAGTTGAGCTGATCAACCAGAAAAAAAGGACACTTTGCCCTTAAATTGCCGATTTTGCATGATTTATTTCTACACTTTCACAAAAAGTTAATATTCTTTAAACCAGTCTAAATTTTACTTTCCTCACATGTTTAGTAGCATTTCCCTTTTAGGGAAATGTTACTTTTTTTTGCCATACCCCTCAAAACAGTGCCTACAACATCATACTGAATGCTTATTCACCCATCAAATCCCATCTTACTTCACCACCTAAACTGTTGTTGATTCCCCCTACCAAGCAGAGATACTTTTGCGGCGTACCATTTATAAAATGCGAATCAATCATTTTTAAATCGACTTTATTCAAATGAGAAAACTTTTATCAGTATCTGTACTGCTTCTGCTATGTTTGAATGCTTTTGCGCAACAAGCAGCAACAGTGATTAAGGGAACAGTCTTCGACAAAGACTTAAATGAACCTATCGTAGGTGCAACAGTAGTTCTGAAAGGCACTTCGACAGGTACCACTACTGACTTTGACGGTCACTTTTCACTAAAAGTAAATCAAACAGGCGAAGCTACTATTACTGTATCATTTGTAGGTATGACTACAAAAGAGATGCAAGTAAAGCTGAATGGTAGCACAGTAGACCTCAAAGATATCAATCTTGCTTCTGAGGCTATTGGTCTAAATGAAGTACAGGTACTGGCATCTGTAGCAATTGACAGACAAACTCCAGTAGCTGTTTCTACAATCAAGACATCTGTTATTGAAGAGAAATTAGGTGCCCAAGAATTCCCAGAAATTTTAAAATCAACTCCAGGTGTTTATGCAACCAAACAAGGTGGTGGTTTTGGTGATGCAAGAGTAAACATTCGTGGTTTCTCTTCTGAAAACGTAGCCGTAATGATTAACGGTGTACCAATAAACGATATGGAAGGTGGTACTGTATACTGGTCAAACTGGGCTGGCTTGGCAGATGTAACACGTACTATGCAGGTACAACGTGGCCTTGGTGCTTCAAAAGTTGCTGTACCATCTGTTGGGGGTACTATCAATATCCTGACCAAAACAACTGACGCTCAAAAAGGTGGTAGCATATATACTTCTATTGGTAACAACCAATTCCAAAAGCTTGCTTTTACAGCCTCTACTGGGCTAACAGAAAATAAGTGGGCAATCACTGTTTCTGGAGCTAGAACAAAAGGTAACAACTGGGTAGATGGAGCTGAATTTGAAGGTTGGTCTTACTTTGCAAATATCTCAAAGCAAATCAACTCTGCACACACTCTCTCACTGACTGCATTTGGTGCTCCACAGGTACACGGTCAACGTTCTACGAGATTGAAAATGGAAGAATTTAAGGATCCGAACAAAGGTCTGCAATACAATTCTGATTGGGGATATAAAAATGGACAAGTAGTTCACCTTCGTGAAAACTTCTACCATAAACCTCAAATCTCACTGAACCATTATTGGACTATCTCTGACAAAACTGAGCTTTCAACTGCTGCATATGTTTCATTCGGTACAGGTGGTGGTACTGGTAGTTATGGCGATACTGACAAGTTTGACAATTACAGAAAAGATGGACAAATCGATTTCGACAGAATTGTTGACGAAAATATAGCAAACGGTCACCAAGGTTCTGAATCTATCATCAGAGCATCAAGAAATGATCATAACTGGTATGGTATACTGTCATCACTGAATACTGAGTTGACTGACAATATTACTTTCACTGGTGGTCTTGACTTAAGATACTACAAAGGTAGACACTTCAGAGAAGTAACTGATTTACTAGGTGGTGAATACTATATTGACGAAGGCAGAGATCAAAACAATATAAATAAGGTCGCAAAAGTAGGTGATAAAATCGATTACCATAATGATGGTGAGGTACTTTGGGAAGGTGTATTTGCTCAAGCTGAGTATTCAAAAGATAAACTTTCTGCTTTTGTAGCGGCTTCAGTATCTAATACATCTTATAGAAGAATAGACTACTTCAACTACTTGGATTCCGATCCAGAACAAACTACAGACTGGCAAAACTTTATTGGTTACATGGCTAAAGGTGGTGCTAACTACAACTTGACAACCAATCACAATGTTTTTGCTAACGTAGGTTACTTCGAAAAAGCTCCTTTCTTCAACTCTGTATTCAGAAACTACCGTAACGATATCAACGAAGACGCGAAGAACGAGCGTGTAATGAGCTTTGAACTAGGTTATGGCTATAGAAGCAAAATGCTTAACGCTAAAGTAAACCTATACAGAACTAGCTGGTTGGATAAATCGGAAGTTAGAGGTTATGAAGCTCCTAATGGAGAAGATTATACTGTTAACCTAACAGGAGTAGATGCAATTCACCAAGGTGTTGAAGTTGAATTAACTTTCAAGCCAGCTGAAAAAGTAAACATTCGAGGAATGGCTTCTGTAGGAGATTGGCTATGGGCTGATAACCTAATCAACCAGCCTGTTTTTGATAACAACAGAAACCTGATCGGTTATGCGAACCTGTTTATCAAGGACCTCCATGTAGGTGATGCAGCGCAAACTACGGCTTCACTTGGTGTAGATTATGAATTTATGGAAAATTTCAAAGTAGGTGTTGATTACAACTATGCTGACAACTACTATGCGTACTTCACATTTGCTTCTGATATTTCTGCTGACCCTATAAGCAATGAAGAAATTGCTCTAAAAGATGGTCAAAGCAAACAAGATTCATGGAAAGTTCCTTCTTTCGGATTATTGGATCTTAATGTAAAGTATGACTTTAAGATTGGTAACCTAGATGCTACTCTTACAGGAAATGTAAATAACCTGCTAGATACAGAGTATATCTCAGATGCACAGAATGGAGATACAAATGACTACAGCTCTGCATCAGTATTCTATGGCGTAGGCAGAACTTGGACGACATCTCTGAAGATCAAATTCTAAGCTTACGGCTAACAGTCTTAATCAGTAATACTATTTGTAATGCAGAAGGTAAGTGTAGAAAAACACTTATTACCCTGCTAAATTGAACAGACACTGAAATGAAAAAAACATATATTCTGACAGGTTTAATGTTTGGTGCAATTGCAATGACCTCTTGTGACCCAAACAAAGACATCAATGAACTTCTTGAACAAGAACAAGCTAATCAAGCATCTAAAGATTCTGCTGCTCATTACAGAGACATGGCTGCTGAAGCTTACCGTGTTACCTCTTCAGACTACAGTTCTTTATTTAACTTGGTAAGTGGAAGTGATACAACTACTGCAAAAGAAATCAAAACTATGGGTGGCTTTGAAACTGAAGCCCAAGCTGAAAATTTCTTACCACTCCTGATCAATGATAAGTTAACAGGACAAGTTGGTAATGTGCTAGAAGTAACATATGACTTATACGTTGATAAAGCGCCTTTCCAGTTAGTTCCTATCAAAAGAGCATACACGCTTTCAGACAGTGATTATGACCTGGTTGGTAATGGCTATTATGACAACTTTGACATCAGAGATGGTAAGTCTGAAAGTAACTCTGTCGTAATTCATGAGAAAGTCGCTGAGATTTTGGAAAACAAAAGATCAGGCAGAAAAATTGGAGCTTCATTAGAAGGTGATATTGTAGAAGTAACTTATAAGGTATTCAACGATGATTACGAAACCCTTGAAGTAACTGCTGTATTCCGTTTCGATGGTACTGACAGTTGGACATCAGAACTGATGTTCGAAACATACAGACTGACTGACACTGACTATGAACAAGTTGGTAATGGTACATATGGCAACTTTGATGTTAGAGATGGCAAACCTGAAGAAGATCCTGCGGTAATTGACCAAAAGATTGATACTATTCTGAAGACTCAGTTTACTGATGCTGTTGCTGGAGATCAGAGAAATGTAGAATACGAAGTATACAATGGTAGCAATGTAACATTAGCTACTGTCTATGAGTTTGATGGTACTGATTGGAGCAAAATCAATGTTTCAATTGCTGATGAAACACAAGGAATTGAATTCACAGTAGCTATGTACGATGCTATGGGTGCTCCTGGTAACTACGATAACTTCTCTAGCAGTGACGCTCCTGAGTACTACATTCCTATTTATCTAGCAAAAACATTCCCTTATGCTAAAGCTGGAGACACTGAAACTTTCCGTTACTACTACTATACAGGTAGTGGCTCAGAGTATAGAACCTCACAGTTTGAGTTTAATGGGACTGATTGGGTAATGTCTGCAATCAACGAGGAAAAAGAGATCTTCTTTGTGTTTAAAGAGACTAACCCTTCGAAAGAGGAATGGATCATTGCTCCTCAAATGGTCTTCACTGAAGTTTCAAATGTTGAAGCTTCAATAGAGTACACGCTGAATGACTCTGACTATAGCGTAGTTGGTAATGGCAGATATGGCAACTTTGACACAAGAGATGGAAAGGCAGAAGCTGACAGAAGCGTAATTATTGAGAAAATCACAACAATCCTTAATGTCTCATTAGCAGGACAAGTTCCAGAAGGTGCTATAGTTGCAGTAACTTACAAGTACTATGATGGTGCTAATGGTGAAGCTACTATTTTACTTGAGGCAAGCTTATAATTAATAACTCAAATTGAAAACTAACACTTCCCCATGTTAAGAGTGAAGCATGGTTGAAGTTATCATAGTTGAAAATACCTTATCGGGTAGGTACAAAAGTGCCGGTCAGCTTGACCGGCATTTTGTCGTTTTTCTGAAGCAAGTTCTGAACTGACTTAACCACATAAAAAATGAAAAAATATATAAAGGCAATACTCGGCTTACTGTTGTCTATTACACTTTCCTCTTTATCTCTAGCCTCCACTCCCACTTCTTATCAGCTGGTAGCAGACGATTATACTTTGGTTGGAGATGGACAATACAGCAACTTTGAGATTTACAATGAGCTGGGCACTTTCTGGGTAGCCAAAAAGATTGCATACATTCTTGAAGAGCACTTCCCTGATGCGACAGATGGTGAGTCTACAACTGTAACATATGCCTATTACAATGGTAGCCGCTCTGATGCTACGATGGACTTTGTCCATGCAGATGGTAAATGGACTACCAAAGAGAATATCCAGCAAACACCTATTAGTGACCAAGAGGTTGATTTCAATACAACATTGGATATAGTTACTTGGAACGTAGAGTGGCTAGGTGCCCCTGAAAAGAAAAGTGGCACGTCTCTATTCTGGCAGTTTGAAGCTACTGCTGAACAAATCCTTCGAATGGACGCTGATATTTATGCATTGCAGGAAGTGGTGGTAGATGAGATCAAGGGCGATAACCTTCAGAAACTGGTTGACCTGCTGAATGAAAAAGAGGGAGAAGAAAAATGGGCAGGTTTCCACAACCCAAGACACTCCCAGGACTGGAAAGCAGTAGATGAAGACTTCCCTGCTCAAAAAACTGCTTTTGTTTACAAAAAGTCTGTCGTGACATTCAAGGAAAGCTTCCCAATGTTTAACGACCAGTATACCTCAAACACTGACTATTCCCTTCCTGACTACAGTGGTAGTGCGTCTTCCTTTATGGCATCAGGTAGATTGCCATTACTGTTCAAAGCAGATGTAACGGTGAATGGTATCACACAAGAAATTACTTTTATCAATATTCACTTCAAGTGTTGTAGCGATGCTGCCTCAAGACGTCAGGCAGATGGCGAATACCTGATCAATAAGCTACGTGAACAGTACGCAGACAATAACTTGGTAATCCTCGGTGATTACAACAATGCCTCATATGAAGGTAAGGAAGGCCCAACTCGTTGGGGGTGGTACAACAGCAAAGACTTCACTTATGCATGTGGGGAAGGAATCGATCATATGACTCTCTCCGATGAGCTTTTTGACGAACTGACAGCCCTAGAAACTCCATACTATACCGAATATGAGCTGGGAAATATCTCAGACCATAACCCACAGATGCTTCGTCTACTATTTTCAGAAACCTCAAATGATATTGGCTTTTTTGATATATCTGAGGATAAAGTCTACGAAGCTGCAGAAACAGCTATCACATTATCTGTTTCAAGCCTGAACCCAGTCTCAGCTGACCAAGTTTTCACTGTTGAAATCTCTGGCAACAAACTGGAAGAAAGTGACTATGAGCTAGAGGCTACAACTATTACATTAGAGGCAGGAACAAGTGAAGCAAGCACGACCCTGACATTTATTCAAGACCAACAAATTGAAAGCGTTGAGCAAGTGACTGTCACTCTGGTACCCCAAGGCAATATGAAGCTGATGGATGGTTATGCTGAATACACCATCACCATTATCGACTCGCCTGTCCTTTCACTTTCTGCGGATAAGGTTGAAGTAACCGAAACAGATAACAGTATCACATTGACCATAAGAACCAATGTACCCGTTTCAGGAGAGCAAACAGTGAACCTTACTGCCACCTCATCATTTGGCTCAGACAATGGATTCTTGCTTACAGATACATCTCTCTCCTTCTCAGATGGAGGCTCACAGGCAACCACTACATTACAGATTTTGGATGATGAAGTAGAGGATGGAACAGAAACGATTACTATTACGCTTTCTGAAGCTTCAGAGGGGTTGGTAATAGGAGAGAATAGTACACTTGACATTACGGTTACAGATGATGACGAACCAACCGTAACAGCCCTGAATGATGAACCAATACGTCAATATTACTCCTTCCTGACAAGGTCCGGAAAAATATACCTGCTCAGTCACCTCAACAACACACATACAGTAGGTGTATCAGCCTATACCACAGACGGAACAGAGATCAGTACACAACAGCTTCAGGTAGAAAAGAACGTGCCTCAACTGTTGGACACCAACCAGTTTCCTTCAGGAATTTATATTTGGAAGTTTGTAACACCAGAAGGAACCTTCACAAGAAAACTTGGAGTGGAGTAAGCCTAACTGATTCGATATTATACAACTGAACTACAGCGTAATGATGAATAAGCTAAAATACTTACTGATTGGACTCAGCATTGCCTTTTTCGCTAACTGTAAGGGTCCTCAAGCACTACTGAAAACCTCCGCAGAGACAGTAGCCGTTTCGCAACAACTTAAACCTGACACCACACTCGAAAACCTTGTACACACCTACAAGGTGGAGCTGGATAAAGAAATGAATCAGGTAATCACTTTCGCCAAAACAGACCTGTTTAAAGGCAAACCTGAAGGCAAGTTAGGTAACCTTATTTGCGACCTGAGTATTGAGATTGCTGAAAAACATGGGGCAGCACCTATTGACCTTTGTATTATGAACAATGGGGGTTTTAGAGCTCCTATTTATCAAGGTGATGTAACCAAAAGAACGGTGTTTGAATTGATGCCTTTTGATAACAGCTTGATGGTAGCAACACTTTCAGGTGATGGGATGAAAGAGTTCCTTGCTTACCTCTGTGAAAAGCCTGAAGCTGTCTCGGGGCTGAAAATGACCATTGACAATGGTTCTCCTGTATCCGTTATGATTAATGGACAACCTTTTGATCCTGATAAGTCTTACCGTGTCCTGACTACTGATTACCTCTACAATGGAGGAAGCAGAATGTATTTCTTTCAGAAATCAACTAAGACAGACGATCTAGGTCTACTGCTTAGAGATGCAATCATGGAATACTTTGTGGAGGCAGATACCATTTCTGCTGACATCGAAAACAGAATTCAAATTGCAGAAACGGCCAATCAAGACCAATAATCAGCCTCAAACTCTAAAGACACTACAATGGAAAACAACAGAAGAAAATTCATAAAGCAGTTTGTCAAAGGTGCGGCAGTAGCAGGTGCAGGTCTTTGGTTACCTTCTTCACTGTTAGCGCAAGGATCGGATGTGACCAAAATCACTATTCTTCACACCAATGACACTCATAGCCATATCGAGCCATTTCCTGCCGATCACCCAAGGTTTGCAGGTATGGGAGGTGTAAGTCGCCGTAAAGCGCTTGTTGACAGCATCAGAGCCAAAGAAGACAATGTACTATTGTTGGATGCTGGAGACATTTTCCAAGGAACTCCTTACTTCAACTTCTTTAAAGGAAAGATTGAATTTCAGGCGATGTCTCAAATGAAGTATGATGCAGCCACTATCGGTAACCACGACTTCGACAACACCATTGACGGACTCGAAGCGATGTTACCTTATGCCAACTTCCCGTTCCTGTCTGCCAACTATGATTTCAGCAATACCGTAATGGATGGCAAGACCAAACCTTACAAGGTATTTGAAAAAGGAGGAATCAAAATTGGAGTGTTCGGAGTAGGTATCGAACTGGAAGCACTGGTAGCTAAAAGCTGTTACAAGGAAACCGTCTACCTTGATCCGATTGAGGCAGCACAAACTTACACCAAGAAACTGAAGGAAGAAGAGAAGTGTGATCTGGTTATCTGTCTTTCTCACCTTGGTTACAAATATGACCGTGAGCCAAACAAGATCTCAGACGTAAAACTGGCTGCTGTTACCCAAGATATCGACCTGATTATTGGTGGACACACCCATACGTTCCTGAAAGAACCGACTGTGATAAAAAATGCAGCAGAAAAAGAAGTACTGGTGACACAGGTTGGTTTTGCAGGTATCCAGCTAGGCAGAGTTGATTTCTATTTCCAAAACAATAGCCGCCAGAAACTGGCTTGGCAAGGAAGACATCATAACAACTACGAAATTGTTTAACAATTAATACAGCCAACTAACACCTGATATCCTCAGCCTCCAACTTTCTGTTGGGGGCTTTTTTTAATCTACCATTTCAAAATTATTATTACTACGACACTCGAATACTATGTTCTAAAGCCTTACCTCCTACTTATTCGAAGGTCTCTCACTTCTCTTATAAAAATACTCCCCCACAAAACAAACTGCGATAATAGCCAAGGCAATCAAGACACTCAGCTTCTCTGATGAATATTGCTGAACAAGCAGCGCTGCAAGTGCCAAAAAACAACCAACTGATCCCAATCCCGAAATCAATCTGTTCCCTTTAATTTCATCTGATTGCTTGTAAGCGACATAGTTAACAATACCAAAAATCAACAGGAAGCCCACGCTTCCGGCTGTGGATATGCTTTCCAACTGAAGCGTATTGACAACGAGCAAAGTGGCAACTGAAGTAATCAGAAGTCCAATCGGTTGGTTCCATAGTTTGGCGGTAAGTTGGTGTGGCTCCTCATCATCCTCTGCCAGCTCATAGTTGACCCTGCTCCCACCATACAACGAGGCATTGATCGCTGAAAAAGTGGAAATTAACGCAGCAATTGTAATCACGGTAAAGCCCGCTTGTCCCAACATGGGTTTAGCAGCTTCAGCCAATACATAATCCTGCGCATTCTTGATCTGGCTGAAGTTCAGTGAACCTACAGTCACACAGGCTATCGTAATGTATAACAGGATTACAAAGATGACTGAGATAAAATATGCCTTCCTGATATTCCGTTCAGGATGTTCTATATCAGGTGCTGCATTGGCAATTAGCTCAAAGCCTTCATAGGCTACAAAAATGACCATCCCTGCCGAGACCAGTTTGAATGTAGATTCCCAATATTGAGGTGAAAGCTGTTCAAGATTTGGGTTCCCAAACAATCCATACACGCCAATTGCGACAAATGATAAAAGTATTACCAGCTTAATGATCACCGCTATGGACTCAATCTTACCAACGATTACGATACTGTAATAATTGATGATGGTTGCAAACACAATGATACCACTGGAATATAGGTGAGTCGCCAATTCATGGTTGTCTGTAAGCTTAAAAAGGTTGGGCGCATATGAACCAAAAGCGGAAGCATACAGTGCCAACATAATGATATAACTAACCCAAAGCAGGTTATTGATCGCTCCACTAAATACATTGACCCCAAATCCCTGATTGATAAACTTAACGGTTCCTCCTCTGTCTGGATAGGTAAATGATAATTTGCTATAAGAGTACGAGGTCAGCAATGCAATCAGTCCGGCAATCAGAAAAGAGATCGGGGTTCCGCCCCTTGCTAGCTCTGTTGCCAAACCCAACACTGCAAAAATACCCCCTCCAACCATTCCTCCGATGCCAATTGAGATTGCATCACGTAACTTTATTTTACCTGACATAGTATGGCTGTTTTTATAAAGCCAACTGACGGGGTATGGATAAAAGTTTCATATCAGAGTGAATGTTACTTTCACAACTGCGAACAAGCTTTACAACTGAAAACTTTACTTCAAATCACATTCAAGTCGTTTTTGTATTAAACCAAGAAAAAATTATTTTGTACAGGTAAACAAAATCCATTTTATCCAAAACTAAACGGATAAACTACTTACCATTAAAACGATAACATGACTCAAAAACTGATTACTGGCTGCTGTATCCTACTGATGGCAGTTGCCTGCAAGCAGCAAACAAATGAGACACTGCTTGGTCAACTGCCAACTGACCTGAAGGAATTCAAACCTGTTGCCGAAAAAAAAGATTCTGTATTAAGCATCCACGGACACGAACGCGTAGACTCCTACTTCTGGATGCGTCTGACTGATGAGCAGAAAAATGCGACAGAGCCAGATGCCCAAACCCAAAAGGTATTGAACTACCTTACGGCTGAAAACACCTATACGGAGAAAGCCCTGAAGTCAACAGAATCCTTGCAGGAAGAGCTGTATGAGGAGATTGTTGGGCGCATCAAAAAGGATGACGCATCTGTCCCTTACAAGAAAAACGGCTACTGGTATTATACCCGTTATGAGGAAGGTAAAGAATACCCGATCTACTGTCGCAAGATGGAAAGTCTGGAAGCTGAGGAAGAAGTAATGCTGAATGTGAATGAGCTTGCTGAAGGACATGAGTATTACGCTGCCTCAGGACTGGATGTAAGCCCTGACAACAAGTGGCTGGCATTTGGTGAGGATACACTCAGCCGCAGGATTTACAATATGCGTTTCAAGAATCTAGAAACAGGAGAAATCCTGTCAGAAAGCCTCCCGAATACAACAGGCAGTGGCGCATGGGCAAATGACAACAAGACTTTCTTCTACACAACCAAAAACAAGGTTTCGCTGCTCTCAGAAAAAATTTGGAAGCACGAGCTTGGCAATGACATCGACAAGGATGAGCTGATGTACCATGAAGAAAATCCTTCTTATTATATCGGGGTGTACAAATCGAAATCTGACCAGTATGTGATCATCTGGAACCAGAGTACACTATCCAATGATTACCATATCCTCGATGCCGATCACCCTGAAAATGGATTCACCCAATTCACGCCAAGAGAGGACGTACACGAGTACTCCATCGACCACTACAAGGATAAGTTCTATATCGTAACCAACTGGGAGGCGCAAAACTTCCGCCTGATGGAAACCTCGGTAGAGGCTACAGCTAAAGAAAATTGGAAAGAGGTAATCCCACACCGTGAGGACGTGATGCTGAACTCCATTGAGCTATTCAAGGATTATCTGGTTGTACAGGAAAGAAGCAATGCACTGACACATCTTCGCATCATTGACCAGAATACAAAAGAAGAACACTATATGGAATTTGAAGAGCCTGCCTACGTGGTCTACTCTTCAACCAATCCTGAATTCGATACCGATCAGCTTCGCTTTGGTTACTCATCCCTGACGACGCCAAACACCATCTACGATTACAACCTGAAAACCCGTACCAAGACACTAAAGAAGCAGTCGGAAGTTGTAGGCGGACACAATCCTGAAGATTATGTCACAGAGCGTGTATTTGTAGATGCAAGTGACGGCACAAAGGTACCAATGTCATTGGTTTACAAGAAAGGAACCAAGAAAGACGGCTCTGCTCCTGTATTGCTTTACGGCTACGGCTCTTACGGTTACTCCATGGACCCAAGCTTCAGCTCTACTCGCCTGAGTCTGCTCGACCGTGGTTTTGTTTGGGCAATTGCACATATCCGTGGCGGTCAGGAAATGGGACGTGCTTGGTATGACAACGGCAAGATGTTTAACAAGATCAATACCTTTACAGACTTTATCGACTGCGGTAAATATTTGGTAAAAGAAAAATACACTTCCTCTGAGCATTTGTATGCGATGGGCGGAAGTGCAGGTGGATTGCTGATGGGGGCTGTGGTTAATATGGAGCCTTCTCTGTTTAATGGCGTGATTGCAGCCGTTCCGTTTGTGGATGTTGTCTCTACCATGCTTGACGAAACGATTCCGCTAACAACAAATGAGTTTGATGAGTGGGGAAATCCTAAAAACAAGGACTCCTATGACTATATGCTTTCTTACTCTCCTTACGACAACGTCAAGGCCGTGGAGTATCCGAATATGCTGGTGACTACCGGGCTGTTTGATTCACAAGTACAATACTGGGAACCTGCCAAGTGGGTTGCCAAACTAAGAGAAATGAAAACAGGCGACAAGCTGCTGCTAATGCATGCCAATATGGAAGCAGGACACGGCGGTGCATCCGGAAGATTCAAGAGATATAAGGAAACAGCATTGGAATATGCTTTCCTACTGGCACTGGAAGGAAAAACTTCACAAGTAAATTAATAGTATAATTTCCTATCAAAAAAGCCCTCCTAAACTGTCTGTTTGGGAGGGCTTTTCTTATAAATATTTTTTCAAGCTTTCTGTTTTAAGCCTATAGAAAAATATAGAATTGGTCCAACAATTGGAGCAAAACACACAATCGTCCATACAACTTTATTGGTACTATCATAAAAATCACTTTTCACAATATCAATAATTGCCGTAAGCCAAAGTGTAAATGGAAGTACATAAATTAAAAAAATTGGAAGAAACATCATTGGCATTCCAAAACCTAAAATGTAATTCAGCATAAAAATCGTTTTACAGTTAAAAAACACCCTGTATCGAAAGACAAACTACCAAAGTGGACTAATAAAAAAACAAAGCACAACATCCAATCCTATAAGATTTTATTCAGGCTCACCATTTTTATTTCACAAAACCATTAACCCCAAGTGTTCTCTAAAATCAACAAGTGATTCAGCACCATTACACGCACTTCATTTGATAGAGGACATCAATACTAAAATTTTATCTATTGATAACTGAATCTGAATTCAGGTAACATATACTAGCCAATACACCTCAATCGTTGATGATATTATTTAGTGAGGAAAAATCATCAAACAATGGCTCAAAACGACACCAACACTCCACAAAAAAAGAACTACCAGCAGCAACTGGATACTTTCTTGGAAAAAGGCAAGGAAGCGATAAAGGTTGCCGGAAAACATTCAAAGCAATACTATCAGGAATACAGTCCTGTCATTCAAGAATCTTCCCGAAAAGCTATCAGCTCCATCAAGGCTTCCAAAGTCAGCAAATGGCAAGGTTGGGGTAAGATAGGCAAGTTCACTTTTCAGGAAGTCCTCGCCACGACTGCGGGTTGGTCTGCAGGTTTGTTTAGTTCGCAACTTGTCCACCAGTATTACGAAAAGAAAAGTATCAGAAACCTATGGGGCTTGGCAGCTAACAAATCAAAGAAACTCGTTACAAAAGATGAGTTCCAGAACATCGAAGAAATCACATCCTACATTGTTGGACTTGTTATTTTACTGATAGTCCAATTCCTTATCAAAAAACTTTTCTCTTGGTATCGAAATAGAAAAACAGGAGAGTTTAAAGAGGTTTTTGCCACTTTCAAGAAGCCTTAATATTGCAACATTTTATTTTTTCAACTGAATTTATTGACCCATTTATTATATTCCCTCCGCTTACAGCATCAACCTATTCTTTTGATTAAGAATATCTTAATAACTACTCAAAAAACTAGTGTCAATGAACAAACGAACTATTATCCTACTCGGCATTATCCTGCTGAAGTTTTTGCTGCAATTTATGCTGATAAGTCCCGAATTTGATCTCCATCGGGATGAATACTTGCATCTTGATCAAGCCAACCACCTGGCTTGGGGTTTTCTGTCGGTACCTCCCCTTACCTCATGGATTTCTTATATCATACAGCTGCTTGGGAATTCCGTATTCTGGGTCAAGTTTTTCCCTGCTCTTTTCGGTGCCCTAACAATCCTTACGGTTTGGGAAACGATCCGTGAACTGAAGGGAAACCTGTTTGCCTGCATGCTAGGTGCGACAGGTCTGGTATTTTCTTCCCTGCTTAGACTCAACACCCTGTACCAACCCAACTCATTGGATGTACTTTGCTGGACAGCCTTTTACCTGATGCTGATCAAGTACATCAATTCACAACACATCAAATGGCTTTTTGCTGGGGCACTCGTTTTTGCCACAGGTTTTCTGAACAAATACAATATTGCCTTCCTCCTGATTGGATTGTTGCCCGCCTTGCTGCTTTCCCCACACAGGAAAGTACTCACACAAAGCTCGTTTTATCTGGCGCTTCTCGCAGGCTCGACACTTATACTCCCCAACTTGGTTTGGCAATACCAGAATGAATTTCCAGTATTCAAACACCTTCAGGAACTTTCAGCAACGCAGCTTGTCAATGTCAACCGGATGGATTTTATCTCCTCACAGTTCTGGTTCTTTTTTGGTTCGCTTCCCGTGATCGTAGCAGGACTGTATGCCTTGTTCTTTTACAAGCCATTCAGACCATACAGGCTGTTTGGATGGTCATTGTGCTTTACGCTTGCTGTATTTATTTACCTCAAAGCAAAGGACTATTATGCCATTGGGCTTTACCCGATCTATATCGCATTTGGAGCAACTTATCTGTCAAACGTTTTAGCGGAAGGCTGGAAAAAATTTCTGATGCCTGTATTATACCTTCTGCCTGTGCTGTTTTTCATTCCTGCCTATCAGATTGGTTTTCCTAACAAAAGCCCTGAGTTTATGTACCAGAACAAGGAACAATACAGCGAGATGGGACTGCTCCGATGGGAAGACGGCAAAGAACATGACCTGCCACAGGACTATGCCGATATGTTGGGCTGGAAAGAGCTTGCCCATAAAGTTGACAGCCTTTATGCTATCATGCCTCACCCTGATCAGACGCTCATCCTATGCGACAACTATGGTCAGGCAGGTGCGATCAATTTCTATTCAAAAAGAGGGATCCATGCGGTTTCCTTCAACGCAGATTATATCAACTGGTTTGACCTAAGCAAACAATACATCAACCTGATTAGGGTAAAAGAAAACAAGGAAGTAGAAATGGAGCTGAAAGAAACCAGTCCTTATTTTGAACTCTCTGCCATATCAGGAACCGTTACCAATCCATATGCAAGAGAATATGGCACCACCATTTTTTCATTTGTTGGCGCCAAGGTCGATGTCCGCCAAAGAATCAGTGATGAGATAGTGGAAGTAAGGGGATATTAGTTTTGAATAAATATTGAAAACCAAGGGCAGCACATAGTTGAGCTCTTGGTTTTTCATATAACCTGACAAGGTTCAGGTAGTGCATACCTTTTACCCATGTACTTGTAATTATATTCAGTATCCTTTACCACGATTAAGACTTTACAGTTAATGATGGTGACTAAGCAGATGTATACTGAGCCAATCAAAGCTCAATAAATAATTTCTTCGGCTTCGCTCAGGGAACATCAAAAGTATTCTTAAGCAGCTAGCTATATCATTGAAATCGGAAGTTTTAAACGCTTCAATGATTTATAGGTTCAACTCCTTTGGAGTTGGGTAAATGGATTTACTTATACCGCAGGCAAAAGCCTACGGCTACTATTGTTCAACCCCTTCGGGATTATTTTTTTACAGCAAACACCGTTTCCGATAGACTCGAGTATTCAGTTATGATAGCTTGCCTCCCAGAGGGTGCCGCACCTACGGCGCTTGCTTTACACGAACAGAAGTACTACAAAGGTCTCGCTCCGATGGAGCTGTTCACTTTCTTAGCTCCGTAGGTGCTGAATCTTTGTAGTAGATCATAATATGTGAAAGGAGTAGAATTGAAAATCTCTATTCCAATTCAATACCTGCTTAATAAGAAGTTGTAAACCCAATCTCCCAATCCTTCCAGACTACCTCATAGCCTTGCTTTCTGATCATCGCTGTAATCTCGGCGGGAGACCGTTCATCCGAAATCTCAAACTGTTCCAAGGATTCCTTGCCAGCTGCATAGCCACCCGGATTGGTTTTGGAACCTGCACTCAGGGTTGTGATGCCTAGCTTGATTACATTGTCCCGAAACTTTTCCTGCTCTCTGGTGGAAAGTGACAGCTCTACTTCCTCATTGAAAAGGCGGTAGGCACAGATCAGCTGTACCAACTCACGGTCGTTCATCTCTACTTTAGGATCAAGCCCTCCCGAAAAAGGACGGAGTCTTGGAAAAGAGAGAGAATATTTCGATTGCCAGTAGGTTCGCTCCAGGTAGTCAAGGTGCATGGCAGTGAAGAAGCTGTCTGTTCGCCAGTCTTCCAACCCAATCAGCACTCCCAATCCCATCTTGCGGATACCAGCCCTGCCCAAGCGGTCAGGCGTTTCGATCCGGTACTGGAAGTTGGACTTCTTTCCTTTCGGATGGTGCTTCTTGTAATCTTCCTGATGGTAGGTTTCCTGATAGACAAGTACGGTATCCAAACCTTCAG
The DNA here is from genome assembly GCF_036880985.1 of Limibacter armeniacum. Classification (NCBI taxonomy): domain Bacteria; kingdom Pseudomonadati; phylum Bacteroidota; class Cytophagia; order Cytophagales; family Flammeovirgaceae; genus Limibacter; species Limibacter armeniacum. Next base: position 1,225,152 of record NZ_JBAJNO010000009.1, read on the forward strand.
CGATCAGGGTTTTATACTCATGCTGGTCAAGCGGTTGCACTTCCAAGGAGATTTGTGAAAAGTGCGGCCGAATCAGTTCGATGGCATGCTTGAAGTAATCCACCCCTACCGTCTTGTTTGCTTCGCCCGCTACGATCAGTACATGTTCAAAACCCATCTCCTTGATGAGCTCCACCTCCTTCAGCAGCTGGCGGTCAGTAAGCGTGGTTCTCCTGATCTTGTTGTCCAAACTGAACCCGCAGTAGGTACAGATATTCTGGCACTCGTTGGAGACGTACAGCGGAATATACATCTGCAAAGTCTTGCCAAATCGTTTTTGTGTCAGCTGCTGGCTTTGGACAGCCATCTGCTCCAGGTAAGGGGCTGCCGCCGGAGAAACCAATGCCTTGAAGTCTTCCAAGTCACGCTGCGATTTGGAGAGCGCTGTCAGGACATCGTTTCCTGATTTATCATAAATACTTTCCTTGATCCTGTCCCAATTTTGTTGGGTAAACAAGTCATAAAATGAAGTCATGTTGTTACAGTTTTTGGGGTGATCAATCAGTCCTCATCCAGAAATCCCGTCAGTGGAGAGCTGGCAACAGCATGCTGCACAGGTTGCGCCAGTTTGGCTTCATAAGCCATACGCCCTGCCTCTACAGCCATCTTAAAAGCTTTTGCCATCCTGACAGGGTCAGGGGAAGCTGCTATCGCCGTATTGACCAGCACCGCATCGGCTCCCATTTCCATTGCCTGTGCTGCATGGGATGGTGCCCCGATGCCCGCATCGACCACGACCGGCACCCTGCTCTGCTCAATAATGATCTTCAGGAAATCAAAAGTTTTCAGTCCAAGGTTACTGCCTATAGGCGAACCCAAAGGCATAACGGCTACGGCTCCCGCATCTTCCAGTCTTTTGCACAGTACAGGGTCTGCATGGATATAAGGGAATACCTTGAATCCCATTTTTGCCAGTTCCTCGGTTGCCTTCAAGGTTTCCACCGCATCGGGCATCAAGTATTTAGGATCAGGATGGATTTCAAGCTTGAGCAGGTCGGTCTGTAAAGCTTCCCTTGCCAGCTGTGCGGCAAAGATGGCTTCCTTGGCATTACGAACGCCTGAGGTATTGGGCAACAGCCTGAAGTTTCCTTCACGCAAGTGGTGAAAGAGGTCTTCCTCTGGTCGGTGCTCATTGACACGCTTCAAGGCTACGGTCACCAGCTCTGAACCAGAAGCATCCAGCGCTTCCCGCATTTCTTTGTTGCTGCTGAACTTTCCTGTTCCGGTAAACAGTCTGGAATTGAATTGAATATTATCTACTGTAAGCATTGGTTTCAGATGGTTTGTTGTGAGATGATCAGGTTGGTGTACTCAGCTGCCAAGACGGCATCTTCTGCTTGGGCAATCAGGGAAGAAACAGCGATGCCATGCAGCCCGACTTTCAAAAGCTCAGGAATATCCACATGCTCAATGCCTCCTATCCCGATCACAGGTGTGTGATTGTCTGTGTTTCGAAATTTTTCCAAAAGGTTGGCATAACCTTCCAATCCCAAAATCGGGCTGAGTTTTTTCTTGGTTGCTGTAAAACGGAATGGTCCTAAGCCGATATAGTCCACCTTCATGTCTGCCAGCTTGAGCATATCCTCCAGCGTATTGGCTGTCCCTCCAATAGTTTTTCCTGCACCCAAAATTTTTCTTGCTTCAACAGGTGACATATCTTCCTTTCCGATATGTACGCCGTCGGCATTGATGTCAGCAGCCAGTTCCACCCGGTCATTGATCACCAATGTGGCGCCATAATTTTTACAGATGGCTGCCATTTCCTCCGCAATAGGACGCAGCTGCTCATCAGACATGGTCTTTTCCCTAAGCTGTATCCACCTGACATCACCCTTACAGGCAAGCTCTACTTGTTTGGTATAGGAAACCGTTGGGTGTGGTTGTGTAATAAAGTGCAGACGGGCAATTTCTTTTTTATTGATCATGGTCTTGTTGATTTGAGATATATGATTGGAGACTTGAGATTGGGAATTTAAAGTAGTCAATCTCATGTCTAGCATCTCAATTTTTCACCCTCCTTGCGTTGCACGAATAATTGTGATGTTGTCGCCTTCTTTTAGCGCATGAGACTCCCATGCTTCCTGTGGAATCACTTCATAGTTCACAGCCACAGCGGTTCCCTGAAATGGGACGCCTTTTTCCTTTACAGCCAATGCAACGGTACAATTGGCTGGAAGCTGAATAGAATCTTGGTTAATGGTAACCTGCATGTTCAATTGGTTTTGTAAATGAAACTTGAAACACAGGCTCTAGAGGAGAATCAAAAGCAGAAACATGTTTTAGGGAAAGCGCATAAAAAAATACGCCCCAACAAATCATCTTCCAGCTTTTCCCTACGGCAGTACTAGCTGCATCAGGTTCTAAGGGTAAGTTCTCAGTTCCGATACTAAAAGTATGGAACACCCCTAAAGCTGCTACGAAATAACAGAATATTACAAAAGGATGCAAACATCTGAGATTACTCTCTACTATGATCCAATATGCCGAACTAAAACCAGTAGCAAACACTTGTTAATATGAATGCTATCCTCAATAAGTAATTCCAATACTCCTACTTCAATAGAGATTCCCTTCATTCTCTTTTCTAGTCGTATGTCTTATTAATTAATGGTGTTTACAAAATGAATGTCTTCACTAGCAAGTATTTTCTTCTATTACTATTCAGTTTCAGTTTTCATTTCAGTGATGTATTTGGACAGGATGACAAAAACCAAATTGACCTGGAAAAGCCTACTTTGGAAATTGGTGGTGCTTTAAGGTTTAACTACAACTACTCCACATGGAAGGACGGTCAGAAGAAAAGAGGTGGTGATTTTGGCTATGATGTCTTCCGGCTTAATGTCAAGGCAGCTTATGAAGGTGTCAAGCTCAATGCAGAATACCGACTTTACTCCAATTCATTTGGGGGAGGCATGCTCAAACAAGGGTGGTTGGCTTATGACTTCAATGACCAGAATGAAATTCAGATTGGTCTCACGCAAGTTCCTTTTGGGATTACCCAATACAACTCTCATTGCTGGTTTTTCAGCATCGACTACTATGTCGGACTGGAAGATGACCATGATATGGGTGTCAAGTTTCAACACGAAGATGAAGTATGGGATTACAGCATTGCCTTCTTCAAGAATGCAGAAGAACTCAACTTTGGTAGCAACTCTGATATTTCCTTTAGCAGGTACTCTTATGATGTAAGTTCCATTGATGCTAACGGAGACGGAAACCTGCAATTTAGGAATAAAGAAGTCAATCAATTGAATGGCAAATTGCTATACAAATTTGGAGGAATGGACTATGCCCAAAAGATTGGAGTCTCTGCAGAGTTTGGTGGACTGTACAATCTGGATACAGAAAATATGGGAAACCATTACGCCTTTGCTGTCCACCATGAGTTGGATGCAGGTAAGATTGATACAAAAGCACAGATTGCCTATTACAAGTACAATCCTGACGGTCCTGCTGGTGAGTCCGATCAAGTCATTGCCATGGCTGCCTATGGCGCTGCATACTTTGTGGCTGCTGAAGCTACCATTTACACACTTGGAATTGGTTATTCCATCCCTGTAGACTGGAAACCTATCTCCAAGATTGTCCTGTACAATGACTTCGGCTTTATGGATAAGACACAATCTGATTTTGAAGACTCCTATATGAATGTAACCGGTGCACTACTTACAGCCGGACAAGTCTATACTTACATTGATTTTGCAGCAGGCAAAAACCACCCATGGCTAGGCCCTGTGTGGGAAGCTGCCCTTGCTGAAGGTACCCCTGGCTCAGGTTGGGATATGCGATTCAATATCAACCTGGGATATTATTTCTAGTCAAAAATTCAATGCTATTATGAGCAAAAAACGAGTACGTAGCGATGAAAAAACTTTCCTTGGCATTAAAGCAAACGGACCGGTGTTTATCACCTCCTTTCTCATTATTGCCACGCTGGTTTCCACGACCCTGATCGTAGGAGAACCAATGGAAGAATGGTTTTCCAAAACCCAAACATATGTCTCCAATAAAGTAGGCTGGTTCTTTATATTACTAGTGAATTCACTGCTGATATTTGCCCTTTTCCTCTGCTTTGGCAAGTTCAGCAAAATCAAGATCGGAGGACCTGACGCCAAACCGGACTTCACCAATGTTGGGTGGTTTTCCATGCTATTCAGTGCAGGGATGGGGATCGGATTACTTTTCTGGAGTGTAGCCGAACCGATATATCATTTCAATAGCAATCCATTCCTTAGGGGGCAACCTGACAATCCGGTCTTGGCAGCTAAATCTGCTATGGGTATTACCTTTCTCCACTGGGGTGTACATGCTTGGGCACTCTACGCCATTATTGGCTTGGCATTGGCATTCTTTACCTTTAACAAGAAATTGCCCCTTACCATCCGCTCCATCTTCCACCCACTTTTAGGGCACCGTATCCATGGTCCTATTGGAGATGCAATTGATATTATTTCTGTTATTGCCACACTGTTTGGTCTCGCTACTTCATTGGGATTGGGGGTTCAGCAAGTCAATGCAGGACTAAACTATCTCTTCGAGATTCCAGACAGTACTGGCATTCAGGTTACACTCATCATCATTATCACCGGATTTGCTACACTTTCCCTTGTGCTAGGCATCGACAAAGGAATACGGATGATCAGTGAATGGAATATGCGAATAGCGCTCTTTATGCTTGTTTTTCTATTATTTACAGGACCAACCCTATTCCTGTTGAAATCCTTTGTTCAGAATATCGGGCATTACGCCTATGAATTCTTTGAGGTCAGCTTCTGGACCAATTCCTATCGGGGTGTCGAAACCAACTCCAGCTCTAACTGGCAAAATACATGGACTGTATTCTACTGGGCTTGGTGGATCTCTTGGTCTCCATTTGTTGGGATCTTTATCGCACGAATTTCAAAAGGTAGAACCATTAGGGAATTCATTTTGGGAGTGCTGCTGGTTCCTACCCTACTTACTTTCCTCTGGATTTCTGTATTTGGTGGCAGTGCTATCTATCAGGAGCTAATTGGCAATACAGCGATTACAGATGCTGTCAAAACCAATGTAGCCACAGCCATCTACTATATGTATGAGCAATACTCATTCACATTTTTGGCATCTACCATCACCGTAATACTCGTGGTCACCTTCTTTGTCACTTCTTCTGACTCGGGTTCATTTGTGGTAGATATACTTACCTCTGGAGGAAGACATGACGCCCCAAAAGGTCAGAAAATTTTCTGGGCTTCTATGGAAGGGCTAGTAGCAGCCATCCTGCTAGTAGGTGGCGGACTGACCGCATTGCAAACTGCCTCTATCCTGACAGGAGTTCCTTTCTCCATCATCATTATTGTAATGTGCTTCAGCTTCTACAAGTCTTTAGAAGATTACCATGATTCTGAGGAGCGACGGATACGGAAAACAAGACAAAAAACCTTGCAACAAAATGAATGATGAGTACCGTATCATTATTACGTCTCATAACAATGAGCAATCATTCATACATAACCTTCGTCTTATAATGGGCTAACAAAGCCTTTTCAAAAGTTGCTACAGGTCTCTTTTGAAAAGGCTATTTTTTTGTAGTAATTCTTGAAAACACACCTTCCATCAAGTGAATGAAAATTTTAAAAATCCCTCAATGAGTGAATTATTATTCATGATTTAAATTCAAAAAATTCTCAAATAATTTAAATTAAATGTCACATTCCTGCTTTTTTATTGTTGATTGAATAGTACTCCTAATACAATGTAATAGGATTAATAAGAGTAAGTCATCAAGTATTTTACGGGATTTGATTCCTGTCATCATGTAACCAAACCTTATATATCTAAATGGTAAGATTGATTTTCAGACTGCTCTTCTGGCTTAAAGGCTGGAAGGTTAAAGTTCACCCTGGTGTAGATGTAAACAAGCTGAAGAAAAGTGTGATACTGGCAGCCCCTCATACTTCCAATTGGGACTTTGTGTTCTCAGTGGCAGGATGCCGCCAGATGGGAGTGAAACTCCGCTTTGCCATTAAGCAGTCATGGATGAAATTCCCTCTTAATATCGCAATCAGACCTATGGGAGGCATTGCCGTTGACCGTAGTGACGCAAGCAAAAGGAAAAACAAGACCGCCCTTGTTGATGCCATGGCAGACCTGTACAAGGAGCGTGATGAACTTTGTATCATGATTGCGCCTGAAGGAACTCGCTCCCTTACCAAGTCATGGAAAAAAGGGTTCTATTATACGGCTCAAAGAGCTGAGGTTCCGATTGCATTAGCCTATCTGGATTACAAAAATAAAGTGGCTGGGATTGGCAAGGTCATTTACCCAAGTGGTGACATGGACAAGGACATGGTCGAGATCATGAAGTTCTATCAGCACATTACACCTAAGAATCCTGAGCTGTTTGCCTTAGACAGACGATATGCCAAGGAATTGGCTAAATAACTATATCTTTCATATACGATACAGACATGCAAACTTCACACAACTTTCACATTCCGGTTATGGGTATCGGCTTTACAATCGATACGCCTATCAAGGTTGCCCCATATGGCATCTCTTCAGTAATTTCATTGGTAGATGACAAGCTTACCGAAAAAATCGGGGCTTTCCATGCTGCCAAAAGAGGACTAGCATACCCTCTTATTTCTGATAAGGAAAAAGATGCAAGAGCGCGTCGCATTACGCAGTTTCTCAACCTTGTGCACGACATTGTGGAAAAGAAGTTAAAGCATGTCAAAGAAACCCCTGCCGAAAGGTTGAAGTACATTGAGCTGCTACCAGAATCTTCTCCGATCAAAGAGGAGTATAAAAAGCTGCTTACTTCTGATGCTGATGAACAAGAGTTCAGAGAGTGGGCAGAAGTAAATATTGTAGCAGGTTCTATTGATGTCAACATCATGACAAAAGTGGACAAGGAAAATTTCTTCCAGAATGAATTGCTACCAAACGAATACAATGATGCCCACGCAGCATTAAGAGGTTTCGGTTTGAGCAAGCTAAACTCGTCCATCATACTTTCTGCAGGAATGAACCCAAGGCTTTTCAGCTATATGGAAGCCTTTGATGATTTTTATCCGGATGCTGAAGGTCATATAAAGAAGAAGATTGTACTGAAGGTAAGTGATTACCGTTCAGCATTGATTCAGGGAAAAGTACTTGCCAAAAAAGGCATCTGGGTATCTGAATACCGAATTGAATCAGGGCTTAACTGCGGCGGTCATGCCTTTGCTACAGAAGGCTTGCTGATGGGACCTATCCTCAATGAGTTCAAGAAAGGAAAGCAAGCACTGATTGATACTACATTTGACCTGTTGAGCAAGGCATTGGATGAAAAAGGACTTACCTGTTCAAAAGCTCCTGAGATGCTGATTACTGCTCAGGGTGGTATCGGAACCAATGAGGAGCATGAATTCCTGATCAATGAGTATGATTTAAATGCAACTGGCTGGGGCACACCTTTCCTGCTAGTTCCGGAAGCTACAAACGTAGACAAGAACACGATCAACCTACTGACTGGAGCCAAGGAAAAAGACCTTTACCTTAGTGGGATTTCTCCATTGGGTGTTCCATTCAATAGCCTTAGAGGCAACACGATGGACAACAAGAAAATGGAGCGTATCAACAATGGTCGTCCTGGAAGCCCTTGTCCTAAGAAGTATGTAGAACTGAATAAGGAATTTGGAGACAAAGGACTGTGCGTAGCTTCACGTAAGTACCAGCATATGAAACTCCAAGAACTGGATGAAAAGAACCTGAGCAAAGAAGAATATGAAAAAGAGTTCTTCAAAATCACAGAGAAGTCTTGTATCTGCCTTGGACTGGGTACAGCTGCTTTGCTCACTCACAATATCGAAAACAAGGTAGAAGGCGACGAGGTTTCGGTTTGTCCAGGACCAAATATGGCTTACTACAACAGGACTATGAGCCTGAAAGAGATGGTAGGACATATCTACGGCAGAAACAATGTAATTGAACGTACAGATCGTCCTAACCTTTTTGTCAAAGAGCTTTCACTGTACGTAGATTACCTTCAGAACCAACTGGCTGAAGAAAGTACACCAATACCAGCTAAAAAGGAGAAATACTACCGTAATTTCACTAAAAACCTAATGGCAGGTATCGAGTACTACTATACGATACTGGAAAATGAGCAGTTCTATTTCCAACAAGAAAAAGAAACTATCTTGCTACAGCTAGAAGCTTACCAAGGTAGATTAAGTCAATTGACAGACAATGTTATCGCCTAAAGTTGTCGAATAAAAACCCAAACAAAATGCCCATCAAAGCACCTCGTTGTGCTCCTGATGGGCATTGTTAATTCAAAAGGAAAATGGTCAATTACTCTTGGCTTTCCAGCTCTTTTCCTTTTTCGATTTGTTGTTCCAGTTCTACTACTGTCTTTTCTGTCTCTTCAATCATCTTCAGCCTTTCTGCATACTCTTTCTTGGTATACTGACCCGCCTTACGTTTGCGTTCCAGCTCCTCCTTTGACTTACGGATTTTCTCTTTCGCTTCCTTCACCTTTCTTTCTCCCTCACTGATAGACTTATCTAAAGCCTCACGCTTTTCAGCACTCATCGCTTTGGCTTCTTCTGATCTTTCCTGACCAAACTCTTTACCTTTCAGCTCGCCTTTATTTTTGCCATAAGCATTGCCCTGATTAGTTTTATCAGTATCTGCATGCGGATTGCCACCTTTTTTCTCTTTGGCAGCCTCAGCCTTTTCATTAGGTACAGCAGCTGCTTGCTCCACCTTTTTCTCTGACTTATTTTTTTCCTTATTGGCCTGTCCTTTTCCTTGCTGTGCCATCAGCGTTCCACATTGGAGAAACGCCATTAAGCACACAATAAGACTTATGTAAACTTTTTTATTCATAGTAGTAATACGGTTTGAGAGTATTTGTGTGTTTATAGTTTGTTTAATAGTTCATCCAACTTTGCAGATGTCTCATCAATTTGTGTTTTCACGGTCTCCAGTTCAGTAGACAAAGAATCCGTCGCTACCTCAACTTCATTTACTTCAACCGAAGGTACTGCTTCAGCAGATGCTTGCTGCGCCTCTTGCTTATCCTGTGCTGTTCCACATCCAACAATAGCCAATAGCACTACACCTGCAACAAAAAGATTTCTAGTCATGATGAACAGTTTTGATGTGTGAAAAATAACATGTTTACGTTGCCAGTAATCGTCTCTCTCGATCGACAGCTCTTCCTGATTACATCAGTTACAATCCATCACTATTACCTTAGACGTAAATTTATGTTAACAAGTTTAAAAACTTTACAGAAAGATTCCTATTTTTTATCAAATTACATCAAGATGTACCCTTATAAAGAAAGGTTTCAAAGTTATTAGACACAACATCATACCCCCTCCCTTTTACCACTATTTTCAGGTTCATACTTTGCCTAGGAAAAACTTGATCGAAGCAAGTACTTGCCTTGGTCTTAGCTGATAGTAAAGAGCAGTACTAGATGTGCTTGTAAAAATGGTTTGGGTATAAGTCCTGCGATCAAACAAGTTACTCACCTTGACCTCCATATTCAATCGGTTTTTCTTTAGCTTATACCGGTACACAAAATCAGCATACAAAATACGCTCTGGCAAATACTGATGGTTCAGATGACGACCTTGCAACAGCAAAGAATGCTTGCGGACAAAAAAGTTAAGGTCTGCTCCGATCACTTCCTGATACATAGAAGAATTATTCCCTTGCTGAAATACTGTTTGCTGCTCGCCCCTATCATAATGGGCTGAAAAAGACATCCATTTCGCCATAGCAATATCTGTCTCCAACTTATACATCCTGATTGTGGATTGTGTATTATTCAACACATCGCTTATGATCACATTTTGTTGAGACCTTTTCCATGATGTAGTTAGCTTGAAGTTCGCCTTAAGAGGTACCACAAAGGTGCTCGCCTCCGCCTGTATACTATTAGTATAAGCCGTATTGTTGTGGTAAGGCAAAGCTTCAGAGGTCGATGAGCCATCCTGATTTACCATCACTGACTCAATCCAATCCTTTACATTTTCAGAATAAGTATAATTGAGATTGAGCATCAAAGACAATGGCAGTAACTCATACGCTGCCTGTCCATGATACTGAGTGGTTTCAACACCCAACAACATCAAATCCTGATTGCTGATTTGTCTATATCCAGTAACGACAAAACCTGAATAGATATCGGGCAATTCCAGAAAACTGATCTTCCTGTTTACATTCCCTGTAAGCGTCAACCCTGCCAAACGGTAACGAATATCAAGTGAAGGCATTAGATAGGGACGGTTCACCTTACTCACCTGCTTCTGGTGACGGTCATTCAGCTGCAAATATTGGTAGCTTAGTTTTGGAGTCAACGATATCCACCATCTTTTTGAAGTGAGCGTGGCGTTAGGTTCAACACTTGGGATAAATGCACTATACACCAAATCATTGATCAAACTGCTACTATCACTTAATGCTGTACCCAAATCACTCCCTAAAGACCTATGGCGATATTTCAGGTTGAATTTTGTGCTGACAGAGATCGAGTTCCATTTTTTGATCACCTCCGTCCCCAAAAAAGCTTTGAACCTATTAAAGTAGACCTCCTGAGCCAACATATTCTGCGCTTGTAAAAATGAAAGCCTGTCAAATAGCGGTCCGCCTGTCACCTCCAACTTTTGAGGTTCTTTGGAAAACTCCGTATAGCCATTCAGCTGCAAATATGTCTTACCAAACTTGGCAACCATACTGAGCTGGTTTCCCACAGCATAAAAAAGCCGATCGGTATTTTGTTGTATTGGTTTGTCATTCAGCACAACCTCACTTGCTTCCTCTAACTTATAGAAGCGGGCACTCAGTGTGTTCTTAAAGTACTGCTGCTTGGTATTGTGCTCATAAACAAGCTTAGGCATAAAGTATACTTGCCCGAATCTGGAGTGAGTTTGTTCTGCAACCTGAATGGTATCCCCCTCCACAAAGTATTCCGTCTGTGTTGCTGACTCTTGGCGCTTGGTATCATGGTAAAAGTCGAGGTTAACTTTCAGGTCTCCTTTTTTCAGGGAAGTGATATAGTTGGTGGAAAAAGAATGGGTACGATTGAAGTTGATATCCTGCGATTCAAATACAGAAGCACTAAAAGGTTCCCCTCCCAGAATACGCTCAGGGTTTTCGTTCTGGTTTTCACCAAAAGTCAAATAATCAAATAGGTTGATAGCATTAAACTTTCTCAAATAATCAACACCAGAATTATTGCTACTCAACTCACTGACCATCTGATGCTCCTTGCCAAAAAGCATCGGAGCAGCCTTCACTTGCCAAATATTGGGAACCCCTGCCCCTACTTCTGCTGTACCAGTAAAAGTGGTTCCTTGCTTCAACGTAATATTGATAGCAGGGTCAATGGAATGCACCACATCTTCCAGCATCTTGACAGGTTGATGGTTTTTCATCACTTCCACAGATGCCACAGCCCTGTGCGGAATATTTTGGGTGGCCATGGCATACTTACTTTCCAATAAATCTTTTCCATCAATATAAAACTTGTTGATCAGACGCCCCTGAAAAGTAATCTGTCCATTTGCACCTACACTAATGCCGGGCATTTTCTTGAGTACATCTTCCAGCACTTCATCCTGTTGTTGGGTAAAAGCAGCGACATTATACAGCAATGTATCTCCTTCTTGTGTGATGGGCTTTGCCCGTACCTCAACCTCATCCAATACATCTGTACCTTGTTCCAAAACAAAATCAAACTGTTGAGTCTGATTTGCCACAATCCGTTCCTGTCGTTGGAATCCCATTGACCTTACAGCGATCCGAATACGATCAGCTCCTGCCTGCTTCAGTTTTAAGGTATACTTTCCTTCTTCTGACGTCAGGGCAAACCCAAGCACTGTACTGTCAGCCAACGTGTAGCCCATCACTGTAGCCCGTGGTACAGGTTGTTGTTCCTGATCGGTTACAGTACCCGTTATGACTGTTTGGGATGTAGCATCAACTGAACAGATGAAAAGAAAGGCTGTAAAAGTTAAGTTGAAAAAAAACTTCATTTGGATGGTTTTAAAGAATGGAGGTGCTTACTTATCAATATGATAAATCTCGATTGGGTTGCTCAAGCTCGAAAGCAACAAATTCTCACGGATGTTTTCAGGTGACTTGCCCGGCAGCTCTTGCACATGGTCTCTATAAACTACCTGCTTTCCATTCTGGTATAATGCCTGACACTTTTCGAAAAACTTGATATGACGCTTACTAAACTTTTCAAATGATAGAATCTCATTCTTTGTATGAAAAATAGCCTCATCTGTTTTTGAGATAGATTTTGCCTCAAAAATATGCTGTAACCCTGTATCATGAATCGATAAGATCACTCCGGGCAATCCATAAAACTTGTATGGCCCTTCAGATATAGGCAATTCAGGAGTAAACCAAGCTACATAGTCCCGTCCTTTGTAATAGCCCTTTGCCTTGATACATTGATAACCTGATATCTCTTGCTGCTCTCCTAATACTTCCCATTGGAAATCAATTTCTTCTTCCGAATAAGTATACATAGGAAAAGCTGACTGAGTCAGGTACAGTTCATGAGTGGTGAAGTTTTTAATTATCTTAAAATTATGGGTCTGGCTACTCGGCATATTTTTGATCAGACTAACCATAGAGCCCATCTGAATATTTTTATTGTTTGTTGCTCCTTGTTTCAACACTTTTTGTATTTCATAAGACTTTGAATTGCCATAAAGCGAATATTCTGTCCCTAAAATCAACATGACATCCTCTTCCACATAAGTGGTATCTTCTGCAAAAGCCCTGCACTTGTAAGTATAGTCGATCCTGATTTTTCCGGTATCAACTTGCTTCACTTGGGCTATAGCAGCTGCACTCAACAAAAAATAGAAGCATATAAAAGAAAGTGTTCTCATCTTTATCTTTTTAATTAAAAAATTCCGAATGCTGTTAATTACATTAAAAAAAACAACCACACTCTTCACCACTCAGTTCACCACTCAGTAGATAAAGCATTTAATTTATAACAAACCACACCACCCAAACAACAGGTGCATTATGTTTAAAAACAAAAAAGCAGACGCTATTAAAATAGCATCTGCTGAGATAAAAAAATCTATGAGCACATATAGACAAGTCATTAATTGCTACTAAAATTATAACTCGTTTCTCCCACTTTTACTTCACCTTCACCAAAAGCACCTGTCTGAAACTTGCTGCCAATTCTGTTACAAACATCCAAATACATATCTGCCTTCTCTCTATAGAGCGTCACATTTCCTGACACCATCAAGACCTGTGCTGGGTTCTCTTTTGTCAGACGCCCTTCCAACGTACGCATACGACGTGTAGCAGCAGCCTTATCCTCAATGTACTTTGCTTTTAGGCTCTCTGTACTGGCTGATTCAATATTGGCTTCCAGTTGGGTTACATATTCCTGCAAATCATTATACTCTTGCTGATAATCTGCTAACTCTTCTTCCGTTGGTGTCTTATTGTCATAAGAGTCATGAAAAAGTTTACTCCACTTATGGTATTCTCTATAAAAAAGGTCAATCACTTCTTGAATATTAGAAGCTCCTGAAGGTAGGCTGCTGATTTTCTCTTCTGAAAAGTATTGGTTCGAATCAAGCATTACACTTTTGTTTAGTATTTAAAAGCAATTCTACCAATATCGAAAGTGTGATAATTTTAAGACCTGAAGTTATTGGCTGAATTGTTTGAATTAAGATCACTTTCTTCTCTTTCGGTCATTGAGATAAAATTGATCATAACCTAACAGAGATAAAAACACGATACCAACGCAACCATACACAAGTAAGGAATAAAGCATTTCAGCAAAAATAAGCGACCGTACCTGACCGGCCGTACCTGACCGGCTACTATGATTCAATCCCTTCGGGATTGTTTCTCTTACAGCAAACACTGTTTCCGAAGGATACAAAATATATCAGCGATGGACTTTAGTCCTTCGTCATGCAAATGATATTTTCAACCCTGAAAGGGTTGAACAGGATAACAGCATCATTTAGTACATCATAATATGTGAAAAGGATAGAATAGAAAACCTCTATTCAATTCGATTCCTGTTTTAAAGTGAACAAGCTCCATCAGAGCGACACCTTCAGGATTTCAAGTTTTGAATGATCAAAACTCAGATTATAGTGCCGATCTTGCAAAACACTTTTTCCCTTTCAACCTTACAACCACTTGTCTGCTGCCTACAGTACCGTTACATTTCTGTCAATACTTTTGAAATGATGCAGCACCTTACCCTCCACAACAGACAATTGATAGAAGCAATGCTCCTTAATGGGGCATCACAGGCTGCTATTGCCCGAGCACTGGGCGTACACCGCAGTACTGTCAACAGGGAAATCAGTCGAAACAGTGTGGATGGAAAATACTTTGCAGATGTTGCCGCCAAAAAAGCTTTTGTCCGCAAACAGATGGGCGCCAACCTGATGAAACTGACCAAGCTTTTTTCGGAGGGCAAAGCACAGGTCTCTTCCCGAAAGGGTGGCGGCAAGAGCCGATTCTCTTTATACTTTTATCCAAAGTACCTGAGACGCCATAGAAAGGGACGCTTTTTCAGAAGAGCCAAAGACCAAAGGAAAAGAGTCCGCCACCGTAGGTTTTTGCATTGGGCGTTCCTTATAGAAATGCGCTTCCGAAACAAAAGGCGTATCAGGGACTTTGCGTGGGAGTGGTACCGCAGCAGGTTTGCCCGCAGTTGGGTCTCTTACCGTTATAAGCTGATAAGGCTGCTGGCAAAGCGTTCCGTTGCCAAGCCTGTAGAGGTTGCTACTGAAACATACGTTGTACAAATACTTCCAATGGCTTGGGCTATTTCGCTCCACTCTACTTTCTTACGCCACTTTTCCGGTAACTTGAAGGTTCCCCTTATTCAGTATGTCCTGTTTGAGCACAGGACTCGGGGGTATCCACCTTGGGCATTGGTATTTCGGAAAAAAATAAGCCCATTTTATCCCCTGATTTTCTTTCCAGATATTTTTGGGCACAAAAAAACAACCTGCCTTTCTGACCCGATCTCTTGAGATGGTCAAAAACGACAGGTTGTTGCGATTGCATCGTTGGTGCGGGAAAAATCCGAGTCGGAATTACAGCCTAAAATTTTTAGCAGCCCAAACCCTGCCTTTTCAGAAGCAATGGTTTGGGCTGTCTGTTTTTTGTCTCCACAAACGGAAGCTTTTTCCTTTCCCTTATTTTTTCAAGTTTATTTCTGCTATACTCTTGATACGGTTACGCTCAAGGAAGTCATCAATCGATTCAAAATGTTCGATCACTCGCTGGTCCTTAAACTCAAACACCTTGTTGGAGAGTCCTTGCAAGAAGTCTCTATCGTGGGACACCAAAATCAGTGTACCGTCAAATGCCAACAGCGCTTCCTTCAGTACATCCTTCGACTTCAGGTCAAGGTGGTTGGTCGGTTCGTCCAAGATCAATAGGTTTACTGGCTCCAAAAGTAGCTTCACCATTGCCAGACGTGTTTTTTCCCCTCCTGACAGTACACCTACTTTTTTGTCAATATCATCACCACTGAACATAAACTGTCCAAGGATATTCTTGATCTGTGAACGGATATCTCCTTGCGCCACCTCATCTACGGTCTCGAAGATGGTCATATTCGGGTCAAGCAAAGATGCTTGGTTCTGCGCAAAGTAACCGACACTGACATTGTGCCCCAGTTCACAAGTACCTTCCACCTCAGTCTCTCCAAGGATCGATTTGATCATGGTAGACTTACCTTCACCGTTTCTACCGACAAAGGCAACCTTCTCTCCTCTCCTGATCGACATATTGGCATCCTGAAACACCACTTGGTCATCATATGCCTTGGAAACGTTGCTTACGGTGACAGGCACATCTCCCGAGCGTGGCGCAGGAGGAAAACGGAGCTTCAGTGATGAGTTGTCCACTTCATCAATCTCGATGATCTGCAACTTCTCCAGCATGCGCTCCCTTGAAGACACCTGATTGGTTTTGGAATATGTCCCCTTAAACCTTTCAATAAATGCCTTGGTATCTGCTATAAACTTTTGTTGCTCCTGATATGCCTTGAGCTGATGTTCCCTGCGCTCTTTACGCAGTTCCAGATAGTGGGAGTAATTGGCTTTGTAATCATAGATACGTCCCATCGTCACCTCTACGGTACGGTTGGTAATATTGTCGATAAAAGCTCTGTCGTGGGAGATCACCATCACGGCATTCGCCTTGTTTACCAGAAAATCTTCCAGCCAGATTACCGACTCAATATCAATATGGTTGGTTGGCTCATCCAACAGAATCAGGTCAGGTTTCTGCAACAGGATTTTGGCAAGCTCAATACGCATACGCCATCCACCACTAAACTCATTGGTCTGTCGCTGGAAGTCCTCCTGCTTAAAGCCCAATCCTTTCAGGGCTTTTTCTA
Organism: Limibacter armeniacum; assembly: GCF_036880985.1. Lineage (NCBI taxonomy): Bacteria > Pseudomonadati > Bacteroidota > Cytophagia > Cytophagales > Flammeovirgaceae > Limibacter > Limibacter armeniacum. The sequence goes on from NZ_JBAJNO010000009.1 coordinate 1,241,602, forward strand.
CCTCTGCATCATAATTGACATCTTCCAGTGCATAGTACTTCTCACCAAGGTCAGTTACCTGCTCGATGATCTTCATGTACTCCTCACTTTCGTAATCGGTTCTGGTTTCCAGCGCGTGGTTAAGCTCCTCCATTTGATCACGCATATCAAAGACGTGCTGAAAGGCTTTAGCCGTTTCTTCAAAAACAGTACAGTTGTCTTCAGTCAACAAATGCTGAGGCAGGTAAGCAATCACGGCATCCTTTGGTGCTGAAACACGACCGTTGGTAGGCTTCTGTACCCCCGCTATAATCTTCATTATGGTTGATTTTCCCGCACCGTTTTTACCCATCAGGGCAATCTTGTCGGTTGGGTTAATCACAAAAGACACCTCACTAAACAAAGTGGATCCACTAAACTCTACTCCTAAGTTATCAACTGAAATCATATGCTGTTTTTTTTAATAAGTGGGCAAAACTAAGAAAAAAAGTAAAGTACACAGTCAGTCATCGAGCTGTTCAGACATAAAGTCGCCTCAGTTTTTCAATGCGTCCAGATGTCCCGCCTGAAAATGGGCAAGACTTTCGAGCTTTAGGTTTGCCGAATCAAATTTTGAATGGTCAAATACTGACTGCTCAGGCACTACCATTGTTTTCATCCCTGCCGCCTGTGCCGCTCTCATTCCCGATGCCGAATCTTCTATCGCCAAACAGTGTGCAGGATCACTGTTCAGTTTTTGGGCTGTCGAAAGGTACACCGCCGGATGTGGCTTGCCAGCAGCCTCCTGTTCCGCAGAGGTAATTGCGCCAAAGTAATGGTCAATGCCCAGCTTTTCCAATACCATTGGCACCAGTCGGTACGGCGCATTGGTAGAAAGCCCTATACGAAAACCTTCCTGCTGAAACAGTTTCAAAATATCCTCGACACCATTCATGGGCTTTCCTACGGTCATAATCAGTTCGCCTACCCGATCTACCACAGCGTTTTCGACCTCCTCTAAAGACTTCCCTTCCCAAGGGTACTTACTGTACCAAAACTTTGTCACCTCTTCAGTAGTCATAGTGGCCGTCAAGGCTGAAAGTTCCGCAGTCACTTCTACCCCCACTGAAGAGAACACTTCCTGTTCGGCTTGTTTCCAAAGTGGTTCTGAATCTATCAGGACTCCGTCCATATCAAATATTACTGTGTCAAGCATCCGTGTATCCCGTTTGTTATTTTCAGCCTGCAAAGCTAAGGCAATTTTTGTCAAGAAAACATTCATACTCAAGTCACAAATACAAATCTTTGTTTCTGATCGTTATGGATATGTCTATATTTGGATGCCCCCATAACACTCCCTAACCTTCCGCTGTTATGGGGTATGGATTCATAGCTAAACTACTAACAACCATGAGATTTTTATTTTCACTGATCTGCATACTGGCAATTACTGCTGCTGCCTCAGCACAACAGGAAAAAAGTACCCGCTTTTTTAGTACATCTTCTAGCCAGGCCAATACCACTCCCCAAAGTCATTTCAGTCAGCCAGCCAAAACAAAGTGGCTTATCCTTAGCAGTTATGACTACCATACCGTTCCGGACTCCTTGCTCAAGATGCAAAATCTGCAGCTGCTCGATCTTTCAGACAATCACCTGACAAGTTTGCCTGACAACATTGGTACGCTGAACAAATTGGAGCGGTTGATCTTACAGTACAATCAATTGACAGATTTGCCTCCATCTATTTCCGAGATGGAAAAGCTTAAGGTTATCAATGTGGCAGATAACCAACTGAAAGAAATCCCTGAGATTCTGATCTCAATGGAAAGTCTGGAAGTATTGGACGTGGGTTATAACCAGCTGACGGAAGTAGGGGAAAATATCATGGAACTAAAGCAACTCAAAAAACTTGTGCTTTCGGGCAACCAACTAAGAAGCCTGCCTGCTGCTATCCAAAAAATGACGCACCTTCAGGAATTGTATATTGATGGCAATGATATTTCGGAAGGGGTTTACCTTGAGCTAAAAGAGGTACTAAAGGATACGAATATTATTTATTAGAGAGGAATTTAGAGACGCAGAAGGGAGCACCTCTTTTTTTAAACAACCAAGGGTTTGTATGTTTTGATACCTTGCAATTCCTCTCTCTCCTGTTCTCGATAATTATTGATGGGGTTATATAATCGGTATATTTTAATCCATAACTCACCTTAGCTTATCAATGGATTTTGTAAGAGAAAAAATCCCGAAGGGATTGAACAATAGTAGCCTTAGGCCTAAGCCTGAGGTATAAATAAATTACATTTATCCAACTCCAAAGGAGTTGAACCTATAAATCATGGAAGCGTTTAAAACATTTATTTCTACACCTGATTATTTCCCTACCTATTTTAACCATACTCTTTAGCCAAGAAAAAAGGCTTTGTCCATTACATTGAACAAAGCCTTTCTATTTTTATTTCTGTACTAATCTTTAAGCCTTAGAAGGAACTACCTCTAGTCTCCTGATCTCTGCCATAATAAAAAATAATGTTACAGCTGTAGATAACACATCTGCAGTCGGAAATGCATACCAAACTCCTTTTAAACCAAAACTCAATGGCAACAATACGATAAGAGGCAGCAGGAATATTCCCTGACGGGTGAGTGTCAGGAACAATGCAGGTCTTCCTTTACCAATGGCTTGAAAGAAGCTGGCGCCCAACATCTGAAAAGCTACCAACGGAGATGCTGCATATATAATGGTCAGTGCCAAGGCACTTTGATCTATCAGGCTATTGTCTTGTGAGAAAACTGCTACCACTTCATGTGACATCAATTGTATGACGAAAAATACGCCTATAGAAATTACCGTTCCCGCAATTATGGCAGTTTTCAGTACTGTTTTTACACGGGCTGCTTTTCTTGCGCCAAAGTTAAAGCCTGCAATTGGCAGGAAACCTTGTACCAAGCCAAACATAGGCATCAAGGAGAATGTCATCACACGCATGACAATACCATAAACGGCAACACTCAACTCTCCACCGTAACGCAATAAAAGGTTGTTGATCACAACCGTCATAACGCTGGTCACACTTTGGCGTGCAAATGAAGGAATCCCTACTGAAATAGCCTCACGATAGATGGCAAAGTCTGGCTTCAAATATTCCAGCTTAAGTGTCAGCTTGCTTTTTTTCTTTCTGAAATAGGCATTGGCATAAATCTGTGCAACAAAGTAAGAGACACTGGTCGCTGCTGCTGCTCCCTTGATCCCCCAACCAAGGGCAAAAATAAAGATCGGGTCAAGGATGATATTTGTAACCGCTGCAATCACCATCACCAACATTGCCTGACGTGGTGCGCCTTCTGCTCTCATGGCATTGTTGGCTACCATATTTTGCATCAGTACCGGAATGCCTAGCAGCGTCATGCCGTAATATTGGTGGGCTGGTTCATAAATTTCCCCTTTGGCTCCAAAAAGCGTCAGCAGGTTTTTTTCAAAAAGTAATCCCAGTGTTACGGCCAACAGCCCCAGCACTGCACTAAGAGTGATCAATGAACCGTAAGTCTTGCTAGCCTTGTCCTGATTACCTTCGCCTAATGAACGGGAGATTACTGAAGCACCTCCAACCCCTACCGACATCCCCATAGACTGGATAAGCGTTGCAATTGGCAATACAATCGCCATACCTGCAATCGCCATGGTTCCGATTCCCCTGCCGATGTAAATGGTGTCGATTATTTGGTTAAATACCATGACCATCATACCGGCCATTGCTGGAAATGACAGCTTCATCAGCAAGCTGGAGATTCTGTCGTTTCCCATATCCATATTATATCTACTCATAAATGCGTATCGTCACTTTTGGATTGTCTCACAAAATAATCCAACAATTATACGCTTTTTTCGTTTCGTTAATTCGATTCTATTAACGCAATAAGATTTATTGAGGAATAATAACTCGGTGGAAAAATCACGACCAAATTGCGTGCACTTTTGTCAACAAAGATTTAGCACCTTCAGGGAATCAAGTTATCATAACTGAATGCTTGAGGCTATCGGAGTTGAGGAAAGATGGGTTGCTCAAACCTCGGGTTATCATCCGAGGCTACTATTATTCAATTCCTTTGTTTTTTCTCTTACAGTAAACACTGTTTCCGAAGGTAACAAACCATATTAGCTCCGGAGGGCAATCAGGATTTTACAGTGTGCATTGTATCATAACCCTGAAAGGGTTGAATGGATGATGCCAATTATTTTGGACAAAAAAATCCATCCATCTTTTGCGTTAATTTGATGGATGGATTTCCAATTAGTTTTCTCCATTCTTTTTGTCAAATGGATCCACCAACTTGATCCTTGCCTTATGGATACCTGTCGGCTTCTCTACAACCATGCTCAGCACATGTCCCTTCCGCTTGTGAAGCATTTCCAATATCTGGTCGTATGAGAAGTGAACAGCGTCTACTCCATTGATGCTGATAATCCGATCTCCCTGCCTGATGCCTGCCATGGATGCCGGTGATTTTTTCCTGACTTTTGACACCTCATAAAATGGGAAGCCCGGAATAGGTGTCCTGATATCCATACCACTTAGGTTGTAGTAAAAAACATCTTTGAAATCACTGTTGGCACGCAAGTACATTTCTCCATTGGCATAATCAAACGTCACCCTGAACCTGCGTAATACTTCGCCACCAATACTTCCGTTACGTGCGGTATCCAACATGACTCCTCGCACGGCTTCTTCCTTGGGATATACCACTACAGGTTTGCGCAGCGAATACTTTGCTAACTGAAGCTCCTGTTTCTGCACCAGCTTTCCGTACATGTCTCCACTCAGCCCTACACCGAGATAGGTTTCAATTGCATCCTCAGGAGCATCTATCTCCAGAGAAGAGTTTTCAAACAGTGTTATGGCTCCGCTCGCACCTGTGTCTACCAATAGCTTCAGGTTCTTCAGATGCTCTTCCGTTCCTTTTATAGAGACATAGACAAAACATTTGCGTCCCTCAATCTTGATCGGAATTACGGTAGACTTTCTCTTTCTACGTTTCCTCATCCTACGGGCAAAGTAGTCAGGAGCATACAGCGTCAAGACACTGTTCAGGTAATCCACCTCCACCACAAAGTCCGCAAAAACATTATAGCCAATTACACCATGAATTTGCATCCCCATATTTTCAGACAAGTGATAGATGTCCCGATCAGGGAAGAGCATATCCTGATTGACGCCCATCACGCCTCCAGGCAGGCGTATAATGTTACCCCATGAATGAAAGGCATCCAGATCACCCTCTTCTCCTAACCCTCTGATTACAATGTGCCTGAGACGTTTCATATTCACACCCATTCGGGCTGCCTCTGCCTTACTACTCAGCAAAGGATATCCCACACCTGAATCAAGAATAAAGTTCAGGCTATCGGTGCCATTGATCTGTACCGGGATGACGATAAGGTTGTTGACTTTCTTGAAATGAATGCGCACCTTTTTTTGATCTGGTTCTTCAAAAGCCAGATTCTTCAGGTAGGCTTCAGAAGCCTGCGCATGGATGTTACCCGCCGACAGCAGTAGGCATAGCAACACAAGGGTTGGGTAATAGTAGTAGCAAGCAACGTACATTTTAATGACACTATTGGTTAAGGTTAGGGAGTGTTACGTCCCTGTGTTTATGGCTCTTTTCACCTTCCTTATGACAGTGGTCTTTCAGTGAGGGGTGCAAAAGCATGTTGGGTTGTTCGTTGTTTGATAATTAACAAAAAAATAGGAAATAATTCAATAAGCTATCGTTTCAACTCTCCGCTTATTATATCTTTGTAGGTTGACACCGATTCTAAAAATACGGTGCTTGACTACAGTTAATCGCCACGACCAAGCAGGGAAATTTATTTGCCTTGATGATATACCGGCAGTGGCACTGAATATAGAGCTTAGAAATATGCGGATAGATATTATTACTTGTGTTCCCAAACTACTGGAAGGTCCCTTTTCTCACTCTATCCTGAAAAGAGCTCAGGATAATGGTCTTGCAGAGATTGTGGTTCATGACCTCAGAAAATACGCCATCAACAAACACGGACAGATTGATGACTATGCATATGGGTACGGTGCCGGAATGGTCCTGATGGTAGAACCTGTAGAAAAGTGCATTACTGAGTTGCAGGCAGAACGCGACTATGATGAGATAATCTATATGACGCCTGATGGGGAAAGGTTTGAGCAGCGCATTGCCAACCAACTTTCAATGGGAGAAAACCTGATGATCCTTTGCGGACACTACAAAGGCGTAGACGACCGTATCAGGCAAAAATTTATCACCAAAGAAATCAGTATCGGTGACTACGTACTTTCAGGTGGTGAGCTTGGAGCGGCGGTTATAGCGGACGCTGTATTGCGCCTGCTTCCGGGAGTGCTCAATGATGAGACGTCTGCCCTTTCTGATTCTTTTCAGGACGACCTGCTGGCACCGCCAGTCTTTACACGTCCTGCTGAGTATGATGGTATGAATGTCCCTGAGGTATTGCTTTCAGGACACGAAGCCAAGATTGCAGAATGGCGCTTTGAGCAGTCACTTCAGCGTACCAAAGAGCGTAGACCAGACCTATACCAAAAGTTTATGGATGCGCACCCCGAAATTCCAGCAAAGAAGGGTAAGAAGAAATAAGCAACTACCTTGAACAAGGTTCGTTACACACAAAAAAGTGGTTACAGTAAAACTGTAACCACTTTTTTTATGCCCTGTGAAAACACCATTTTTTAAACTTCCGTTTAAACAGATGATTTAATGAGCACTTATATCAAATAGCAATATTTTATAATTCTTTCTTTCAAAGACAGCATATTTTTTGTAAAATTCGCCTTTTGGAATAATTGTAATAACAAACGAACATCTGAAGAAGAGCATTTTTGTTTGGTAAAACTAAAGCTGAAGCAGCTTCTAACTTTTGGTGTCGAAGACCCCTTAGTCAATGCTAAGGTCCTTATTATCTCACTATTATTTTTTGTAAACGAAAAAATTGACATTTAAATGGCTACAACTAGCAGAGGTGGTTTCTCTAACCGTCTAGGATTTATTTTAGCTGCAGCAGGTTCAGCTGTAGGATTGGGCAATATTTGGAAATTCCCTTTCGAAGTAAGTGATGGCGGTGGTGCTGCATTTGTAGTGATGTACTTGCTATTCTGTTTTATATTGTGTTTTCCGGTAATGGTGACAGAAATCGCAATCGGAAGACATACATCCAAAAATGCCGTTGGTGCATTCCATAAACTTAAAACACCTAGGTGGTCTATCATTGGTAAACTGGGCATCTTGTCCGGCACTTTGATTCTTTCCTTCTACAATGTAGTAGCAGGCTGGACATTTGGATATGCCATTGAAATTATTCAGGGCAACTTTGAGATCGGCGGTCACTTCGGGGACTTTGTTGCTGACTGGAAATATACAGGCGCTTTTGCTGTGATCTTTGCTGTCGTAACAGCAGTAATCGTTCAGAAAGGTGTTTCGTCAGGTATTGAGAAAGCATCTAAAATTCTGATGCCAACATTGTTGGTCCTGATTCTTTCACTGATGTGTTACTCCCTTACAAGGGAAGGCGCTCTGGAAGGGGTAAAGTACTACCTGATTCCAGACTTCACTAAAATCAAGCTTGACACTATTTACGGTGCATTAGGGCAGGCATTTTTCTCTCTTTCATTGGGTATGGGCGCTTTGATTACTTATGGTAGTTATGTCGGAAAAAATGACAACATCATTACCTCCGCTACATGGATCACCCTGATGGATGTAGGTATTGCCTTTATTGCAGGTCTGATGATGTTCTCTTTTATCTTCTCACAAGGTCTAGGTGGACAAGGTGGCGGAGCCGGACTTATCTTCCAGGTACTTCCGGGAGCCTTTGAAAGCTTAGGTCCTATTTTAGGAAGAGTCATTGGCGGTACTTTCTTTATCCTGCTTTCTTTTGCGGCACTTACTTCAACCGTATCATTGTTGGAAGTTCCGACAGCTTATGTAATTGATGAGTTTGGTATCAAGAGAAACAAGGCGGTAGTGATCGTAGCCTCCATTATCTTTGCTGTTGGTATTCCTTCATTGCTTTCCAATGGTGCTACAGAGTTCTTCAGCAGCTTTGTCACTTACTTCGGTGCTGATCAGGCTACCTCTTTTATGACACTTGTAGAAGACACTGCCAGTGATACCATGTTACCTTTGGGTGGTACTTTGATCAGTATCTATGGTGCTTATATCTGGAAAAAGAAAAACCTGTATGCAGAACTGACGGAGGGTAACACCAACTTCCGCTATACACTGATGGCTAAGTACATTGATTTTGCCTTAAGGTTCCTTTGCCCTATCGTATTAGGCTTTATCTTTGTCCTTACTGTACTGTCGAAATTCTTCGGTATTGTACTGATTTAAACCAATAAATAAATCAAAGGAAGGGGTAAGGAAATCATATTTCCTTACCCCTTCTTTTTTTCACGAACTATTACTTTTCACCCTTTTGTTATCTTATTACAGCATTGAATGTCTAAACATATATTATTGGCTGCAATAATGATGTAGCCATTCCACTAACTATCTATCTCTGTCCATGTGGTTTCAGGTTATCATATCCTTTTTTCTCTACCTGATCATCCTACTGACGAACATTCCTGCGTCAGCACAGACATACCTCACCCCTGACTCATTATCTACTAATCATCAGAACGCCCACTCAAACTGGTACCAACATAAAACATTTCAAGTGACAGCAGTACCACTGCTACTCACTGCCAGTGGTCTTGCCTTATGGGATTACCGAGAGGGAGTCCGTTCACTGCGAAACAGGTTTTTCAAGGATTTCAACACCAAGTTTGATGATTATCTTTTTTATGCACCGGTCATTACAGTATATGGGCTAAATGCTGTGGGCGTAAAAGGACAGAACAAGTTGGGACGGGCTACCTTAGGACTAGGGCTTAGCTATGCCATGGCTTCCCCTATAGTTGACCTCCTAAAAAATAAAACAAATGTCCAGAGACCTGGCGGTGGTGACAACTCTTTTCCTTCTTGGCATACGACACGTGCTTTTATTGCAGCAACTTTTTTGCATAAGGAATATGGACATAGGAGTCCATGGTACAGTGTAGCCGGATATACAGTAGCGACAACCACTGGCGCGCTACGTTCACTGAACAATGCCCATTGGATTTCAGATGTTCTGGTGGGAGCAGGCATCGGCATTTTCACTACAGAGCTTAGCTACCAGCTGTTAGACTGGGTACTCAAAGATAAGTGGCAAAACAAATTACCGCAGAATGCTTACCAATACCAGAAAGGAAAACCACACTTCATTTCCATTCACCTTGGCTATACCCTTCCGTTGGATGACCTTGATATTACTTACAATGAACTTGTCAATGGAGAGGGTGCTTCCATGAAAAACGGAATGATGCTTGGATTGGAAGGCGCCTATTTTATCACAGACCGCTGGGGGATTGGAGGAAGCTTCTCTGTCAGGGCATTTAACTTCGACACAGAGCCTTTTCCCAATGAAGGAATTACAGATGAAATGTTGCAGGTTACTGCGGAAGCCTACGGCGTACGGTCTGTAATGGTTGGGCCATACTATACCCTACCTGTTTCGGATAAACTGGCGGTGGTGTTTAAATCAAACTTTGGTTGGTCTAGCCACGCAGTCGGTAAAATCAACCTAGAGCGCCTTAGCCCTACCAGTACTGTACAACAAAGTTCTCCACTACTCAAATATATTCCTGAAGATGCTTTCAGTTTTAGTACTGGTGCTATCCTAAGACAAATGGTCAGCCAAAATATTGCGTTGCATCTTGCACTTGAATACTTCCACTCCAATCAAAAAATTCGCATTATATCCACGTCATCTCTCGCTCAAGGAGATGCTATCCCTCTAAATATTGTTTATCATAAAAAGAATCCGCTTGATGTTTTTACATTGAGTACAGGGATTTCTCTTATGTTATGGTAAGACTCCTGATAACAATATGGCTCCTAATAATGGGCATGGTTACACTATGCCAAGGACAGTATGTAAATGAGGACGCTACAAACAATCACAAAAACAAACAGAAAATTATTCTTCCGGTTATTCTTTTCAAATCGGAAACAGGTCTAGCATTAGGGGCTTCAGGAAGAGTGTTTTTTCTTGACATGCCCAACCAATACAACCAACGGTTCTCTACCCTAAGTGCTGCTGCCATGTACACCACAAAAGGACAGATACGACTCGGCGCTTCATCGCAGCTCTTCTTAAAGGGAGGAGATTATCAAATAGATTTAAAAATCAGGTACAGAAACCTCCCCTCTTCTTTTTGGGGAGTGGGGCGCAACACACCTGACATACAGGAAGAGTTGTACACCATGAACAGCTACCAATTTGAATTCTCTTTGCAGAAACGTGTTGAGGAATTCCTTTATGCTGGTATTGAATATATTTTCCATCAATATACCGTCACAGAAAAAGACCCTGCCGGACTACTGGTACAGGAAACCGTTACGGGAAATAGCCAAGCCCAGATCAGTGGGATTGGAGCCATGCTTACTTACGACTCACGTGACACGGACATTGATCCTCAATACGGTACTTACGCAAGGCTTGCTGTCCGAGTATTCAATGATGACTTCGGTAACCTGACCAGCTTTTATAAGTACATGACAGACTTTCGCCATTACATGAGGCTTGGAGGCAAAAGTTTGTTGGCTATGCAGTTCAAGACAGAATTCACAGCAGGTAATCCACCTTTCCAACAGATGGCATGGTATGGAGGAGAAGAGAATGGCAGGGGATATACGTACGGTAGATACATTGACCGGCACCTGTATTTACTTCAACTGGAATTTCGCTACCGCATTTTGCCAAGGTGGGGCATTGCTGTATTTGGTACAGGAGGAGAAGTGAACAAAGAAATAACCTCCTTGTTCCAGCACATTACGCCTAGTGCTGGCGCTGGCATAAGGTTTCAGATCAGAAAAGACAACCCTACCCTACTGCGTACAGACTTCGGGATTGGGGCTAGAGGCAATATGGGATTCTACTTTGGCATTAATCAGGTCTTCTAAAGAAGCTAAGTGCTGTCATTTATTAAGAGCAAGAAAAAATTTTGAATAAAAATTCAATTATTTTCAGTTAGCCGCAAACTGACATAATATTCCTCAAATGGCGTAAAAGTCAGAATTTTAACAACCCACAAATAATGTTTTAACCTTTTCCTTATCACATAAAGTGCAAAATTCAGACACCATTTATACACCAACAATTGTTAAGCTTTATAATCTATTATATAAATAATTTGACAGGTCTTAGATTCTCCTTAAATTTGTCCGGCAAATAAGGTAACTAAATTATTTGCTATCAATGTCAGTAGATCCATCAAAAGTACTGTATGAGGCGCTTACTTACGACGACGTATTGTTGCGCCCAGCTTATTCAGAAGTCCTTCCTAGAGATACGGATACTTCTACCTACCTCACGAAAAACATCAAGCTAAATATTCCGCTTGTATCCGCTGCTATGGATACAGTTACCGAGGCTGAATTGGCAATTGCCATCGCCAACGAAGGTGGTTTAGGCTTTATCCACAAAAACATGTCTATCGAGGCCCAAGCTGCTCAAGTTCGCAAAGTAAAGCGTTCACAAAGCGGTATGATCCTTGACCCTGTAACATTGGATCCTAACAAAACTCTGTCGGATGCAAACGCGCTGATGAGAGAATACAAGATCGGTGGTATTCCGGTAGTAGATGATGAAGGAATTCTGGTGGGTATCCTGACTAACAGAGATCTGAGATTCCAAAAGGATCTGTACAGACCTGTTAGAGACATCATGACAAAGGAGAACCTTATTACAGCACATGATGGCATAACACTGGCTCAAGCTGAAGAAATTCTGCAAGAGTACAAGATTGAGAAACTTCCTATCGTAAGTAAGTCCAACAAGCTGATCGGACTGATTACATATAAAGATATCCTGAAGAACAAGAACAGACCTAACGCTTGTAAGGACCAATACGGTCGTTTGAGAGTAGGTGCTGCTGTAGGTATCACTGGCGACATGATGGAGCGTGTAGAGCAGCTGAAAAACGCTGGTGTAGACGTGATCACGCTTGATACTGCTCACGGACACTCTAAAGGAGTAATTGATGCGCTGAAGCGTGTAAAAGAAACTTATCCTGACTTGGACGTAGTAGTAGGTAACATTGCTACTGCTGAAGCTGCAATTGCATTGGCTGATGCTGGTGCTGACTGTATCAAGGTAGGTGTAGGTCCTGGTTCTATCTGTACAACACGTGTAATTGCCGGTGTAGGTGTACCTCAGCTTTCAGCTGTATTCGAGGCTGCACAAGCACTGAAAGACCGTAATGTTCCATTTATTGCTGACGGTGGTATCCGTTTCTCTGGCGACCTTGTAAAGGCTATCGCTGGTGGTGCTAACGTAGTCATGATCGGTTCACTACTTGCGGGTACTGAAGAGGCTCCAGGTGAAATGATTATTTACGAAGGACGTAAATTCAAGTCATACAGAGGTATGGGTTCTGTTGAAGCAATGGACAAAGGTTCTAAAGACCGTTACTTCCAGGATGCTGAAGATGACATCAAGAAACTGGTTCCTGAAGGAATTTCTGGACGTGTACCTTACAAAGGACGTGTTGAGGAAGTACTTTACCAAATGACTGGTGGTCTGAAAGCTGGTATGGGTTACTGTGGTGCTAATTCAATTGAGCAACTTCAGCAAGCTAAATTTGTGAAGATTACAGGTGCTGGTGTAAGAGAATCTCACCCACATGATGTAACCATCACAAGAGAGGCTCCTAACTACTCAACTAGATAATATATAAGCAAGGGATTTCTCCTGTCGCTTATTGAAAAGAGGTTAACTTTGAACCTTGACATAAATGAGAAACGAAAGCCCCACGGGATTCCCTCCCGGGGGCTTTTTGTTATTAGTGCTTTTCTGAACCTATTTCCTGCTTGACCAAAGCATCCAGCCTATTTACGTCTGCAATATCCTTCACAATTCTATATTCCCTGTAAAGTCCCAATATAGGGGTTTGCAATAAGTCTGGATTCTTCACCAACACTGTCAGGACTTCACTTTCTGTAATATCATCAAAAGAGACTCCTTTTTCTTTGGCTTTCCCTTTTGCTACCAATTGGTGAACAGGAACTTTAAGCCCTGTCGCAATCTCTGCCAGTTGTTGTTCTGTCAAAGGAGTCTTAACTATATCCAATTGGTGAAACTTTGTTTTAGAAGCATTCAGGTATCCAAGCAGTTTCTTGTCGTGTTGCTCACTTCCATTATAGATAAAAGTAAACTTATGTGATTTTAGCGATTCCATAGTTGTTCGTTTTTGGTGATGCTTTATAAAGTGACAAAACCAAGCCACCTCCAACAAACATGAATTAAGAAGGGGTACAGCTGTTAACTTGTGGAAAAGATGCTACAAGCTTGGGGAGAGATTTACTCGAATGCACAAAAAAAGCCACCTGCATAAACAGGTGGCTATCTGTATTCTTATATAGCTGACTTAGTTGCTTGAAGACTGATCTGCCTGCTTACCGATTCTGTTCAGTGCCATATCAGAGATGGTATCTCCAATCGACAAAGAAGAAGTCGCTGCTGGTGATGGCGCATTCAGTACATTGATCATACGCTCGTTCTCCACAAACATAAAATCATCAATCAGTCCGCCATCTTTATCACATGCTTGTGCCCTAACGCCTGCACCACCAGGTTTAAGGTCAGACTGCTTAATGTCTGGCAACAATCTTTGCAATGCTTTTGTAAAGGCTGCCTTTGAGTAAGAACGGTAGAATTCGCCCAACCCGGTCACCCAGTACTTGGAAGCTACTTTTCGGAACCCTTTCCAAGAAATGGATTCGAAGAACTCTCCTACATTGACATTACCTTTCTTATAGCCTTCACGCTGATAAGCCAACACTGCATTTGGTCCTGCCTCTACCCCTCCGTTAATCATGCGGGTAAAGTGTACCCCCAAGAATGGGAATGCCGGATCTGGCACAGGATAGATCAAGTTCTTTACCAAATGCTGCTTATTCTTGTTCAGCTCAAAGTATTCACCCCTGAACGGAATAATTTTCACATCCAGCTTCTTATTTACCATAGAGGCAATCTTGTCCGAGTAAAGTCCCGCACAGTTGATTACCAAACGGCTACGAAGCACTTGTTTATCCGTAATCGTTTCCGCAGCTACACTACCTAATCGGATATCCGTTACTGCTTCACCCAAGAACAGTTTGCCTTCATACCTTTCAGTAAATATTTCGGCATACTTTTCTGTTACCTGCTTATAATCTATAATACCAGTATAAGGCACGTGTAACCCTGCAATGCCATTGCAGTAAGGCTCGTAACGTTTAATTTCCTCTTTGGTGATCTTTCTGATCTTGGTCAGCCCGTTTGCAATACCTCTCTTGTAAAGCTCGTTCATGCGCTCAAGCTCTACCTTGTCGGTTGCTACTACGATCTTACCACACAAGTCATACGGAATACCTTCCTTGTCACAAAACTCCAACAGCATATTGTAGCCGTTGATACAGTTACGTGCTTTAAGACTTCCCGGCTTGTAATAAAGTCCGGAATGAATCACTCCACTGTTATTGCCGGTCTGGTGCATGGCTACCTGCTTCTCCTTCTCCACAACAGCTACCTTCAGGTCAGGATATTTTTCCTTCAGCTTCAAGGCAGTTGCCAAACCTACAATACCGGCTCCTATGATTACTATATCGTATGTCATGGTCTATATTTTACGCCATAAGTGGCAAGCTCCAATACACAAATTGCATTGAACGCTTGCCACTCCAGATCATATACTATCGCTTTATACTTTTGCCTCTTCCTTGAAGAAATCAACAAATGCTTTCACTTCCATAGTACCGAGGTCACCTTCACCTTTTCTTCTTACAGAAACAGCTTTGCTTTCCTCTTCTTTTTCTCCAACGATTAGCATGAAAGGTACTTTCTGCACTTCCGCATCACGGATCTTACGACCGATCTTCTCGTTTCTGTCGTCTACATACCCTTCAATATCATTTTCCTGTAGCATAAAGGCTACTTCCTGTGCATAATCATTGTATTTGTCCGATACCGGCAATACCACAAACTGCTCAGGAGACAACCACAATGGGAAGTTACCACCTGTATGTTCAATCAGGATGGCAATAAATCTTTCCAATGAACCGAAAGGTGCACGGTGAATCATTACCGGACGTTTCATTGTATTGTCAGAGTCTTTGTATTCCAGCTCAAAACGGTTTGGCAATTGGTAGTCTACCTGAATGGTACCAAGCTGCCAGCTTCTGCCTAGGGCATCACGCACCATAAAGTCAAGTTTAGGACCATAGAATGCCGCCTCACCATATTCGATGATTGTATTCAGTCCTTTCTCTTTTGCTACTTCCTGGATGTTACGTTCTGCTTCTTCCCATAGGTTTTCATCACCGATATATTTCGATCTGTCTTCTAGGTCACGAAGCGACACCTGTGCTACATAGTCTTCAAAGCCCAATGACTTGAATACATACAGTACAAGGTCAATCACTTTTGCAAACTCTTCTTTCACCTGATCCGGACGGCAGAAGATGTGTGCATCATCCTGTGTAAAGCTTCTTACCCTTGTCAGGCCATGAAGTTCGCCACTCTGCTCATAACGGTACACTGTACCAAACTCAGCCATACGGATTGGAAGGTCACGGTAAGAACGAGGTCTCGACTTGTAGATCTCACAGTGGTGAGGGCAGTTCATCGGCTTCAGCAAGTACTCTTCCCCTTCGTTTGGTGTATGAATAGGCTGGAACGAGTCTTCTCCATATTTGGCATAGTGACCTGAAGTCACGTACAGCTCTTTACCTCCAATGTGTGGTGTTACTACAGGAAGGTATCCTAGACGTGTTTGCGCCTTTTTAAGGAATGCTGTCAATCTTTCTCTCAATACAGTACCTTTTGGCAACCACATTGGAAGACCTTGACCAACTTTCTGAGAGAAAGTAAACAGATCCAGTTCCTGACCTAGTTTTCTGTGGTCACGTTTTTTCGCTTCCTCCAGTCTCTCCAAGTACTCATCCAGTTCTTTCTTCTTAGGGAATGTAATACCGTAGATACGTGTAAGCATCTTATTCTTCTCATCCCCTCTCCAGTATGCACCCGCTACACTCATCAGTTTCACTGACTTGATAAAGCCTGTGTTCGGAATATGAGGTCCACGGCAAAGGTCTGTAAAGTTACCTTGGTGGTAGAAAGTGATAGAGCCATCTTCCAGACCACTCAACAGGTCCAGCTTGTACTCGTCACCTTTTTCCTCATAGTATTTTACTGCATCAGATTTTGAAATTTCCTGACGCTTATATTCATTCTTTTGTTTAGCCAGTTCAGCCATCTTAGCTTCTACTTTCGGCAAGTCCTCAGAAGAGAACTCATGGTCACCAAAGTCTACATCGTAGTAGAAACCATTTTCGATCGCAGGCCCAATACCTAGTTTTACGCCTGGATACAATGCTTCCAGCGCTTCAGCCAGCAGGTGAGCCGATGAGTGCCAATACGTAGACTTACCATCAGCGTCATTCCACGTCAACAACTTCAAGTTGCTTTCCGTAGGCAGTGAGCGGGTAGCATCCCAAACCTCTCCATTTACTTCTGCTGCCAGAACGTTTCTGGCCAATCCTTCGCTGATACTTTTTGCTACGTCGAGGGCTGATGCTCCCTGTTCGTATTCTCTTACCGAATTATCGGGCAAAGTTACCTTGATCATTTGTGTTTTGCTTTTTACGTTAATAAGACCGCTGCTTACGAATGCAGCGTTATCCTCAGTGCCATTACACAACAACGGTGTAATGACTGAATGGCTGAATGACATTTGGGGAAACCTTTTGCCAAGACATCAGGCTCTTTAAAGTCACTCAGCCATTTTTCGAATGTGTACATTTGGATATCGTCTGTACTTTCAAAGTACAATTTTAGAATTTTATCAAGAAGATTAAAAATACAGACGCATCATTTGGGAAATTTTTAGGAATAAAAAAAGAGGCAGTATCCAACTGCCTCTTCTCTGTATATCATTTACTTAATCGTTAGCTCAATCCTTGTAAAGGAAATAAACTACTCGTTCAAGATCTGTATCTGTTTTATAAACGGTGTAGTCAACTCTAGAAAAGCCCGTTTTGCTTGCAAAATTTTCGATATCATCTAAAGAAGTAAAGTAGGCATTGAGTGTCCCCCACTCTGTCTCAAACTTTATCTTCTTGCTACTACTGTCTTCTACATTACCTAGCTTCTTGATTTCTTGATACGGAGCCTCAATTACCAAAACTCCTCCATCTACCAAGCTTCTACTGCATTCAGCAATACAGTTCAGTTGCTCTTCCGCAGTGAGCTCCAAAATACCTGACCACAGCCAGAGTACGGCTCCCACTTTGCGAGGTAGCTCAAAGCGATAGTCACGGATATCGAGTTCCTCAACAGTCACACTCCCCTTGTAGCGTTCATTCATGTAGTTGACAAACTGTGGAATACGCTCTACTCCTGTAATTTTACCTTTGTAGCCTTTCTCCAAGATAAAATCCAAAGCACGACCATAACCTGGCCCTAACTCCACAATCTCTTCTGCATCTTTGATTCTAGGATATATAATGTCAATATCCTTTCCGGTATGCAAACCTATAACATTGGCAAAGTACTGGAACTTTTCTAAAGTGATGTTTTCGTAGAATGAGAAGTTCCCATCTTTTTGGAGTGAATAATCTGGCGTGCCCGGCATAGTCTAAAATGGTCTTTTATTGGAGGTCGTAAAACGGTATTATATTATTCTCAGAAGATATTATCCCCATTATGGAATAACAATAAGTACAATTAATGTTATTAACAAGATAGCCTTGAAAGTAATATTATTATATATATAATGCAAAATGCCCATGCCAAATTGTATCAGCATGGGCATTTTGTTAATAGCAGAGGAAATTCTTACATATTGTCTACGATTTCCTGACCGAACTCAGAACACTTCAGCAGTGTTGCTCCTTCCATCAGACGCTCGAAGTCATAAGTAACTCTTTTCTTAGAGATCGCAGTCTCAAGACCTTTGTAGATCAAGTCTGCAGCCTCTTGCCATCCCATATGCTCCAGCATCAGTGCACCTGAAAGGATTACTGAACCTGGGTTTACTTTATCCAAACCTGCATACTTAGGAGCTGTACCGTGAGTAGCTTCAAAGATTGCGTGACCAGTTACGTAGTTGATGTTTGCACCTGGAGCAATACCGATACCACCAACGATTGCAGCCAATGCATCAGAAATGTAATCGCCATTCAAGTTCAAAGTAGCGATTACTGAGTACTCAGCCGGACGAGTCAGGATCTGCTGCAAGAATGCATCTGCAATTGAATCCTTCACCAAGATTTTACCAGCTGCCAAAGCTTCGTCTTGAGCCTTGTCTGCTGCTTCTTTACCTTGCTCAGCTGCGATTCTATCGTATTGTGCCCAAGTAAATACTTTGTCACCGTACTCTCTTTCAGCCAATTCGTAACCCCACTCTTTGAATTTACCTTCTGTAAATTTCATGATGTTACCTTTGTGCACCAATGTCACTGAAGGTTTGTTGTGCAGAATAGCATACTCAATAGCACCTCTTACCAATCTCTCAGTACCTTCAACTGACACAGGCTTGATACCGATTGATGAAGACTCAGGGAAACGGATTTTGTTTACGCCCATTTCCTCTTTAAGGAACTTCTTCACTTTGTCTGCTTCTTCAGTACCCGCCAAGTACTCGATACCTGCATAGATATCCTCAGTGTTTTCACGGAAGATAACCATATCTGTCAGCTCTGGCTTCTTAACTGGAGAAGGAACACCTGTAAAGTATCTTACCGGACGAACACAAGCGTACAGGTCAAGAATCTGTCTCAGTGCTACGTTCAGTGATCTGATACCACCACCTACAGGAGTAGTCAGAGGACCTTTGATACCTACCAAGTATTCTTTGAACACGTCAAGTGTTTCTTGAGGAAGCCACTCACCTGTTTGGTTGAAAGCTTTCTCACCAGCCAATACTTCTTTCCACTCGATTTTACGCTCACCATTGTAAGCTTTTGCTACTGCTGCATCAAATACCAACTGAGATGCTGCCCAAATATCTGGACCAGTACCGTCACCTTCAATGAAAGGAACAACTGGAATATTAGGTACATTAAGCTTACCGTTTTCGATCGTGATTTTTTGTCCGCTCATGGTCTAATTTATAGTGCTTATTCAAGGTTTGAAAAAAAATTTCTTAAGCTGTCTTTCCTACCGCCAGAAGAGTCTTTTTCACCTAACCTTTATATTCATGGATGCTTCGAAAAGCCTACTGAAAATTCTAAAAGTGGCTGATAGTATGGAGGTCTTCTTCTCGAAACTGTAAAAAAATTTACAGCTCAATATCGTTGAACGACAAGGTGTGTCCGCTGATATCACTACCTAATTAAAGGATGCGGTATTCATTAACGAACGCAAATATATGCGTAAGTCACAAAACACAAAATAAACCTTTGCTAAAAATGCAGTTCAAATCAGAATATATTCACCAATCTGTAATAATCCATCATGGTTTTACGAAAGGCTTCCCGCTCATTTTCAGCATCAAGAATTGGTATTTCCTGTCCATCTTCTACAAAATAAAAAGACCGCTGTTCTATTAGTCCATTATATATTTCAGTGAGAAAACTAAACTGCTCGTGCACATTACCTTGCTCATATTCATATATCCCTTCTGATTTACCATCATTGCTTTCCCATTTCAGTTTTATGCCTTTAGTTACATCAATCTTTTTACTAGGTTCAAGCATTAGATAAACCGCATCTATTTTCGGATCCTGAACGATACAAAGGTTCAACAGCAATTGGTCGTCATCTGTGATCCGCTCATTTATTCTGTAAAACAGCCTATCGGTATTCTTATCCTCCTCTATATCATAAGACAGCTTTCTAACATTATTAAAGAACATCTTTGACTGCTCTGTTGTTTTGAAATCCACTTCAATATTAGGATCTACTTTTTTTTCTTTATCAACATTACAGGCTCCGACAACTCCCAAAAGGCAAACACATACTAAGCCTATGGCAAGTGATTTTATTTTCCTCATCTTCACTTCTGATTTTCTGGCAATTCATTTATTTAAGCACCAACCTTTCTAGGTGCCCTCTCAACTCCAACGCTCTCTTTCTTACTATCTGTGTTTTTTCTGAAGAGATAATCAACATTCCTGAAGTTCCTTTATTTTTATAGTAATAATGATTAAACTCAAGTTGAGCCTCCATCATCTTTCTCCATAAGGTCTGCTGTTCCTGTAACATTCTTTGCCCTTCCCTGTCCATTTGTTTGAACAACAGATCATAGTTCTTCTCCATTTCTGTAGTCCAAAGTTCAAAGCCTTTCATGTCACACTCCAAAACTCCCAAATTGGATGAGTTTTCCTGCTTGCACTTCATGATCATTGTATCAATTGGGTAGGTTTGTCCAAAAGCTGTAAAAGTGTACAGCACTATCGATAAGGTTAATAGTAAGGTATTAGGTTTCATGTGATAGTAGGTTGTGGGTTATTGTTTGATCTTTATACTACAATATAAATATATATAGCCTAAATCAGACTTCGTAGCACCCCTTTATCATTCAATTACAAGTTCATACAAATAAAAAATCCCTTAGATAAATTCATATCTAAGGGATTTTTCAGTCTTTATGTGTAGTACACTAGTGCTTTGCCACTAGCCTCTCCTTAAACCTTTTCAATTGTCTTCTTAAAGACTCCGATGCTTCATCACAGGCTGCTTCAAAACTTGTATTGTGTTTTTTGGCAATTAGTTGGTCACCCGGGATATTCAGTTTAATTTCCACTACTTTGTTTTCGCGACTATTCTCACTGCTCTTGTCCAATCTCAGGTAGACTTCTCCGTCTACAAATCTGTCATAAAATGTTTCCAGCTTGTCCACTTTTCTTTGAATAAAATCGATAAGCTTTTGGTCTGCAGTGAAGTGGATTGAATGAATATCTAATTTCATATTTCGTGAATTTTTGAGTTGAAGAAAAAAATTCCCGTGAAACCGTCATCCCAGAAGGCGTCTCCTCCCTTGTCCGGCTATAATTATATTTGATCTAATCGTTCTATTGAAGCTTCATTAAGAGTATTTGATCTGTGTGTATTTTACGTTGATAATAATTAATTGGTTAACCAGAATTCTTATGATAAGATACGAATACAACACATTTAAGTTCTCTAAATCCTAATAAAAATTACTAAAATTCAATATTTAATTTTTATCTACCTCATTTTCACCTGATTTCGGATGTGCTTGAATGAAAACTTTTTTTAGCCGTTCAAGTGACTGTTGAGTGTATACTTGTGTAGCTGCTAAATTTGCATGTCCCATAAGTTCTTTGATATCATTCAGGGCAGCGCCCTCATTAAGGAGGTGTGTAGCAAAGGTGTGTCTAAGTGTGTGAGGGCTTTTTTTATCAACATTGTTAGTGTAGGATAAATGTTTTTCGACAATACGATAAATAAGCATAGGGTATGCAGGAGTTCCAGATTTTGTCACAATCAAGTAATCATGATCCACAATAGGCCTACTGTTTAAATATAAGGAAAAAATCTCACAGAGCGTATCATTACAAGGAATTAATCGCTGCTTATTCCTTTTACCTGTAACCTTAATCACCTTCTGCTGTAAGTCTACATGGACACACTTCAATGACAGTAGCTCCGCCTGTCTTATACCTGTACCATATAGCAACTCCAAGACCATCCGGTCTCTTATCCCATTAAAATCACTTTCAAACCGACTTGAGTCCAACACACTATCCATCTCTTCCATCTTTATAAATGACGGTAACTTTTTACCTGTCTTTAGAGACTGAAGCTTTTGAGCTGGATTATCTGCTGTATATTCCTTCTGCTTCAAAAACCTGTAGAAAGTTTTCAGTGTGGCTACCTTTCGGTTAACAGAACGTTCAGAAACTCCTTCATCTAACAGAGCTAATACCCAACCTCTCATATGCCTGTACGTTACTTGTTCAATCTCTAACTCACCATATTTACTGCTTATGAATACTCCAAATTGACTGAGGTCTGTCTCATATGCCTTGATTGTATGCTTACTCACCCTTTTTTGGTAAGTCAAATAATCATAGAATTCCGTTAGCTTATCCATATTATGATGATAGGATTAAAAAATTTTCTCTAAAAAGACAGGAAAAACATATACATAGGTTAGCAATAATCAAAAAAATCGCATAGAAAAAGCCCGGATTCGTTCACGAACCCGGGCTTCTCAAGAGTAAAATCTCTAAATAGAGAACTACTAGAAGTTTTGCTCAGCGTAAAGCTTTTGCTTGTAAGCAGCTTTCATCTTTGCGTTTCTTTTCGCAATAGAAGGCTTCTCAAAGTAAGCTCTGTTTCTGATTTCTCTAAGAACTTTAGTTCTTTCGAACTTCTTCTTAAATCTCTTCAGTGCTCTATCTATTGATTCGTTGTCTTTTACGTTAATAACAATCATTATTTCCCTCCTTTAGAATTAAGATTTTACGGACTGCAAAGATAATGAATGAGAGTATAAATGGAAATATTTAACCGAAAGATTTAGAGTGTATTTCAAAAATACATTACATAAGCCTTTTTACAGTGGCTGAACTGTTTAAAATCACCTATAATCTTACCTCAGGATTTAAAGCTTCTCCAAATTCCAAGGATTGAATTGGAGAAAAAACTAAATTGTCTCTACCAACAATTAGCTAAATCATTAAACCATAAAAATCACCTACTCATTAACATTACGGTATAGTTTTCGAGATAAACCCAACAAAAAGTAGGACACACTTTATATAAGATCTATTTACAATCAAATTAACATCAATTAAATCAAATACATCATCGGTTCAGGCTTGCTGTACGTATACACTAGAGATACTTACATCATAACCTAAAGTCTATTCGGCTAAGCCTTACCGGTTTATTAACTGACTACCAATTCCTATGAGAATACTTTCTACCCTTAATTTATCCATCTTGCTGTTTATTGCTCACTACGCAGCAGCTTTCAACCAAGAACAAGATTCTCTTCAACTTAAGAAAGCTGAAGCTGAAGCGTGGGTAAGTAAGCTCAACTCAATTCAGGCACTCAGACAGGAACAGCCTTATATGCCAATGCCATTGAAAATGGCATGTGACAGCCTCATTTTCAACCTTCAAGAAAGTTACTTCAGCTTATCTGATGAACAGAAAAGCTTGGCGAATGAAGAAGTCTTTACTGGTAAAGTATTATCACCAACAAGAAACATTCGCCAGTATCAGTTGATTAAAGATAAGTTTGAGGAGCAGTTAAACTATCTGGTTTATGAAAAGAACTGGAAAGGAAATGGTTTTGTCATGCTGGTTAATGCAGCCGCCTATAACAGGGGAGGGCAAAAAGCCTATTTAGTACATGTAAAGTCAGGACTTATGCTAGAAGTCAAAGTATCCACTGCCTGGCAAGGTATAGGTTACTCCTGTGACTCAGGCAAAACTCCACTTGGTTATTTTACACTGAATGATGAAACCAAGAACCTGTGGATGGCTAATACCATCATGACCGACATGAAAGACATTTTCATTCGGATTGAAAAGCAAAAGTTTGCTGGTACAGCACAATGGCTACATAAAGTGAGTACCAAAAAAGAGAAAGCTTACATCCTATCTAATCAATATGCGCTGAAAGGACAAAATGACGGTAGTGAATACGTTCCTATATCGGCTCCACAGTATTACTACTATCAGGATAGTTCTGTCTATTGGATGGACAACCTAAACTCATTGGAACGCCACTTATATGTACATGGTACAAATAGAGTCGAGCAGCTTGGCTATGCGCTTTCAGGTGGCTGTATCAGAACATCCAGCATTTTCTCTTACTTACTAAAGGAAATAATTACTCGACAAAAGGTAATTCCTGTTTTTATTGATGCAATACCTCTTCAAAACGCTGTTGCTGCTAGGTATGCACCAAGCTTTGACAAGTATGATGTAGAAAAGACTTTGGACTTTAGGAGTGAAGTTACGTTGCTATATGAAAGAATATATAATGATAAAAACAGATGTGTGCTGGATAAGCAACTAGAAAAAGATGTTTTGGAGCCTATTACAAAACTCTTGGTACATGACCGAAAGGTTAAAGTTAGTATCAATATGAAAACCAAGGTTCCACTTCCTGAAAAAGCCATGATCCGCTGGTTTGAGCTTCAGGATAGCTTATCTTACTTGGTCAGTGAGCAGTTCAGAAACACTTTTGATATTCAGAGTAATTATTATGCAGGTGGATATGTAGAAGACTTGGCTGTACTTAGGCGCTATAGCGCCTCTGATGCTACAATATTTGTAAAACAAAGACTTGCTTACTCCAAAGAGTACCTTCTCATGAGACTTGAAGAAAAGCTCAAGGAATATGAAATTCCATTTGAAAAAATAAAGGAACAGATCAATATTGAAACGCCTCAAGTAGTAGAAAAAGCAGAGGATGGTAATGAGTTAACGCAAAATCCATTTACTGTACTAGACATTTCTCCTCAAAGAAAGCTTGTCCTCAAGTATTATGAGTATCTAGACTCGCTTTCGACTGCTAACCCAACAGCCTTTGACAGGTCAGAACTGGAATGGATCAGTTCATATATAGTAGAAAGAAGGCAAGAAAAGCAGCTAGCTTCTGAAAATAAAACCATCATTATCACACTCCATGATGCGATTCTTGCTCAGGCTTATATTTATGCAGCCGGCGAAATCGCACTTAGAAAAGAAGGTGTGGAAACAGGTAAAATGAAATACCCGAATGACAATGAGGGTTTTGAAAACTTCTTGGCATTACATAAAAAACCTAAATATGCATTAATTGATGCGGCTGGGTATAAGGAGCTTTATAACTTCTCTTACATATATTCAAAGCTAAGTGCCAAGCTTACCGAGAACATGAAACAGAATAATGAACGTATATTTGGGATTACACTATTTGGTGAGGAGTACTTCAGTAAATTCAAAAAGTTTGAAAACAGGTTAGAAATTACTGTTGATGTCTCATTGAATAATATTCTTCTCAATGAAGAATAGAAAAATTTGATCTCTAGGAAATAAAAAAAGCCATAGGTTAGATAAAACTAATCTATGGCTTTTTTATTAGTGGGGCGTACTGGATTCGAACCAGTGACCCCCTGCTTGTAAGGCAGGTGCTCTAAACCAACTGAGCTAACACCCCATCATGTTTCTTCTAGTAAGGAATTTGTGATTCCTTTATAAACACTGACTCGTTTGTCAATGTATTGTGGGGCGTACTGGATTCGAACCAGTGACCCCCTGCTTGTAAGGCAGGTGCTCTAAACCAACTGAGCTAACACCCCATCATGTTTCCTCTAGTAAGAAAGTGTCATTCCTTTACAACACCGACTCGTTTGTCAATGTATTGTGGGGCGTACTGGATTCGAACCAGTGACCCCCTGCTTGTAAGGCAGGTGCTCTAAACCAACTGAGCTAACACCCCATCATGTTTCTTTTTAAAGGAATTCATCAATCCTTCAAAACACCGACTCATTTGTCAATGTATTGTGGGGCGTACTGGATTCGAACCAGTGACCCCCTGCTTGTAAGGCAGGTGCTCTAAACCAACTGAGCTAACACCCCATCATGTTTCCTCTAGTAAGAAATGTGTCATTCCTTTACAACACCGACTCGTTTGTCAATGTATTGTGGGGCGTACTGGATTCGAACCAGTGACCCCCTGCTTGTAAGGCAGGTGCTCTAAACCAACTGAGCTAACACCCCATCATGTTTCTTTTTAAAGGAATTCATCAATCCTTCAAAACACCGACTCGTTTGTCAATGTATTGTGGGGCGTACTGGATTCGAACCAGTGACCCCCTGCTTGTAAGGCAGGTGCTCTAAACCAACTGAGCTAACACCCCATCATGTTTCTTTTTAAAGGAATTCATCAATCCTTCAAAACACCGACTCATTTGTCAATGTATTGTGGGGCGTACTGGATTCGAACCAGTGACCCCCTGCTTGTAAGGCAGGTGCTCTAAACCAACTGAGCTAACACCCCATCATGTTTCTTTTTTAAAGGAATTCATCAATCCTTCAAAACACCGACTCATTTGTCAATGTATTGTGGGGCGTACTGGATTCGAACCAGTGACCCCCTGCTTGTAAGGCAGGTGCTCTAAACCAACTGAGCTAACACCCCATCATGTCAAATATCACAAAACAGTTAAAATTTGTGGTCTGATAAGCAAACTCACAACCCTTTTCCGTTGTTGCGAGTGCAAAGGTAGTAGGTTTAATCATTTCTACAAATCCCAATACACAAAAAAAAGGTGTAATCCGCATTAGTGATTGATAGTCAACAAGAAAATTATCACGACTTTTCTAGCTTTCAAATTGTTTGAAGGCTAATCATACTACTAACCCAACGTCTGACCACCTTTCTTAAATGCTTTACAAATTCAGAATATGGCATTTTAAAAGTTGTGCAAAGTGTTACATCTAGAAAGCAATAAAGCCACAAGGTTAAAGACTCCTGTGGCTTTGCTATCTTTCTAAAAGATGTTGTGTAGTTTAACTACCAAAGGCCATTGATTTAAGCTCAAAGTTGAATCCAGCAGCAATCAACTCATCATACAAATCTTTTTGGAACTGATAATAATAAGCTCCTTTCTTGGAAACACCTTTCTGTTTCTCGTCCAATTTCACCAATAGGTTTGTAGCAAGGATCTTCTTACGGAAGTTACGCTTATCAAACTGCTTCTGGTGGATTGCTTCATAAAGGGATTGAAGCTCAGGAAGGGTAAACTTCTCGGGCAGCAACTCAAATCCAATAGGCTGATAACGGGACTTTCTTCTGAGTTTTCCCCATGCCTTTTGGATCATGTTTTCATGGTCAAACATTAACTTTGGCAGACTTGTAATAGAAAACCATTCTGCTTGGTTTTCTTCCAACAGAGACCTGTCATAGTTATCCACATTAATCAATGCGTAGTAAACAATTGAAACCACTCGTTCTACAGGGTCTCTTCCTACATCACCAAAGGCTTGTAACTGATC
Source organism: Limibacter armeniacum (assembly GCF_036880985.1). Classification (NCBI taxonomy): domain Bacteria; kingdom Pseudomonadati; phylum Bacteroidota; class Cytophagia; order Cytophagales; family Flammeovirgaceae; genus Limibacter; species Limibacter armeniacum. The sequence goes on from NZ_JBAJNO010000009.1 coordinate 1,268,660, forward strand.
CATATAGATGTCGTCCAAACCTGTCTGCTTTTTTAGGATACGTTCTGCGGCATAATCCAAAGACTCTCCCTCATGGAGGAAACCTGTTGCCAGACCCCACGCACCTTTATAAGGTTCCTGCTTCCTACGGGTAAGAAGAACCTTCAGCGTACCTTTTTCATAACCAAATATCACACAGTCCATGGCCAGCAGGGGCCGATAGGCGTTTCTATAATACTCGTTCATATAGCCAAGTTGTGGTTTTTGTGTTTTTAGTTAGTCGTTTCAGTCAAACCTAATTCTAAAAATATTTATCTAATAAGCATATAAATATGGTTGTTCTGAAAGCTAGATGGTCTAAAACTACAAAAAAATGAATGTAACTTCCTGATATCAGCGAATTATTTCAGGTGTTTTATGCTTTTTTACAATCAACGTTTAATTCAGTGATTTCTTCTGATAATACAAAGAGATTTTTAATTATCCCTCTAAAGTAAGGGTTTTATTTCTCAATAATATTGAATCAGAAAGTGATTAATGCAAAAAAACCCGAACCATATTACAGGTTCGGGTTTTGCCTTTTGAAGTATGTTTACAGATGCTTGCGCCGAAATTAGCTTTCTTTGCCGCCTCTGTTATCTTTTCTGTCTCTTCTACCGCCGCCTTGGCCTTGGCCACCACGACCACCGCGTCCGCCACGGCCTTGGTTACGACCACCGCGTCCACCACGGCCTTCTTTCTTGCCGCCAGTGTCTACGTTAGGAGAAAGGTCACGCTTACCGATCACTTCACCTTTGAAGATCCATACTTTAATACCGATGATACCGTATACAGTCTGTGCTTCTGACAGAGCGTAATCGATGTCAGCTCTCAGTGTGTGTAGTGGAATACGACCCTCTTTGTATGTTTCAACACGTGCCATTTCCGCACCACCCAAACGACCTGACAGCTTGATTTTGATACCTTGTGCACCTACTCTCATAGCGTTAGCAATTGCTTGCTTCATTGCTCTTCTGTAAGATACACGGTTCTGCAGCTGCTGAGCGATTGATTCACCTACCAGTTTAGCGTCTGTTTCAGGTCTTTTCACCTCGAAGATGTTGATCTGAACGTCTTTACCAGTAAGCTTCTTCAGCTCTTCTTTGATACGGTCTACTTCAGCACCCGCTTTACCAATTACCACGCCTGGACGAGCAGTGTGGATAGTAAGCGTGATACGCTTCAGTGTTCTTTCGATAACAACTTTTGCTACCCCTGCTCTTGGATTAGGGATACGTGCTGCCAAATATTTTCTGATCTCTTGGTCTTCTACCAGCTTGTCTGAAAAGTCTTTTCCACCATACCAGCTAGACTCCCAACCTTTAATATAGCCAAGTCTAAGACCTATAGGATTTACTTTTTGTCCCATTGAAATTGCTTAGTTTAGAGTTAAGATTATTCGTTGTCTGCTGATTCAACTTGAACGTCAATCAGGCCAGTGCTCAGAGCGTCAACCACCAAAGTTACGTGGTTTGAACGTTTTCTGATTCTGTGCGCTCTACCTTGTGGAGCTGGACGGAAACGCTTCAGTGTACGACCTTGCGTTACGAATACCTCTTTTACGAACAGGTCTGCGTCCTCAATAGAGTCATTAGGGTTCTTCTGCTCCCAGTTAGCGATGGCAGACAGAAGAAGTTTCTCCATGTAAGGAGCACCTGCTTTTTGCTCATATCTAAGCAAGTTCAATGCTTCAATGGCTTTCTTGCCTCTGATCGTATCCACAACAAGACGCATCTTGCGAGGAGCGATTGGGCAGTTATTCAGTTTTGCTACTGCTTCCATGCTTATCTTTTGCCTTTGTCTTTTTTGTTAATGTGACCCTTAAAAGTTCTTGTAGGAGCAAATTCACCTAGTTTATGACCTACCATGTTTTCAGTCACATATACAGGGATAAATTTGTTACCGTTGTGAACAGCGAACGTATGACCGATGAAATCTGGAGAGATCATAGATCTTCTAGACCAAGTCTTGACAACTTGCTTCTTACCAGACTCGTTCAACGCCTGTACTTTATTATCCAGGCGGAAATCAATATATGGTCCTTTTTTTAGTGATCTAGCCATTTAAATTATTTTTTTCTTCTTGAGATAATCATTCTGTCAGAGTACTTGTTGTGCTTTCTAGTCTTCTGACCTTTAGCGTACAAGCCGTTTCTAGAGCGTGGGTGACCGCCTGAAGATTTACCTTCACCACCACCCATAGGGTGATCGACTGGGTTCATTGCTACACCTCTAACTCTAGGACGTCTGCCCAACCATCTGTTTCTACCAGCTTTACCCAAACGAACGTTCATGTGGTCTGAGTTAGAAACAGTACCGATTGTAGCCATACAAACTGCCAACACCATACGTGTTTCGCCTGAAGGCAATTTGATAGTAGCGTACTTACCAGTACGGCCCAGCAACTGAGCGTATGCACCAGCAGAACGAACCATCGCAGCACCGTGACCAGGTCTCAGTTCGATGTTATGAATGATTGTACCTACAGGAATTTCAGAAAGAGGAAGTGTGTTTCCTACTTCTGGGCTAGATCCAGGACCAGATACTACCGTCATGCCGTCAGTCAGGCCTTGAGGAGCAACGATATAGCGCTTCTCACCATCCTCATATTGCAATAGGGCAATGCGTGCAGTTCTGTTTGGATCGTATTCGATACCAATTACAGTAGCAGCAACTCCGTGTTTCTCACGTATGAAGTCAATGATACGGTATTTTTTCTTGTGACCACCACCAACGTTGCGGACAGTCATTTTACCTGTATTATTTCTACCACCAGTGTGTGACTTTTTCGCTAACAGCGACTTCTCTGGCGTGCTCTTAGTAATCTCCTCGAATGTAGGAGCGATTCTGAATCGCGTACCTGGAGTTACTGGTTTTAACTTTTTTACTGCCATTTTTTAAAATAGACTTGATTTGCTATTACCGCCTGCAGATAGGTTTTCCTGCCTGCGATAGACAACAATTGATTAAAAACCATATGGGAATATGGTTGTGTAACAATCAGCCAATACTTTATTGCCACACAACCCTATTCCATATATTACATGTTCTCGTAAATATCGATGATTTCGCCTTCAGCCAATTTGATGAATGCCTTCTTGTAAGATGAAGTGCTTCCGTCAATAATAGCAGTCTTAGTGTATCTTGTCTTAGACTTGCCAGGCATGATCGCTGTTCTCACTGAATCTACGGTTACTCCGTATTTCTCCTCAATTGCTTGCTTGATCTGAATTTTGTTAGCGTTTTTGTTTACAACAAAAACATAAACGCCTTCCTCATTCATACTAGCAGCTTTCTCAGTGATTAGTGGTTTGATAAGTATTTGCATTGTGATAAGGCTCCTTAGAAGTTAGAAAATTTTTCAACCGCGTCCTCCACAAGAATCACGCGCTCAGTGTGCATGATATCGTAAGTGTTAAGGTCCGCTACTGTTGCAACCTTAGTCTTAGGCAAGTTGCGTGCTGACTTCACTACGTTAGTATTCACATCGCCAGTAACTAGCAACGTTTTAGTACCTGTAAGTGAAAGAGCTTCCAGCACTGCTGCATAAGATTTAGTCTTAGGTGCATCGAAGTTGAATGCCTCAACCACAGTGATGTTTTGCTCAGATGCTTTGTATGCCAAAGCTGATTTTCTAGCAAGCTGCTTCAGTTTTTTGTTCAGTTTGAAAGAGTAGTTTCTTGGCTTAGGGCCAAATACTCTACCACCACCAACAAATACTGGAGACTTGATAGAACCGGCACGTGCAGTACCTGTACCTTTTTGTTTTTTTAGTTTACGAGTAGAACCCGTAATCTCAGCTCTCTCCTTAGACTTGTGAGTACCTTGTCTTTGGTTAGCCAGGTATTGTTTCACGTCCAGGTAGATAGCGTGGTCGTTTGGCTCAATGCCGAACACAGAATCAGGAAGATTCACTGTTCTTCCAGTTTCAGCGCCTTGAATATTTACAACTGCTAATTCCATTTTTCCTAGATTACTTTTCGATGATTACGTAAGAATTTTTCGCACCTGGTACAGCACCACTTACCAGAATCAGGTTTTCTTCTGGATAAAGTTTCAATACTGTCAGGTTTTGAACTGTCACACGCTTACCGCCAGTTCTACCAGCCATTCTCAGGCCTTTGAATACTCTTGAAGGCGTAGCACAAGCACCGATAGCACCTGGTGCTCTCAATCTGTTGTGCTGACCGTGTGTACTCTGACCAACACCACCGAAACCGTGTCTTTTAACTACACCTTGGAAACCTTTACCTTTAGAGGTACCAATAATGTCTACGAACTCTCCTTCAGCGAAGATTTCTTCCATTTTAAGCGTATCCCCCAAAGAGTACTCAGCCTCTGGGTTACGGAACTCAATAAGCTTACGCTTTGGAGTTGTTCCTGCTTTTGCGAAGTGACCTTTCAAGGCAGCGGACGTTCTTTTTTCTTTTTTCTCGTCAAACCCGATCTGAACAGCTGAATAACCGTCAGTTTCAGGAGTTTTTACCTGAGTCACTACGTTAGGACCAGTAACGATCAACGTACAAGCGATGTTCTTGCCGTTTTCATCAAAAATACTGGTCATACCGACTTTCTTACCGATAATTCCTGGCATTGTAATTTTACCTTTAAAATAATTAGTTAAATTATTCAGACGTAGGATTGCAAGCTTTACGCTTAAGTCAGAATCCCAGCGGTCTTTTCCGATCGTGATACCTCTATCCCCAAACCATTTTTACAAAACAAAAACCCGCTTAAGTTGCTGATTTGCTTCTCGAAGCGAGTTATTCTTTTAGGTTGGGTTATGAGAACACCACTCAAACGGTCTGCAAAATTAGTGATTTTCTGATAGATGACAAATTTCCCTTCCTTTTTTCACAAAAATTTGTAGGTAAGCATGTAAACTTTTCTTAATAGCCTTCAAGTTATCCCATTTCACGCAGCTTGAACTCTATATTAAAAAATGTAATTTTGCTCCTTGGCTACTATTTACAGCCAGCAACTTCTAAAACTAACAACATGAAAAAACTTCTGATCATTCTTTGTGGACTTGTCCCTCTTCTTTCATCTGCTTTACACCCTTTACATATTAGTGTCACCAATATCGATTACAATGGAGAAAACAATTCCCTTGAAATCACCCATAAGATTTTCATGGATGACCTTGAACAGGCTATAGAAGGAATTGGTGGACCAAAATTACAATTAGGAACCAAGTTCGAGCATCCTGAAAGTGAAAAATGGTTGTCCCAATACTTACAACAGCATTTTACCCTAACTGTAAATAACAAAGAAGTAGCGTTCAACTATGTAGGAAGGGAAGCTGATCTTTCCGCTATATGGATTTATAGAGAAGTACTAAAAGTGAAAAAAGTAAAAAGCCTTCAAATCGATTGTGATTTCCTTACAGAACAATTCGACGATCAAAGAAATATTATTCACCTAAAATATGAAGACAAGGAAGAGAGCTTTTTAATGAATAAGAACAACACAACTGAAACCTTTACTCCTTGATATTTCTGGCCTAACCTTATTCAAAAAACACAAATTTATTAACCTAAAACACAACCCATTACCTCTCAATAAAAATTCCCCTATTCATTTTGAAAAGGATGATAGAGTTCCTTCAAGATGTCTGACTTTTTTCTTAATATAATAATGTTGTTTTCTCTCAGATAAAAACAACTGGTACCTACACTGTCTTTTTCAGCAGAATGTACATAACCAATAATCCATTTTCACCTACGAACTTCAGCTGACGCTATGCGGAAAATCTGTAGAACCTTACTCTTGCTAAGCTTTCTTTTTGGCCTAGCAACAAACACCTACGCTACTCACATCAGAGCTGGTGACCTTACAATAAGACGGCTTCCCGGAAATACTTCTCTTACATTTATGGTCACAATCATCCTCTACAGGGATGTAACTGGTGTACCTGCCGGAGAAGGACTTGTGGATTTTGGAGATGGTACGGACCCAAGACTTGTAAGTCCACAATCTCTTGGGAATACAGAAGATGGCTTGACTGAGATACTACTTTATGAAGTGGAACATACCTTCCCATCGGCAGGCACTTACAAGGTTTCCTATTTTGAAAAAAACCGGAACCCAACTGTTCGCAATATGGATGTTCCCAGCGAAACCGCCTTCTATATAGAGTCTGAGTTTCTGATCAACCCTATTTTAGGACTCAACTCTTCTCCAACCTTACTTATTCCTCCAGTTCTTCAGGCTCGCATAGGTCAAAAGTATATGATCAATGCAGGTGCTTTTGATGCTCAAGGTGACAGCTTAGCTTACCGTCTAACTATCTGTAGGCAAGGCCGTGATCTTCCTGTTCAAAACTATCGCTTCCCAGATGACCCGAATGAAACATGGACATTTGAACGAGAGGACTGTACACGTCCGGGTGAGTTTTTTATTGATCCTATCACTGGAGACCTTACTTGGGATGCTCCAAATGAAGCCGGAGAGTACAACGTAGCTTTCTTTGTAGATGAATTTCGAGATGGGCAAAAAATCGGTTCTGTTAACCGGGATATGCAAATTATTGTAAAGGACGTCGCAAACTTTGGTCCTACATTAACGGTCCCGAATGATACCTGTGTTATCGCTGGAGACCAAATTACAGGTTTGATTGTCTCTGAAGAGCTTATGGAAGCCCCTTGTGCAACAGGAGGACTAGAGCCTGAGAACCACTTGGTCGATCTATTTTTGGTAACCCAACCAAGTCTAACTCCGCCTAGTGTTTCACCAAGTTTTGCAGTAGCAGGTTTACAACCTCCGCTTGGAAGAGAAGAAGGTACACTGACATGGCAAACTAACTGCCTTGACATCAGGTCTGAGCCTTATCAGTTTACTTTTCAAACGCTAGATAATCCACGCCCAGAGAATGACCGACTTAACGCCCAACTTCAACTTGGCGACACCAAGTCATGGCGTATTAAGGTGGTTGGTCCACCACCTCAGAACCTCCAAGCTGAAGCTGATGAACTGAATGGAAATATTACGCTTACATGGGACAACTACTCCTGTGGCAGAGCTGAAAATATTATGATTTATCGCAAAGTGGGTTCTTTTGATTTTCAACCTGTCTGTGAAACTGGACTCCCTGCCTACACTGGCTATGAAAAAATAGCAGAGGTGGAAGCAGGAAGAACCTCCTATGTAGATAATTCATTGGAAAGAGGGTCTAATTACTGCTATAGAATATTTGTCACATTTGAAGATCCTCAAGGGGGAGAAAGCTTAGCCTCTGAAGAAGCTTGTGCGTTTCTACCCGCTACACTCTACATGACCAAAGTCAGCGTAGTTGAAACCGATACAGAAAACGGAACAATTGACGTGGAGTGGACACAACCTACTATGAGTGATTTACCACAGCCTATCTCCTACCGTTTATTCAGAGCCGAAGGGTTTGAAGGAAAAGATAACTTTGTTGAAATCAACCAAACTTTCTCTGAAACTCAAACCTCATATACAGACACAGGGCTCAATACACGGGACCTTGTTTATCATTATTGGGTTGAATTAATTGCTGGAGGCAGTACCTTTGACACTACTCGTACAGCATCAACCGTTCGATTAGAATCCGCTTCTCAATTAAGCTCAATTCAATTAAACTGGCGGGCTATTGTCCCTTGGAGTATTACATCCAATCGTTTCCCTACGCATTTAATTTACCGTAAGCTTGATGAAGAGCCTGATGAGGCTTTTGTCTTGATAGACAGTATTATTGTCAATCAAGCTGGGCTAACCTATACCGATATTGGCAATACGCTGTCAGGTGGATTTGTGGAAGGGCAAGTCTATTGTTATCGGGTTTTGACATATGGTACGTACGAATTCGATGAGCTTCCCGAACCATTACTCAATTTTTCTCAAACCCGTTGCACAACATTACTTGACACTATTCCACCATGTCCTCCAATACTTTCGTTAATGAGTCCTGACTGTTCAACCTTAAAAAACGTAGGTGATTACAACCCTGATGACCCCTGCACAGACAGGTTCTCAAATATTCTCACGTGGGTTAATGACACTTCAGATGGTTGTGACAATGATATAGTTTCATACAATATATATTATAGCCCAAGGCTAGCTGAAAACTTAGCTGAATTTGACAGCCTGATAGGTAATGTCCCTGATCTTACTTTTGTACACAGTAACCTTGTTTCACTAGCAGGAAGCTACGCTGTTACCGCTTTGGATGACGCTGGGAACGAAAGTCCAATAAGCAACATCGTAACTCAGGATAATGAGTGTCCTATCTACGAATTGCCAAATGCTTTTAGTCCAAATGGGGATGGCATCAATGATTTATTTATCCCTATGCGTTGCCCTAGGTTTGTGCGAAGTGTAGAATTTGAAGTGTTTAATCGATGGGGTGAATCTATTTATGAGTTTAATTCTGAAAGTGATGATGGTAGTGATGTAGAAATCATGTGGAATGGTGAAAATAAAAACGGTAAAATCATTTCATCCGGAACTTACTTTTATCAAGCTGATGTACAGTTTTACCGTCTGAATGAAGCTGACGAAAAAGTAACAATAAAAGGATGGATCCAAGTGATTCGGAATAAAGACGATACGGTCATTGACTAATTTGTATTCAAATCGTCAGAATAATCCACTGCTTAACGAGCTACGCTTCCGAGCGTAGCTTTTTTTCTATAACCAATGGAATATTTCTTATGGTTATCATTTAAAAAAAAAATTAACCTATTTTTTTCTAAACAAAGTCCTATATTAATCCGTAAATTTTCGCTTTCCATTTGGCACTATTTTCTTTTAGTGTTTATAAAACACAAAACAGATAATATGCCAGCTATAGCTAAAACATAAGCTCCTTCATACTAAGTATGATCATTCAATTTAGACTAAACATTTTTTAGGGATAACCGCAATATAATAGCCACATTATGCGAAATATCATAAATGTATTCTTGATTACAGCCACCTTGATATGCTTTGCTTCACTAAACCTGTACGCAAGTCACATTAGAGCCGGGGACTTAACAATAAAAAGAAGTAGCAACACATCATCTCTTACTTATGAAATCACGGTCATTCTATACAGAGATGTCGGAGGTGTTCCAGCTGGAAAAGGTTTAATTGACTTTGGAGATGGCACAGAAGCAAAACAAGTGGAACCTATTTCCCTAGGGCTTACACAAGATAAAATGACTGAGATGCTACAGTATACTACTACACATACATTTGCATCTGCTGGATCCTATAAAGTCTCCTACTTTGAGATGCAACGAAACAGTAACATCAAGAATATGGATAATTCTGACGCTATGTCATTTTATGTGGAATCAGAATTCTTAATCAACCCTATACTTGGCCTTAACTCATCTCCTATTCTTACAATACCCCCAGTTTTACATGCCAGTATTGGACAAAAATACATTATCAATGCTGGAGCCTATGATGCCCAAGGGGACAGCTTATCTTACAGACTAACCATTTGTCTCCAAAATAAAAATAAACCTGTTAACAACTACCGCTTCCCGGATGACCTAAATGAGACTTGGACATTTGAACGAGAAGATTGTACCATCCCAGGAGACTTCTATATTGATGAAATCACTGGAGATCTAGTTTGGGATTCCCCAAATGAAATAGGAGAATACAATGTTGCTTTTTTTGTAGATGAATGGCGAGATGGAGTACTGATTGGCTCTGTCAATAGAGATATGCAGATTATTGTAAATGACAACATCAATTTAAGACCCTTACTGACCCTCCCAAAAGATACTTGTATTGTAGCAGGTGAAGTACTTACAGGTATGATAATAGGAGAAGATCAACAGGAGCGGGTTTGTGCATCTGGAGGCAAACAACCAAGCCTTGATAGTGTCTCCCTACATTTAGCAGCTTTTCCTGTACTATCATTACCGAGTCAGCAGCCTACTTTTCAAATATTCAACACACCTCCTGTTCACAAACAAGAAGGTACTTTAAGTTGGCAAACTACCTGCAATGATGTTCGTAACCAGCCTTACCAATTTACCTTTCAAGCCTTGGATCACCCAAAACCTAGCAATTTACAATTAGGAGATACGCAGACTTGGAGGGTTAGAGTATTAGGCCCTGCACCTCAAGGTTTGACAGCAGAGACAGATACTCTCAATGGTACAGTTCGTCTCAATTGGGATGCATACTCCTGTGGAAGAGCTGAAAAAATACACATTTATCGAAAAGTGGGCTCTTTTGATTTCCAACCAGTATGTGAAACTGGACTTCCTGAGTATACAGGGTATCAAAAGGTTGGTGAAGTTGACATCAATGCCACCTCTTTTGAAGATGTTACCGTACAAGGAGGCTCTAACTATTGCTATAGAATTTACGCCAGCTTTTCTCAGCCACAAGGAGGCGAAAGCCTTGCTTCACAAGAAGCCTGCACTTTTGTTCCTGCTTTATTCTACATGACCAATGTTAGTATAGACCAAACTGATTCAGAGGATGGTGAAATCTCAGTAGCGTGGACTCAACCTTACAACGAAAGTCTGGAATCTGTTACTTACAGACTTTTTAGAGGTGAAGGGTTGTCTGGCATGGACCCATTGACTGAAATCAACCAAACTTTCCAAAAACAAGATACCTCTTACATTGACAAGGGACTTGATACAGAAAACACTCGCTACCATTATTGGGTAGAGCTTTCTTCCAGTGGAAATTTGTTGGAAACATCCAGAACAGCCTCTCAAGTAGAGCTCAGGGCTTCACCCAAATTGAATAGTATCATACTGAACTGGAAAGCTTCTGTTCCATGGAGTATAACCTCAAGTAGTAGACCTATTCATTATATTTTCAAAAAACTCAAAGAAGAGGATAATAGTGAATTCAAATTACTGGACAGTGTGATGGTTAGCAGCGAGGGGCTAATGTATGAAGACTTGTCTGAAGGGATGATTGAAGGACAAGAGTACTGTTACAAAATCCTTACAGTCGGTACCTATGAACAGTATGGCTTACCTGACTCATTGATCAATTATTCTCAGGAATTATGTGCTACATTATTAGATACAATTCCCCCTTGTCCACCTGTACTCACACTTGTTAGTCCAGACTGTAATGCACTTTCTCAAGAGCAATATAGTACAGATGATCAATGCTTACAGACCTATACCAATCAACTGTCATGGATTGATGGCACAGGAGACACATGTGATGACGATATTGCTTACTATAATATCTATTACAGTGAAAGGGAACAAAGCAGTTTGGAAGGGTTCAATAAAATAGGTTCAACTCCTGATCTACAATACCTTCACGAAGACCTTGTTTCCATTGCCGGAAGCTATACTGTTACCGCAGTAGACTTCTCTGGAAATGAAAGTGTATTATCCAATATTGAGGTTCAAGATAATGAATGCACAAGTTATATATTACCTAATGCATTCAGTCCTAACAATGATGGGATTAATGACCTCTTCATTCCTATGAGATGCCCTAGGTTTGTCAAGGAAGTTAAGTTTACAGTGATCAATAGATGGGGAGGTTTGATATTTACTTCTGATCAAAACCCAGAAATTAATTGGGATGGCAGAGACCTAGATGGGCAACTGCTTTCATCAGGTACTTATTATTATGAGGCTGAAGTCACATTTTACAGACTTCACGAAGAGGATGAGAAAACCACTTACAAAGGTTGGGTAATGCTTATGAGAAACAAAGATGACAATAATATAGACACGTCTATCAAGTAGTCATAAAACTACCCAGACAATACTTTTAAAGAGGAAAAGCGGAATGAAACTATATTTCATTCCGCTTTTATTTTACGTATACCAATAAAGAATTAAGCAGGAACCTTCTCCACACTTACTTTCCCTCTAACTCCTACCATAATCACAATCAGAGCACTTGCTCCCATCAAATAGGGATAATAAAGATATTGCATTACTTCTAATGGACTAATCACTGCCGCACCGGCCACACTTACAGCAGCCAATATTTGTGCTCCATACGGAATGGTTCCTTGTGCAAAACAAGAAAAAGTATCCAACAAACTTGCTGTTCGCCTTGGATCTAACTCAAACCTGTCTGAAATATCTTTCGCAATAGGTCCTGCAATAATAATCGCAACCGTATTATTCGCTGTACAAACATCTACAACACTGATTAATGCAGCAATACCCAATTCAGCACCTCGCTTACTTTTGACATTTCGTAATATCAAACTGATCAAAAACTCAATACCTCCATTCTTACGAATCAATTCGACAACTCCTCCTACCAATAAACAGATAATAACCAATTCAGACATTCCTGAAATTCCCTTCTGTACAGCCGCTATCCAGCCCCATATATCAAAACTTTCAGTATAAATACCAACAACTCCTGATATCAGCACACCTCCTGCCAGAACAAGAATTACATTCACACCAAACAATGCCGCAACAAGTACTGCTACATAAGGGAAAACCTTAATCAATGAGTACTCCAATTCTTCGTTTAGACTTGTAGCTTCTCCTCCTGCCAAAAACAGATACAATAGCATGGTTAATACAGCTCCAGGCAAGACAATTCCGATATTCATCTTGAACTTGTCTCTCATCTTGACTCCTTGTGTTCTTGCAGAAGCAATCGTTGTATCAGAAATCATAGATAGGTTATCCCCAAACATTGCACCTCCAATTACAGAGCCTAATGTAAGTCCCAACGGAAGTCCCAATTGCTCAGCTACTCCAACGCCTATCGGTGCTACAGCTACGATAGTTCCCACGGATGTCCCTACTGCTAATGATATAAAACATGCAATCAGGAAGAGCCCTGCCACCAAAACATTGGAAGGCAGTAATGACAGTCCCATATTAACTGTTGAGTCAATAGCTCCCATCGCTTTTCCAGTTTGGGCAAAAGCACCAGCCAACAGAAATATCAAGCACATCAACATGATATCTCTGTTTCCCATTCCTTTCGCAAAATCTCCTACTTTTTCACTGAGTCCCCTTCCCCGGTCCATACCAATGGCTACACCTGATGCTATTAGGAAAGCTACCCCCACAGGCATCTTATAAAAATCCCCTGTAATAATGGATACACAAAGGTAAACCAACAAAAACACCCCTAGCGGTAAAAGTGCCCATGCATTTCCTCTCTTGACAACTGTCGTATCGTTTTCTGTATTCAAAGCAATCTATAATTATTCACAAAAACTCTTAGAACTATTACATCTATTAAAAAGTTCCAAACTTAGCAAAAAATAAGCGGCAACCTCATAAGAGATTGCCGCCGCATATATTATATGGATAGGTATCTACCCTATACAAGTCCACTTTCTACAAGATATTCAGCAATTTGAACAGTATTTGTAGCCGCACCTTTTCTTAGGTTATCAGCAACAATCCACATGTTCAAAGTATTTGCCTGAGACTCATCTCTTCTCAACCTTCCTACAAAAGTTTCATCACGATTGTGGGCGTTGATTGGCATAGGGTATACATTGTTTGCTGGGTCGTCTTGCAAAATAATACCAGGTGCTTCTGATAGGATTGCTTTTACTTCATCCAAATCAAAATCTTCCTTGAACTCAACGTTTACAGCTTCAGAGTGCCCTCCGATTGTTGGGATACGTACAGTTGTAGAAGTTACCTTGATTGACTCATCACCAAAAATTTTCTTGGTTTCGTTAATCATTTTCATCTCCTCTTTTGTGTACCCATTGTCCATGAAAACATCAATATGTGGCAACACATTCAGGTCAATTTTGTGAGGATAAGCACGCTCACCTTCTACTCCCTGACGCTCATTCATCAACTGGTCAACAGCCTTTTTACCCGAACCTGTCACTGATTGGTATGTTGAAACCACTACACGCTCAATTCCATAACGGTTTCTTAGTGGAGCCAATGCCACAACCATTTGTATCGTAGAGCAGTTAGGGTTGGCTATAATTTTATCCTCTTTGGTTAATGTATCAGCATTCACCTCTGGTACAATCAGTTTTTTGCTGGCATCCATTCTCCAAGCAGAAGAGTTGTCAATAACAGTTGTTCCTACTGCTGCAAACTTTGGAGCAAACTCCAATGAAATGCTTCCTCCTGCTGAGAAAATGGCAATATCAGGTCTTGCTGCAATAGCATCTTCTATTGTAACAACAGTATATTCTTTATCCTGATAAGTAACTTTTTTACCGGCAGATCTAGCCGATGCCACCATCAGTAATTCATCAAAGTGAAAGCCTCTTTCTGCAATCACGTTCAGCATTTGCTCACCTACGAGTCCTGTTGCTCCTACGATAGCTAATTTCATGGTATAATCTTATGTTTCGGTATCTGATTCAATCTTCGTGCTTTCAAAAATCCTATTTTTTTCAACCTAAACAATACTTATTTGCATTTTTTTGCATTGGTAAATAACAATTTTGTAACATTTACAACAGATTGATATTTTCAAAACAAAAAGATAACCTTCGTTATACCTCAGACTTTTACTTTGATAAATACGCAGAAATAGGTCACCTCTAAAGCTCCCAACTGTCTTAAAATCTCCATCCTTTTTCCTTTCATTTAGAGATCTTCTGACTGTAAGAATTGCTAACACATATCAACAAGTTTAGCATAAGGTTCCTAAACACACCTGAAACCTTACGTAATATAGGATATATAAGAAAATGTAGTTTCATTTGTACGACCAAAATCAAAACCTTTTAAGACCTCCGGTACTCTTTAGTTTTTAATAGACTAAACGCAAACAAACCTCTCTTTACTTTACTACCAGCTATACTATTCAGTGCTTTTCCATCTAAAACTTACACCAACCAGGAAACACTGAAAAACACTTTCGACCATCATGAAACTTATATGTTTCTTCCTTCTAATCTTTCTACAATCAAGCACATTATTAGCTCAGCTTGACTCTGCTTCCTATACCTATGATTTTGGGGCAAGTCTTCATGGTGATACTATGTTAAGTATTGATAACACTAAGCACTTGAGTTACCATAAACCATTAGGTTTTGAAGTCACTTATCTTAGACAAACAGATGGCCGTAAATACTGGGAAGAAGTCCAAAATTATCCTCTTTGGGGTATATCACTGCAATACTTTGATTACAGAAGCAACATCCTAAAAAAGATGTTAAGCCTCTCTCTAGACTATCGTAGGAATATCTATAGAGGAAAAAGAGGGGCTACCTTTATTCCTCTTGGCATTGGGCTAGCTTATACTCCTGGATATTTTGACATCGAAAAGAACCCACTTAATACAGCCATTGGACAACCAGTTTCCTTTATACTCTATATCGGCATCCTCCAGCAAATACATATCAATAACTACTGGTCAATTGACCTCAAATTAGGACTTACACACTATTCAAACGGAGGACTATCAGCCCCTAACAGTGGTGTAAACCTCCTGAATACAAGTTTGGGAGTTAGTCGCAAAATACAGCAGCCTGATTTTAAGAAAAATCTACTTCCTCCAGCATTGGACAATAAGCTCCATTGCTTATTACAAGTAGCCACTGGTGCAAAAGAAGTATTGCCTACTCTTGGTAGATGGCCATTTTATAACGCTACACTCCTTTTTGCCAAAAACCTAAATTATAGACATGCTATCAATATTGGAGTGGATTATCAATATAGTGAAGCCTTGAAAAAGGAAGTTCACTTTATGCAAACGCAATGGTTTTACAACTCAACAAACGACAATGTACCTGACCACCAAACCGTCAGCCTTCTTGGTGGATATGAGTTTAAGGCGGGAAAGATCAGTGTACCTATTCTACTTGCTGCCCACATTTATAAAGAACTAGACACACTACCTACATTCTATCAAAAAATTGGACTAAGGTACTGGTTCAATAATTTATTCGCATCAATCACACTCAGAAGCTTTACTGGCAACTCAGATGGAATAGAATGGGGATTAGGTTTTAAAATTTAGCTCACATGAGAAAAATACTGCTATACCTCATTTGCCTAACTTTCAGTTTTGCATGTAATGAGATTGAATTTGATTGCTTCCAGTCAACAGGGCCTATTGAATCATATGAATTAGACTTCACTCAAATCGACTCATTAATTGTTCATGACAATATTGCTGTCTCAATCAGCTCTGCACCTCACCAAAGAGTTGTTACAGAAACAGGTAAAAACCTTTTTTCAGACCTTCAGTTTATTCAAAACGGAAAAACACTAACTGTTTATAATAATAATTACTGCAACTGGGTAAGAGAAAAGCACAGTCCTATACTACACCTATCTACATCTTCTCTCAAATACTTATCTCCTTCTGGCTCAGGAGACATCACATCAGCTAATCTTCTGACAATAGACACACTGACAATATTCACACAAAGAAGCTCCAGTAGTCTCCACTTGAAGATAAATAGCCAACTTATCAGAATCATCAGTAACAGTATCTCCCCTGTCACACTTGAAGGCGATAGTGAAGTTTTATCGTTAGGAATGTATTACAATATAGGCAATTTGGAGTGTAGTAAACTGAAGGCCAATACAGTTACTGTAAATCACCGAGGGCTTGGTAGGATTACTGTCAACCCAATAAAAATGCTGAGCGTCAACTTATACTCTGAAGGAGATGTAGAATACGTACACCAACCTGACAGTATTTCTGTTCAACATACAGGAGGAGGAGAACTTATTGGACCATAAATAAGCCCCTGTTTCATTAGAAACAGGGGCTATCTATTTTTATCTTAAAAGATGCCTTATGCAAGCAATCTGATTGGATCTTCCAAGAATTTCTTCAAGTCAAGTAAGAAGGCAGAACCTACAGCTCCATCTACTACTCTATGGTCACAAGACAATGTTACTTTCATAACATTACCAGGTACAATCTGACCATTTTTCACTACAGGTACTTGCTTGATACCACCTACTGCAAGGATACAAGAGTTTGGCGGGTTGATAATCGCTGTAAACTCTTCGATACCAAACATACCCAAGTTAGAGATAGTGAAAGTAGAACCTTCCCAATCTTGTGGTTGCAGTTTCTTATCAATAGCTCTCTTAGCCAAGTCTTTTACCTCAGCTGAGATTGCAGACATTCCTTTTTGGTCAGCATGTCTTACTACTGGTACCAGAAGTCCGTCAGGTACAGCTACTGCAATACCGACATGCACGTGGTCATTGAAACGGATCGCATCACCCATCCAACCAGCGTTCACATATTTATGTTTTTTCAATGCTGCTGCTACTGCTTTCACAACCATATCGTTGAATGAAATCTTCACGTCAGACACTTCATTCAGGCTCTTTCTTGCTGTAATTGCATTGTCCATATCAATGTCCAATGTCAAATAGAAGTGAGGTGCTGTGAATTTCGCTTCTGTCAAACGGTTAGCAATAGTCTTACGCATTTGTGATACAGGCTCATCGTAAGAGTGCTCAACACCTGCTGGTGCTGCTGCTACAGCTGGAGCCGCTTGAGGTGCTGCTGTAGTAGGTTGAGGTACGAACGCTTCCACGTCACGCTTCACTACTCTGCCATTTTCACCTGAACCTGGAATCATCGCAATATTGAAGCCTTTATCTTCAGCCATTTTCTTAGCCAATGGAGAAGCAAATACTCTATTTCCATCTGATTCAGGAGCTGGTGCTGCCGATCTTGAAACTGGTGCTGAAGCCGCAGGTGCCGCAGTTTTTTGTGGTGTTGCAGCTGGAGCCGATGCAGTTTGTTTCGGTGCTTCTGTTTTAGGAGCCTCTGCCTTAGGAGCAGCTTCTTTCTTAGCTGGAGCTGACTGAGATGCTTTCAATAGTGTTTCCCAATCTGCACCTGCTTCACCGATGATCGCAATCACTCCGTCAATCGGAACGTTAGTTACATCAGTGATATAAAGCATAGTACCATCGTTGTATGACTCAAGCTCCATAGTTGCTTTGTCAGTTTCAACCTCCGCCAAAACATCTCCTGAGCTCACTTCATCTCCTACTTTCACCAACCAGCTAGAAATAACACCTTCTTTCATAGTGTCAGACATCTTTGGCATTCTGATTACTTCAGCATTGATTCCTGAAGTATCTACTGCTTCAGACGCAGCCGCTTCTTGGGCTGGAGCCTCCTCTTCTGCTGGCGCAGCAGTTTCTTCAGCTGGAGCTGAAGAAGCACCTTTACCATCCAAAAGGCTTTGATAATCTTCTCCTGGTTCACCAATGATTGCAATAATGCCATCAATTGGCACAGCTGCTTTTTCTTGCGCTGCTATATAAAGAATTGTGCCATCCTCATATGACTCCAATTCCATGGTTGCTTTATCTGTTTCCACTTCAGCCAGGATGTCTCCTGAACTTACTTGGTCACCTTCTTTTACTAACCAAGACGCTATCACACCTTCTTTCATGGTGTCAGACATCTTCGGCATTCTGATTACTTCTGCCATAGTGAAAATTTTGTCTGATTATTCGAGATTATTGTCTAATTTTCGTTTTCGTGCTCAAAAATAGCAGGATTATTTGATTGTCACAATTTTGATTCAATGACCTTTTTTATCCCACCACACCACTCACACAGTTATCTCACTGGTTATGAAATAAGTAACCCCCACACACATCTAAAATAAGACCTTATAGCAACAATATGTATTTACAGATGTTTAAATGCCAAAGGTTTATTCACATAAAAGTAAAAAGTCACTTATAGTAGCATAAGAGAGATTAACATTTTCATTGAGCTTTATCATTAGCTTTTTTTCTTTAAAAATTCAATGTTGCATTATTCATATTGTACAATTTTATTTGCAACAGCGAGAGTGAAATGAACCCCTGCAATTCAATTAACTTTGACAAATACCTCCTTGTGAACTTTTCATAAGATTTTTGTCAGCTGTAATCATTGCAGCTATTGCCTCACGAAACGCCAGTACAGGACATTTCTAAATGACCAAGACATACCTTACAGGTTTACCTCTAAAACATTTAGGATTAACTTTTAAAGCTGTTTTTCAAATAGTTAAACAAACAACCACTATCAAGAGAGTTTTATTAGGATACTAAAGGCACTCTCCAATGTTTAGGCTTTATAAAAACAGCACAAATGAAAATAGCCCTGTTACAACCAAAAAATATTGACTATAACTCAAACAAAATTTTCACCACCATTTTTACCTAAAAAATTCAACTGATGATGACTTATAAATTCGCTCTGGATGAATCATTCCTTGAAAAGTACAAAAACACCAACCCTCCCTTTGGTTTTAACGGCTTGGGTGAGCTGGTGTACATGCGTACTTATTCACGTTTGAATGAGGATGGAAGTAATGAAGTATGGTGGCAAACTGTCAGACGTGTTGTTGAAGGAACCTATACAATCCAGAAAAACCACATTCTAAAGTACCAACTGGGATGGGATGACGACAAAGCGCAAGTTTCAGCCCAAGAGATGTACGACAGGATGTTCAATATGAAGTTCCTCCCTCCAGGTAGAGGCCTTTGGGCAATGGGATCGGAACTGACAACTAAACGTAACCTGTTTGCAGCACTTAACAACTGTTCTTTTGTAAGTACTGAAAAACTAAGCGAAGACCCCGTAAAACCATTCGAATTCCTGATGGACATGTCGATGCTGGGTGTTGGTGTTGGTTTTGATGTAAAAGGAGCTGGACAGGTTAAGATTAACCAACCAAACAAAGAAGAGACGACTACCTATGTTATTCCTGACTCTCGTGAAGGTTGGGTAACCAGTGTAGGTATGCTGCTTGACACTTACTTGCACCCCAACAGAGTTGCGGTTGAGTTTGACTACAGCAAGATTAGAAAAGCAGGTGAGCCAATCAAAGGTTTCGGTGGTGTAAGCTCAGGAGCAGAGCCTTTGAAGAAGCTACACAACCAAATCATTGAAAAATTTGATGGTCGCCCTGAAGACAGCCACATCTCCACAACTGATATCGTGGACATTATGAACATGATCGGTTGCTGCGTGGTAGCAGGTAACGTTCGTCGTAGTGCTGAAATCGTATTTGGTGATCCGAACGACGATGAGTACCTAAAACTGAAAGACTACCGTTGGAACAACGAGACCATGAAAATGGAAGGTTCTGCGGCACACCGTGCTGACTACGGTTGGTCTTCAAACAACTCTGTATTTGCAGAGGTGGGTATGGACTACGACAAGGTAGCAGGACAGACAGCCGTTAACGGTGAGCCTGGTTACATCTGGCTGGACAATATCCGCAAGTTTGGCCGTATGTGTGACGCACCTGACTACAAGGACGCAAGAGCAATGGGTACTAACCCTTGTGCAGAGCAGTCTCTGGAATCTTATGAGCTATGCTGTCTGGTGGAGACATTCCCTACAAGAGCGGAAAGCAAGGAAGACTTCCTGCGTACACTGAAGTTTGCTTACCTGTATGCCAAAACTGTAACGCTAACGAATACACACTGGGCAGAGACCAACCGTGTATTGCTGCGTAACCGTCGTATCGGTACATCTATGTCAGGCATTGCGCAATTCATTGAAGGCAATGGATTGGAAACATTGAGAACTTGGTGTGACGAGGGTTACAACACAATCCAAAACTGGGACAAGATCTACAGTGAGTGGTTGTGTGTACCACGCTCTGTAAAGACTACTTCTATCAAGCCTTCAGGTACAGTATCATTGCTGCCAGGTGTAACACCAGGTATGCACTACCCTGAGAGCAACCACTATATCCGTCGTATCAGAATAGCAAAGGACTCTCCTCTACTGGATAAATGCCGTGAGGCAAACTTCCACATTGAGCCAAGCGTTGCTGAATCAAACACAATGGTGGTTTCCATTCCTGTTGAGATTTCTAACGTTAGAACGGTTAATGAGGTAAGTATCTGGGAACAGGTTTCACTGGCAGCTTTCATTCAGGAGTTCTGGGCAGACAACCAGGTATCAGTAACCGTAACGTTCAAGAAAGATGAGGCGACTCAGATCAAGCCTATCCTGAACTACTACCAGTACCGCCTGAAGTCTGTAAGCTTCCTGCCTAAGCTGGAAATGGGTAACACGGTTTATCCTCAAATGCCTTACGAGGAAATCTCTAAAGACAAATATGATGAGCTGGTAAAAGGTATCAAGCCACTTAACTTCTCTGAAATGAGTGGTGGTGTGGACAGCGAAGCAGAGAAATTCTGTGACGGTGACCACTGCGTACTGTAAGCTTTAGCAGATCAGAAAATATTCAGCCCCTTCATGAAAGTATCATGCTTTTCATGAAGGGGCTTTTTTTATCATTGGCTAGAGCAACACACCTGCTCAAAAAGCGAGACCTTGGTGTTATTACCTTGCACGGATGGACTGCTTGCAATTTATCACTAGATTGAAACCCAATTATGTACCGCTACCACGATTACTGCTCTCAGGTAATGATGGAAAATCGGTAACACACTTTTCAACTGACATAATCCACAGAAGCCTTACCAAAGGCATTATTTCGTCTTTTTTAATCCTTAAACCTTGAATCATGGCACACACACACAAGTCTCCACTGGAGGAATCTCTACTGGCAGAAGCAGTAACCCAACCAACCGAATACGGTTACTACCTATCATACAATGATCTCTATTACAAGCTTGAATCCTGTACCGTTCGGTATGACTTCAGTTATCACAAACTAAGAGGAATTAAGCATATCCCTTTTCAGGATACAGACATAAAGGTAATTGCCCACTTTCCTGACTGGAATTACCAGCAGACCAACTTTTTCATACAGGGCCTCAACGACTTGAACCTTAATAATCCAAAGCAAACTGAACCTGTCTCCTTTTTCCAAAAAGGTGCTGATACCTATGAGCTTAGCTTCACTAATATTAGGGAAGGACAAATGTTATTTGTTTGTGAGTACAACAACCAATATGCCATGGGCATCGGCAGTATCTCAGATGCTTTGTTAGAGATGTTTAACTCAGGTGATGACAAGACTTCTTCTGTCTTTGGAAACATCACAATGGCTTTAAAGTCATTTCCTGAAAACCTGCAACTTCAAGCATTGAAAAGCATATGGGAGCAAAAGGAAACCGATGAGAAGACAGCCAAGATATGGGAAGTAGTCCTGCAAAAATATTCTGACTTTGAAAACAGGGAAGACCGTGAAGGCAAGCTTGTCTTTGCCGATGATACCCTGCACGAGATTCAGTACTACCTGTCGCTGGATAGCCACCCTGCCCAAAAGGAAGAGGCAGAAAAACTTATCCAGTTGCTGGAAGCATTCAAGAATGAAAAGGTAGAGCAAGTTAAAACGGAACTGCCTGACAGGTCACTGCTGGCAAAGAATGCCATAGTCTACAAGGGAGATTACTTCACCCTTACCACTGTTCAGATAGGTGATGAGTTGCTGCTTCGCTTCAATGGCATTCCAAATCATTTTGACGGGGTAGTGCTGCGACACAAGAAACGTATCCAGAATGACTTTACTGGCGACTATATCCTGCAAACCAATGAGGTCAATGGGGATAACTGGAATACCTTCTGTTGTGAGGCTGACAGCTGGACCGGAAGGTCATACCTGTTTGTATATCCACCACTGATTGACACGAAGGTGGGGGTACAGATTGACTACAGCAACACGGACGATACACCTGAAAAAGTATATGACGATTATTGCAGACAGTAAGTCTCAGTCAGGGTACCCACACAGGTACCCTTTCTTATTGCCATTGCTTGACTGTTTTATGTCCATATAATTGTCTCATCCATCTTCCTGTTTAACTTTACAGCTTCTTATTTTTTTGCCGGCGTATTTTTTAGGCTTGGCCATAAACTTTTTGACGATGAAAATATTGCTGACTGCACTTGCTGCATTGACCATTGGAATGGGTAATACATTCGCACAAGAACAAGACACTACACTAAGGCAACTGCCCGAAGCGACAGTCTCCGTCGGGTACCTTGCCGATGGGCAATCCCCCTTCACATTTCAAGATATCAGCCGTGAAGCACTCATGAATAAAAACGTAGGACAGGAACCATCCTTCCTGCTGAGCGAGACACCTTCCATCACGGTGTACTCCGATGCAGGAAGCTATCAGGGATATTCTTACTACAGGATGAGAGGCATAGACCAGACACGTATCAACATGACACTGGATGGTGTGCCGCTGAATGAACCTGAAGATCAAGGTGTCTATTTCTCCAACTATCCTGACTTCCTGAACTCTGTCAGCAACATACAGGTACAGCGCGGGGTAGGTACCTCCAAGAACGGTACCTCCAGCTATGCAGGCAGTTTGCAATTCACCTCACCTTCCTTGCGTGACTCATCAGCCACAACAGTTGGGACAGGTTATGGCTCATACAATACCTATAGGGCATTTGCTGAATACAAAAGCGGACTGCACAACAATATGGGACTATACCTGAGAGGGTCACACCTGCATTCGGATGGGTACCGTGACAACGCTGCCAACACTTCAAGTTCCGTGTTTTACAGCGGAGGTATCTTTCTTCCGAAGAGTATCCTGAAGCTAACCGGTTTTGCGGGAAACCAGCAAAATGAAATGGCTTGGCTGGGTGTATCTGAAGAAATGATTGCTGAAAACCCAAAGGCAAGCGCCAACACAGATCAGGAAGACGATAACTTTACCCAGTCCCTGACACAACTGCAATTCACCCATTTCCTCAACAGCAACGCCACACTGAATGCCAGCGTGTTTTACAATTACCTGGAAGGAAATTATGATTTCGACCTGAATAACTTTTTGGGGCTCCCTTCTACGGATGAACTGTACAACTATGCGTTCAGGTCAAACTTCGTAGGCATGTTTGCCAACTACCAATACGAAACAGACAGGCTTGACTGGACATCAGGCATTCAAGCCAACAGCTATTCACGCAGACATACCGGCTCTGAAAAAACCTTAGGACAACTTTACCAGAATGTCGGCTACAAGCGTGAGTTCAGTGCCTTCTCAAAAGTGGCTTATACGGCAGGCAAGGCAGTGCTGTACGCAGACTTGCAGTACCGCTATACCGACTTTGATTACACACAGCCTCTTGTAGACTTCTCATTGCTTTCGTGGCAGTTCCTGAACCCGAAGGTAGGCATCACCTATCACCTCAGTGAAGCAAGTGACCTTTACTACAGTATAGGAAGAACGGGACGTGAGCCGACAAGGAATGATATGTTTGCAGGATCAGATGAGTTACCGATAGATGAGCAAAACAATCCTGTGCTTTCTTCAACAGATGCCGAATATGTAACAGACCACGAATTGGGATGGCGCTACAACAGCCCTAAGGTATCTGCCAGTGTCAATGCATACTGGATGGACTTCGAAAACGAGATGGTCTTGAACGGGCAGTTTGGTCCGAACGGTCTGGCGCTGAACAGCAACGTGGAAAAAAGTTACCGTACCGGACTGGAGGTGTCATGGCAATACCAGCCTATCAGGCAGTTGACCCTGATCAACAACTCCTCTTACAATTACAGCCGCATCACACAGCAGGAGACTACCTTCTCTCCTATCCTGACGCCAAAGGTAATTGTGAATCAGGAAGTAGTGTACCGTTACAACAAGTTTGAGACAGCCCTTTCATTCCGCTACCAGAGCGCATCCTATATGGACTTTGCCAATGAGGCAACGCTTAAGGACTATACTCTACTGAACTGGAGAGCCAATTACCAGTTCAATCACCTGAAGCTGTCACTGATGGTCAACAACCTGACCAACACACGCTATTTCAACAATGGTTATATCGATTATGACGGTTCCAGAAAACTGTTTGTGCAGGCGCCTGCCAACTGGTATATGATGGTGACCTATTCATTCTAAAGGTTATGAGGAAAGGATTTGTATTCGGGAAATTCCTCCCCTTCCATATGGGGCATAAGGCAATGATGGAGTTTGCGCTTACACACTGCGAAAAACTTTTTGTGGTAGTGTGCGGCAGTGACAAGGAAACGCTGGCTGCTGAAGCAAGAGCCAGTTGGATCAGGGATACATTCAGCCCAAATACAAGCATTGAAGTCATCACCTTTGACTACAAGGAAGACCTGTTGCCCAATACGTCTGTCTCATCAAGGGAAGTGTCGGCGGTTTGGGCAAAGGCTTTCCAAGCCTTGTTGCCGGACACAGACCTTCTGGTTACGTCCGAACCTTACGGCGAATATGTGGCCGACTATATGGGTATCCGCCATATACCTTTTGATCCGCAGCGGGTACATCAGCCTATCAGTGCCACCAGTATCAGGGAAGATATTTTCAGGCACTGGGATTTCTTGCCAGATGCTGTCAAACGACATTACCAGCAGAAGGTAGTCGTGTTGGGAACGGAATGCACCGGAAAGACAACCATCTCTGAAACAGCTGCCCAACTGATGAGTACCTCATGGGTCGAGGAAGCTGGCAGGAAGATAGTGGAAAACTCCAACCACTTTACGGTAGATCACCTTTACCTGATAGCAGCGGAGCACGCCAGACTGATCAGGGAAGCAGAGCAAGAGCTCAAACCCCTTATACTGATTGATACGGACATCCACATTACACAGTCCTATGCAAAGTATGAGTTTGGCAGTTACCTTGATGTACCGGACAGCATCTACCAGACCAACAAGGCTAACCTTTACTGCTACCTTACCCGTGACTTACCCTTTGAGCAGGACGGGACAAGGCTGGATGAAACCTACCGCAACAAGCTGGATGAGTTCCATCGGGCAACCATCAAGAAATTCGGGATTCAAGTGACAGAGATAGGCGGTACTTGGGAAAAGCGGCTGGAGAGGTTTATGCAAAAAATAAAAACACATTGCGTTCATCATATTCAATGAACGGCAATGTGTTTCAGACAGACTGGTCTGCCATAGAAGCATGGATAATAGGTACAATGGATTCAGGGATAGGATAGATTTCCTCCTTCGGCATCAGTGCCTTAGCCTTTTCAAGCTCCCTATTCTTAACCAGCGAATGGATATGCCTGCATTTTTCAGAGATGTCCTCAATGGAAACCACCCATTCGTTGACATACTTCTCTATTGCAATGCCTGACAGTCCTACCTGTATGGATTTGTAAGGCAGCTTCTCCAAGAAGATGTCTTTCTCAGGATCCCACTGGATACGCACAGGTGATGCACTCAGCTTAGTTTTCCAATCACCATGCGATGAATGGACACCTTCTACATAATGCGACAGGCATGAATGACGGAGTGCCCACTCCCAACCTTCTCTCTTGATCTTGATAGCCAGCACATGTTCCTGCCCTTCTTTCTGTCCCCAACCACTGCGGTACATCATCCACAGGAATGATGGCTTTATCCAAGTCATCCTTGTTAGCTTAAAGGGTGGCACAAACTGTTGGTTTTCTACAGCAGCTACCCCAATGGCAGCCCTGTATGCCTGATAGACCGTTATCGTATCCTCATCAAACACAGCCCTGATTTCTTTTTCTTTCATTTGAGTTATTCAATTCTTTGTAAAAAATAAATGCCCACTTTAGAAGCATTTCTAAATCCTATATCCCCATCCAAAGACAAATATCACTTCTTTCAGCAAAAAATTATATTCATAAAAAAAGCCCTTCTCAGAGGGCTTTGGAGTAACTATGTTAGTTTACTATATAATAATCTCCATCTTTTCGGATATGGAATGTATGGTAATCATCACCTCCATCACACCCATCAAAATGCCCATCTATCGTAATCATATCTCCAGTCTCGCTAGACGTGATATATAAAGTATAATAAACATCCCTACAACCTTCGTAATAAATCACATCCAAGTCGTAGGTTCCTCTTGGATCTTCATCGAAAATCTCAACAGACTCAAAATCATAATCCCTTTCAGAACTGGCAATGAGGTCACCATACAAAAACAATTGAAGATCTATATCTGCTTCATGGACTGCATCATAATCAGTACCTCCTGTAGACCATTCCAAATCTATCGTAACGCCTCTTCTACTATAAAGCTCATTTGAAGCCAATCTCTCAGGCTCAGGATCCACATCTACAAATGTACAAGAGGTCAAAAATGTAATCAGTAAAGTTGCTAGTTGTATGTATATCTTCTTGCTCATATGCTAATTGTTAAGTTAAAGGTGCTTGTCAGGCATTAGTTAAAACGCCTTTGTTTATTTGTCAGATACACATAAGGCAATTTTAAATTGGAATCGGACAATGAATTTCTATTATTTTCATTATCCCTCTACTTATAACAACTCACCAAAAACATAATTAACCACTAACAATCAACACTTTAAACCCACACTCAAAACACAAAAAAGCGTAACAGAATCTTACCTCTGTTACGCTCACAATATTGGTTATTCTATTTTTACTTCTGCATATTTTCAACTTTGATGATCACATCAATACGTCTGTTTTCCGCACGACCCTCATTGGTCTTGTTGCTCGAGATAGGACGATTTTCACCAAAACCTTCAGCTTTAATTCTCTCCTTGTCATACCCTTGCATATTTTCAACAAGGTACTCTCTAACTGCATCTGCTCTTTCTTGAGAAAGTTTCATATTGGTTGCTTCACTACCTGAAGAGTCGGTATGACCTTCCACTATAATCTTGTTGTCCGGGAATATCTCAATAGCCCTTCTTACATCCGAAAGCAGTGTATAGTTGGACGGTTTCACTTCTGAACTACCAACGTCAAAAGCAAAACCTTTCATACGCATAATGATATCCTTACCCTGACGGAAAACTTCTGCTTGGCTTGCATCAAACATGTTGAATATCTGGTTGTACTTCTCTTCAACTTCCTTGTCAAAAGCAAGCTCACTTTCCAGACTTGACATTTCTGAGAGTCTGCCTTCCATTTCGCTCACTTTACCTTCAGTTGCTTCCAACTCAGATGTTACCTGATTCAAGCTATCACGCATAGACGCTGATCTTTCTGTAATGTTATCCGCTACAGTTCCCAAACCTTGATCAAATTCTGGAGACTCCACTCCCATTGCGCCAGCTACCTTACGCATATTATCCTCACTATCAAGGATGACATCCTCCATTGTTTTCTTTTCATCCTTCAGTGATCTGATATAGGTATTAAGGTACAGTGCATGTCGGGCTTCATATTCCGCTTTTTGTGCAAGCTCTCTAGCCTGCTCAGTGTCGTAGCGAGAACCTTCCAGCATCTCTATCCCTGTTTTGTAATTTTCCTTGGCTGATTCCAAAGTTTTTGGTGCTGTTTTTTTCACTTTAGCATCTTCAGCTTGCTCAATCAAGGTATTGGCACTACCAAACAGGTTTGTTTCAATAGCTTCCATTTCCGCCTTACGGTAAAGTTCGGTAGCTCTCTGTCCACCTTCTTTTGCATCATCAGAGTCTCCACCTTCCAAATCTTCTGCGGCATCCCTGAACTCTTTTTCTGCATCATCCCAAAGGTCTTTCTGATGTTGGTCTGCACCTGCTTTCAGTGCATCACCTCTTGCATCCAATGTTTCCGAGAACATCACATTGGCCAAGTCTATATTCTTGATACTTTCATTAAAGTACTTCTCTGCTTCTTCCAATTCTTCACGGATATCTGAAAGATCATCGCCTTTCTCAAAAGCCTTGCTTGCTTTATCATAATGCTGCATTGCTTTTTGATAAGTTTTCGGAGTCAGTACATCAGCTTTCTTTTCCAAAGCGGTTTCCATGGTTTGGTCAATGGCTCCAAACAAAGAGGAACGGGTATCCTGAGCCATTATAACACCAGCCGAAAGGAGTACCAGCAACATTACCATTGCCATACTCTTGAATAGTTCACGTAAATTTTCTGTTTTCATAGCAGTTGCATTCAGTTCTGTGGGTTGCTTATCAGTCAAAATCTCTTACACATTGTTAATGTAGAATAATATTTTCATCAGATAAGTTCAATGCATACTCCCCTCTAAACATATGTTAACCGATAACTTACTTTTCTGCTATTTTGGATAATAAATAATCCAACTCTACTGCTCAATAGACCTTGCATCAAAAAGCATTATACTACCATTTTCTGTTTCATAGCTAACCTCAATCGGGTTACAGCAAACTTCACAATCTTCGATATAAGTCTGTTTTGATACCGTCAAATCTATAATCATAGATATCTCCTCACCGCAGTAAGGACATTGAAAAAAATACTCTTCTTCAAAATCCATAAGTCATCTTACATACTCCTCACTCAATATTTTTGATAGCAAATATTTTCATCTGATAGTTCCATCAGGTTTGGATAAAAAAGAAGAAGATCACAATTGACAAACATTAACAAGGTGAGTGATTTGGACTAATCCATGTATTATTTAGATTTATAAAGACTATAAATTCTGAAAAATAATTCTTTCCCCACAAATCATCTCATGACTACAATTATCAGGACAAACTCCGATAACGAGGACTTTATATCATTGGTTAAGCTCCTTGACGAAGACCTCCGTATCAGAGACGGTGAAGAGCATTCATTCTTTGCCCAGTACAATACTATAGATACAATTCAACATGTAGTGGTAGTCTATCAGGACAATCTTGCCATTGGATGTGGAGCGCTCAAAGCATACGAAGATGATATAGTGGAAATCAAAAGAATGTTTGTTCTTCCTAATCTCCGTGGCAATGGCATTGCCTCTCAGATTCTATCTGAATTGGAAAATTGGGCCAGCGAACTTTCATTCAGGCTATGTATACTTGAAACAGGAATCAAACAACCTGAAGCAATCAGGCTTTACCAAAAAAATGACTACCAGCTTATCCCGAATTACGGTCAATATAGAAATGTCAAAAGCAGTGTCTGCTTTGAGAAAAAAATAAAAGCTAATACCCGTATGAGCTAAATCCATAAACTGGATGATATTAAAAAAAGCAGTCAAGGCTACACCCTGACTGCTTTCTACTTTTATAAATTTAAGAGACTTATTTAAATCAACTTTTCTCCTCTGTCAATATTTTTCAAATACTTTTCTGCGGTTGCCAAATGTGCATCCAGTTTAGCTTTTTCCATTTTATCCAATAATGAGACAATCATGGTCATTCTCGGATTCCTCTCAAAAGAACGCCTGTGCTTGTGGATATAACGCCAATACAAAGCATCCCACACATCACACCATTCTCCTCTACTGTAATCACTCATTTTAAGCACATAATTGGAACCTGATACATAAGGCTTGGTTGTAATCAAACCGCCATCAGCATATTGACTCATACCATATACATTTGGTACCATTACCCAATCATAAGCATCTATAAAAAACACCATAAACCAACGGTATACCTCATCTGGCGCAAACTCACAAAGGTGCATAAAGTTACCCAAAATCATCAGCCGCTCGATATGATGACAATATCCCCGTTCCTTTACTTTTTGTATGGTTTTGTCTATGGGTTCGATTCCTGTTTCACCTCGCCAAAAATGTTCCGGTATTTTCCTCTTGAAGCGGTAATGGTTGTGCTTTCTTTCAAAATTTCCTTCCAACTGGTAAATACCACGCATAAATTCACGCCAACCTATAATTTGCCTGACAAATCCTTCCAAGGAATTGAGTGGAATGTCATATTTTTCATTCAGCTTAAACGTACGATCCAATACCTGATCAGGCGTCAACAAACCTGTATTCAACATGGGAGTAAGTACAGAATGAAACAGAACAGATTCTTCCTTAGCAATGGCATCTTCATAATCCCCAAACTTTCCGATCCTGTTTTCTATAAAGTCATCCAAAGCCCTTTTTGCCTGATCAAAAGTTACCGGATAGCTGAACTTATCCATATCACCATAATGGCTATTAAAATACTTCTCAACATAAGCTTTGGCCTTCTTTACATACTTATTATCTCTTGGAGAATAAACATGTGGCAACGATATATCAGCAGGCAGTTTTTTCCGGTTTTCCTGATCAAAACTCCACTTACCTCCCTCAGGAGTCCCTTCATCTGTCAGTAAAATATCAAAACGCTTCCGTTGGTCCCTATAAAAATCAGCCATCAAGTACCCCCTTTTCTTATCCTTTACCAGAAACGAAGTCACTTCTTCCCTACTCAGCAAAAAAGAGGGGGCATCAAAACGTTTCAGCTTAATACGGTTGTCTCCTGCATACCTTTCCAACCTCCTTTCCAATAAGTAATCAGTCGTATCAACATAATAAACCTCTTTACACCCTTCGCTTTTCCAATGCTCAAAAAGTGACTCCAAACCTTCATGTGCATTGGCTTCAATATAAATTGACCGAATGTCACTGTCCTTTAAGAAGTCAGCATAAAATTTCATCGAAGTCCTGTGCAATACCAGTTTCTGCTTATGGAAAGGGTATTGGGAAAAGTACAGATGGTCTTCGAGCAGCACTACCTGCCTGCCCTTCACCACTGCTGGGTGTTCTTTGTAAAGCTGATGTGGGAATACCAAGGTTAGGGATTTCATATAGGGCTAGTTATCAATTTGTAGGGTTTAAAACAAAGAAGGTCAAATCCTTTCCATTTTCCTGATACATTTTTTTGTTATGATTAAAATTTAATTTAAATAACTGTTAACGAGCAATACTATTTATCGGGAGTCTCCAACTCTACTAAACTCACCAACCCTGTTCGTTTCAATAAACTTGAGCAGGTCAACTACTACACAGTAAGTTCATCAACCTTCATAACCCATTTTAATTAGAATGAAAAAACTCATTGCTACGCTCAACGGCATTCAGGACAACACACCTTTTGGGACAGAAGTAGAAGGAATTGATCTTGTGATTTTAAAGCAAAAGGAAAAGGTTAATGTTTTCTATGGAAAATGCCCTCACCAGCAGGCGCTACTCGCAGAAGGGCAAGTGGAAGGAGGAAGACTAATCTGCCATATGCATGGATGGCAATTTGATCATGAGACTGGAAAAAGAATTGCGGGCAACGAATGTCTCCATAAATTCACTCCACTTATAGATGGGACTGAGGTTTATTTAGATCAGGACGAAATCAACCAATGGAAAGCTACGCACCTACCCAAAGAATCTGCATCTAAGACTAAATCCATTAAAAGCCTTCCTCATCCAAAAGGGCTTCCATTTCTAGGTAATCTACACCAATTCAACTTTGCCCAAATGCATCAGGACCTTGAACTGCTTTCTGATGAATTGGGACCATTATTCAGAATTGACTTAGCTGGAAAAGAAATCGTTGTATCCACCTCGATATCTTTTAATCAGCAGTTACTCAAAAACCGTCCTAAACTGATCCGGAGATCCAAGAAGCTATCCGACATTATCAATGAATCAGGTGTAGAAGGGGTATTTACGGCTGAAGGAGATGATTGGCAAAAACAACGAAAAGTAACAGCCCGTGCCTTGAATATCCATCACCTGAAAACCTTCTTCCCCACACTTACCCTAGTGACTCAGAGGCTTAAAGGTCAAATGGATCTTATGATAAGTGAAAATCGACCAATAGATATACATGCATTATCTGTACGCTATACGGTAGATATTACTACCAACCTTGCTTTTGGTTACGACATGAATACCATAGAAGAGACCGGAGATGTCATTCAGGCTCATATGGAGGTTATTTTCCCAACCATTTTCCGTAGGCTTAATAGTCCATTTCCATACTGGAGGTATATGAAACTTCCTGCTGACCGGTCTTACGAAAAGTCAATACAAGAAGTAACCAAAACGATCAATCAGTTTATCAGTCAGGCAAAGCAAAAGCTGAAAGCAAATCCTGAGTTAAGAACAAGCCCCGGCAATTTTCTTGAAGCCATGCTGGTAGAGCAAGAAGCTGAGGACAAGTTCACTGACAAAGAAATTTTGGGAAATGTTTTTACAATGCTTTTAGCTGGCGAAGATACCACAGCCAACAGTATAGCTTGGGCCATGTATTTTTTGGGGATGCATCCTGAGGTTCAGGAAAAACTGCACCTTGAGGCAAAACAGGTTCTAAAGGAGGATCACTTGCTTCAGAATTATGAGGATGCAGCCCTGCTAACTTACACGGAAGCTGTTGCACTAGAAACACTTCGCCTGAAGTCCGTTGCTCCTATGCTCTACCTTGATACGCTGGAAGAAATTGAGATTGAAGGACTCATCATTCCTAAAGGCACTACACTGATCACTCATAACCAACATTCAGCCTTACAATCTGAGAATTTCACACATCCAAAAGACTTTGTTCCTGAACGGTGGCTACCCAATGGTTGTCCTATGCACACACAACACAACCCTGAAGCATCTATCCCATTTGGTGCTGGTTCAAGATTTTGCCCCGGAAGGAGTCTTGCATTATTAGAGATCAAGGTCATTCTCTCCATGTTTTGCAAAAACTACCATATTGAATTAAAGTCCAATCCTAAAGAGGTAAAAGAGCAGCTAGAGTTTACCATGTTGCCTACCAACCTTGATGTTTCATTTACCTTAAGGAAGGATATACCTATTCCTGAAACGGATAAAGCTAAACGGGAGAAATGAATCTTCCAGTAAAAACAAAAAGGCCACAAGTATCTCCTTGCGGCCTTATATTGTTGTAAGTTGTCTTTATTTAGCATAATGCAATGCTACGACTCCTGTTGTGTATACTTCTGTTTCCTTTAGCGCAAACTTTTTACTGAAGTCATCTACTTCTCCGAACATCTTGATACCTTTCCCCAATACAATTGGCATAATGAAAAGGCGTATTTCATCAATCCATCCATGCTCAAGGAAAAATGCATTGAGCTTTCCACCTCCAATCAGCCAAATATCCTTTCCTTCTTGTTGTTTTATCTGGGATAATAAATCCTTTACCTCTTCACTACCTATAAACTTCACATCATTGGTATCTGGCTGTGATGGATCAGATGTTACGACATAATTAGTAGAATCTGGATAAGGAAATGGTATATCAAATCCCATTACAACTTTGTAGGTACTATTGCCCATAAAGGTTGTGTCAATACTGCTCAAGAAGTCTGCATAGCCGAAGTCATTTTCTTTCTCAGCAAATGCCTCATCATGCAACCAGTTGACATCTCCATCTTCTTTAGCGATAAAACCATCCATACTTGTGGCAATGTAAAGTACGACCTTTCTCATAAAGCAAAGTATTTGGAAGTTAATGGCTCAAACCATTTCATCAACGGTTTGTAACAGGTCCACCCTAGCAATACTCCTGCAATATCTGCCATAAAATCAACGAAATCACCTGAACGGTGAGGAATAAAGTATAGTTGAATTAACTCTACAATCCCGCCGTAGGCAATACTGAATCCAATAGCCAGCAATACAGCCTTTGGGAAGGACAACTTGAAAAATGCTTGATGATCCAAGCCAAATATGTATAGAAAACTAAATCCTGCAAAGATTCCCAAGTGTACCACCTTATCAAAATAAGGTATGGATATTGCCTCAGGTGGATCTGGAACCTTAAAGAAAAATGCATAAAGTGTAAGGGCTGTCCAGATCAGGGCAGGTCCCAACGATTTCCAGTTTTGTTTTGACATTTGAATAGAAAAATAATCCCTGTAAATTCGGCGCTGCCTCACAATAATACGAAAAAACCGCTCGATGAACGAGGTGAGGGTGTAACCTTTGGTAATATTTGAATTATATAAATGGTGTATGAATATACTGATAGAATCTATAATTCACGCACTTCCCTGATAAACAAACTAATAAATGAAAAAGACACTAATTTCCCTATTACTCTTACTCTCTGTTGGACTCCATGCTCAAGCCCAACTGAAGTACAAACCGCATAAGAAAAAAGACTATGTTGTGACAATCTCTACAAGGTTGGGAGATATAAAAATGATTCTTTTTGATGATGCTCTCCAGCACAAAAAGAATTTTTTGAAGTTAGCTAGTCAGCATTTTTATGACAGCACATCATTCCATCGGGTATTGGATGGTTTTATGATTCAGGGAGGTGACCCCAATACAAAGCCGTCAAACGATTCTACCAGAATAGGGATGGGAGGACCTGGTTACGAACTAAACGCAGAGCTGAATACTCCATACAAACATGAGAGAGGTATGGTGGCTGCGGCCCGTCAAAACGATAGTGTTAACCCTAACAAAAAATCCAGTGGCAGCCAGTTTTACATTGTACAGGCCAATGAAGGCGCACACCATTTGGATGGCGCATATACCATTTTTGGGCAAGTGATCAGTGGAATGGAGGTTGTTGATGTGATTGCAGCAGAAGATGTTGACAGAAGTGCTCGTCCACTTGAGCCTATCAGAATGAGCGTTTCCTTGGAAAGAATGAAGAAAAAAGACATCACCAAGGAATTCGGTTACGAGTATAAAGGGAAGTAGGAATTCAGTCTGCCTATTGCTAACTGAAAACCTTAAATGTTTGTTATAACGCTAAAAGGCACGGTAACAAAATAATACAAAAACAGAAAAAGAGGGAAATAAACAGGATCACAAATGGATGATTCAGCACTTTTAAGCTGTACCTATCATAAAATTATGAGGTTTTTTCCTCCGATTATGAAAGATTTCCATCCAATCCTATTACCATTTCAAAGAAATGTTGATAAATTTGCGAACTGTAAATATATTATACCAATAATATATTTCACTTTTTCTATTTGTGCTAACGGTAATAAGAAACTGATCTCTGGTATTTGCACCTATCAGAATCATAATATTTGAATGAATCATTAAACAAAAAACGATGACAAAGACAAAGATACTCACGTTAATTATGATTCCCGTGACGGCTTTTCTGGCATGGCGGGTATATCACAGTATTGCAGACGTTATTATTGAAGCAAAAGAGATCAAAGTAGCTGAAGCAAGAGTGACTGAAAAGCTGAAACAAATCAGAAAGGCAGAAGTAGCTTACTTCAACAGATATAAAACTTATACAGCTTCTTGGGACACACTGATTGACTTCGTGGAAACAGATACGATCTTCACTGTTGAAAAGCGTGAAATCATCACTCCAAGAACTAAGAATGATCCATTGTACTACACTAGAACTGACAGTGTAAGAATTGAGTACGATACAATTGCAAGAGAGCAAGCTCTTCTGGCTTTGTTCCCTACAGAAGAATATCCTAAATTCAGCCCAGAAAGGCTGCCATTTGTACCAGGTACAGATAAGAAATTCGAAATCTGGGCTGGTAATATCGAAAAAGGTAACGTAGCTGTTCCTGCCGTTGAGGTAGTTGACCCAGCTCCAAGAGATCCTTCAAGAAAAGATAGCAACCCTAGCCCTACAAGATGGCGCCTGAGATTTGGTTCACAAACTGATGCGACTACATCAGGTAACTGGGAATAATATTGGAAGATTTACTCTTAGAAACACTGCTTTATAAAGCACATTCTGACAGCTTTGATGTACATAACATATCTGCATATACGCTCTGTGTTAAGATACATCAGAGCTGTCTTTCTATAGGTGTCTACAACGACACTACTCGAGAGTGCCTTGCCTGGGAAGGCTATAGGCTACCTGCTACTCAATCCTATAGCGAAATGCGAACAGCAATCGCTAACCTTGTCTCTCACCATTCGTTTCTCAATGCCATATTCTGGAAAGAAATTA
Organism: Limibacter armeniacum; assembly: GCF_036880985.1. Classification (NCBI taxonomy): domain Bacteria; kingdom Pseudomonadati; phylum Bacteroidota; class Cytophagia; order Cytophagales; family Flammeovirgaceae; genus Limibacter; species Limibacter armeniacum. The sequence goes on from NZ_JBAJNO010000009.1 coordinate 1,305,019, forward strand.
GGCTATTGATGTCTCACCCTAACTACACTTTAGCTCCTGGTACTTATGTAGAGAGTGAAGCTGACAAAGAGTTGTTGTTAAGGCTCAATACAGATATCAACACGAATGAGGAACGCCTGTTTGAACAATCTATCGGTCAAACTGACCTGCACATCCTGTACCCTGTAAGCAATGAAGTGTTGGACTGGTTCCGTAGCTTCTACAAAAACACCCCCATCAAGTGCTATCACAGCGTTTACAGCACACTTGAATACCTGATGTTGCATACAGAGCGTACAGCGGACAAGCTGTATCTAAATGTACAGAATAGGGACATGACGATCTTTTATTTGAAAGATGGTGTTCCATTGATTGTCAACACTTTCCATTTCAGAGGAATCAATGACTTTATTTACTTCATACTTTTTGTAGTGGATGAGCTTAACCTTAAGCCATCAGACATTGAGTTGATTTACTCAGGAAGCATTTTTGACTATCAGGAAGAGATTCAGTTGCTCAAAAAGTATGTAGGCAAAGTAACTCCTAGCAAAAGGCCTACAAAGCTCACTTATCCATTTAAGTTTGACGATGATCCGGAACAGTACGACTTCGACTTGTTCTGTACCTTTACTTGTTAAGGTTGGCTTCAGTCAAATTTCACCAAACAGTTACTGACAAAGCTACAAATCAATTGTGATGAAAAAGATTGCCATTTTTCCCGGAACGTTTGACCCATTCACTAAAGGACATGAAGATATTGTGCTTAGGGGATCACGTATTTTTGATGAGGTAATCATCGGGCTTGGACACAATGCGAAAAAGAAACGTTTTTTTTCGGCAGATGAGATGCTGGATAAAATCAATGACCATTTCAAGGACAACCCGAAGATTCAAGCAATCAAGTATGAAGGGCTTACCGCAAAACTGGCTAAGACATACGATGCCAACTTCTTGTTGAGGGGCTTGCGAAACACTACTGATTTTGAGTATGAAAACAATATTGCACAAGCCAACAAACATGTTTTCAATAACCTTGAAACCGTTTTTATCTATACATCTCCAGAATACTCTTATATCAGCTCCACTATTATCCGTGAGCTGCATAGTTATGGCCAAGATGTAAGCGAATTTGTGCCTTTCCCTCTCTAATAAATCCTGTTTTTCATACAGTATAAAGCGGTTTTCCTATACAAAATAGGAGTACCGCTTTTTTGTTTTCAGCTCCCTAACTGAGAAATTCTCATACATTTAACACCTCACAATACTTAAAATATCTTAAAATTACTTAGTTTTGTACCACTAAAATTAACTAAACTAAGCTAAAAATGAGTACCATTTTTTCAAAACTAAAAACTAGCATCCCACTAATGCTCATGCTGTCATTTACCAGCATGCAATCTTGTGACATTCTAAAAGAAGACCTTGAATTTGAGGAAGGTGACAATCTGGTTCAAATGCCTGATAGCCTAAAAATCGGTCTTCCCTTGTTGAATGGCTCTCTCTCGTTTGAGAACCTTGTAGACATTCCTGAAAACCTCAAGACAGACGAAAATGGATTCTACTATTTTTCTGAGTCCTCATCTCAAGAAGTGGCAGATATCAATACAGTTGTTGAAGCAATGGGTTTTAGTAGCCCACAAGCACTTTTTCATGTAGATGATTTCTCTTTCAACTTTGAAAAAGAGCTCGTAGAAGCTTTCGGAGGAACTTATATTCCTGGTATTACGCCTGAGGTATATACTGATGCTAACGTTCAAGTAATTTTCACAGTAGAAAGGGATCAAGATACCCAATACGATGAAGACAATAACTTGGTGAAAGCATATGTACCATTCACAGCCCCTGTTACCAGAGAAGGCTACGACATGAGTATCAGCTACATTCGCTTTACAGAAGGTAACATCAAGATGACATTGTCAAAAGAAACGCCTGACGTAGTGATCACCGGCTATTTTGAAAACCTTCAAGGCAATACAGTAGCAGCACAAGTGACAAGCAGCAGCGATGAGAGCGTAGAGTTGACTTTCCCTATGACAGGTGCAGAAATGGACCTATGGGAAAATGGAGCCGTTGCAACTGCACTGCCTACCATCCAACTGACTGCTACAGGTAATTACTCTCCTAAAACACTTGTACTGACGGATAACAATCAGGCAGATAGAATGACACTGGTATTCAACGACGATGCTAATGTACCTGCCGTATCTCTTTCAGAACAAGAGCACCCTGTTAACTTTGACAATGAACTGTTTGAAAGCGGTAAAGTAGAACTCAATGGTGAGAACCCTCTTCTACTAATGGGATTTGATTTTTCTAACAGCATTGGAACCAATGTAAAAATCACGCCTGAATTGGAAGCGTACTTTGATGATGGCAGTACCCAAACCATTCAGTTGACTGATGTAAACGGCGGTGATGCAATTGATTCATTTATCCTTGAAGGAGCTTCTTCTTTCGAAGATGTGACTACATCATCTTATTACGTTTACAATCCAGCATCCCTGTTCAACCTTTCTACAGATAAGAAACTGACGAAACTGATATATGGAGGCTCGGCAAAAGTGATTTCTAGTGGTCTTGATTACATTCAAAAAGGTGATGAAATGCGTTTCAGCATGGATAATTTCACTAACGCAGACATCACTGTCAACATTCCTCTAGACATCAAGGCTCAGGATATTGCATTTAACCTTGAAGGTGACGGCATCAATGTTGATTTTGACATCGAAGATCAAAGTAAAGGTGTATTGAAGATTCAAGCTATCAACAGTCTGCCTCTTGACATGAAGATGCTTTTTCAGGTTACCACAGAAGAAAACAAAACTGTTCTTTTGCCTATCAATAACGGTTTGGCATTTGTAAAAGCGGCAGAAACAGACAACAACGGCAATGTAACAGCTCCAACAACTTTCACTTCAGAAACCACTGTAACTACCGAGCAACTACGAGCAATTGCCAAAAGTAAAGAAATCAAGATCACAGTGTTAGTTAACTCACCTGATACAGACGGAGACGGTACTCCTGACAAGTTCAGTAAACTGAACAAGGAATCTGATATCAATCTTAAAGCAGGTATTCTGGCTACCATTACCAATGGTAATTCAGGTGAATAAGCTAAAAGCAGCATTTACTTATTATCAAAAGACTTTTTAAAGAAAGAGAACTAGAACCATGAAAAATATATATAAATGGCTGGCTGCCGCACTGTTTTCTATTTCAGCAATCGATGCATCAGCACAGCATTCTTCAGCAATGCACTTTATGACTTCATTGCCCCAATCTACGCATCAGAATCCAGCAAGAAGGCTTAATCATAAAGTATCTATCCTATTACCTGTAATTGGACAGACTAGCGCTGATTTAACGACAGACCTTTCATTCAACAAGTTGTTCACGAAAGGTGACAATGGTAAATACTTTCTAGATATAGACAAGGTTGCTGCCAATATAGAGGGTGAAAGCATCAACAGAATGCAAAGTAACATCAACCTGTTGGGTGTTTATTTCAATGGCAAAAAAGTATCTGTCCGTGTCAGTGTACAAGAGATCATGGATTTCCATGTAGGAATTCCTGCTGACTTGCCAGGCATTATTTCAAAAGGTCCTGCAAGCGAACAGTACTTGGGCAAAGAAGTCAATATTGCGCCATCACTGAGCTTCCAACACTACCACAATATAGTACTTGGTGGTGCTTATGATGTAAATGAAAAGCTTACAGTAGGTGTCAACCTTAATGCAAAAGTCGGTGTACAAGCTCTCCAAATGGAAGATGCCAGACTGACGATCAAGCAGGAAGACGCTCCTAACTACCCAATATCTACATCTTCAGATGCACAGATCTATGCCAGTGCAGGGTACGTTACCATCAATACTGAAACCAATGAGATAGAGGTGGATTCTGACAACCTTGACAGCCAGTCATTTTTTGATCCGTCTAACTTTGGTCTGATGTTCGACTTTGGTGCGACATACCGCTATACTGACCGCATCACTTTTGAAGCAAGCTTGCTGAATGTAGGTAGTAGTGTCAAATGGAAGAGCAACCTGCTTGGATACTCCGTAACACTTGACGAGGATAAACTGGCTTATGAAGGTGCTGACCCTGCACTATTTGCTTCAGGTGAAGAAGAAGACCTTTTTGATTTGGAAGATGCTTACAGCTTCGACGAAATTGACGAAGTAGAAGCCTTTAAGATTAAGCAGGCACTACGTTTCAATGTTGGTGCAAGCTACGAACTAGCACGTAACCTGACTGCTGGTGCGTTAGTTTCGGCTACTGGTTACAGAGGTAGTTTTATCCCAGGTATTTCCCTTTCGATCGATCAGGAACTTGGTGATTTCTTAGGTCTGGGACTTTCTTATGAAGGTGATAGATTTGGACATAAACTGGGTAGTGTTGTTACAATGGGCTTCCCTGGCGTGAAGTTTTATCTTGCTAGTGACAACTTAATTTCAACAGGACTTTGGGCTAAAAATGCACAAGCAATGGATGCACAGGTTGGATTGGTGTTAAACTTCGGTAGAAGTGAAATATTCAAAGAATACAGAGAAATTCACCGAAAAAAGAAAAGATCATAACTACTTAAAAATCAATAAACAGGCTTAAATATTAATATTTTTTAACCTTAATAAAGGAACTATTTTTTGTCTAAGCTATAAAACCTGTTGTCTTGGTTACAAGAACACAGATGAAGTAAAAGCTGCTTGTTCTTACAAGCAGCTTTTTCTTTTTAAGCAATAACGGTCAACCTAACAGGATGAAACAGGCACACATATTGATCGACCCATGTTTCACTAAAATGAACTAAGCTTATGAGACACTTAATTACACTACTAGCAGCGATAATGTTTCTTCCACTAGCATCAAATGCACAGCGTTACATGCGAGATGACGGAGGTTACAACGATTGGAGAATGCCTAATAATGTATTCACATCTATCAGTTATGAATATAGAGGTTACGATGTGATCCACGCCAGACGCGTCGACACCAGAAGTAACGTTTCATTTGACGTAGTACTTCAAAAAGGAGATGTTTACTTTGAAGTCTCTGTTGGTAACGACGGTCGAATCTATCGTAGACAGAGAAGAACATACTCTCCATTGAGAGATCACCATTGTTCTCACCATTGTGGTTATCACGAAGTGTACTACAAAAAACACCATGTACACGGCAGACACCCAGGCAAAGGACACTACAAAAAGAATCATAAGAAAGTTGTCTATGTAAAAGAGCATTGCCACGATAGTCATTGCCGTCATGACAGACATGATCACTACAATGATAGACATGACCATCATGACAGATATGAGAGACGTGACAGACACGATGATAGACGTGACAGACATGATGATAGACACGATCATGACGATCACAGAAAAAGCACACCTAAAAAAGGTAAACGTGGCAATACTTCTGTTAAAGTTGTAGTCAACAAAAAATGGTAAGCGAAATAATCCTCATAACAATACATTGAAACAAAGGCAGTCTGAGTATCTCAAACTGCCTTTTTTCATTTCTAGTGGTCATTGTGAAGCATTACAAAACTACCCCAATAGTAAGGGGTATCAGGGTATTGCTGCTTGATCTCAGACCTCGCTTTTCTAAAGGCATCAGACTTCGTGTTTCCATTTTTCCAATATTGGTAAAATAGCGCCATCATGTCTTTTGTCACCTTGTCATCTACCCTCCAAAGAGATACGATCAAGGTTTTGACACCTGCTATCAGGAATGCACGTTGTAAGCCAAACACTCCTTGTCCATCCTGAACACGACCGAGTCCTGTCTCACAAGCCGAAAGTACCGTTAGTTCTGTTCCATACAGATCCATTCCCATAACTTCATAGGCATTCAGGATACCATCTCCCTTCGGAAACTTTGTTTCACTCTCATAATTTTCTACTCCTGACAGTACGATACCAGCATTGAGCATTGGCTCGTCGGCATACTGTTCATTCCAGAAGCTATGCGTTGCGATATGTAAAAAATAAGGTTGAACAATTTCTTTTACCGTTTCTTCACTCGCCTGATACCCTGTGTAAAGTTTGGTTTCTTTATCTGTATACAGCTTTCTGATCAGTCTGACTTCCTCTTTTGCAAATGGTAATGGAGCCAAGTCCACAAAGTCACTGAGATAACGAACCTTTACGGACTCCTCCACTTTACTTTCAGATAACGTCTTATTATCAAAGTTAAATTGGGGATCACTAACCAATGCTCCTTTTCCAAGGCGGGTATTCCTTACCTCAGGCTTAATAAGCACAGCTGTACTATTGACTCTCTCTATCTGAATTTTATCAAATAGATACCCCCCCTCTTCCAACATAAATGTTTCTGGATTAATCTTATGGAACACTCCATCAGAAGACAAGAATACTTTGTTAGCATTACCCAACAAGTGTCCAAAAGGCTCCCAATATTTACTGTAAAGAGATTCATCCAATGGATTCAGCCTCAACTTAACGGGGGCTGTCGCCAAGGAACTGGTTCCTCTTACACCATTTTCACGTAGATATTGGCCATAGCTTAAGTGTTCAAGGTCGGATACCGATCCGATCTCCACCATTTCAGGTGGGTGATTTCCTCCCTTTAAAACCAAAGCATAATATTTAGCATCAGCTCCTACGGAAGCCTTAATAATTTCTACGGCTACCTCATCCAAAGCCAATGCAGACTGAATGTTGTACCAGTTTGCTTCATAATCAGGAATCAGAAGGCGAATCTGTTCAGCCCGATCCCCTATTTGCTTTTCCAGTATTGACAGCTCCCGTTTTTTCAACTGAAGCTTTGACCATGCCCCTGAATAATTGATGGAATCCTTTGTATTGAAAATACGCTCGCGATAAGCTTGAGCAGTTTGGTCAACCATATTTTCCCACTCCCTCAATAAGGCATTCAATTGCTGATCAGTTGATCGGTATGCCTTTTCTTTGACCCTATATACATATGCAAGGTGAAGTTCTTTTAGCCTGATCACAAAACTGTAAAGTTCACCCACCAAGCTTTCATTGGAGTCTGAAAGGGATGCCACCAAAGCATAAAGGCGTGAAAGGTTACCTTTATTATCTCTAAAAAATGTCTCTTTCTGATGGAAACCAAAATTGCTTTCAAGCAAGCTCATTTCCTTTTCCTTAACCCAAATATATTGTTTGCAAGTGGTTGCTGCCTTATCAGTATCACCCAAAGCAAAAAACGACTCTGCTTTCAGCAAGATCATATCAGAATATACAGAAGCTGACTCTGCCATAAAACCCAACAGAATTTTCTCAGCTGCTGAGATGGAAGCAATTGCAGATTGAAAGTCTTTGAGCTGAAAATTTACCTTTGCCTTATGATACAACAATATACCTCTAAGTGGGTGCTCACTTCCAAGTGCCTTATCTGCAATACCAAGGTTTTTATTCAGGTAGCTTTTTAACTGCCCTACCGACCACTTACCTGACAGAGAATCAAATTCAGCCATATTAGCCACAAGTTCTTCTCGCTCACGGCTGTATTTTTCAATACTATCAGCAATACGGTTAAAGTAATCTACTTCTTCTGCATTACCCAATTGCTGATATGCAACAGCGGTAAGCCTGTTCATCTCGATAAGCAGGCCATCTGCTTTTCCTGTCAATTCATATGCAGCGGTAAGAGGGTCTGCACGAAGTGTATCAATCGTTTCAAAATACTTTTCCTCATTGAAATCTCCTTCTTCAAAAAGTGCTTCTGCATTATTGAGCGTAATCTGCCACCGGGTATGTTGTGCTAATGCACAATTCACCGTTAGCAATGCCAACAGCATTAAAAAAAATCTCATGTCAGTTCAGTCTGTTCGTTGTTGGTTTTAGCTTTTTGCCATACAAATATAGGGAAGATGGGCAAACAGCCTACTCCATTCTAAGGTAATATTGATGACCATAGGATGAACATTCTTTTTTCAGAGACTGTTTTCCTGATTGAACACACCTTACAAATTTACCTAAACAAATGCTTTGGCTTATGATAGATTTCAAGAAGAAAATCTCTGAACGTATATGGCAAACTTTTGCAACTGGAGTTGCTGTTGGTGCGGCTTGGCTAATCAAAAAAGGACTGACTGAAGGATGGAAAGCTTATACTAAAACTGACCCGCCACAAAACCCCGCTTCTCCTAATACCAAGTGGTCTGAAGCTATCATGTGGACCATCGCAACAGGAATTACCGGAGGTATGGGTATGCTCATTGCTCAAAGGGGAGCTGCTGCAGGTTGGGAGTTTTTTACAGGTAAAAAACCTCCCATGGAATCCAAGTAAACTAAATAACGAAAGCAGGAGTAATAGCAGACACACCATTTTGAGTCTGCTTTTTTCATTTTAACTCAATTCCATTGAAAGAACATTACAGGTCCTAGTAAAAGCAACATAGCTGCCAATACAAATAAACCCATCAATGGAAGCATCCACTGAATCCACTTATTGTAAGGGATTTTAGCAATCGAGAGAATCCCCATAGTGACCCCACTTGTAGGGATGACAAGGTTAGACAACCCATCCCCAAACTGGAAAGCCAATACAGCCGTTTGCCTTGATACACCTAGCAGATCACTTAGTGGAGCCATAATTGGCATTGTCAAAGCTGCCTGTCCAGACCCCGAAGGGATAAAAAAGTTTAATACACTCTGCACGATAAACATTAACTCTACCGAAACTGCTCTTGGGTAATCTTTCACTGACTCAGATACATAATACAACAGTGTATCGATGATCTTGCCATCAGTAGCAACCAATAAGATCCCCTTACAAAATGCGACTACAAGACAAGCTGTCATCATTTCCTTGGCTCCCTCAGCAAATGACTTGGACATCACCGAAGGATTCATACCGCCAACCAAACCAGCAGCTATTCCCAAACCAAAGAATAATGCACCTATCTCTACCATATACCATCCGTGCTCGGTTACTCCCCAAGCCAGCAATGCAAGGCTTAGTCCCAGTAAGCATAAGATCAGCTTTCTGCGGAAAGTAAGTGGTTCATGTACTTGTTCACTCTTTTCAGAAGCTTTCAATAATTCATCTTCTTCGTATAATACAGATTTGGATGCATCTTGAGACACTTTATATGCATATAGCATCACAAAACCTATTGCGATCAAAGTAAACACTACCCAAACGAATAGTCTGTACTGTAACCCACTAAAGGTTGGTAGCTCAGCTATACTCTGTGCAATACCAACCGTAAAAGGGTTATAGAAAGCACCTGCAAACCCAGCTCCAGCCCCTATAAACGGAATAGCAACACCTGTTATCGTATCCAACCCCAGTGCATGTGCCAATGGAATTGTAATCAGAATAAACACCAATACTTCCTCACTCATACCAAAGCTTGCTCCAGCAAAAGAAAAAACCAACATCAAAACCGGAATGATCAGCCATTTATACAATGGCTTTTTCATACTGAACTGAACCATCTTATGTAGCCCTGCACTTATTGCGCCTGTCGCGTTAAGCATTCCAAAGGCACCACCAACAATAAAAATAAACGCAATCACTTCCGCTGCTTCCATAAAGCCACGTAATGGTGCTGTAAAGAATGTGAATACACTTTGTGGAGAAGGAGCAACTTCTTTATAAGAGTTTGGCACTAATACATTTCTTCCATTAACGACACTCCTACTAAACTCCCCTGCAGGTACAATCCAGGTGAGTATAATAAATACCAACAGAATCATACTTGCGATCACCAATGTATCAGGCATTTTCTTAGTCTTATTCATCAGTCAATTATCCTTATTCGTTTGACATACTATCACTTCCCAACCCAACAGTCCATCTTCTCCTATCAAGGTAAACATTCATTGCAAGATTTTCTGCTCCTTCCATTTTGATCTTTTCTTTAATTGGTGCTCAGAATCAAGCATTCCAACAGCTTTAATCCACAACCCCATAATGCCAAAATTATATTGTTGCCATCAGCTATTCTACTACTCTGGAAAAGAAAGGTATTTTCTATTTCAATAGGATATTAAATGCTTTCAATTTGATATTGATTTCACCAATCAGGTAATCGGTGTTACTGGACAATGGATTCAAATTCACTATTAAAGATATACCCCTTTTATTTACTCAAGTACTTCTATAGAGTAAATAACACCGCTATGTTATACGTCATGTTTTTTGAAGTCAAATATTGGGTAGGAAGAATGAAAAGTGTTCGTTTATTAAAGCCTAAAAAAGTATGGGCACAAAAAAACCCCGCCGTCTGCGGGGTATAAAGTCTTGTTGATTGATATTTTATGCGGCTCTTATAGTAGGTATCGGCACACTATTGTCCAACATATCTTAATTTTACTTATCAATCTAACAGTTCTTTTGTTCCGATTTTAGGTCAGTTGAATACAAGAGGTCATGCGATTATAGCAGTATTTTCAATTATAAACAATACTTTATTTCATTTTTCTAATAATAAATTTAATTATTATTAATCGCATGTAACCTTTATCTGTATTTTATTGCTCCATTAACTTAGCGTTAACAATTTTCTTCTCCTCATTATCAGCTTCTTCAGTAGCATCTTTTTTGTCTTTCTGCTCTTTTTCCTCCATAAGCGATATTACGCCCTGCTCTACACCATAAACATAAAATGACAGAACCAAAATCGTCAACTGTGTATTGAAAAAGACATATGATAAAAGGGAAACGATAGCAAAATATACCAGATAGAACATTTGGTCCCTTGCTAACTCCAGCCAGAAATGATCAGAACTGAATCTTTTTTCCAAAAATACTGTCACAGGATCTCTTAGAGTCAGTGCCTTGAATGATATGATCGCAAAAGTGACAAAGAGAAACAGCAGGAATCCCATTGAGAGAATATTGTCTCCATTTTCAAGTGACAGAAAGGCGTTCACCAAAATCAGAGGACCAGGTAACTTACCATAGATTGTACGGTGAATATCCATATCCTCAAAGTCCCCTACTACCACAATTCTATCTTTGGTAAACTCTTGAATCACAAAATCCGGTAAATTGACCAACTCACCCAAGTGCATATAGCTGTAACGTAATGAATCAGGCGCCTGAAACAGGTCATACTTTCTGATTGGGTGCTCAATGATAAATGAGTTATGAATGAAATGTCCAGACAATTGGTCGAAGAACATGCCTTTTTGTAGTGTTTCATCATGCATCTTCTCGTACATCAACAGAGGTGTTGTCTTGAGTGAGTCTCCCTGAACCAAATGATACTTTAGCATAAGATCATCCTGATTACTACGAGTCTGGCTTTCCATATCAGACAATCCTAACGGTGCCTTAAAAATAGGATACAGTGGCTTATCATTAGCACCTTTATGGTAAGACAGAATTCCATTTTTCAATCTTGGCAATTCTGCATGCAACAACGAATCATCAGGAGATTCTAAGTAAAAGCGAACGTCAATCAGCAGGAATTCGTGATTGTCCGGTTTCTGGTTCATTACCTGAACCAGTCTTCCCAAAGATTTACGGTTTGTAATGTCAATGTTTCCAATTACGAAACCATTCGAGTCTGTATGAGCAATCAGTTGCTTTTCCCAAGCACAGTTCACAAATAAGAAGCGGTCCCTATCAGGTTTTTCATCCATCTTCACCAGGGTATTCCTGATAAGTGCACTGGTTTCTATTAGTGTTACTTCATCCCCTAATGTAAAAGGCAAAGTGGAGTACCACAATATTGCCGCAATCATGATAACTGCATGAATACAAGATAGCAGTATCAATAGTGGCTTATTTTGCTGTATCTTCTTAAGTAGATTTTTCACTTTGATTTTAGTTTACAGGTAGCCAAAAATTTTCCATTGTACTGTCAGTTAAAAAACTATTGGCAAAATATGAAAAAACCCGGCGGGTTAAACACCGGGTTAAAAAATTAGATAAAGGTTAAAAGACAGAGCGGTCAAAACAGGAAGAGCCCTATTCAGGCTTTATCTTTATTCATCGCCTGTATAAAGGCCATGTTTTTTTGTCCATTGATCAAATAGATTCAGGTCTACCTTACCATACACGTCAGTCACAAAGCTGAGCATCTCCTCATAAAGCAAACTCCCTTCAGCTAGCTTTTTCTCCGACAGAAAGTCATGCATCAACTTCAGCTCTTCCAACAGTTTATTTTCCTCAATAAATACTGGTTGAAACTCTGCTAGCTTGCGGGCTTCCTTTTGGGGTTTATAAAAATAGTAGATGCTATTTCCAGTAGTGTAGCCTGGATCCATATCATTGTAAAGCGAATCCTTATGAAACACTAGGCTATTGTCTGTTTCATAAGGAATCTGAATATTCTTTTCCGCTCCTTCAGGTTGCTTATAATACAGCACCATTACTTTCTCCTCATTGAGCGGATAACTGAAAGAGTCTAGTTTTACTGTTAGCTCATTACCAATAATTGCAAAACGCTCCTCGCCAAAATAATCCTTCAGGTTGTTAACTAAACTGTTTGGAGCCTGACGTGTACTCATCCGCAAATGGACTTTTTTAGGAACAAACACCTCATTAACCATCAACTCAAATTCTGTTGCTTTCTCCTTCCCTTCAGGTGCCTGCAACAACATCCGTCCTCCTTTACGGCTCAATACAACTGCCTTTGCTCCTACTCCAACAAACTTCAGTTTTTCAGAAGATTGAAGCTCCATACCCGGCACAACCTTACGGTCATCTTTCAGGCTGGTGATATCACCACTAACATGTACCACATAATAGATTTCATCTTTCTGAGTGGCGTGCTGTTGTGTAAAACCTTGAAAAGATACAGCTGTCAGTAAGCCAATAAGCAGTAAATAAGTTGAAAGCAATTTCATCTCTAGTCAATTATTGGGTTATAGTGCTTTGACAATCCAGCATGATACAAGGCCAAATATTTTTTCTTAATAAAATGCCTACTCTTGAACATTCTCTTGGGCTGGAAACGGCTGCTTTTCAATCCATTTACCCAACTGATAAGCATCGGTTTTGCCATACACATCCTGTACATATTGCTCCATGCGAGTACGCAAAGAGTCTTGAGTCAATGTACTGTCTTGTGTTGTATAAAAATCTGCCAATGCGTTCAGCTCCTTGCTCAAGCTGTCTTCATTAATAAATACAGGCCTAAAAGACGTCAGTTGTTCTGAAGCTTTCGTCACCTTATCTACATGGTAAATCTCTCCCTGAACAGGTTGATGATTACCAAAAATCTTGTCCTTGTTAAAAAGGATTATATTCTGTTTGCGTGGCAACACCTTCATCTTGGGTTTGCCATCTACTTCATATCTGAATACAAGCGCACTGTGTTTTTCCTCTGGAAACTGTGATTCATCCAAAGGCACAAACAGCTGCTCTCCAACTACAGCAAACTGGTCTTCTCCAAAATACTCTTTCAGGTTTCTGACTGGCACAAACTCCGCCTCTGAACGAGTACTCATTTGCATGTTCAGTTTCATCGGTACCATCACTTCTGTAACGACTGCCAAAAACTCTCCAGACCCTGACGACTTAGACTTTTTACCATCCAGTTGCATCCTTCCTTTTTCTCGGCTCATCACAATAGCAGTAGCATCCTGTGACATAAACTTGATTTCCTTGTCAGCAGTAATCTTATCTCCGGTTTTCAAAGGCTTATTTTCCGGATTTACCCTGATATCTCCTTTCACATGTAACACATACAGATCTTGAGCCTCAACTGAGAAGCCAATTACTACTGTAAGCAACAGCGCTAAAACAACTCTTATCATCGTAAAAAATTTAATTGGTTCCTGTGTAATGAACGTTAATTGGTTGAAAGTAAATTTACGATTGTCAATAAAGTTTATTGAATTTATACAAAAATAAGGATCTAACTTAGGTTTGGAAATCTTTTCTTAACTCGTAGCTGACAACTTGGAAACTTTTTTCAGGCATGCATTCCAATCAGCTCAAATACTACCTTTTCGGCAGTCTCCATTGCGCCGTGTACTGTAGCTGCATGCCCTTCTGTATGACAAGCTTCTCCAGCAAAAAAGACTTTGTTATCCAATGGTTTAGCTAGCAATGCCCGTTTCCCTTCCGTAAAAGGTGCTGCAAAAGAATAAGCTCCTTTTGTAAACTTGTCTTCTTGCCAGTTTTTAACGGCCATCCCCTGATAAGTGTCTCTTGGTTTGGTGTTACCCATCATATGGCTCAATTCAGTTAGGAATCTATCTTTCAGCTGTTCTTCCGTTTCTCCTGAAACAAACGTTGCTTTGTCTCCCATCAGGTAAGCTGTTAGCAGTGGCTGACTGTCATGTGCCCAATAGACAGCACACGCATTACCTCCCTGAATCTCCAACAGGTCTTCACCCCACCATCTTTCTGAAAATTTCATCATCATCTTGATTCCTGCATCAAAACCAACCGTGTCAATTGCATCCTGTTTCCAATCAGGCATTGGAGGGTGAAAATGCAACTGATTTTGTTTGAGAACGCCTAATGGCACAGTTACTACCACCTTATCAGCGATGTAAGTTTCCTTCTGACTATCAACCACTTCTATCATATCATTGGCATAATTGATGCCAACTACCGAAGAATTGTATTGGATTATTCTACCAAGTTTATTGACAAAGTATTCACATGCTAGAGAAAGCGGTTGTGAAGTGATGTAATTTTTATCTCCTGAATGCCACAATTTCTCCTCTTCTGCTAAGCTTTTCACTCCCAACCGATGTGCGGATGTTCCATACTCCGCCGCAAACCCTTCCAAAAGGTTTTTAAGGTGTTTTTCGTAATATGGTTTTTTCCTAAAATAAGCTTCCAATGAAATTTCCTCCCCTTCATATCCTTCAATCTCTTGATACAGAAAGTCAAGCAACTTGGCAGCATCAGGAAGTTCATAAGTACTCTCTTCTGTCAGTAGTTGTTGTTTTAGCCAATAGTAATGATCTCCCGTTTCGGGGATAAGCGTTACCTTCAGATGTTCCAGCATCTCAAAAAAAACGGATTTTCTACCGTGAACCTGCTCAGCTCCAAGTTCTACTTTCACGCCGTCTAAGGTCGAGGAGAGAATTCTGCCCCCTGCCCTGTCCGAAGCTTCCAAAATCAGTACCTCATGCCCTTGTTCTTGCAGCATTGCTCCTGCATAAAGTCCACTGATACCCGCACCTACAATGATGATTTTCATAAGTTAAAAAGTTGGTTTCAATACCATATTTTGGAGGGAAAATACGGAATGATCTCAGATAATGAAAAAATTGTCTGATAACAAAAAAAGGCTTCCAATTATGGAAGCCTTTAATATCATAAAGATCAAATGATCTAATTAGTTCTTAGACAAGTAATCAGCAACGCCGTCTTTTGTAGGCTTCATTGCTTCTTTACCTTCTTCCCAGTTTGCAGGACAAACTTCACCGTGCTTCTCAACATACTGAAGTGCGTCAACCATTCTCAACGCATCGTCAATGTTTCTACCCAGTGGGAAGTCATTTACTACCATGTGTCTGATCACACCATTCTTGTCGATCAGGAAAGTACCTCTCAGTGCGATTGGAGCACCTTCGAATTTCACTTGGTTAGTCTCCTCGTCGTATACGTACTCACCACCCAATACGTCAAAGTTTTGAGCAATAGTCTTAGCAACGTCAGCAACCAATGGGTAAGTAACGCCTTCGATACCACCGTTTGCTTTTGGAGTGCTCAACCAAGCAAGGTGAGTTTCCTCTGTGTCAGTAGAACAACCTACTACTTTCACACCTCTCTTCTCGAACTCAGCTAATTTCTCTTGGAAAGCCAAGATCTCAGTAGGACATACGAAAGTGAAGTCTTTTGGGTAGAAGAAGAATACTACTTCATTTTTACCGATAAATTGCTCCAGTGAAAAGTCTTCTACGATCTCTTCTCCGTTGATAACTGCAGGAGCTACAAATTTCGGTGCAGGTTTGTTAATCAATGACATAGGAATCTTTGTTTTGTATGATTAATTTATTCTAATAATCTAAATTTTGCGTCGCAAAAATAAACTCGATATTATCAACAATCAAATAGATAATTAGTTTACGCCAATAGATAAAAACTATAGAATAGGCTAACACACTATAATTCAAGACTATTGTAAAGAATATTTAATCATATATTGACAAGTATTCTGTTATTCACTCTTAACAGGTCCGCAATCACAGCCACTTTCCAATGATTTTCCGCTCAATGCATAACATTTCCAGTTACCTTGCTTCAGGGTGCAAATCTTCCCATCCTTGACAAATGCCTGCTCAAACACCTCATCAATCAGTACATTTCCATAAGGATCAAACACGGTATACCCTGCCGCCCCATAACCAATCATTACTTGCACTTCATCGCTGATCAGTCTGCCTACCTTCTTTTCCTTACCCTCAGTAAGTTGATCACAATTACAATCCTGTTGTTCTACTCCTTCCTTATCCAAACAAACCCACTTCCCATTCCTGTAAGCACAAATCACATTTTCTGCAACAAACACTTCTGAATAGTTTCCTTCGAGGATCTTCTTACCAGTATGGTCAAATACAACAGCTATATCATCTTTGTAAACCAACCATTTACCATCCGATAGGGATTTCACCTCTTGATATTCCTGAGGTAAAATTACCTTTCCATTTTGGTTGATTAAGCCTTTATTATTCTTCTGAAAACTGTCATCATACCGAACTACACAGTAATGCAGTTCCTGTGTAGCAGCAATACCTAATGGCGTACTTTTCATCAGTATTACATCGTTGTAATTAGCATTATAGTCTGAAATCATTTTGCCTGAGGCATCTGCAAAACCATATGCAGCAAATCCCGTTTTTGGATCTGTCTTCCCAACCGGCAGCACCTGTTCAGCTACAGGAACACCACTTAAAAAAGGCTGTAATTCATCAAATGCTACAGGTAAAAGCTCTTTTCCTGTTACAGCATCCACGATACCAACTTTACCTACCCCGTCCCAATAACGCAACCCCTTTTCTAGATCCACTTCCAAATGTCTGCTCCCATCACTGACAACCCATTGGTTGTTTGCTACATCAGCTCCAAACTTTGTCAAATCGGCATCAATGTACCCATACTTTATAGGCAAAAACTCTGCTCCCGTACGCACATTGATAAACCCTTGCTTGCCACCTTTCCAAACAATCTCTTCGGCACTTACGGTCTTTTCCAAGTCAATCTGACAATCCAAACATACTTTAACCACTTCCTTATGAGATAATTTATTGGCAACAGGAAGGTTTCCTATTTGAGTATATACTGGCGCCACGATTACCTTTCCATCCGTATTAACCAAACCCCATTTACCATTATCCCAATACGAAAATGCTGGTACCTGACCTTCCTCATCCCACTCTTCTTCATCTCCATCCTGAGGAGCTTCCTGCCAATCTTCCGCTTTCTCCACAATAATCAGGTCTTCTCCTATAATTGGATAAGGAGGTTCCAAATCTACCAATCGGGCATATTCAAAGCTGCCCGTTTTCTGCATTGCCCCACCAACCGCTACTTTTGCAATCCCCATTGAGGAAAACGCAGATATATAATCATACACTGGCTCCAATACTATTTTACCTTCCTCATTCAATACACCCCACTTTCCGCCAAACCCATATTCATCACCTCCTTCACAAAACCTCGCATAACCTAGCTGATCAAAGGGTAAGATATAGCTAAAAGATGGACGTTGCAGATACTTCCCTTCCCTATTAATTAATCCCCACTTTCCTCTTTTTACAACTCTTGCCACACCATTCTTAAAAGGAAAAGCTTTTTCAAATTTGGCTTTTATTACGCTCTCGTCATTGTGCTCAAAACGGTAACCATATCTGTCTTTCTTTTTCTTGAAAACAGACAGTTCCTGAGCCTGTATTACATTACTCAAAAAAGCTAATGCGACAATGGCTAAGCCATAAACTGCAATTGAAATTCTCATCTTGGTTGCTTTTGGTTCGTATAGAAAATTTATGTTCAGGATGGGGCTGTTCAATCTATGTGGTTTTGATCAATTTATCTCTGATTATGCAATGAAAAAAGGTGCCAAACTAAAAAATAAGTTATCTTTCTCATTCGGGGCATCATATTTGATTTTCCTAAGATCATATTCAATTATAAAGGCATTTAAACTTTATACATCTCGATTAACATGAAATATCTGAACGTATTTTTATTTTCACTTCTCCTCCTTATCTCTACCAATATCTACGCACAGAGTTATAAGCTTCAAGTTTTTGAAGGCCTGGTCAACACGTCATATAAAATGAGAGTCTCATTTGAAATGAACGAAGAGAAAAAAGTAACAGGTACTGCCTTGAACCAAAAGACCAAAGAAAAATATACGTTAGATGGTAGTTTTGAAGAATCTGGAACCTTAAACATGGCTGCAACCAACGCGGAAGGAAAGCCTGCAGGCACCTTTACTGGTAGCATCCTTGCCAACTATATGTTCAAGGGAAACTGGAAAAATGGTGGCAACGCTGAAGCATTTATGTTCACTAAAGTTAGTGAAGAACTGATGACTTCAGATGAAGAATTTTTAGGCGGTAGCGCTGTTTCCAATACAGCATCAGCTAAGCCAGCTGGCCCTAAAAAAGCAGGTGCTTTGGCTCAGCTATTGCTAGACTACCAAGCATGTGAAGGCGATGCTGCCAATGACATCTCATGCCAAGGGTTTACAGCTAAAGCCATTTGCCAAACATTTAGCATTGATGATTTCAAAGATCCACATGTAGATGGTAGCTATATTAACATGACAGAGATCCATGAGTATGTAAAGAATAATGGATCATGGAAAAAAATTGGAATGGCTACAGATCAAACTGTATTGGATGAAGCTGTAAAAGCCGCTTCGAACGGTAAAGTTGTCATCGCAGCAAAGCCTTATGGAAACTATAGCCAAATCGCTATGATTCTTGAAGGACAGCTAGCGCCATCCAGCAGTTGGAAACTGAACGTCCCTACTTCATCGGCTGTATTCTTTTATGGTAGACCACAAAAGTCTTTCGACGACAAGAAGCTTAGCTTCGTTTGGAGTGGTCCATCAGAAATTGAGCTGTGGGTAAGACAATAATTTAGCATTATGCTCGTATTTCTTATGTAACAAAACGGTAAAGAGACTAATCGGAAAGCAATTTCCTAATGTTGGTCCTTTAACAATTTGGCTATCATTAAGAGAAAAACTATCAGACCAATTACGAGGCAGTCATTTAAGACTGCCTTTTTGTTTGCTCAAAAATTGACTCCTAAAATAAAAGCCCTCAGAGAATTGAATTCTCTGAGGGCTTTCAAGATGTATCCTAGTTGGAGCTATATTACCAAGTCTTTTTCCAACCACTTTTTGACCATTTCTTTCCGTTACCTGTACCTTGGCTACCTTTATTTTCACCATTAGTATTTGTATCAGGTTTCTTTTCAGGCTTTGGCCCACCACTCTTGCTTCGAGGTCCTCCATTGTTTTTAGGTCTTCCCTGGCCTGTTCTTTCCCCACTTCGCTTCTTATTACCTCCCTTACTTCTAGGGTTGTTTCCGTTATTGTGATTCCCTCTGCCACCACCTGTTGCTTTCTTTGGTGCCTCAGTTACAACAACTCCTTCCTCATCATGGAAAGGGTGCTCCTCTATCACAGGGATACTTTTATTGATCACTTTGTGGATATCCTTCAAATAAGCACGTTCTTCTCCATCACAAAATGATAGCGCCATACCATTGGTACCTGCCCTACCCGTCCTACCGATTCGGTGAACATAAGTTTCAGGCACATTTGGCAAGTCAAAGTTGATTACATGAGACAACTCATCCACATCAATACCTCTAGCGGCAATATCTGTAGCAACCAATACACGGGTACGGCTGTCCTTAAAGTTTTTCAGTGCCTGTTGTCTTGCATTCTGAGACTTATTACCATGTATAGCCTCTGCCTTGACACCTGCCTTATCCAAGTCTTTTACTATTCTGTTGGCTCCATGCTTCGTCCTTGAAAACACCAAGACACGTGGAATTTCGTGCTCATTCAACAGGTGAAGCAACAAGTGTCTCTTGTTTTTCTTTCCTACATAGTAAATAGATTGCTGTACAGTATCTGCTGTAGATGAAACAGGTGTTACCTCTACCTTAACTGGATTAGTCAGGATAGAGTCCGCCAGTTTTACAATCGTATCGGGCATTGTCGCAGAGAAAAACAAAGACTGCCTTTTACTAGGCAACTTGGCTAATACTTTCTTTACGTCATGCACAAAACCCATATCCAACATACGGTCAGCCTCATCCAACACAAACTGCCTGATATTTCTTAAATCAATAAAACCTTGATTCATCAGGTCCAATAGTCGCCCTGGTGTTGCAATCAATATATCGACACCTCTTTTTAGTGCCTGCACTTGGCCATGTTGAGAAACGCCACCAAAAATAACGGCATGGCGTACCTGCATATATTTACCATAAGCCTCCACACTTTCACCTATCTGTATAGCCAACTCACGAGTAGGTGTCAGTATCAGCGTTTTTATTCCCCTTTGTTTAAATCCCTTTTCCCTGTCTTCTTCCAATATCTGAAGAATAGGAATAGCAAAAGCTGCTGTCTTACCTGTACCCGTCTGAGCACAGCCCAACAGGTCTCTTCTTTCTAAAACAGCAGGGATTGCTTGCGCCTGAATAGGAGTAGGCTTTTCATAGCCTTCAGCCTTCACAGCCTTCAGGATAGGCGCAATTAAGTTCAGTGATTCAAATTTCATATAGATTTTAAAAATAGTAGTTAGTAGTCCGTAGTCAGTATTTAGGCTAGCAGGTACTCCCCTGCTTACTAACTACTTTCCCTTTCTACTAAAAAAAAGATTTCACCACAGAAAAACAGACACATTACCTATTAGGTTCTGTCTGCTACAACTGTTAACAAGATTGGATACACGACAGGAGTATTGAAACAGTATCAATACTCCTGTTTTTATATCAAGTATTTAAGTCTCTTAAATGGTTATTTCACGCCAGACACCAAGTACATCATAGCGCCACCTGCCGCATGGTATTGTTGTTCAGCCAATGCCTCGATCAGTTCTTCGTTTGCATTTTTATACTTCTGTTGATAAGCTTCAAAAAACTTTCGGTACTGCTTGCCTGCTGCGTCAAAATAGTCCTTATCCGTCAATCCTCCAGAAGACCATGTACTTCCTGTTGCCCATTGCTGCAATGTAGCCCTTTGTTCCTGCTTGGTATAAGGAGGGTACATGGCGATTGCCTTATCTGACAACCTTACTTCAATATCCTTGAATTTAGCCTTGGCAAACATACCTGGTAACAATCCACCAAGGGAGTTGTCCCCATGTCCCAGCTTTTTCTTGCCCAATTCACAAATCAGTGCATACTTTACATGTTCCAGCGTCTCATCAATAGATGCCTTATCCGAGATAGAGCTTTTAGCCAAGTTTTGCACCCTATTGTTCGGTTCAACACAAAGTATTGTTCCACCAGGTTTCAGTACACGTTTCATCTCCTTGAGTGCTCCCTGCGGGTTCTTCAAGTGAATCAGTACAGTCTGGCAGGTTACAAAATCAAAGGTATTATCAGGAAACGGTAGTTTATTAGCTTCTGCCTGATAAAAGTTGAAATCAGCATTGAATTTCTTTTTGAAAAATGAAGCTGTTTTTTTGTTGGCTTCTGCCCATTTGGAATCGTTATCAACAGCATGGACTTCAGCATTCTCCTGTAAGTATGGAACCAGCAATTTACTCCAATGACAAAGACCACATCCTACATCTAACATCTTTTGGTACTTGTGCAGATTTAACCTATTTGCCATTAGGTCAAGAAAATCCTTATCCCACCAATGGTCTCTATAATCATTAAAGTAATTTTCTGAATGTCCCCTCATATTTTCGTTCTTATGTTCAATACTATAATTCGTGACTGGTTACCCGTTTTCTACAGGTAATGTAATAGGCAGGATTGAAGGCTGAGTATCGATACTTAACGTTACTAAGTATTCCCTATCTGTTACCAATGCAGCCCACAAAGTTAAGTGTTTATATGCAAATTCCCATTTCCACTCTGACAACAGGTTTATTGAACAGGAACTTCCTGACATTAGAACAGTCTACCATATAGATCTGTTTGTTTTAAACTACCTTCAAACATAAAAAAACCGTAGCTAAAACTACGGCAATTATAAATTATGGATACCTCAACACATCTTTAACTCCACACCTAAATAAGTAATGAACCTTGAAGTGAGCCCCCTCAAGAGACTGTAAGTTAAGTTTTATAACCAGGGCTTCAGCAAAATCATCAATTCTTTCAAACCTATTGTCTCCAATCCGATTCAATCGGGAATCCCCAAGCGGCGCATGATTTGTAACAGGCAAAACCTGCCAGCTATGGACCCTGTACTTTTTGCCATCACCAAACCATGTCCAGTCTTCATCCTTCATTTCAAGCCCAAATTCATGCATCCCTTGAGATACCATTTGGGGAAAGCCATTATTGCCTACCTGACGACCATCAATATAAAGAGCAACATTCGGCAAGTGGTCATAAGGAATTACAATATTTTGTCCTGATTGGCGATAAAGGTCTTCCAAATAATAATTTTGGCTGTAAGTGGTCAGAGAAAATGTCAGTATTAAAAGAGTGATCGGTATAAAAAAATATTTACTCATGGGTTTTGAGATTGGGTTGAAAAATAAAAAAGTTGATGCATTCCCTATTTAGTAAAATATTTCTAATCCATTTCTCATTTCCCCCAAAACAAATAAAGCTGCACCCTAAGGGCACAGCTTAAAAATTAATTATATCATCTTATTGGTAATCCAGCATTTTTGTTGTTCCACACCTAAATAAGTAATGGACCTTAAACTTTGTACTGCCAATAGTTTTCAAAATTAGTTTTACCACAAAGGCTTCAGAATACTCATCCAGCATTTCAAACCTGTTTTCTCCGACCCGATATGAATGAGGTGTTCCTAAATAATTCATATCACTTACTGATAAGACTTCCCAGCTATGAACCCTGTATTTTTGACCATCTGCATACCATGTCCAGTTACTACCTTTCATTCGAACTGAAAACTCATGAACCCCAGTCGACAACTTTCGGGGAAAGCCATTTTTACTAACTAAACGACCATCGATATACAAGGTAACATTGGGAATGTGATCATACGGAAGATAAATATCCTGTCCTGCCTCTCGATATAATTTTTCCAAATAAAAATTTTGGCTGTAACTGGTTGTTGAAAGTGTCAAGAATAAAAATATGACAATAAAAAAATGTTTAATCATCTGTATAAGATATTATTTCAAGCTTTTAAACTAAGGATTGGTTTTAACCCCAAAAGATAAGTTATTCTTGAAATATTTATACTCAATTCAACTCTTTTCTTACATTCCGATGCCTAGCACTTTAATCATACCACATTAAAATCTCAGCTTTTTTTCTCATAACAATCCTCAGCAAAGTGAATAATTATCTTTAGATTTAAATTCTCCATATCTTTATATGTCACTCTTGTTTATATACTATTTCTGAGTGAAAAATCTAAACATCATTAACACAATACTAACAGATGAATAAAATTTTCCGCAATGGACTAACCATGGGGTGGCTTCTGATAACCGCTTCAGGCGTATTGGCCCAACAATCTCAAAAACCTTCGCTAACTATAGATCAGATTATGGAAGGCAATAGCTTTGTGGGTAACCTACCACATGACTTCCAATGGCTGACAGACAGTAAAACAGTATACTTTTACTGGAACCCAGAAAATAAAGCCTATGATGAACTGTATAAGGTGACAGTTGGTAATAACAAGCCTGTTAAAGTAAGTCTGGAGGAGCAACAAAACCTACCATCCAAAAGAGGAGACCTCACTCAGGATGAATCCAGAAAAGTTTACAGCAAAGGCGGAGATCTTTTTGTTTATGATTTTAAATCAGGCACATCTGTCCAAATCACGAATACACTAGATACTGAACGCAACCCAGCGTTTTTGCTGGATGAAGATAAAGTCGCTTACCAACAAGGCTTCAACCTTTTTGTATGGAACCGTAAAGATGGCAGTACGACACAGGTAACCAATTTCAAACCTGGTAGAGCTCCTCGCGATATCCCATCTCCTATATACGAACAATGGCTTGAGGAAGACCAACTTGCCCACTTTGACATTCTGCAACAAAGAAAGGAAAACAGTGAGGCTCGTAAAGCGCATTGGGATAAGCTGGACATCAAGCACCCAAGTGCAATCTATATGAACGGTCAGGATATGTACAATATCCAACTAAGCCCTGACGGAAAATTTGCAACCTACAACTTGCGTAACAGGTTGCATGCCAAAAGCACAGAAGTACATGACTTCGTCACTCAATCTGGCTTTACGGCAGACCAAAAAGCACGACCTAAAGTGGGTAGTCCACTCGATACATTCCAAATGGGAATTTATGATATCGAAAAAGACTCATCCTTCACACTGGATATTACACAGTTGGAAGGTATTTATGACAAACCTGCTTACCTGAAAGACTACCTAAATGAAGGAGAAGAATTTCAAGCTCAGTATGAAACGCCAAGGGAAGTAGTTGTACACCAACCAGTATACTCATCTGATGGGCAATATGCAGCTGTGGATATCCGTGCGATGGATAACAAAGACCGTTGGATCATGTTACTTGATCTGTCTACAGGCAAAATGATACAAGTGGATCGCCAGCACGATGACGCATGGATTGGTGGACCGAATATTTCAAGTTGGAACCTTTGGGTTGGTGATATTGGATGGGTCGGCAATAAGTTATGGTACCAATCTGAAGCGACAGGCTTTTCTCACTTGTACACATTTGATGCAAAAAGTGGTCAGCGCAAACAACTTACAGATGGAAAGTTTGAAGTCCTTTCAGTTGAGGTTTCCAATGATGAAAAAGCATTCTACCTGACTTCAAACAAAGAAAGCTCTTCTGAGCACCATTTCTACAAGCTACCAGTAAAAGGTGGCAATATGGAGAAAATCACGACACTGGAAGGTGGCAATGAAGTTACCATGTCTCCTGACAACAACTATCTGGCAATTAGGCACTCATACAGCAACCAACCCTGGGAGCTATATTTGCAACCCAACAAAGCTGGAGCTAAAGCAGTAAAAGTCACAAAATCAACTACCGAGTCATTTGACCAATACCAATGGAAAGCGCCAGAGGTCATTACCTTTGAAGCTAGAGATGGGGCAGCCGTTCACGCAAGGCTTTACAAGCCTGAAAATGCCAAAGAAGGTGGTAAAGCTGTTATCTTCGTTCATGGCGCAGGGTACTTGCAAAATGTGCACAAATGGTGGAGCAGTTACTTCAGAGAATATATGTTCCATAACTTCCTAACAGACCAAGGCTATACTGTACTGGATATCGACTATCGTGGCAGTGCTGGCTATGGAAGTGAATGGAGAACCGGTATCTACAGACATATGGGAGGAAAGGACCTGACTGACCAAGTAGATGGCGCAAAATATTTGATAGAAAAACATGGAATAAGTGCTGACAGAATTGGCATCTATGGTGGATCTTATGGTGGGTTCATTACACTGATGGCAATGTTCACAGAACCTGATGTTTTCAAGTCAGGTGCAGCACTTCGCTCAGTAACTGACTGGGCACATTACAACCACGAATACACCTCCAATATCCTCAACACTCCTGTTGAGGATCCAATTGCCTATAAGAAAAGCTCTCCTATTTACTTTGCGAATGGCTTAAAAGGTGATTTGGTCATTCTGCATGGTATGATGGATGACAACGTTCAGTTCCAGGATGTAGTCAGACTGTCTCAAAGGTTGATTGAATTGAGAAAAGAAAACTGGGAGATGGCTGTATTCCCAATGGAACCTCACGGTTTCAAGGAAGCAACCAGTTGGGCTGATGAATACAAAAGAATCTACAAGCTGTTTGAACGCACATTGAATGCGCCAAATGAGCAATAAAATCTAGATAAACAAAACGGGTACTGTCCTTTCGGTCAGTACCCGTTTGCATTTCCCCCATAAGCAAATTATGCTTATACAATTCTATTTTTAAGCTCACAACTCTCAAAGCCAGGAGCAAATATTCCTTCCTCTATCCAATATCCTTTCAAGGATCCATCTTCCTGAATCTCATAGATGACCATCCCTGCATACTCTGCATCATCCTCGTGATAATAAAAATGAAGTACCAGCTTATTCCCATACACAAACCCTTCTCCTAACAGCAATTGTTGGCTAAAACCAATCTCCCACTTGGCTTTAATCTTTCCTCCAATATGCCAAAGACTTAAATGCCCATGATAAGGCTCATGCGCTTTGCCTGGATTATGTCCTTTCACTGCGTAATTACCTACAATCTCAAGCATATTGACAGCCACTTGTATGCCTACAGCTGAATCATTTGACTCAAAACCATTGTGTTCAAACTCATAGGCTTGCTGAAAAAGCTCAAAACGTTCATCCACATTAGAAAAATCTGTAGGACCATCAAGCATCATTACCTGTTGGTTGGCAGCTTCGCCTTTCCCAAGGAAAGACTTCAGTCGGTTCATCAGTGAGTTCATGTTTGTTGATTAGTTTGTCAGTTGCGAAAGTGGAAAGGGAGCGGCTTGAAAACCTTTGTAGCACACAAATAAGCTCCTTGATTTAAATAGTCGACAATTAAGTCTAGATCATCAGTACTTCAACTAAACATCGGTAACATTGCACTAATCATTCCAATGTTTACTTTTCAGCGACTGATGATACTGTCTAGGTGAATTTTAAGCTTTTTTAATCTTCCTTTTATTTTATTGGTAAAAGGCTGCTCAAAACGACTGCGAATTACCACAAAAAATTTTGAATTCCATAATGGGGTTCAACGTTATTTATCTAACAAAACACAATGGATTCCAATTGGTTACATACTTAAAATCGGACAAAACTGATATCAAACCCTTCTATATATCTTACAATTGAAACTTGCCTTTGGACAATATGATGGATATTAAATTTTTGTCAGCTCAAAGAAAAATTTCGGATCCAATAGCTGATCAGACAGTTGAACGACTTTTACAAGATGGTTTATTACCTGAACTCAATAAATCACTGAAGCACTTTGTTGCCAATAATGACGCCTTACCTGAAAGACTCCCAGATTATATCCATCAGTATTTCCATCAAACTTCGATCTTACCTGAATGGGCTGACTTACAACGTATCAGGCAAGGACAACACTTTTTCCTTACCTATGCCCGTGAAATCCTACTGCTGCTTATTGTTAAATCTCTACCGACCTGTTACGCCTGTGGTAATGGTGCTGAGTTACTTTACCGAACTGGCAGGCTCAATCGAGAAGACCAAGGGCATAAAGTGATGGCTCGCCGTCTGTTGGAAACGATGCAGTTTGTCATTGATGTAATGGATATTGGATCGTTCAGACCAGAAGGTAAGGCTATCAGAAGTGCACAAAAAGTCCGACTGATACATGCAGCTATCCGCCAATATGCTTTGAAGAATAAATGGAATGCTAAGCTGTACGGTTACCCCATCAATCAGGAAGATATGACCTTTACACTTCTCTCATTCAGTCACTACATACTCGAAGGGCTGGAACAGATGGAAATACCTCTAAAAAAAGAGGAGAAACAGAATTTCCTGCACACATGGAATGTAATCGGTCATATAATGGGTGTAAAAGAAGTGCTACTACCGGAAACACATGAAAAAGCAAAAACATTAGCTGAAAGCATCTTGAAACATCAAGCCAAACCTACTGAAGCGGGAAAAGTCCTCACCCGTTCCTGCATCGACTTTATGGTATCAACAGACCGGTCAATAGGTCCTACAGCACGTATCCCTACCCTTTTTCGCTTTTTCTTGGGACCAGGCATTTCGGGTATTTTACAGATTGCCAAACCAGACAATAGTATTATTGAGCTTTTCACTCCTGCCTCTGTACGTTTGTTTTCAGGTTTCAAGCATATACTTAAGAATGAGTTTTTCCTTTTTAGACAGATCATCAACATTGATAACCGACTGTACTGGAATAGCCTTTTTGATACGGTATACCCCAATATGGAAAGAGAACTAAATATTCCACCATCTTTGAAAGAGAGTTGGAAGAAATAAGGCATGATTGATTAAAGCTTGCAACTCCTTTTTTATTTGCCCATAATTTTTTTCACTATTTTTATAAAACCCAATCAAAACTGATTTTTTACTGAACCTTATTAGCATGAACTACTGCTATTCGCTTTTACTATGTCTTCTACTGATGATCGCCAATCAGGTAATCGGTCAGCAACAGCATTTTGATTACAAAAGAGATACCTATCAGGACCACAGTGATTACAGCTATTATTATAAAATAACTGACGAAGAAGCCCAACAGCTCTACCTTGAAAAGCCTAACACACTAAGTACTCAGTATTTTCATACGCTTTATGATAGCATCCCTGCCAATTATAATTGGAATGCTTCCAATCTTACTGTCGGTCATTACCTTCTTGTTGACATCCGAAAGGAACGAATGGAAGTTACTGTAGTCTCCAATAACCCGGCTCACTGTGTTATCCATCAGAATGATCGTGACTTACAAGTAAGTATTCACAACAGACAAGGAGATACGATTCAGGATGCAGAGGTTTCCATCAATGGAAAAAGTTTGCAATGGAATAGTGAAAAAGCATTGTATGTTTTGGAGAAGAGTAATGAGAAGGGTTGTATTATTATAGAACATCAAGGGAAAAAGTCTTTCTACCCCGTTACCCGAAACCGAGATAATCCTTGGTACAAAAGAGCCCAGCAGGATTTAGTATATAACACACCACTAAGAGGCATTCCATGGGCGATGCAATACGCCAACATCAACCGACATATCAGCACCATCGAGAGACTTATCCAATACGGAGAAGTACCTTATTTTTTGAGAAGAATAGTCAACTTATTCGATCCTGACGAAATTCCTTACAAAAATTATCAAGGTTATTTGGCTACCAACAAACCCATGTACAAGCCAGGGGACACCGTGATGGTCAAGGCTTTTATGACAGAACAGTACGGAACCCCACTCCATCAGGAAGTTAAACTCGTACTCTCGGAGCGGTACAGTTACCATTCCTCAAAAAGAATCTTGGCAACCGTTTCCCCTTACAAAAAAGGTGCTTACCGATACGAGTTTGTGCTACATGACTCACTCGAATTAACACTTGATAAGCGTTATGTCATCAGCTTTGACGATAAACAGGGAAGAAATATAGTAAATAATCACTTTGACTACAGCGACTACCTGCTGGATGAAACCGAGCTTACACTTAACTCCAACCATGATACCTACTTTCGTGGAATGCCACTTGACTTCTTTGTTCAGGCTACAGGACCTAATGGGCTAAACCTGCTGGACGGTAAACTATCTATGGATGTCATGACCCACAGAATCGATGAAGTCTATACGGACAGGCTTTTTATCCCTGATACATTGCATATTCAGGAAGTAAGACTTGATGAAGTGGGTAAAACAAAAATCACCCTGCCTCAGCATCTTTTTATTGATGGCAAAATGGAGGTCATTGTGAGGATGGTATTGGTCAATGGCAATAATGAGCGAAGATCAAGTCAAAAGACAATTACACTGGATGGTAGAAAAGAAAGGTTGAAACTGGTGTATGAAGACAATAAAGTAAAAGCCCATTACCTGCTTAATAACGAGTCTGTCAAAAGGAAAGCATTACTCACTACTGAATACCGTGATAAGTCTTTTGAGAATAAGTCTGATAGTATATGGCTTCCTGCTGAGTTTGATTACAACGGAATACCCTTCAAGTTCCTATTATCCAAAGATAACCTGAGGAAAGAGTTGATTATGAGCAGACAGGGCAACCGTCTTGCCGTTCAGACATCAGCGACGCCAGACTCTATTTTCTTTTCCATTCAAAACCCAGACAGCATCAAGGTATGGTATGAGCTATATAAGAAAAGTGGACTTGTTAATTCTGGTAAAGGAGAAGTAAGCAAAGCTATTGCCTCAAATAAACCTGAGCATTACACACTTTTTGTTCACCAGCTTTGGGGAGGAGAAAGCTCAAAAGAGAAATTCCATTTTACCAATTACCCCAATATGCTGCACATTGCAATGAAGCAGCCTAATACAGTAATTCCGGGGCAGAAAACTGAAGTAACTGTCAAAGTCACCGATTATAAAGGGAATCCCGTTCCTGATGTTGACCTGACTGCCTTTGCCTTAACAGATAAATTCGAAGGAAAGAACACGCCTGACCTCCCACTGTGGGAAAATCCAAAATACAGTCCCAGACTGATCAACAAAACCAAACATAGCGCAATGCCAACATTGGACTACCCGTTGGCTTACCAGTATTACCAACAGTCAACTGGTTTGGATTCACTCCTATTCTATCAAGCTATCTACCCTACCAATGGACTGGCAGAACTATCGGTCACCGATGCGGATTCCATCACCAAGTTTGTACCTGTAATATCCGAGAATGGCAGACCACTTACTGTCCACTATTTCTCAATGGATGATAGTCTTATCTATTTCAGCAAAACAAATACTTTTCCTCAGTTTGTGTTTAGGGCTACACCTGGTAAACATCAACTCAAGTTCCGCACAAGTCATCATGAAATCACCGTAGAGGATGTTGAATTCAGGAAAGAGGTAAGGAATATTATGGGTATTGATATCAGTCAGGCTAACCCCAGAGTTTCTATACAAAAGAAAAATAATAAGCTAAGCAAAAAAGAAAAAAGTTGGCTTAATCAGCACCTTACAAAAATTAACCTTAGCAATAGCACATGGCGTGAATTCCCAAATCAATATATATGGCAATCCAATAGAATTGAACAACTCAAACACAATCGACATTCCCCCCTTTTTATTGATTCTTTCAATAAAAGTGTAAAAGGATTTGACGCTAGTAAATCTTTTGATAAGTACGGCATCCATCAACCTATTTACAGTGATAGTCTTCTTCTAGAAGAACAACCTGTGCTGAAAGGCAGGTATAAACTAAATGATAAAAGTAAGTTCTCTTCTTTAGAGGACAAGTTACTGACAGATAAAATATGGGACGCTCCACCTACCATTGAAATTGTCAGTCCACATATATTGGATTACTATATCAATGCGGATACGCTCAATCATCAAGGTGATGCCTCTCTTATGATATTACGAGCAAACCAAGACTACACCTTTTTGGGGCAAATCTACTTTTTTGACAAAAACCGTCATCAGGTCTTTGCCAAACAGCACAATGAACAGCTTGACGTTCCAGTGGGGAACTATGACTTACTACTTTGGCTGACCAATGCAGATTATATCTGGCTAAAAGATGTAGCGCTAAAAGCCAATGGCACCAACCTTATCCAATTGGATAAAGAAGGCATCTTTACAGTCGATACTTATCAGTACCTGAATGCGCCAATCTTACAACAACCTTATATTCAGCGTATCGGCAACAGTACAGATGGCTATGTAAAAGGGACAGTCATGACTTCACAAAATCTGCCAGTGATTGGAGCAATCGTCAGCAACGGAAAAGAGCAGACACTAACTGATCTGGATGGCAGCTATAAGCTACCAATACGTGATTCCCTTTTTGTTCAGTTCAAGGAACAAATCAGAAAAATGGCGATTGAAAATGCGGATACTGTTCATATCATGATCCCAAGCATTCAGCCTAAAACGGAAAATATCACTTTAACGGAAGCCTACAAACGACCATCGCAAGAAAGACGCATGGGAATTCACAGACAGAACAGCTTCTCCAGAATCATCACACCATTAATCAGAACAGATGACTTTAATGGATATGTCTCAGGGCAAATAACAGATACCTCTGGCGATCCTTTACCTGGTGTAACAGTCATGGTGAAAGGAACGACACATGGTACTATTTCTGATCTGGATGGACATTACAGGCTGGATGTTCCATCGGGTGCCACATTGGAATTCCGATTTATCGGTTTCAAAAGCAATGAAATACAGGTAGGCAGCTCCACCGCTATCAGTTATGATATAGAAATGGAAGAAGACGTTCAGCAACTACAGGAAGTCGTTGTAATGGGATATGGAGAAATGCAATACTCTCTCACTGGAAGTGTAGCAACAGTTTCAGTAACATCCTTAAATGGTAGTGTGGGTAGTGTGGCAGGAGTGCGGATTAGAGGTCTATCCTCATTATATGGTAATAGAAGCCCCTCCAACCTTGACTTATTAATACCAAAATCGCCTACTACTCCACAACAAGGCATTACTTCACCTTCGGCAATCGATAACTTGTACGCACAGGCTTTACAACAAAACAGCCTTCGACAAAACTTCCGTGACTATGCTTGGTGGAAGCCTACTTTAGAGACTGACAGAAATGGCGAAGCTACTTTCGAAGTACAATATCCTGATGATATCACTACATGGGAAACCCACATCCTTGCCATGAACGGCAAAAAGCAAACAGGTCAGCTCAAAGACTATGTCAAGGCATTCAAACCTTTGCAAGCCAACCTCTATCTGCCCCGTTTCCTGTTGGAAGGTGATACCGTTCAAGCAATCGGAAAAGTATTGAACTATATGCCTGATGCCCAAGAGGTCAGTACACAGTTTACAGTAAGTAGTCAGGTCACTGATATTCCAGAGCATGAAGTCAAAGATACGCAACTTGACTACCATACATTAGTTGTTTCAAGTCTAGATTCCATTAGTGTTACCTACCAATTGAAACAACAAAATGGCTATGAGGATGGAGAGAAACGGGATATACCTGTCTTTCCAGTAGGCGTGATGGAAGAAAGTGGCAGTTTCCATATCCTACAAGG
Organism: Limibacter armeniacum; assembly: GCF_036880985.1. Lineage (NCBI taxonomy): Bacteria > Pseudomonadati > Bacteroidota > Cytophagia > Cytophagales > Flammeovirgaceae > Limibacter > Limibacter armeniacum. Next base: position 1,337,734 of record NZ_JBAJNO010000009.1, read on the forward strand.
TGACTCAACACTCACCATCCGTAGCATTCCGGAAGCAGATGAGACAACTGTTACTATCTTGGCCAACCCAATCGAACTGATTTCTGAAGAGCTTCAAGGTATACACCGCTATCAATATCTCTGCACAGAACAGCTTTCTTCCAAAGTGGAAGCACTGATTGCTTACCGAACTATTATGGAAGCACAAGGGCAGGAGTTCCCTTATAAGAAAGAGCTGAAGGCATACATCACCAAATTGCAGAAAAGAATGTCTGACATTGGTAGCTGGGGCTGGTGGGAAGAAAAAGAAGCCTCTGTTACCATGAGCAATTTTGCTGTAAAAGCAATATTGAAAGCTCATTTGACAGGTATTGATATCAATGAAAAAAAGATGGAAAAAGGCATCAGTTTCCTAAAAGATCAAGTATTGAAAGCTAACAAAAGGAAACTGAGACAACTATTGCCTACCATCACGCTTTTAGCACAACATGGTACTTCATTGCCTTATGATTCCCTTGTCCAATCAATTGAAAAAATGGAGGAACTTACAGCTATAGATCAGTTGCGTATCAGAAGGCTCCAACAAATAGCTGGTTTATCCTATCAGCCTGTAGAAGATTTGGTTGCCTCTAAAAAGGAGACGATGCTTGGTGGAGTCTTTTGGGAAGCCCCAGAAAGTTTCAGCTACTTTACAGATTCTGACATTGAGATGACTTGCCTGGTCTATGAGCTGATTCGTAATAGTGGACAGTATCAGGAACTGCTCCCAAAAATTCAGCAGTATTTCTTTGAGCAGAGACCTGTCAATGGTTACAGCAATACCTACGAAGCTATGCTCATTTCGGAAACTATATTGGCTGACCTAATGAAAAAAGGCAAGCAGGATGCCAACTTCAAGATTATAAAAGAAGATAATACGATCACGCCTGATCACTATCCATATTCACTTACGCTTAGACCTGATGAAACACTGGATATTATCAAGAAAGGAAATATACCGGCTTTTATCACAGCTTATGAGAAGCATTGGAATGAAGCTCCTGAAAAGGCAGAAAAAGACTTTAGCGTAAGCAGTCATTTCGAATCAGGTAACGAAATAACCACCTCTTTAGAAAGTGGTACAGCAGTAAACTTAAAAGTAACGGTCGAAGTGCCCAAAGATGCTTATTATACCATGATTGAGGTACCAATTCCGGCAGGCTGTGTATATGATAAGTATAGTATCAAAAAATCACTGAATGAAGTACACAGAAGCAACTTCAAGGATAAAGTGGCTATCTTCTGTCAAACACTTCCAGCCGGTAAACATACTTTTACAGTACCATTGCAAGTGCGTCATACAGGAAAGTTTACACTCAATCCTGCCAAAGTATCGCTAATGTACTTCCCTATATTTTATGGTAGAGAAGCCCTCAAAAAAGTAAGGGTTGAAGGAAATTTCAAAACCTGATACTACATCAAAAAAGGCTTTGGGGTACATACTCCAAAGCCTTCTTTATTTACTATCTACCACAACAGTGTTTGTATTTCTTCCCGCTTCCGCACGGACAAGGATCATTTCTACCGATCGCTTCCCTTTTACTTTTTCTACTACTCTTCTTCTGCATATCCAACTGCTGGGCAAAAATCTTTTCCAGCTTTGCATACAGCTTAGGATGCTTTTTCTTTAGTAACATCGGACGTTCAAAGAAATATTCAGAAGCGACTGTCAAAAACTCCACTTCACTACTTCCACCATAGGGATTGATATCAGACGCACCCTGATGAATATCGTTGATTTTCTCATGCATCAAATGCATCCAAGGCAGGGTATAACTCTTTTGAAGCAGTACTTCGGGAATTCCATCCGCTTTTCCATCAGCCATGTCAATCAAGTGGACAAACTCATGGATACCTACATTCTTCTTGTCTGCATCATTCCGGAAGCCTTCCCTCAATGCTCCTTTTGAAAACAACACCTTATCTTTTAAAGCTTTGTTGCCAACCATTCCCATTACATAACCTCCTTCCACATCAGCCAGTCCAAGATGGTTCAAAGTCTTATCATACAACAAAACACTCTTCAGGTTAGGATACCACCACTCAGGATAACCAAAGATTGGAATTACGCCACTTGCAGCTACCAAAACCCTATCCAGATCTTCTACTTCTGTCTCAACCCCTTCGATTCGGACATGTGCTAAAAAGTACTGGATTCTCTTCTCGAATTGCGTTTTTAATGGTGCAGACAATTCATTATAAAAACTCACATGCTGCGTAAGTAACTTCCTCCATGTCTCTTTAAAATCTTTTTCCGCAATATTTTCCTGTATTTCAGTTTTACTGCGCTTACGTGTAAACCACCAAAAAGCCACTGCTGCCAAAGACAGTACTGCCACTAGAAAAGCCGCCATTAATAAATTTTTTTCCATGAGCGTGATATTTCTTCCTCATCACTGATAATAGTGTGAAGACAAAAATAACAATAGGCAGGAATATATTATGCTACAGGTTGCAACATCAAGTGAGAATTGAGAAACAAAAGGTCTGAAAAAAGAAAAAGGCCAAGAACAAAGTTCCGGGCCTTTAACAATTTAGCTAAAAACTAAAACCAATTAAAAAATGAGAATAACCTTTTATATTTTTAGATCCATGCAAAATGGCATGGACACATTCTTGCTTCTGTATTACTACAACCAAAATCTTACATCGTTCGTTCATCCAAGAATCTGATATTATGAACTATTAACTATATGTAAGAAACTTTGTTGTTAGTTGTCAAAGTGAATAAAAATCTTCAGTTGATACAATCAACAAATCCAATTTAAAGCATTCTCAAACAGCTTTTATTGGCTATCCAATTTTTACTCTTATGGAAATATCGCAGATCTTTTTGTATTATCCGAATACGAAAATATTAATAATATCTAACACTTTTACATATTCTTCAATATAACAGTCTGTACTCGCTCCAAATTAGATTTAATTGCAAAATTTGAAGCCACCTGTTACCCGTTTCTGTCAGTTGAAAATCAAATTGTACTTCCTGTTACAACTCAAATTAGAATTGTCTGTCAGAACTGACATTGCTTGATTTCCCCTTATTATTCAAAGAACTGCTTACTTTAATTTAATGAATTAAATTATCATTTCCGCAACAAAAATACTTTCCTTCCACAAAAAGTACTTGTGTATTCAGATAACAAACTCTATTCCATTTGAAGTGAAACTATACCAAATCCATGATTTTTTTTTGTTTTTTTAATACTTAAAGTGAATACTTTCTTCTCTTATATTCATTCAACAGTTAAAAGCCTACCTGCCAAATCTGCAAATGACAATGGCTCCTTATATTGTCTGCCTGCATAAATATTGGATTGTAAAGTCAGTAATGTCACTTTGTCATCACGGCTTTTAAGCTCTATCAGGACATTTCCATATCGCTGGTCAGCCTGCTTCAGTTCATTATACGAAACTGTAGGTTTGAGATAATGTTTTTCCACAGCCTCCACATAGCTCCCTCTATCAAAAATTCTCCTGTCTGAAATATTATTCCGATACCCTATTTCCAACATTCTGTCACGAAGAAAGTCAAAGAAGTTCCTGAAATCACTGTCACTGATAGACTGATGAGGAAAAAATGCAAACCCTCTTGAATAAGGAGTGTCCAGTACGACAGCCTTGATATCTGAATCAATTTCATTGACTTTTTTCCAATAGGCATTAGAGAACTTTTCCGTCATTCCTATATGCTGCTCACTGTACAGCCATGCCTTATAGTGCTGTTGCTCCTTGACTGACCTTTTCAACTGTTCTGTCACAACCGGCAACTTACTAGGTGTTGACTGGTTTTCTCCGTCAGGAAACAGCTTCTTTATAATTTTATCAAAAAATGACATGGCTATAATTTTATTCAATTGTTCTACATTCCTAATCAAGCCGCTAGTGCCTATAATGATTTTAAACCGCAAGGTAAGTAATACTGTTATCATATAAACAATGAACAGCCTTGCAACAATGAGATATTCTGAACACACCTCCTTAGTTTAGAGGGATTTAAGTAAAATCGCTGAGCTTTAGCAGTGTTCAGGAATTTGTACTACCTTTGTATCCGTTTTTTAATACCAAACAAGATTCATTGTAGATGGTTTAATCAATTGGCTTGTACATCCTCTCTTTTTAGAGAAGAAGGAGCAAGTTCAAACAACTTTTCCCTAAGTAAGTTGTATTGTGACGTACACTAGAGGAAAATAAAATCAGAAGCAAAGCATATAACTTATAGTCGGGCTTAGACATTACCGACTTGACATTGAATTATGGCGATTACGGAAAAAGACATTATTAAGGCATTGTCCACAGTAGAAGATCCGGACTTGAAGAAAGACCTGATCTCACTCAACATGGTGAAGGATATTGAGATTGATGGTAACCGAGTGGCATTTACGGTAGTATTGACAACTCCTGCCTGCCCACTCAAAGAACTGATCAAAAACAATTGTATAGAGGCTGTCCATAAACTGGTTTCACCAGACTTGGAGCTTGATGTACATATGACAGCAGACGTTACTTCAATCCAACCTAAAGGTCCAGTGCTTTCAGGTGTAAAGAACGTGATTGCCATTTCATCTGGTAAAGGAGGAGTTGGTAAATCTACTGTTACTGCCAACCTAGCACTTGCCCTTTCTGAAGCTGGTGCAAAAGTAGGTGTACTGGATGCTGACATTTACGGTCCTTCAGTTCCAACCATGTTCAACTGTGAAAATGCACAACCAGGTGTAACGTCAGTAAATGGTAAAAACACAATCATCCCGATTGAACAGTATGGTATTAAATTACTTTCCATTGGATTCTTAGCACCTCCACAGGATGCGGTAGTTTGGAGAGGTCCTATGGCTAGCTCCGCACTGCGTCAGTTCATCACTGACACTGACTGGGGAGAGCTGGATTACCTGCTGATCGACTTGCCTCCAGGAACGGGTGATATCCACCTGTCTTTGGTACAAACAGCTTCTGTTACAGGTGCTGTTGTTGTTACAACACCGCAAAAAGTTGCGCTATCAGATGCTATGAAGGGAATGAACATGTTTACTTCAAAATCTGTTAATGTACCGATACTGGGACTTGTTGAAAATATGGCGTACTTCACACCTGCTGAACTTCCGGAAAACAAGTATTATATCTTTGGACAAGATGGAGGTAAAAACATGGCAAGACGCTATGAGGTACCGTTCATTGGTGAAATTCCAATCGTTCAGAGTATTCGTGAAGGCGGTGACTGCGGTGTACCAGTTGTAATGGAAGATGGAAATCCTGCTGGTGATGCATTTAGAGAAATTGCCAAAGAGTTGGCTAGAAATGTTGCCATGCGTAACGCACAAGTTGCCAGCACTGAAAGAGTAGAAATCAAGACTTGGGAATAAATTACCCTTTGGAAAGGGAGTAATGAAAAAGCTCCCTTTCTAAATTTTGGTCTTTCTCGAAGGAAATGACGAAATTGCCCTTCAAGATTGAAAATATAGACGAATGACAGAAAATACAATTACAAATAGCGAACTGCTCAAGTTAGTAGAAGAGGCACTGAACACAATCAGACCGTATCTGGAAGCTGATGGAGGAAATGCCAAAGTGCTGGAAGTAACCGAAGATGGTACTGCCCGCATTGAGTTCTTGGGTGCATGCGGTTCTTGCCCAATGTCAACAATGACATTAAAAGCAGGAATTGAGCAGGCTGTGATCAATGCTGTTCCACAAATCAAGAAAGTGGAAGCAATCAATATCACAGCAATGGATGATCCTAATGCTCAACTTCCAATGTTTTAGAAAATAAGCATCTGTGGGTATTTTCAGAATACCCACTTGATTGCCTATTCTTGCTCCCTTTTATAGAAAATATAATCTGAATTAGGCGGCATTATTCCCTCTTTTTTAAGCATACTTGCTACCTGTGCCCTATGGTAGGTCGAGTGGTTAATGACGTGCATCAGAATATCCCTTGCCAAGTTTTCGAACACCTCCCCTTTACTGTTCTCATACCTGATTACTTGTTCCAGTACTCCTTCCTGACTTAAAATTCTTTGCGTATTGGTATAGTTATGTTCATTGATTCGAGCAAAGTCATGAATGCTGTGTAATTGCCATACACCGAATGTGGGACTATGTCCTTCAATTCGAGCAACCCACACTTCATGTGCATTGAAAATATGTGACATCAGTCTCACGATATCAGGGTGTATCACCTCCTCTTCTTCAATACTTTTGATAAAACGCTTATTGGCTTCATCATTATAGTTGAATAAGTCTTTCAGCAAGGTATTCATGTTGTTGTGTTTTTAGTTGATCAGGTTTTCATAATTTAGTAAAAACTCAAATTGAACACCTAAAAACCAACACAGAATGGGAAAGCAATTTTCGGAAATCAGTCCTGACCAACAAGCATTTATCAGCCAGCAGAAACTTTTCTTTGTCGGCACAGCTGCGGCAGAAGGAAGAGTCAGTGTTTCACCAAAAGGCATGGATACTTTTCGGGTTATAGACAAAAATAAAGTCGTTTGGCTCAACCTCACCGGCAGTGGCAACGAAACAGCTGCCCATCTGCAAAAAAATAACAGGATGACCATTATGTTCTGTGCATTTGAAGGCAAACCCCTCATTCTAAGACTCTATGGAAATGCTGAAATTTTTCATGATAGAGACGATACATTCCATCAGCATATCGGTTTATTCCCTAAACTTGCAGGCGCACGCCAAATCATAGTAATGGAAGTTGATTTGGTTCAAACCTCCTGTGGTTTTGCCGTTCCATTTATGGATTTTAAAGAAGAAAGAACTCAATTAAAAAACTGGGCTGAAAAACAGGGAGATGAAAAAATCAGAAACTATTGGAAAGACCGAAATACAAAAAGTATAGATGGTTTTGATACCGGAATACTTAACAATCAGCAAAGTTAAAATGACAGAAGAGCAGGAAAAAATATCCAAAATATTCGGTAATCGACTACGAACACGTGTTTGTGGCATATGTATAGAGCAAGAGAAGGTGCTAATGATCAGGCATCGCTCTGTAGGAAAAGAAGGGTACCTTTGGGCTCCTCCCGGTGGAGGGCTTGATTATGGAGAAACCATGGAAAATGCGCTCAAAAGAGAGTTTAAAGAAGAAACTGGATTGGATATAAATGTGAAGCGGTTTATGTTTGTACATGAGTTCCTGCAACCTCCCCTACATGGTATTGAGCTGTTTTTTGAAGTGGAAATAGTAGGTGGTGAGTTGCTACGAGGACATGACCCTGAAATGCAAGAAAGCGTTCAAATCATCGAGGATGTCCGCTTTATGGACATGACAGAAATTAATTCAGAAAAAGCGGACTGTGTTCACAATCTTTTTTCATTCTGTCAAACCAAAGATGAATTACTGCAAATGAATGGGTTGTACCATTTTGTCAATTAGTTTTTGACTGTCTGATCACCTTTAAGGCAATCTTTTCTCCACAGTAAGGGTGATTCTGTATAGTCCATCCAAATGAAAATTATTATCTTTGTCGCCAATGGCTAAAATTAACATTCTAAATAGCAAAAGACTGGACATCACCATCAGCAGGCTGAGCCAGCAGCTGATCGAAAACCATGGTGATTTTAAGGATTCTGTCATTGTCGGAATCCAGAAAAGCGGTGTTTTACTTGCCGAAAGAATCAAACAACGCATTAAAGAACTGGCAGACCTTGACATTCCACTCGGAAAACTGGACATCACCTTTCACAGGGATGATTTCAGAAGAAGAGACTCTCCCCTTGCTCCCAACAAAACAGAAATCCCTTTCATCATAGAAGGCAAAAATGTAATTCTGGTAGACGACGTCCTTTACACAGGTCGTTCCATTCGCTCTGCTATGGATGCCATGATGGCTTTCGGTCGCCCATCAAAAGTAGAATTTTTGACATTGGTAGACAGAAAATACAGTCGTCACCTTCCAATCGAAGCGAAGTATGTGGGCAAAACGGTGAACTCTATCCAATCGCAAAGGGTAATTGTGGAATGGAATGAACAAGGGTTTGCAGAAGATAATATTTGGTTGGTAAATCAATGATATAAGGTAATGGGCTAAAGCCTTTCTGTGCTGATGCCCAATATCGAATACTAAACAATATGCTGAGCACAAGACATTTACTGGGTATAAAAGATCTGACAGAAGAAGATTTGCACCTCATCTTCGAAACTGCAGACAATTTTAAGGAGGTAATCAACAGACCAATCAAAAAGGTCCCGTCCTTGAGAGACATTACCATCGCCAATGTATTTTTCGAAAACTCCACCAGAACTAGACTCTCTTTTGAGCTGGCTGAAAAGCGTCTTTCTGCGGATGTAATCAACTTCTCTTCTGCCTCAAGCTCCGTTAAGAAAGGGGAAACACTATTGGATACGGTCAACAATATCCTATCCATGAAAGTGGATATGATTGTAATGAGACATTCCAGCCCTGGTGCTCCACATTTCCTTTCCAAGCATATCAATGCCAATATTGTCAATGCTGGTGACGGAACGCACGAGCACCCTACACAAGCATTATTGGACTCATACTCTATCCGTGAAAGGCTAGGAGATGTTGCTGGAAAGAAAGTCGTGATCGTTGGTGACATTCTGCACTCACGTGTGGCTCTTTCCAACATCTTTGCACTACAGAAGTTGGGAGCTGAGGTAATGGTGTGTGGACCGAATACGTTGATTCCTCGTTATATCAGAGACTTGGGCGTCAAGGTAGAGTTGGATATCAGAAAAGCACTCCAATGGTGTGATGTTGCCAACGTACTACGTATTCAGATGGAACGTCAGCAGACTAAGAACTTCCCTTCTCTTAGAGAGTATTCGATGTACTATGGTGTAAACAAGGAATTGCTAGACAGTATCGACAAGGAGATCACTATCATGCACCCAGGTCCCATCAACAGGGGGGTAGAATTAACCTCAGATGTAGCGGATGCTGATAATGCCATTATCCTGGATCAGGTAGAGAATGGTGTTGCGATAAGAATGGCAGTACTATACTTGCTTGCTGGGAAAAACGGTTAATCCAAGACGATATTCGACATATGATTAAGATAAAACAATTAGGGCTCCTTTTCGGGAGCCTTAACTTTTTGAACTGAAAACCTTATGCGCCTGTTAGCGCCAGCGTTCTGACTTGAAATTCAGTGCGGCTTTCATGATATCCTTCCTGCTGACTTGTCCAATAAGTCGCCCTTTGTCTACCACCGGATAACGACGGAACTTAGAGTTTAAGAACATATAAGCCACATCTACCACATTCTTATCAGCACTAATGGTTGTAACACTTTGACTCATATAGTCTTCAACTAGCTGTCCTCTCTGTGGCAGATTATTGTAAGCATTTTCCAGCAGGATATGCAAACAGTCAGTCTCTGAAAGCATCCCGACAATATTAGCAGAATCATCTACGACTGGCGCACCAGATATCTGATTGTCAAGCATGCTTTCCATCGCTTCCTTGATACTTTGATGTGGATGGAAGGTGATGACTTCTTTTGTCATATAATCTGTAATTGGCGGGTACTCGAAGCGGGTATCTGCCGGCTCCTCAAATTTGGGTGTAAAGTTCATAGTACAGTGTGTGGTTTTGGTTAAAGATATGCAAGTACATTAATCCATAAGGGCCATGTACGGGTGATTGGTCTTTTATAAGTTAAGCTTTTTCCTTAATGATTCATAGTAAGGTTGTTCCACACATCACCATTTTTTCATTTCTATTGAATAACTGAAACAGTATTCATGGTTTTGTTATATGTAGGTTAAAAATAAAAAAGCCTCCGGTAACCATACCGGAGGTTTTCTGTTTGTATCTATTACTAATATATTCATTTCAATTAAAAGTCATCTCCTCCTCCTGCGTCACCTCCTCGGTCGCCTCTCTTCTGCTTGAAGTTATTCAGACGGTAGCTAAGTGTAACGGACACGTTTGGAGCATTGCGGAAGTCTTCAGAATATGTTGTGAAGTTAGGGCCTTCCGAACTTCTCTTACGTCTTCCGGTTGCAAAGACATCCTCTACCTGCAAGGTTGCTGTAAACTTCTTGTTCATGAAATCCTGTCTAAGCGCAGCCGATGTCATAAAGAAGCCTTCATTGCGTCCCTGTGCCGTTACAGAAGGACCATTGTAGCTAGCATTCAGCTGTACGGAAGTTGTTTTACCAAACTTCAGTTGGTTATTCAAACGAACACTCCAGTTCAAGCTTTCTCGATCAAAGATAGTCTCCTTGCTTTCCCCATCTTCGCTGTAACTGTAACTACCTTCTACACGGTAGTTATAAACATTACCCATCAGGTCAGCTCTCCACCATTCAGTTGCCTGCAAACCGATCATCAGTTCACCTCCCAAAGAGTAGTCTTTTCCGATATTCTCAAATGTATGAAGGAATACGTTCTGACCGCTTTCTGCCTCTTCGAATGGCGTTGAGATACTTTCAACTTTATTGTGGGTAATTCTGTAGTAACCTTCCAATGAGATAGAATGATCTCCAATATTCTTCAAAATACCCAACTCATAAGCATCAATAAACTCAGGAAGGATTCCCGGATTACCACGTCTTACGTTGTTCACGTCTGTATAAGTCAGGAATGGCTCCAAATACCATCCTCTAGGTCTATCAATACGACGTGAGTAACTTACCATCGCTTGTGTTTCCTGAGACATCTGGTAAGAGAAATGTAGTGTTGGGAAAAAGTCCCATCTATCTACCTTAGAAGCAGTATCAGTACCTACCAAGCTGATTTCTCTACCTGTATACTCTGCTCTCAAGCCAGCCTGTACACCTAGCTTGCCGAACTTGGAAGCATAAAGTGAATACAGTGACTGAATGTTTCTCACATAGTTGGTTGTGTAGCTAAGGTTGTCCTGAAACTCCTCGTTAAAGTAAACCTCATTCACCTCATCATTATCACTGTAACGACTCTGCCACCCTGCTTCAAACTTGCTGTCTTTATTAATTGGCAATGTATAATCCAACTTGAATCTGAACCTTGTAGAAGGACCTCCCTCTAGGCTTCTTTGTCTGTAAGAAGAATCTGTATCTACAAAAGTCTGCACATTGCCACCTGTCTCATTCATGTCGCGTCCACTGATGTTCAGTTGAGAAACGATCTCGTGTCCTTTCTTGGCAAACTTATGTGTATATCCCAAGTTGGCAGCGTAGTAATTTCCATCCCACTTGGTTTCATCACTACTATAGTAGTTCAGAGTTTCAGATGGCCCTTCAGATACATAAGTAAGGTCAGATGAACGACGCATCTTCCAAACACCAACACGAGCATCCAATGACAGGAAGTCATTGTCACTGAGGTTATACTCAATACCTGCACGTAAACCACCATTTGTTCTACCGAACTCACCGTCCCCTTCGGAGATCAGCTTGGTTACACCATCCGTATTGGTAGTAATACGCTCATTATAGTTTTCACTTGGGTTGTTACGGTTGTTGTAGTCACCTCCCACAAAGTAGTTGAATTTGCTTTTTCGGAAATTCAACAGGAAGTCGCCACCGTATCTACCAAACATACCACCATTCAAGTTGAAGATACCTGACACACCTTCCAGCTTATTCTTTTTGGTGATGATATTGATAATACCACCTGTACCATCCGGATCATACTTAACTGATGGGTTTGTGATGATTTCAATATTTTCAATGGCACTTGAAGGCATTTGCTGAAGTACATCACTTGGCTCCAACACAGTCGGTCTGCCATCAATCAATACAGTAAAACCTGAACTTCCTCTTAGCTTTACAGTACCGTCTACGTCTACCTGAATAGAAGGTACATTCTGAAGAATGTCTACTGCTGTACCGGATGCTGCTGTCAGCTGCTTACTTACATCCAGTACTTTCTTATCGATTTCATAACGCATTGCAGGTCTTGAAGCAGTTACTTCTACCCCCTCCAATACTTCCGCATCCTGTCCTAGTTTAACTACACCAAGATCAACACCTTTACTACTTCCAACCTCAATGTTGTTGACAGTCTTTTTTTCATAGCCGATAAAGGTAATTTCCAGATAATAGGTTCCTTCCTTTACATTCTTGATTGTAAATTTACCATCAGGGTCAGTGACTGTACCGCCTGCCAAAGACTTGTCAGTAGTACTGAAAAGCGCTATAGTAGCATACTCTACAGGGACATTACTGCCATTTTCTTGTACAACACCTTTGATGGTTCCTTTCAATGGGGGGTCGTTTGGTACAGCCATTGAAACGGCTGTATGCAGTAGCATAAAAGTGGTGACCAACACAAAAAATAGATTTCTTTTCATCTTCGATTATCTCTGTTTCAACGGTTCTGTTATGGTTGAATTAATTGACACACGGTTATTCAGATAGCCTTTTTAAGGTTAATCTTGTATAAGGATTTTTTCAGGCTACTGTCACAGAGACAAATTTAAAGTCCAAATCTATCGGAAATCTGTAGCAATTTGGTCTACTCGAATAAAATGCATTTTTAATTACTTAACAATTGTAAAATGGTGCTGATGATCAGTATATTCATACGCTACTTTCAGCCCATTAACAGTACAGATTTTTTTCACCAAAGCCAATCCCAATCCTACTGACTGCTGACTTGTCCCCTTTCTAAAAAAGCGTTCAAAAACCTTTTCTGGTTCAACATCCAATGGCTCACCATAATTACTGATAACCATTTCATTTGCTGTTGTTGCTACTCGAATAGGTCCTTCTGATGTACCATAACGGATCGCATTTCGGAAAAAATTCTTCAGGATAATCTCAAATAGGTAAGGATCTATTTCCAAATAGTGCTGTTCAAAAAGGTCTGCCTCTATCTCCATAGACTTCAGCCCTGCCAATTCCCTTACAGCCTCAATGTGCTTTAAAATAACTGGAGCTGTCTGCAACTTTACTGTGTTGGAAAACTCCCTGTTCTCAATCTTGGTCAACAGGTTCAGGGTACTACCTAATTTAGAAAGGTGATTGGCTTCATCATAAATTGCTTTTACAGATGCAGGATGTTTAGACATTACCTCTTCCTCCATCATCAGGTACTCTGTTTTGTTACGGATGATTGCCAGAGGGGTCTGAATCTCATGTGCCATATTTTCAGTGTACTCCTGTAGGTTATGGAAGTCCTTCTCGATACGGTCTACCATTTGAAAATACAATTGCTGCATTTTCTGAAATTCTTTGGTCGAGGTCTGGATTTTCTTATTCGGATATTTCTTTCCCAGCTGATAGCTTTTCATCGAGTCCAAAATCAGTCGGAATGGATAGAAAAAGTACCCCGATAGGATATAATTGAATAGCACAACAATAGCAGCCAAAATCATAAAGGCAGGAAGCATCGAATCGAAGATATCTTCCTTGAAGCGAAGAAAATGCTCCACTTCCTTACTCATTACCAAGAAATAGTGCTGACCATCTACCTCCAACACCACTGTCTTGACTCTATGTAAAACCATACGTCCCACATCAGTATGGTATTCCTCCCGTGTTTCATAAGTTGGGTACCCTTCTAGAGACTCCTCTTTCCCTGCCTTCGAAATCCAAATGGTATTGAAATCCCGCTTTATATAATCCTTGTCTGTACGTAACCCTTCCAATACCTTTTGCTCTGTCCATCCAAAGCGTCTTTCCATCTCATAATTGATGTACTCATCTGCCTCATGCGTCAGAAAAAGCGCACTACAATAAAATGCCAAAAACGTAAAGACCAGATAAATGGAAGTGGTCTTGGTCAGAAGGGAAAATGAGCGTTCTTTCATGATATAGAGACTTGAGTTGTTAGACTTGCGATTTAGGATTTGGAGGAGAACTTATAGCCTACCCCATATACAGAGCGGATATAGTCCTGCCCTCCTGCCTTAACGATTTTCTTGCGCAGGTTCTTGATATGGTTGTAGATAAAATCAAAGTTATCTGCCTGATCGATATGATCTCCCCAAAGGTGTTCGGCAATGCTTTCCTTGGTCAGCATACGGTCGCGGTTATAGACAAAATACAACAACAGGTCATATTCCTTCTTAGTGAGGTCAAGAGTCTTGTCTCCTACCCAAACCTGAGAAGCCATCACATCTATTCTTAGTTCATTGATCGCTATAATATTGCTGCCTTCAAATTTCTTACGTCTCAATATGGAACGAATACGAGCATTCAGCTCGGCTGTATGGAATGGTTTAGTGATATAATCATCAGCGCCAATCTCCAGACCATTTACCTTGTCCTCTATTGAATCCTTCGCTGATACAATCAGGATACCTGTATTTGGGTCTTTCTGCTTCAGTATTGTAACCAAGTCCAAACCACTTCCATCAGGCAAGCCAATATCTACAATCACCAGATCATAAGTATAAAGTGCTGTACGCTCCTTGGCATCCGTCAATGATTCGACGTGCTCAGCCATAAAGCCATTTTCTTTTACAAAAACCAGCAAATCCTCCGCAAGGGTCAGGTTATCTTCTACCAGCAGTATTTTCATCAGTTAGTTTGTTTGCTTACAAAAATAAGGGTTTTACGATGGAATTGTTATACCAGTACTACTCATCATCAACTTGGCTTCTAATTTCCATTTCTTGAAAAATTAATACAATATCTTATCATTGTGAAGGGTAAAACAAATTCATACTGATTTACTTCTATAACTGATAGAAGTAAGAACATGAACAGATACCTTTTTGAAACCCAAAAATTTGGTATATCCAAATAAGCCCCTTCATTAACAATTTTAATGTTAAAATACTTGATACCGATCGGTATCATCATTACATTTAGTCTATCAAAACATTAAAGATGAAGACACAGCAAGAGACAACCGGTGAGTATATCCTTCGAATAGTGGCTCCACTGTTCAACAAGAAAGGTTATGTAGCCACGAGCCTTTCCGATCTGGAAAAGGCGACTGGACTAACCAAAGGGGCTATCTACCGGAACTTCAAGAGCAAGGAAGACTTGGCTGTGCAAGCTTTCAAACAGAATATCAGAAGGGTTATCGCACCACTTTCAGCGGCTATGGAGGCGCAATCGTCCATCCCTGAGAAGCTGTTTACCCTTACAGATTACTACCGAAAGTATTTCCATAAGGCACTCGAATTGGGTGGGTGTCCATTGTTGAATATCAGCGTGGATGCACATTACACCAACCCTGAGCTTTTCCAAAAGGCCAAAAAAGTCACCAACAATATTGAGAACAGCCTTGAGCAGTTTATCTCAGATGGTATTGCGAATGGTGAAATAAACCCAGCAATTGACGCTCGCATCTATGCCCAGAAAATCTTTTCCATGATTCAGGGAAGTGTGTTTCTGGCATTCCTCAATGAGGACAGTACCTATACAGAAAATATGATGGACCAGATTGACCAAATGATCAAGACAGAAATGATGGTCTAAAATTTTTTCACCATATCGATACCGATCGGTATCAAGATTGAATCAAAAATAATCCTTACGACAATGACACAAAAGAAAAAAGTTCCTGCTGCATTTAGAGTAATCAGATGGCTATTTCCAAAACTGGAATTAGTAGCACCATTTCTGGCAAAAAGATGGTTTACCAAACTGTTTTTCACTGCCTTCAAGTTCCCGATCTACGAAAGGGAAAATAACTTCCTTCAATCTGCCAAAAGCAGCTCAATGATGTACAAAGGAAGAAAAATCAAACTTTATGAATGGGGTGAAGGAGAGCCTATCCTTTTTGTACATGGATGGATGGGACGTGCGGGCCAGTTCAGACGCTTTACTGAGTACTATAACAAGCAAGGATACAAATGTGTCTCTTTCGACGCACCTGCACACGGCTATTCTGAAGGCAAAAGCAGTCATCTGCTGGAGTTTTCTGATCTCGTACAGGAAATGAATAAAAAATATAATGGCTTCCGCATGATCATTGGTCATTCTTTGGGTGGTGTCGCTACGTTACATGCAGTTACAAAAGGAGTAAAAGTTGACAAAATGGTGATGATCAGCAGCCCTACCATCGCGTCCTATATTCTTTCCGAATTCAGGGCAGGACTGAATGCTTCAGAGAAAAGTCAGGAACATTTACTTAAATTTGCCAGAACCAATCTGGGAGAAGATTTTTATGACCTTGAAGCCATCAGACTGGTAAAAAAACTAAAAGATACAGAACTGTTACTGATCCATGATCATGATGATGAACAGGTGTCCATCAAGAACCCGAATGCTATGTTACAGGTTTATCCTGAAGCTAAACTCGTAACAACGACAGGATTGGGACATAATAAAATCTTGAAGGATGAGCATGTGATTTCACATACTTTCCAACATTTCAGTTCAGAAAAAGTAACAGCATAACCATGTTGGTCACAAATAATTTTGTATTGTGAATTTCCCCAGTCCTTTTCACATACGAAACTATTTGTGATATGATCTAATGACTAACTGCAAAAAATGGATAAATCAGCGTTGAATGATTATTTCCACTCTCTGTTTCCAATAGAAAAAGAAGTGGTCGCACAAATCACAAAAACATTTGAGCCATTTGAATTAGAAAAGAATGCGGTCTTGCTGGGTGAGAACACCATAAGCACACAAACCTTTTTTCTGGAAAAAGGGTTTGTGCGCTCCTATATCCTGAATGAAGACAATGAGGAAGTAACCACCAATATTTACATGGCACCCTGCTTTGTAAACGACTTTCTGTCATTCTTCAAAAAACAGCCAACAAAGGAAGTTTACCGAACCATTACTGATTGTACCTTCTGGGCTACTGGACTTGAGAATGTACAAGCCAACTTCCATAATATCCCTGAGTTCAGGGAATTCAGCAGGCTACTTTTCGTGATCAATTATTACAACCTGAATGATCGGCTGATTGAGATAAGCAGCCAGAAAGCAGAAACAAGGTACTTAAACCTTTTGAAGCAAAAGCCACAGATCTTTCAGCACGTTCCACTTAAGATTATCGCCTCTTATCTAGGAATCACGGACACCTCCTTGAGCCGGATCAGGAGAGAATTGACTCAATTCTGATTTCTTGTCATTTGACAAGTCCTTCTTAAAACTGCGTACTTGATATTTGTAGAAACTAAAACAAGACAAATAAACATGAAACATATCGTAGTAATAGGACTTGGCGGTGTAGGCGGTTATTTTGGTTTCAAGATTAATCAAGCCAACAGCAACAAACATCAAGTTTCTTTTATCGCAAGAGGTGAAACGTTTAAGAAAGTTAGTGAGCATGGCTTAACCCTGTTATCTCCTGAACACCCTGAAAAGGTGACAAAACCAAATGCTGTACTCGAAAACATCTCTGAAATCAAGACACCTGATTTGGTACTGGTTTGCGTAAAGGAATATGATCTGGAAAATGTGTGTCAGCAACTAGCTACGGTAATCACTGATGACACCATTATCTTACCAATGATGAATGGCGCAGATATCTACGACCGAATCAGAAAAGTACTACCTCTCAATACCATTTTACCTTCTTGTGTTTATGTCGCTTCCCATATAAAAGAAAAGGGAATTGTAGAGCATAAGGGCAAAGCAGGAAAACTGATCTTCGGTCGTGACCCTCAGCACTACTCCAGAGATATTGATTGGGTTAAAGCAATAATCAGTGACAGTGGTATCCATTTCAGTTTCAAAGACAATTCACTCTCTGAAATCTGGACCAAGTTTATCTTTATAGCCAGCTTCGGTATGGTCACCGCTAAATACAACTCCTCCATCGGACAGGTTTGCAACGATCCTCAACAACACAAGGAAGCTGCAGCCATCATGGAAGAAATCAAACAAATTGCGGACAGGAAAAACATTGAACTTAATGCTGACATTGTAGTCAATACGTTTGAAAAGGCTGCTACTTTTCCTCCACAGACGCCTACATCCTTACAGTTAGATGTCAATACCAATAAAGGGGCTAACGAACTGGAGCTATTTGCCGGTGCAATAATAAAATACGGTACTGAAGTAGATGTACCGACTCCTGCTACCCAAAAAATCTATAAAGAAATAAAAGCAGGATTGTAGGTTTTATAAAAATGAAAAGGTCTCTTCTACAGAGACCTTTTTTATCTATCAGAAATAATAATTTAGCATCAACAACTTAAACCTGAATCACACCTACATTATACCGTTTCTGTATTGGAGCATGGTTGGCGGCTTCTATACCCATTGAGATCATTTTTCTAGTTTCTAGCGGATCAATGATACCATCCACCCAAAGTCTAGCCGAAGCATAGTAAGGGGACAGCTGCTCATCATAACGAGACTTGATCCTAGTCAGTTGCTCCTGCTCTTGTTCAGGTGTCAACTCTTCTCCTTTGGCTTTCATAGAGGCTACCTTGATCTGAAGTAATGTTTTTGCAGCTGAATTACCACTCATTACCGCCATCCGTGCAGTAGGCCAAGCATATATCAACCTTGGGTCATAAGCTTTTCCACACATGGCATAGTTTCCAGCACCATAAGAATTCCCAACAATCACGGTAAACTTTGGCACTACCGAATTGGCCATGGCATTTACCATCTTAGCGCCGTCCTTGATAATACCTCCATGCTCTGCTCTACTGCCGACCATGAAACCGGATACATCTTGTAGAAATACCAATGGAATTTTCTTCTGGTTACAGTTCATAATAAAACGGGCAGCCTTATCCGCAGAGTCAGAGTAAATCACCCCACCCATTTGCATTTCGCCTCTCTTTGACTTCGTCACAGTACGCTGATTGGCTACAATTCCCACTGCCCAACCATCAATACGGGCATAACCACAAATAATTGTCTGCCCGTAATTTCCCTTGTACAACTCTATTTCAGAATTATCCACCATTCGCTTGATCAACTCCAGCATATCATACGGTTTCACTCTGTCTTCAGGAAGCAGACCGTAAATTTCTTCAGGATTTAAAGCAGGAGCCTGAGGAGTTGCACGATCAAAGCCCGCCTTTTCGTTATGCCCAATCTTATCAAAGATATTCCGGATATGGTCCAAACACTCCTTATCATCCTTGAACTTATAATCTGTCACTCCTGATATCTCACAATGGGTAGTAGCACCTCCCAATGTCTCATTGTCCACAGTTTCTCCAATGGCGGATTTGACAAGGTAAGAACCTGCCAAAAACACAGAACCTGTACCTTCCACAATCATGGCTTCATCGGACATAATCGGTAAATAAGCGCCACCAGCCACACAGCTTCCCATAATAGCAGAAACCTGAATAATTCCTTCCGAAGACATCACTGCATTGTTACGGAATATTCTCCCAAAGTGCTCCTTATCAGGGAATATCTCATCCTGCATCGGCAAGAAAACACCTGCACTATCCACCAAGTAGATAATCGGCAGCTTGTTTTCGATCGCAATTTCCTGTGCTCTCAAGTTCTTCTTGGCTGTAATCGGGAACCAAGCTCCTGCTTTTACAGTAGCATCATTGGCTACAATTACGCATTGCCTTCCGCTTACAAAACCAATTCCGACGACTACACCTCCTGATGGACATCCACCATACTCCTTATACATGCCTTCACCGGCAAAGGCACCTACTTCCAAAAAGTCCGAGCCATCATCAATCAGGTAATCGATACGCTCTCGGGCTGTCATCTTACCTTTCTTGTGGGTAGCCTCAATTTTCTTTTCCCCTCCTCCAAGCTTTACTTTCTCCAATTGGGTTTTGAGTTTCGCGCAAAGTTGCTTGAAAGCATCCTCATTTTTGTTGTACTCCAAGTCAATACTCATGTCAGTGTTCATATATGTGTTGGTTAGTTGTGATATTAGTAGCAAGACATAAAATAGAAGATTCGAGACTGGATAATAAGATTGGGTTTATCACGCTGATCTAAAATCTCAGGTATAGCACCTTATGTCTAACACCTTAATATACAATCTTGTGCTTCTCAATTACAAATACATTCTGTCTCACTGTTTTCAGGTATTTTCCAAAATAAAGGTATTTTCAACACCAAAAACTGCTAAATTACTATCTCTTTGCTAATTAGATATACACTAGTTGGCTTTCAGCGTCATACCATCATTTTTTGACGAGATACTCATTAAACAACACACATTACAAAAACAACTACTCACTTAAATGGCAAAACAACAGAAAACATGTCCTAAATGCTTTTCAGAACACGCTGTCAAAAGTGGTATTGTCAAGGATAGACAACGCTACAAGTGTAAAGAATGCGGCTATCATTTTACGGTTGAAAAACTGGGAAAGCAGATCGACCACTACTATGTAACCAAGGCGCTTCAACTCTATATTGAGGGGGTTAGTTATAGGGAGATTGAAAGAATATTAGGTGTGAGCCATGTCTCTGTCATGAACTGGGTCAAGCAATACAATATCAAAAGGGCTGAAAATACCGAATACCGTCCTACCTATCAGCTTTTCAGCTATAAAGAGCTACTCGCCTTCTACAAAGACCCTGCAAACCTGAAAGGTGCCGGCATGATCGTCACTGAAGTCGGGGATAAATACATGATGATCCGTTGGGAAAGGTTCCGCAAATAAGTGGAACCTTTTCTCTTTTAAAGTCCTCCCCATTTTCCGTTAAGACGTCCTTTTCCCAAAGATTCCTATATCTCCACCAAATCAGAAGAAATCTACACCTATTTAACAGAGATCTATACCAAATTAAATTTTAAATATTTAAATGATTAACTCGAATAAACGATTAATGATATAACAACTTCAAAACATTATATCACCTATTAAACTAACTTAAATCGATACTTTCTTCTAAAAACCCAATACAAACATATGGATACTAGCACCCAAAAAGTGAAAAACTCCGACCAAAAGGAGGAGAAAAGTTCTTTGAAAAAATATTGGAGCACCAACCTGAAGATATTAGCCTTCCTATTGCTGATATGGTTTACAGTGTCTTATGGCTTTGGGATTTTACTGGTTGAGCCTTTGAACAGCATTAAGCTAGGCGGTTTCAAGCTAGGTTTCTGGTTTGCACAGCAAGGGTCAATCTATGTATTCGTGGTCCTCATTTTTGCCTATGTCTGGAGGATGAACAGGCTGGATAAGGAACATGATGTAGATGAAAAGTAAAACTAAACATAAGACTTGAGATTTAAGACTGAAGAGAAAGATATGTTACTGGCCTTAGCGACAGCAATGTTGAATGCCTGACATCTTACAACTGCTAATACCTTATATCTCCAGTCCATCACAAACCCAAACAATACAACACTGAAATGGACGTACAATCTTGGACTTACCTGATAGTAGGAATCACTTTTATGATTTATATGGGCATTGCTCTCTGGGCTAGAGCAGGTTCCACCAAAGAATTTTATGTAGCAGGTGGCGGTGTCTCTCCACTTGCCAACGGCATGGCTACAGCTGCCGACTGGATGTCTGCCGCATCCTTTATATCCATGGCGGGACTGATCTCCTTTATGGGATATGATGGCGCCGTTTACCTGATGGGCTGGACAGGTGGCTACGTACTGCTTGCCCTGCTACTGGCACCTTACCTAAGGAAATTCGGCAAGTTTACTGTTCCGGATTTCATTGGGGATCGCTATTATTCTCAAGCTGCACGGACAGTCGCTGTCATCTGCGCATTGGTAGTATCTTTTACCTATGTAGCAGGTCAAATGCGAGGGGTGGGTGTGGTATTCTCACGCTTCCTTGAAGTGAACATTAATACCGGTGTGATGATCGGTATGGGACTGGTATTTTTCTATGCCGTATTGGGAGGTATGAAAGGCATTACCTATACACAGGTAGCACAGTACTGTATCCTGATCTTTGCCTTTATGGTTCCTGCTATTTTTATCTCGATTCAACTGACAGGAAATGCAATTCCACAGTTGGGCTTTGGTAGTACAATAACAGGCTCTGAAACTTACCTGCTTGACAAACTGGATGGACTCTCTACCGAACTAGGCTTTGCTGAGTATACTTCAGGCACCAAGTCCATGATTGATGTATTTGCGATCACTGCCGCATTGATGGTCGGAACAGCAGGACTGCCACACGTAATCGTCCGATTCTTTACCGTACCCAAAGTAAAAGATGCCAGACTTTCGGCAGGTTATGCGTTGCTCTTTATCGCCATCCTTTATACAACGGCACCTGCAATTTCAGCTTTTGCCCGTACCAACCTGATTGAAACGGTCAGCAACAAGCCTTATGATAGCATGCCGGAGTGGTTTTCCAAATGGGAAACAACAGGACTGATTGGCTTCGAGGACAAAAACCAGGATGGCAAGATCCAATATGTGGCTGAAGCTTCCCTCAATGAGCTTAGCATAGACCGTGATATTATGGTGCTTGCCAACCCCGAGATAGCCAACTTACCCAACTGGGTAATTGCCTTGGTTGCAGCCGGTGGTTTGGCTGCTGCTTTATCTACCGCAGCAGGTTTGCTTTTGGTGATCTCAGCATCCGTTTCACATGACCTGCTCAAGAAACAACTGATGCCTAATATCTCAGAAAAGGGAGAACTGTTTGCTGCCCGCATTTCTGCTGCTTTTGCAGTGGCAGTAGCTGGTTACTTCGGCATCAATCCTCCAGGCTTTGTGGCAGCTGTAGTGGCTCTCGCTTTCGGACTGGCTGCGGCATCTTTCTTTCCTGCGATCATTATGGGTATTTTTTATAAAAGAATGAACCGTGAAGGGGCTATAGCAGGAATGGTAGCTGGACTACTGACCATGCTTTTCTATATGCTGAAATTTAAATTCAACCTGTTTGGAGAAACTACTGCTGCTGATTGGTGGCTAGGTATTTCGCCAGAAGGATTCGGAACAGTAGCCATGATGGTCAATGTAGTGGCATCCATTCTGGTTTGCCATATGACCCCTGCTCCTCCATCCGAGGTACAGGATATGGTGGAAGACATCCGCTATCCAAGAGGAGCTGGAGCAGCCCAAATGCATTAAATACAGATACGAAGATTCGTGTTTCTACCAATTGTGTGTACTAATAAATATACTACCATAAAGATTCACCAATACAAAACAGTCTTACAAGAAGGGCTTTGCAGTATTTTGAATCTACTATTACCCATGAATGATTATGAAAATTTTGATTATGGACGATGAACCCAATATCTTAATGTCATTGGACTTTTCGATGAGAAAGGCTGGACATGAGGTATTCATCGCAAGGGATTTGGCTGAAGCCTTAGAAGCTTTAGACCACGAGCGACCGGAAATAGTCATTCTGGACCTGACCATGCAGGGCATCGATGGACAAATGATCTGCGATCATATCCAAAAGTCAACTGCTTTAGCAGAAACGAATGTTATCTTCTTGAGTAGCAACCCGAATGAAACAGATATACAGAAAGGGCTGGAAATGGGTGCAAAAGCCTATATCAGCAAGCCTTTTTCTACCCGCTTCCTGATCAAGGAAGTGGAAAGAATTTATAATGGATGACCGATGGTGGTCACCGGCAAAAGCAGCTTTACAATACTGACTGAGTGCCGGTTACTACCAAAAGGTTACCACTAGCTGATTTCTTATAATTACTGAATTTTTAAACACACAATAATGAGCCGAATTAACAACCTTGAAGACTACGCTGTTGACTATCGAAAAAGCGTAACCGAACCTGAAAAATTCTGGGCAGAACAAGCAGAACGTTTTGTCTGGAGAAAAAAATGGGATAAAGTACTGGAACACGATTTCCATGATTATAACGTGGAGTGGTTCAAGAATGGCAAGCTAAACATTACTGAAAACTGCCTTGACCGCCACCTATTAAACCGCAGTGATAAGATTGCCATCCACTGGGTTCCTAATGACCCTAAGGAGCCGGACAGAACTTTTACTTACAGGGAACTGCATGAAGAAGTTTGCCGCTTTGCCAATGTACTTAAGCGTAACGGGGTACAAAAAGGCGAACGTGTATGTTTGTATATGCCAATGGTACCAGAACTAGCCATTGCTGTACTGGCATGTGCTCGTATCGGTGCAATTCACTCTGTTGTATTTGGCGGTTTCTCTGCTAATGCCCTAGCCGACAGAATCAATGATGCTGATGCTAGAATCTTGCTTACAGCTGACTTCGGTCCAAGAGGAAGCAAGAAAATTGCATTGAAAGAAGTAGCGGATGAAGCAATGGAAAATACGCCTTCTATCAGAAAAGCTATCGTCTTGCAAAGAACAGGAGATGAAGTAAATATGGTAGAAGACCGTGACCTATGGTGGCATGATGAACTCGAGAGAGTAGATAATGAGTGTGCTCCTGAAATTATGGATTCAGAAGACCCGCTATTTATTCTTTACACCTCAGGGTCTACGGGTAAGCCAAAAGGGGTAGTCCACACTACAGGTGGCTATATGGTATACACGGCTTATACATTCCGAAATGTATTCCAGTACAAGGAAGATGACGTATACTGGTGTACTGCCGATATTGGATGGATTACTGGTCACTCCTATATCGTTTATGGGCCATTGCTAGAAGGTGCTACTTCTGTAATGTTCGAAGGAGTGCCGACTTACCCTGATGCAGGTCGTTTCTGGAGAGTTGTAGACAGACTGCGTGTCAATATTTTCTACACTGCCCCTACCGCCATCCGTGCACTGATGGCACAAGGACAAGAATATGTAGAGCTTTACAAACTGGATAGCCTTAAAGTATTGGGTACCGTAGGTGAACCGATCAACCGTGAAGCTTGGGAATGGTACCATCACCATATCGGAAAAGGTCATTGCCCGATCGTGGATACATGGTGGCAGACTGAAACAGGAGGTATTATGATCTCTCCAATAGCAGGGGTGCTACCGACCAAGCCAACATACGCAACATTACCACTTCCGGGCATTCAGCCAGTACTGCTTGACAATGACGGCAATGAATTGCATGGTAATGGAGTTGAAGGAAACCTTTGCATCAAATTCCCTTGGCCATCCATGCTTCGTACCACTTGGGGTGACCACGAAAGATGTAAGAACACATACTTCTCAACCTTTAAGGGATACTACTTTACAGGTGACGGTTGCCGCCGTGATGAAGATGGCTATTACCGTATCCTAGGTCGTGTAGATGATGTAATCAATGTATCAGGACACAGACTAGGTACTGCCGAAGTGGAAAATGCCATTAATATGCACGAAGCGGTAATTGAGTCTGCAGTAGTAGGTTATCCACATGATATCAAAGGTCAAGGTATCTATGCCTATGTAGTTTGTGATGCTGACAAGCTGGAGATTACAACCGTTCCTGAGATCAAGGATGAAATAATGGATGTCGTAATTGACAAGATTGGTAAAATTGCCCGTCCTGATAAGGTTCAGATTGTCCGTGGCTTGCCAAAAACCCGTTCAGGCAAGATCATGCGCCGTATCCTTCGCAAGATCGCTTCTGGCGAAACCAGCAACTTTGGCGATACTTCTACCCTGCTTGATCCAAGCATTGTAGATTCTATCAAGATTGGTGTGGTAAAGGACGAGACTGAAAAAGCGTAAAGCTAGACTTGAGATATAAGATAATAGATTAGAGAACCCCGTAAGTGTAATGCTTGCGGGGTTTTGTTTTTCATCAAATTTCAAATAATTCTTTTCTAAAAAAGACATACCGTCATTAAATTATAACAATTCACTCCTACAGAAATCCCCTCATTTATTTAACAACCTAAAAACCAATTAAAAAAAGCCACCTACATCATCTAAAAAAAACAAAACACATTCCTGCATCAACTCAACACACCTATTAATTAAAAACATTCTATTCACCTTACACGTATCTCACAATAGGATATTATTTCAAATAACTGTAACCAATTTGGGGTTATCACTTTTTAATATTAAAATATACCACTTTTTATCCATAGCAAAAACAAACACACTAATGAGATATACTTTTTGTTTACTATTAACCTTAATCCATTTTTTAGCTTGGAGTCAAGACATGGAAGTTCTAAAAATGGAACGCAACTTGAAAATTGAGTTAATTAATGAAAAACTGATAATTTCAGAAACCAATCATAATCTTAATAAATTCTACAAAAACCTTCCTCGAGTCACTAGGGAGTCTATTCATTTCTCTACACTTGAACCATTGGTTTCCTATAGCGCAGTCAGCCATATTCCTAACAGCAAGGGAAAGTTAAAATCAAAACCTGTCAAGATTTTTGAAACGAAAGATATCGTAAGGCCAGGTATTTTTTATGGAGGACAAAAAACGAAAGAATTTATCTACCCTTCTATCACTGAAGGAAGTCTTGGGGAGTTAACCTATACTAAACAGTTGGTAGACCCTCATATGATTCCCCCCTTTTACTTTTCTGACCTGTACGATGTAAAAGAAGCCCGATTTACAGTTACATTCCCTTCAGATGTTAAGATCCAATACAATCTATTCAACACTGATCAAGCTGAAGTCCAATTCAATTCTTCAGAAAAGAATGGTATCACAACCTATACTTGGGAAGCAAAAAACCTAAAACGTTTTATATATAATGAGAAAGCTCCTTCCAGAGCTTATTACGAACCACACCTTGTTATCCGAATAGCCTCCTATAACAGCAACGGCATTCAATATAACATATCTGGTTCTACAGATGACCTTTTTACATGGTACAATAGTCTAATCCGACAAATCCCTGCATTTAAAGACTCACAGGCAATGGAAGACAAGGTCATGGAATTAACCAAGGATTGTCAAAGTGAGAAAGAAAAAGTGAAGGTGTTGTACAAATGGGTTCAGTCCAATATCAAATACATTGCTTTTGAAAATGGGATGCAAGGCTTTATCCCCCATGCAGCAGGAGATGTGTTTAACAAAAAATATGGAGACTGTAAAGACATGGCTAATCTGCTTACTACTATGCTTAAGCATGCTGGTATAGAGGCGTATATCACTTGGGTAGGCACTAACAGCAAACCCTACAAATATACAGAACTACCTTGTACCATTTCTGATAACCATATGATCTGTTCCATCAAGTCAGACAATGGGTTCACCTACCTTGACCCCACCAACTCAGACCTTAGTCCTGATCGTATTCCTCGTCTGATACAGGATAAGCAAACCTTGATCCGGTTGAGTGACAGTACTTATACTATTGAAACGGTACCTATTACAGCAGCTGAAGAGAACAAACGTACTGACCTTTTACTTCTTAACATCAATGATAAAGAATTGATAGGAAAAGCAGTTGTTGTACTAAACGGCTACAGACA
Organism: Limibacter armeniacum; assembly: GCF_036880985.1. Taxonomy (NCBI): domain Bacteria; kingdom Pseudomonadati; phylum Bacteroidota; class Cytophagia; order Cytophagales; family Flammeovirgaceae; genus Limibacter; species Limibacter armeniacum. The sequence continues at coordinate 1,364,818 of NZ_JBAJNO010000009.1, forward strand.
TGAAGATTTCTTAGCTGATAGACTTCATGCTAAAATGGACCGTGAAACCAATTTTATCCGAGATTATGTACAACTTGGACAAGCAAGTGCTGCCTATTCCACTATCCAACAAGCATCTAAAGACACCTCCACTGTGATTGCATTTGATGCACAATTTTCACACGAAGTAATCGATCTTGACGAGAAACTTTATGTCAATCTCAACATTGACCCCTCAGTGGAAGAATTCAAGATTGACGATATCAATGACAGGGTTCATCCCATTCAACAGGATTACAAACATGACTATACCCTTCAATGTATATTCACAATTCCTGAAGGATATCAGGTAACCTATTTACCGGATGCAGTTACTTTTGAAAACAACCTGTTTGGTATCCAGACCTCTTATCTGCAAAAAGAGAAACAAATCATTTACACCAAAAAGATTTTATCTGATTACCTCGTAATGAATCCTGTACAGTTCAAGGATTACCAAAAATTTTTCAATGAAATACTTAAAGTTAAAAAACAGAAAATCACACTAACAAAACTCAAGAATGAAGACATTTAAGTTGACCTTATTTTTTGTCCTTTGCCATCTGCTAGTTTTTGCACAAGTCCCAAATGACATCAAAAAAATAAAATGGAAAGAGAATCCAAAGCTACATACTATCCAACATGAAAGCTTTCAGGATGAGTCTGCAGTTATTATCCTAGATAAACGTATTACAGAAATAAAACTAATAGCTGGAAAAGCTGTCGAGTTTTATACCATTCACAAAATCATCAGGGTTAATGATGATGCGGGTATCGAACGCTTCAACAAAGTTTACATTCCCATTCACAAAGGAGGCAGATTACTGGACCTTCAGGTAAGAACCATCGATTCACTTTCTCAAACGCAGAACTTTAACCGTTCTAACCTCAAGAAACTAGATAATGCTGACGGGTATGGTGATTTTAAGATTTTTGCTCTTGAAGGATTGCAAAAAGGTGGGGAACTGGAATATATCTATACACTAAAACGCAACTTTTCTGCATACAACAGAGAAGTATACCAAAGTGATATTCCTGTAGTCAATGCAAAGTTTGAGTTGGTACCTCCTACTGGATTTGGGTTTGTGACTAAATCCTACAATGGTTTTCCTTCGAGCTATGTAAGTAATGGAGCACATCACATTTCAGCAATGAATATCCCAGCCCTACCCAAGGAGGGATACTCTTCCTACAAATCAAAGTTGATGCGGGTAGACTATAAAATCAATAGCAATGCGGTCAATAAGAATTTGATCACTTGGGATCACCTTGCTGAAAACATCTTCAAAAATATTGTGCTTGGTAAAGGAGAGTCTGCAGCCAAAAAATTCGTCAAATCACTGGACATCATGGACAAACGAGCTGATGAACAATTAAAAGCTATTGAAAAAGAAATCAAGGAGACCTTTACGCTGAAGAAGGGCAGTTCTGAGGAATATAGTGATCCTGCCTATGTCCTGAAAAATCACACAGGTACTGAAATGGGTATTTATAGAACATATATCAAATGTTTTAGGGCATTAGACCTTCCATTTACAGTCGTGTTGTCCAGTGGCAGGGCACTCGGTCAAATAGATGAAAGCTTTGCTCACCCCATGGACCTTAACGATATCATCTTTTACTTCCCAAGACACCAAAAGTTTATCTGTCCTTTAAATAGAGGAATGAGATTTGGCGCAGCTCCTGAATCGATTGCTGGCAACAACGGACTGTTCTTTAATTGTTATTATTTAGACAATCAGATCAAACTAATCAGCGCCTATGTAGGTGAAATTCCATTTTTGCCTGCTGAGGAAAATAATCAGGGAGTACATGCTGACATTCATTTCAATAAGCAAATGGATGAAGTTTCGATCAAGCAGAAGCATATGAGTCAAGGCTATTTAGCCTATATATTCCGGTTCATTTTTGCAACTGCAGACGAAGAGCAAAAGCAAGATTTCAAGATGCAAGTCTTAGCTTCTGCTATTGAGGATATCCAATACCAATCCTTCGAAGTTGAGAATGGAGAGCTTGAAGATTCGTATGACAATAGTAAATACCTCATTTTTCACTCCGAGTACACCTCTCAATCTATGGTTGAAAATGCTGGAGAAGATGTACTCCTTTCTGTGGGGAAAATTATAGGACGACAAATGGAATTATATGATGAAAAACACAGAGTAACTGATGTCGTACTTAATCAAACCAAAAGGTATACCCATAAAATTAGGGTACATATTCCTGAAGGTTATACTATCAAAGGATTGGATCAACTCAATATCAATAATAAAGTGGTTGTTGATGAAAAAGAAGTGATGAAATTTGAAGCATCGTATACACTTGAAAATAGTGTTCTAGCCATTCTGATTCATGAAAACTATGAAGTACTTGAACTAGACAAAGCCTATTATGAAGATTACAGGAAAGTAATCAACTCTGCGGCTGATTTCAATAAGGTTACACTTGTCCTACAACCATTAGAACAATAAAACCAACAACTTACCAAAAGGCAGTCTCTATTTCAGAAGGCTGCCTTATTGGTGATATTCATATACTATATCACCTAATAAACTCTATAATTAGGAATGTGATATAAGCCTTTCATTTACTAATACCACAGAACATTATAACAACTTTATACTTACACCCTAAACCTTCGCTTCGTTAATATGGGGATTTATTAAAATGAAAAGCTACTTATTTAAACATGGAAAGTTAATGTTATTAGGGGGTGGCACTCTACGGTACAGTTTTAATAACAAAGTGAGTTAAGGGTGTAATACTGGATTACAGGATATTTGCAGGTTATTTAAGGGCTGATTGGGGCAAGAAAAAGCAAAGGTCTAACTTTGCCGTTCGCCAAAACCACAAGCCAGACCTTTACCTTTATGTTGACTGCAAATATACTTGAAATCCTCTGCGGTTTCCAAATCGTCAAAGGCAAACCAAGCAAACAGGTACTAGCCAAGCTAATTACGGCCTTGGTGGAAGATGAAAATGTGCAATTTCATCAGATAGCCAAAAACTTGCCATCCAAGGCGCAAAAAGCTTCTCGGACCAAGCAAGTCAAACGCTTTATGTCAGGAGCTGTGTTCAATTATCAGGCCCTGATGGCATGGTTGTTTTCCTGCCTGCCATCCGGAAAGATCACCCTCTGCATTGACCGAACCAACTGGCAGTCCAGAAAGCAGGCAGTGAATATTCTGGCCGTGACAGCCTACAGTCATGGCGTGGGTTTCCCACTGGCTTTTCGGCTACTGGACAAAAAAGGAAACAGCCACCAGCAGGAGCGTATTGATTTGCTGAAGGAAGTGCTTCAGATTGTACCTCCCGAGCGGATCGGGAAAGTGATTGCAGACCGGGAGTTTATCGGCAAAAAGTGGCTTCGGTTTATGACCATGCAAGGGATTGTCTTCTGCGTTCGGATTCCATCACACCACAAAATCAGCATCGATGGTGTGGAGAAAACAGGAGAGGTATGGAGCAAAGAAGGCTTTCGCTGTACTGACCGAAGAGCGACGATCTATGGAATGGACCTGACCCTTTCCATGCAGATGACCAAGGATAAAAACGGGCGAAAGGACTACCTGATCGTAGTCTCAAACCTGATGAAAAGCGGCTTGCTGTCAAGCTATAGAAAACGGTGGAGCATCGAGGTGTTCTTCCAGTCGCTCAAAGGGCGGGGATTCAACCTGGAAGCCACTCACCTGACCAAATTGGATCGGCTTGAAAGACTTTTTGCTGTGGTGTGTATGGCCTTTGCTGTTTGTCACTTATTTGGCGTGGCTTTCCATGAAAAAGTACAAAACATAAAAGTAAAGAACCACGGTTACAGGGAGAACAGCTATTTCAGAAAGGGAAAAGATCTGTTGCAGGAGCATTTCTGTACGAGACCCCGCCAAGTAGGTAATGAGATCAAAGGACTTTGGAAGAAGTTTTGGAGGGGAATTAGTTCCAAAACACCATCTGAAAAACTGGTTTTTAGTTGGTTATAAAAAAGTGTACCGTAGAGTGGGCGTAATGTGTTTTTCAATGCTCCTGTAGCATATTTTAAAACTGATGAAGACACATCTTTTTGTCCTAATGCCTTTTCTCCCACATTATTAGTATTTGTGGTTGCAAAAGCATTTAGCGTTTCAGAAAAAAAGAAACCTTTCCCTTTTACAGCAAATTTTTCATTATACCCAACCCCCGCATCTACCTGTGTTTTAATAACTCCCTTAAACTCTTCTTTTGTCTCTATGTTGATCACAGGGTCCTGAATACGCTTGAAGTCTAAAGTGAACTTATCTTTATAATTATCGATAATCTGGACATTTTTCATTATCTCATAATTCAAATTGTCCAATGCCACTTTATTTTGGTTTATAAAAACTTCTTTTCCGTTTATTAAAACTTTATTTATTTGTTTCCCTTGATATGAAATAGTGCCTTCTTCACCGATTATTACGCCTTCAGTTTTATCAAGCATTTCACGTAAAGTACTTTCTTTACTTAAATTCATATGTTCGGTATCCAAGTCTAGTGTATCCGTTACTTCTCGAACCTCAACTACCACTTCTTTAAGTTCTATGATACTTTCTTCTAAAGTAATTTCCACTGATTGCCCATTTAGTTGCAATGAGATTATTTTTTCTTCAAAACCAATGGAGGTGACATTAATGGTTATTGCTTGTAAAGCAGAAGGTATTTTTAAAGAAAATTCCCCTTGTGCATTACTGATATCATAGGTTATTGGCACTCTACGGTACAGTTTTAATAACAAAGTGAATTAAGGGTGTAATGCTGGATTACAGGATATTTGCAGGTTATTTAAGGGCTGATTGGGGCAAGAAAAAGCAAAGGTCTAACTTTGCCGTTCGCCAAAACCACAAGCCAGACCTTTACCTTTATGTTGACTGCAAATATACTTGAAATCCTCTGCGGTTTCCAAATCGTCAAAGGCAAACCAAGCAAACAGGTACTAGCCAAGCTAATTACGGCCTTGGTGGAAGATGAAAATGTGCAATTTCATCAGATAGCCAAAAACTTGCCATCCAAGGCGCAAAAAGCTTCTCGGACCAAGCAAGTCAAACGCTTTATGTCAGGAGCTGTGTTCAATTATCAGGCCCTGATGGCATGGTTGTTTTCCTGCCTGCCATCCGGAAAGATCACCCTCTGCATTGACCGAACCAACTGGCAGTCCAGAAAGCAGGCAGTGAATATTCTGGCCGTGACAGCCTACAGTCATGGCGTGGGTTTCCCACTGGCTTTTCGGCTACTGGACAAAAAAGGAAACAGCCACCAGCAGGAGCGTATTGATTTGCTGAAGGAAGTGCTTCAGATTGTACCTCCCGAGCGGATCGGGAAAGTGATTGCAGACCGGGAGTTTATCGGCAAAAAGTGGCTTCGGTTTATGACCATGCAAGGGATTGTCTTCTGCGTTCGGATTCCATCACACCACAAAATCAGCATCGATGGTGTGGAGAAAACAGGAGAGGTATGGAGCAAAGAAGGCTTTCGCTGTACTGACCGAAGAGCGACGATCTATGGAATGGACCTGACTCTTTCCATGCAGATGACCAAGGATAAAAACGGGCGAAAGGACTACCTGATCGTAGTCTCAAACCTGATGAAAAGAGGCTTGCTGTCAAGCTATAGAAAACGGTGGAGCATCGAGGTGTTCTTCCAGTCGCTCAAAGGGCGGGGATTCAACCTGGAAGCCACTCACCTGACCAAATTGGATCGGCTTGAAAGACTTTTTGCTGTGGTGTGTATGGCCTTTGCTGTTTGTCACTTATTTGGCGTGGCTTTCCATGAAAAAGTACAAAACATAAAAGTAAAGAACCACGGTTACAGGGAGAACAGCTATTTCAGAAAGGGAAAAGATCTGTTGCAGGAACATTTCTGTACGAGATCCCGCCAAGTAGGTAATGAGATCAAAGGACTTTGGAAGAAGTTTTGGAGGGGAATTAGTCCCAAAACACCATCTGAAAAACTGGTTTTTAGTTGGTTATAAAAAAGTGTACCGTAGAGTGAGGGGGTGGAATAGGTACCTGCGCTGCATTTATGAGAATGAATCACATTTCTTATGGGAAACAACTAGCCTACTTAGGAATTTTAATTTCCATTATTGGACTTATATTTTTTCTTCGAAACCTAAAATCACCAGAGTAAGAACTTGCACAGAAAGTTCTACTTATAGGTAAAGGATCAAATTACTCCAACATAAATTCAATACTTTTTCCCACAAACCATGTTCTTATACAGAATGCCATTGTAGTAACAAGAAATCAATAGATAATTGAGTAAAAATAGAAGCCCCAAAGAAATTTCTTTGGGGCTTCTATTTCCTATATACTCTTGAGATTCAACTCAATTAAACACATTGATATACCTATTCAAAAACTCCCAATACTTATCCTTAAACACATCGACTTCCATCTCCATATTAGCATATCGAAGTTTTAACTGGTCAATTACCTTTACAGGTTTACGGAAGTCTTTACAAGCAAAGAAAATAGTCCTTTGGTTGTCGCCAGTTTCCCTACCCAAACACAGGTATCCATCCAGATCCTTTAGCTCTTCCACCAAGATATCCTCAAACTCATCCATTGCCTGATAAGTAACTTCATCAGGCATGCCATTTTGAGAGGAACCATCATACCTGATATCCAAAACGGCCATCCAAGGGTGAGAAGCTTTAGCATCCCACTGCAACAATGTCTGATTCATTACGGCTATAATAGGCAGTCCTTTCGGTGTTTTCAGCTCCAAAGCCACATATTGATCATTTTCTGTATCATGGCGCATGCTGTCGTACTTCTCCACAAATTCCTTTTCTCTCCAATTCAGGTAATCTGACAGTTTTTTGATATCAATCAACTCCTTTTGGGTATCATCCGGTCCAATCACATTAATGGCATCTATCATGGTCAAGGAATTCAGTTCTCCTAGATAGCTATCAAGATAGATATAAGCACCATTGGAAATTAGCGGTGCTTCCTCCTTATTGAAATGTTGATAAACCAGTGAGATATCTATCTTATCAGGATAAGCCGCATGTTCATTAATACAAAAGCTAAAGGTTTTGTCATTGAAGTTGTGATCTGCCATATTGATGGACATGGTATGCCCCCCAATAGGTTTATGAGCCGTAATTCTCCAGTTTGGAAGCTTGGGTGCACAAGCCACTAGCTCTTCCACATAAGGCATTACTTTGAAGTTACCATCAGACGTAATCACCAGCTCAGCAGTATCATCATTACACATACCTGTCTGAAGATAGAAGCCTTCATTCAATTGTCCCAGTAAAGGAAAAATATGGTCAAGAAAGTTTTTCTCTATATCATTCCTACTTTTTACCACCTCAAAAAAGCTTGCCTCATTTTCGGTAAACCACTCCCAAAATTCAGCGTATGTACTGACCTGTACTTTCTGTTTTCTCTTCAATATCCTGTCAAAAAATCCCATATTATTACAGTAAAAAATTTATCTAAATAAAAAGTAAATCATCCTCCTTTTCAGTAGCCCTATATAAAGTCAAAAAATAGATCAATAGACTTTTCATATCAGTATATAATATCAAAACGATTCCTATTTTTTATAAGTAAGCAATATTTTTAAAATTATGTACAATGTGCCACAAACATCATGAAGCAAGTGAAGCCATCACTCACTCAACAGTATTTTGCACTAAACAAAGAATCTGCTAGATTGAGAATGGTATTAACAGGTTAAAGCAAAAACAATTTAAACGATGGGCAACACTACAAGCAATCATGATGAACGTATAGCAAAGATGAAATTTGCATCGGTCTATCCACACTATGTTACTAAGGTTGAGAAAAAAGGTAGAACAATAGCAGAGTTACATCAGGTAATAGAATGGCTGACAGGGTACAATGAAAATAAGCTACAAGAACTGATTGAGGAAGAAGTTACCTTTGAAACTTTTTTTCAGCATGCCTCCCTCAATGCAAATGCTCACCTGATTAAAGGAGTCATCTGCGGCTACCGTATAGAAGAAATTGAAACCCCATTGACACAGCAGGTTCGGTATCTGGACAAACTGGTGGATGAATTAGCCAAAGGGCGTAAGATGGAGAAAATTTTACGGGTTGCGTAATTTGGCTAAAACCTAAATAATAAGACTTAATTTGAGATGTCTCATTGGCTATGTATGGTTTTATAACCACCGCCAAGCGCTCACGTAGGAACACTCCTATGTGAGCGCTTAGTGTTTAAGAACAGGTTATTAAGACCAATCAATAAGATTTATGGCATTACAATTCATCATTCACGGTATTTAAGCAAGCTCAACTGCTTCATTCCTTATGAACATCATTGAATTTCAACATATCAAAAAGCTTTTGCTCTTTTTCATTATCAAAGCCACAAGAGGTTTGAAACTCCTTTGGATTTTCATAAGTGCCAAAAAGCATATCCCACCAGACTATATCTCCATAATTATTTGTGTGCTTATTATATTCATGGTGTACCCTATGCATTTCTGGTCTTTGAAAAATATACCCGACCCATTGGGGTGTCTTCACATTGGTATGGTAGAAAAACTCTCCCAATGCTGTAAAAAGTGTGTAAATGGCTCCTGCTTCCAAACTTAATCCCAATAAAGAATACACCAGTAAACTCCCTATTATAGAATTGACAGTCATCTCAAGTGGGTGTTTATAAAATGAGGTAATCACTTCAATACGCTGAGGACTATGATGGATCTGATGAAAGTCTGTCCACAAAAAATCTAGCTCATGACGCCACCTGTGCCACCAATAAAAAATAAACGTTGCTATAAAGTATGCAATAAACCCTCCTAAATAAGGGTTTACAAAGGCTGACAAATGGAATAAAGAAGCTTGGTTTAACCACTTTTCCCATGTTATTCCTGCCAAAGTCACAATACATAATTGAACAAAATTTACGGCTAGCACACGTATGGTCCATGTTGGAACATTTGGTAATTTCCAACCGGGAATGGCTCTCTCTAACACAAAGCAAAAGCCAAAAACAGCAAAAATAATGGGTAGCATTTCTTTAGTTTTTAGTTAAAATAATTTGACAACTTTTGTTATATACGTTCAAAAATTTTCAACGGTTTAAACTACCAGCCACTCATCCAACACCTACAAAAACCACATTGCTAATCACTTAACATTCTACATCAAGTAACTCCCCTCCCATTTTACAAAAATGACATTTTGTACAATTTTTAGGATATAGTAACTTGCAAAGCAATTAACTCAGGCTATATCTAGGGTAAGCACTTTTTTTACTGCAATAACACGGAGGCACCAGCCACTATACATTTTTATTTAATTGTCATCCATTTTTTAAAACTAAACGGTAATGAAAAACATAATACTGGCGACTTTTTCACTTATACTTATCTTGGGCTGTTCTGGTGAAAAGACCTATGAAGAATTATTAGAAGAAGACAAACAGGAATTACGTGAAAGCTTAGACTCCTACAAAGTTACTACTTATAAGTTTGGTAAGATTGTGGTAAGGGCTTCTGCTTCAGAAGATACAACCTCAGCAGAGTTTCTATCAGTCAAGTCTGACATTGATAGAATTTACAGTAAAATCGTGCAGTTTAATAATGCCAAAGATGCTGAGAGTCTATCACTAATGGACTATGTCTCCTTATACCAGGACTACAAAAAAATGGAAGACTTCACCATGCATACAGATGAAGATACTTTCCCTACATTAATTGAGGCTTTTAGTAAAACTTATGGAAGTCCTAACAATAAAAGAAAAGTACATTACACCGGAGAAGAGAAAGCTTATATTCAAAATATTGAACACTCCGTTTTAAGTGCAATTGTTGTATTAAGTAGAGACTTAGGAAAAGAAGTTTCTCTTTATGAATGTTCAAAAACAAATCCTGAATTGCTTCCTGATTCTGAAGTAAAAACATTGTTACAGTATTTCAGAGGCTTCCTATTTTTTGAAAAGGGATTGTACTACATGTCAGAAGAGGAGATTACAAGCAATATCAACTGGCTAAATGAAAACCAAGATAAAGACTTGCCACTGACGCGCGCTATGTTTCAATGGGGAGGTCTTAACAACCAACAAACGCATATTGGATTCCACTCACTTAACCACCTTTTCAGGGGTTTTGACAGACTGATGATGGAAAGGGATATTGATAAAGAACGTGCGTTGGAAGACTTTGAATTTTTCCTGAAAGATGCCCAGGAAATTGGCTTGGACAATGAAGTTATTTGGGCAATTGAAACCTACCTGTATCTGCAAAAAGAGGAACCGGAAAAAGCTGTTGCTTCGCTAGCAAAACTAAAGACCAGTAGTTTACTTACCTCCACTGAAATCGAACGAATAGATGAATCTATTGAGTACTTAAATAACAGAGAATCGGGAAAAGTACTAAATGGCGTTTACGACAAGTATTTCTTAAGTAAAATCGTCACAAAATATATGCTCTCTGTTTTATCCAAAGTTGATTGGGAAAAGGTGATGAGAGAACAAAATGTTCCACATACAGAAGAGATATTTAGGACCATTACATTTTTCAAAAACTTTACTGAAAACTTGAATAAGTACGCCAGTATGGAAAACCTCAAGGAAACAGGGAAAGACATCCAAGAAAAAGGGGAAGACATCTGGAATCAGGCTAAAACATTAGTAGAATAACCCCTAACAAGTCCAAGAGTAGCTTATCAACTCTTGGACTTGTTTTTTTATAAAGTCACCCACCCTTTCATAAACACACCTCACACGACCTATAAATAACCAAAAGCCTTTGCTCTATTTTTAGAATGCAGTAGATTGAAAGACGTAAATACATCGTACGTTATATCTCAAATTCCTATCTGAACAACATACAAATGGAAGAGGAAAAATTAGACAATCCTGTTTGGAACTCTCTAAACGAAACACATAAGAATTTCTCTCTAGAATTGAATGGTTTTAAATTTTACAAACCAGAATACTGTCCATTTGGCGGGTTTACAAAACTGGAACATCCTATAAGTGACTTAGAAGAACAATTGACCTTTACGGACAACTTCTACATTGTGGGAGAAAACCCTCAATTCAGTAGCAAACTAACTTTGGTTAAGAATCTAGTTTGCAATCAGATGATATTAAAACAACCCATCAACATCGAGCTAAATGAGCAAATAGTTGAACTAAAGACAGATAAACAAAAAATAGAATTGTTCGATTTAGTCAACTTAGTGCAGCCCGGTTATTTCAATCGTAAGACAGTTGACTTAGGCAGGTACTTTGGCATATACAAAAATGAGCAGCTCGTTGCAGCAACTGGAGAAAGAATGAAAATGAATTGCTTTACTGAAGTAAGCGCTGTTGTTACACACCCAGAACACACTGGAAAAGGCTATGCAAAGCAATTAATCAAACAGACTACCAATCAAATATTTAACGGAAATAAAACACCCTACTTACATGTTGCAGCATTCAATATTGGAGCTATTAAACTTTATGAAAAGTTAGGGTTTACATATAGAAGGCAAATCAGTTTTTGGAACTTTACAACAAGTTAAAATAATGTCTACAATAACAAGACGAAAAATCGCGAGTGGAATATTAGATTTTTATTTCATTTCAGTATCCATCCTCACCTTAACTATAACTGCAGTAAAATTTACGAGTATAAGATTGGATATAAAATATGGGCTTTTACTAACTTTTTTATCAGTGGCTATCTCTGCTGTATATCAATCAATGTCTAATCAAGTGAAATTTATAAGTCTGGGAGAATTAACATTCGGAATTAAAAAATCGAACAATAAAATTCACCTTTCACAATACGGACTGATTGAATTACTGAATGCAATAGGAATTTTTTCAATCATCATTCCAATCTCTGAAATCTTGGATAATCAATTAGACACAATTAACGAGACTTCAAACTTGACACCACTGTATATGCTAATCACACTTGGGTTTTACAGTACTTACAACTATCTACGGTTTAAAGGAAATAAGAATATTATACTTCTTATTGGCTTAGGAATTTTGATCAACTGGTTTTTTAATGGAAAATTCAATCTAGGTATTAACTGGAGCTCATTCCCTACCTTTCTTTGGATCTCTATTTTAGTATATTCAAACTTTACAAATAAAAAGACAGAACAAAATTAATTATAACCACACACAACAAAAGGAAAAATCTTCCTCAATTGGAATAGGAGGTTATAGAATTAAAACAGCAGATAACAATGGGACATAGCATACAATCATTCCCTAATGATTGCACTTTATATAAAAAATCACCACCAATGTTTTCAAATAAATAAAAAACAAAATATAAATTAAAAAACACAACCCATTCAAAAAATTGCAGTTAATTCGAGATATAAAACAATAAAACACTAATAAAAAAACATTCACAAACCCTATACAAATGAAATTCATCAAACTTACTTTATCTATCATCATGGTTACGATGATCGCTTGCAACAGTAAAAAAACTAACGAAAAAGCAGCAAATAGTCTTAACAAAAGTGAGATCAACCTCCTAACAGCAGAAATCAATGAAATGCTTGAAAAAGACCAAAGGTACCGCAAGATCACATTCCTTGGCACCTTGAATGATTCTATTACAGCATTAAATGATTCTTTAAGTAAGACTGCAACATCAGAGGATTATATAATTTTTCTCTCATCAGTCACAAAAGACCTCACACAACAACAAGATGATTCATTATCGAGATTACAACATCAAATGGATTATGAGAATTATTTAGCACTAAAAGATATAATCAAAAAATACGGATATCCTTCAAAAGAGAGGTTAGGAAAAGACCTAGATCTATTTCCAATTTTAACGCACCCTCCTATTGAGATTACCCCTAAAGAGTATCTTGAGGAAATGACAACATTATTAAAAACTGAAGTTGTTGAAAAACGAATGAGTGGACAACTATATGCAACGTTTTATGACAACATCAAGCATAAAATACTCAAAGAACCTCAATTCTATGGTACTGGACAGGAATTCAATCATACAACCATGCAATTGGGAAATCCAACTATTGCTAATATTGAAGAAACAAATAAAGCAAGAGCAGAAATTGGATTACCAGCATTGAAAGAGGGAGAATACAGTTTAGTAGAATAAAATGGTTACTCCACCCTATATAGGCTATAACGGTTTTCTATAGGCATTTGAGCTTTTGTGTTTTAAATCAGTCTTGTTAATTGAATAAATCGATAGGTTCAATTCCTTCGGAGTTAGAATTATCTTCTCTTGCTCAAAACACTGTTTCCGATAGCCCCAAGCTTTGGTTGGATACTTCAAGATGTCGCTCCTAACGGAGCTTTAAAAAGATAACCGATGGCTACAAAGGTTTAGCACCTACGGAGCTAATAAAGTGAACAGCTCCATCGGAGCGAGACCTTTGTAGTACTTCTGTTCTTGTAAAGCAAGCACCGTAGGTGCGGCACCTCAGGGAGTCAGGTTATAGTAACTTAACGTAAACTATGAATTAGTTTCACGACATATTCCGCCCCTACTTTTCAGAGCATAAGTCCCGAAGGGACAAAATATATTAGCGACGGGTTTTAACCCGTTGTCATAAAAAGATCCATTAGCCCTGAAAGGGCGGTATAAAAATGAGCTACTAAACCAAGTGTCCTGCATGCTGTCAAATGAAGGTTTCTGTCCTAGGCATAAATCCCTCACACACATTAAACACCAATAAATCAAGCAGAAGCTCTGCCGCAAAAATTTTACTACGGAGAACCCCGCCCATTCAGAAGTAAACGCAACACTTCTGTAGGGATGACCCCATATGGTCAACCTAAAAATTATATAATTACCAAACGGTTGTGGGATTTCATTCAAGGAAGGGGAAAAGGCAGTTCAAAAAATTACAGCTGAGCATTTCGGCTGTGCTCAATATCCACATGTACAGTTACTGAGCATTTCGGCTACGCTCAATGACCACACATATGGCTGCTGAACCGAGCCGAAGCACATAGATACTGAGTTTGCTAAAGCATCACGCAGCCCAACCTGGACCACTGCGGCACTTTACCTCCACAGCAGCAGTATCAACCGCTATTGGCTCAGGCTGCTGTATTTCCCTATACAGCAAGATGCCCTCGTCTTGCGCTTGCGCTTTAGGTATAGCTATCTGGACCTCAATAGCACACTCCTGCGGTTTTTTCTTATATAGCCACCACCAGTATTTGGGCATTCTGATATAAGGGCGCTCACGATAGGGCTTCTGCCTGATAGACTTGCCCGTTCCTGTAGGAAAAGAAAAGTAATTGTGCCGCCCAAACCGGTAACGCTCAGAGTTCTCACAGTACATATCCCACCAGTCACGTTTGCGATGCAAATTGAGCCAAGCTTTCCTTACCTTATAGTTGTAGTCATAGCGGCTACGGTAGCTACGCATGTCATGCCACCACCAAACACGTTTGCGGGGCTTTCGTACCTCCAACCGATCCCTCCAAGTCCACTCAGCAACGCCTACAAACCGTAAACTCAAATGGTAGGAACGCTTATAAGTACTGATACCACCCTTGGGCATAGGCTGTGGCTGTCTGTTTCTGTAAGACTTTATACCTGCTTCCATCCTGCGCAAATGGGCTTTACGGTTCGCTTGAAAAGCAAGATAGCGACCATCTGCCTCACTATTGCGCGCCACCTCACGACTTACCGTAGAACGGTGAACCCCAAGCGCACGGGCAATGGCTGCCAATGACTTGCCAGCTTCCAGCATAAGACTGATCTGTCTGCGGTGTTCGTTGTGGAGACGCATTTATTCGTTGAGGATTGAGACGTTTAGATGAGTTTACAAAAAAATAAGGAGAATAAGAAGAAGGAGTTAATCGTAGACTATTCGTTTATTAAACGTTTAATCCACGGTTAGGCAAGCAGCTTTGATTATCTTATCAAATGGATAAAAGAAAGTATTAGCCTTTAGAGATATAAAAGAACGCATCGTGTTACCAGTCTATCCCCCTATATAAAGGTAATATGTCTGCAAAGAAGTTTTGTGCAATATTGATATATGCTGTAGATTAATGGAGTTATTGACACATAAGAAATAAACGCCATGGCATTTTTCTCCCTTGAATTGGGTGGATAAACGCAATGCTTTTTATACAATTGTTAGCATTTATAAGTAATGACAAAAAAAGAAGCTG
Source organism: Limibacter armeniacum (assembly GCF_036880985.1). Classification (NCBI taxonomy): domain Bacteria; kingdom Pseudomonadati; phylum Bacteroidota; class Cytophagia; order Cytophagales; family Flammeovirgaceae; genus Limibacter; species Limibacter armeniacum. The sequence continues at coordinate 1,379,962 of NZ_JBAJNO010000009.1, forward strand.
AAAAATTAGTGCAAGCATATTTAAATGCAAATATTAAAGGTTATTCTATAGTCTCACAATATACTATAGAATCAAAGTCTTGTTTTGCTGTTTCTTATCAATCGGACAAATACATTAAATCTAAAAAATTTGAGGATATAACAATTGTACACGGACCCACAATAGTTTCCAAAAATGATGGTAAATTATATCATACAGGTTCAGGGCGATTTGTTGAAGATTCAATTGAATCATTTGAAAAATATGGAGACCCTTATCTAGAAAAAGATACTTCTAGAGTTATTTTATCATTAATTAAGAATGTAAAATTCGACTCGCTCACTTTGACCTCATTGTTGAAAAAAGTTACAGGTAAAGGAATGCTTGAATCCAAACAAACTTTGACTGACCTGATAAATGGAGGAATAGTTAATTTTGAAAACGATTTGACCGAAGATGATTTTCAACAATTAGAGAAATATGGATTTATAGTTGATTATCCTTGGCTTGACTAAATAAAAAAACAAATGCTAACACTATGTAAAAATGCATTGAAATGCCTTTTATATTAACCGTTAGGCAACATGCTAAAATCCAGCCGCACATTCAAGCACATTTGGTTTTTGACAACACGCAAAGCCCAAACAAAAATCCAAAAGAGCTTGAATTTTGCCAACGCTCGACAGAAACAAATTATCAACATTGACAAAAAGATAAAGACAATAAATGAAGAATTTTAAAGAGAAAGCAGGCCTGATTTGGAGAGTGGTAGACCTACTAAGGGGCGACTTGGCAAGCATCAAAGCCGATATATTGACCTTGGAAGAAAAGACTTTGGAAACGGAAAAAACGGTATTGGACTCATGAGTAATTTTAAAAGAGGATCCGAATGGAATAAATGGGACTTACACGTCCATACGCCAAAATCGATAATTCAGCATTATGGAGGTGATACTGATGATGCTTGGGAAAAGTATATAACTGACCTTGAATCACTACCTGAAGAGTTTAAGGTTTTAGGAATAAACGACTATATTTTTCTTGATGGATATAAGAAAGTAAAGGAATATAAAGAACAAGGTCGATTACCAAAAATAAACCTCATTTTGCCTATTATTGAGTTACGGGTGAATAAGTTTGCTTCTCTTGGTGATGAGGCTTGGAAAAAAGTCAACCTTCATATTATTTTTTCAAATGAACTTTCGCCTGATATAATTGAAGCTCAATTTTTAAATGCGATACAGCACTCTATAAAAATATCACCTGACATTGAAGGGATAGAATTTCAAGGAGTAGCTACAAAGGAATACCTTGAAGAGTTGGGAAGGAAAATAAAAGATAGTGCAAATGTGCCGATTAATCATTCAGATTTAAAAGTTGGGTTCTGGAATATCAACTTTGACTACAAGGATGTTTTAGATAAAGTCAATGGATATTTTAAAGGGAAATGCTTAACAGCCGTAGGAAAGACAGAATGGGATGTAATGCGTTGGGATGGTTCAGCAGCAGAAAAGAAAAGCACAATCAACAAAGCAACATTTTCATTTGTTTCATTAGAAAAACCTGAACACTACCAGAAGCATTGTGACAAACTAGAGGAAGTAAAAGTTAGAAATTACTTGCTCGATTGTAGTGATGCACATTCTTTTTCAGAAAAATCTAAAGAGAAAGACCGAATTGGTAATTCATTTACGTGGCTAAAAGCAGACTTAACCTTTGAAGGATTAAAGCAAGTTGCCAATGATAAAAGCAGAATATTTATTGGTGATACTCCTACATTATTGGATAGGAGAAAGAAAAGTCCAACAAAATTTATTGATTCACTTTCCATTGAAAAAATGGAAAATTCCGGATTAACTGAAAAATGGTTCGAGAATTTTCAATTGGAGCTAAACCCATCAATGGTAGCAATAATTGGAAATAAAGGGCAAGGCAAGAGTGCTATTGCTGATATAATAGGACTTTTAGGCAACACGCCTAATTATGAAGATTTCTCTTTCTTGGAAAGGAAAAAATTCAGGAAACCAAGACCAAATAGGGCAGAAAGCTTTAAAGGTAATTTAAAATGGGTTGACGGCTCTGTTGATTCTAACCTATTAAGTAATAATCCTGAAGGGACTAGTGTTGAAAAAGTAAAATATTTACCGCAAAGTTTTATAGAAAAGCTTTGCAATGAAGATTTAAAGGATTTTGAAGGAGAACTCAGAAATGTGATTTTTTCTCACCTTTCAGATTCAGATAAATTAGGTAAAAATAATCTTGATGAACTAATTGGGTTCCAGTCCGAAATTATTAATGATGATATTGAAGAAATCAAAGGGAAGCTTCAAAATGTTAATAAAATAATAATTGAACTGGAGAAAAAGAACTCTGAAAGTTATCGAAAAGCCATTGAGGAGAGAATAAAGGAGAAAGACAATGAGCTAAAGGCACATGATGCCTCAAAGCCGACACCTATTGAAGCACCAACAGATGAAAATGCGATTGAAAAAAATAAAGAAGAAACAAATCGCATCTCTGCCATAAGAGAACAACTACCTACATTAAATGATGAAATTGATAAAACTCAAAAATCTCTTGCGACTGCAAAAATAGATATAGCAGAAATTGAAAAGGTAATTCAAACAATAGGTTCATTTGAAAGACAATTTGACAATCTTAAGTCTGAAATACAACCAACATTTGATAAACATTCATTAATTCTTAAGGACAGTATTTCGCTGACCATAAATAAAGAACCTCTTGAGAGTTTGCTCAAAAAAAGGCAAGATCAATCTATTGCATTAAATCAAGCCATTACAAATGAAGGAAAAACAGGATTCTTAGATAAAAAGGAAGCCTTCAATATAGAGCTACAACAGCTTCAGGAAAAGCTTGATGAACAATCAAGAGCATTCCAAAAATTTTTAGATACCAAGAAAGCTTGGGAAGAGAGGCGACAAACTATCATAGGTAGTGATGATAAAGAAGGGTCAATTACAGCATTACAAAGTCAAATATCATACATTGAAAATCAGTTGATTATTGATTTGGACAAAGCAAAAGAAAGTCGAAAATCTTTAACTATTGAGTTATTCAAGAAAAAGGAAGAAATAATTTTATTGTATAAAAAATTATTTGACCCAATAACTGCCTTTATTCAGAATTACGGAACACTCCTTTCAGAGTATAAAATTGAGTTAGATGTTGATTTAAAGATTATTGGTTTGGTTGAGAAGTTTTTCGACCATGTGAGTTTGGGGAGCAAAGGAAGTTTCATTGGTAATCCTACAGGAATCGAAAAATTAAATCATTTAATTGAAAATCATGCATTAGACTCTTTAGAAGGAATACTTGGCTTTTTGGATGACATAATCCTAAATCTCCAAACTGACCAAAGAGAAGATCAGAAGGAAGCAAAAAGAGAAATCGAAACTCAGTTGAAGAAAAGCTACTCGGTGTTAGACTTATACACCTACCTTTTTAATTTAGACTATTTAGAGCCTGAATATAAACTGAAATTAGGAGATAAAAATTTAGCCGAACTCTCACCTGGAGAAAGAGGTGCTTTGCTGCTAATATTCTATTTGACCTTAGACCAAAATGATATCCCTTTGGTTATTGACCAACCCGAAGAGAACCTAGATAATCAAAGTGTTTTCAAAATTCTTGTTCAATTTATTAAAAAAGCCAAAGAAAAGCGGCAAATAATTATTGTAACGCATAACCCAAATTTGGCAGTTGCTTGTAATGCGGAACAGATTGTTCATGTAAACATGACCAAGGAAAAAGAGAACTTAGTTAGCTTTATTAGCGGTTCTTTAGAAAATCCAACAATTAATAGTGCGGTAATAAACATTCTTGAGGGTACATATCCTGCTTTGAATACAAGAACAAATACTTACAAAGTGATAGAAAGAACCACTCAAGAAATGGGAATTTGATTTTGAAAAAGTACGTATCATATAAAGAAACGAGTGTCGACTGGATTGAAGATATACCAGAGCATTTGTGGGTTAAAAAAAATAAAACATAGATACTATGTTAAGGCAAGAGCAGACGAAATAGAAGCACGATTGCCTAACATCACCTATACGCAAGCAGGGGTTTCGTGCTTCGTAGGAAGTTCAGTAGTTAAAATCCCTGCCTGCGTATAGCTGAATCCCGTTATAGGCCATTCGGAAAGTCCTGCGTTTTGGTGGAGAGGTGGTTAGCAAGGAGGTAAGGAAGTGCAGCTGCAAGGTGGTTTTTAAGGAAAATATACAACTTAGCTTTTCTGTGCCAGACCCGAAGGATTTGGTTTTTTACTTTCCGCCTGAAGCCTTGAGAAAACCTGTTTTCAGAAAGCGGAAGGCAGGTGAAAAAAGCTGATAACCTGTCAGCGTTTGCAGAAAAGCTAACGCAATAAAAGGATAAAAACCACCTTACGCTGATTCAAGCTTGAACTAACGATAGCTTGGTATTGTGGTGCATTAAAGAATGGGATATTTAGCAGACATATATGTGATCCAAAAGTCGAGATCAAAAAAATTAGGAATTGATTTTTTGAACCATTTCCTTCCATTAAGAGAAGAAAGTGCAGATGAGTATCTCATTCCTCAATATTCAGATGATCCGATTAGTGAATTTGATAATGCTGAGGATTTAATGATTTTCCTTGAATCTAATCCTGAATATTCTCAAAGTATTTACTGGAGAAATAAAGATGAGGAGAATCTCAATAAGCATGGAATGATATTCTACACAAAGGATGGGGGCATGATTTTCGGAATATCAAGGAACGCTGACATGAGTGGAAACTTAAACACCGAAAATGAAGATGAATGCTTAAAGGAAATGAAGAAATATTTTAAAACGGAAAATGGATACATTCACTATGAAAACCCACCAGCAGACTCATATGATGAATTTATTGAAATAGTAAATGAATTAAAAAAATAAAAAAACGACACCACAACAATGGCTAAAATGCATACCCAACCAACCTAACCGCTGCACGACTTTTTAGCCGGAACGTTATGCTTAAGTATGATATGATTTTATCTAATGAAGGATTTGAAATAGGAGATTTTATAATTCCCTCTTTTAAACTTAATGAAGGGGAAATAATTCGTTTATGTTTATATGGAGGTTCTCACTTTTTTCCATTAGAAGACGAGCTTACCAAAATATTGATGGGTATAATTCCAAACCCTCATATAAAGCTATTTCAAAAAATTGCATTTGCAGAACATGTTTATCCTCATGGGTTTAAAGAATATTTTTGCCCACTAACCATAGAACGATATCTGAAACAGAATGGACAAGCTAATTTTGAAGATTTAAAATTATTTTCTGGATTAGATTATACAAGTCCTAAAACTAAGGTTGTAACTCTTCCTGGTAATCAAAGAAAATGGTTATCGATTGTTTCAAAATTATCTTTAACCAAAAATATTATTTTTGATTTAGTAGGACAAGATCCAATGGGAGCTACTATAACATTAGAGGTTATTAAATCTCTCTTAGATCAAGGGTATTCTGCGATCTTTCTAGATAATTTTGATGATCTAGAAATGAAGTTTGATCAAGAGTATTATATAAAAGAAAAATAAGCACAACAAGCAGTATGATGTAATAGCTCGTAGCATGTTTCGTAGCTGTTGTACTACTTGTACGCCCCGTCAAATCTACGCTTTGACGTATTTCTCGGGACAAAATTAAATACGGCAAATCGTAGATTTGCCTAATTTGCCTACTTAGTAAACCGAAACTTTTTTACAATAAATTTACGCTACTCCACATACTGGAGGCGTTAGGCTCAATTAATCATCCAAACTAAACACTAATGAAATATTTTTCACCATTACTCTTTTTGTTTTTACCTCTTCAAATACTAGCACAGAGCGAACCAACAGGAGAAGAAATAATCAATAAATTTATTGAAGCAATAGGAGGAGAGAAAAGACTAAAAAAGATAAAGTCTGTTCGAATGATAACAAAAGGGGGGAGCGAATCGCTTGGTGTGAATTCTACAATGTATAGTTATCGTAAATTCCCCAACTACATCCGTATAGAGATTTGTGAAGAGAATGACACCACTATAAATATTTGTAATAATGGGATTGGTAAGGCTATAAAGAATGGAGAAGAAAAAGAAATGGACGAGACTACTTTAAGGGGTCTAAAAGAAGAAACATTACTTTTTCCTGAATTGTACTTTATCGAACAAGGGTATAAGATTCATAATGCAGGAGAAAAACCATACAAATTAGGTTATTATGAAGTCGAGTTAACAGATCCACACGGTAATAAACGAATCAATTATTATAACGTTGATAGTGGACTTCTATACTTGTCTAGAGATTTAGAAACAAGAACTTCGACTTACTATACGCATTATAAAGAGTTTAATAAAGTACTTATTCCGACTGTAGCAGTAATGGAGGTAGGGATACATCAGCTCCGTTTTGTAACCGAAGTTTATGAAGCTAATATGAAAATTGAAGAGTCTTTATTTAGGATTGAATCAAAATAAAAAAAGAGTCTAACATCGGCTATAGGTGCATTTGCCACGCAGTGTTGCGGTCGACTCGACCTTTGCCGAAACAAACGCACTATAGCCTAGGTGTTAGCTTGAATTAAATATAAACTAAAAATGACAGGGATTGATAACGTTTTTTATTCAAATATTCCTTTCAATAATATTATAGAAGAATTTGAAGGGCATATAAGAGAATATTGGACAAGCTATATTGTTGATAAAAATGTGTTTCATAATTCTAATGAGAATATAGAAAAGCATGAAAGATTTTATTCAAAGGACGAAAATATGCTTACTGAACATGATGAATATGGTTTTAATTCAAGAATAAACAAACAAGGTTGTATTTATTTTATTGCTGTAAGAAAAAAGCATATAGATTTAAAAGTTAACATAATCGAAGAAGTAAATTCTAATGTAGAACCTTATGAATCTCAAATACTTTTAAATGATGCATGGCAATATACATTAGTCACCCCTGAAGAGATTGATAAAGAAGGGTTTAGTCAAGAAATATTCAGAAAATTAATTGATTGCTTTAAATAATGAAATCAAGCTAAAAAAGCATAGCCTTAGTGGTTAAATTGGTAGGTTGGTGTTTTAGCTAGCCCGCCACAAATTGAAAAATTAATTAAGGTTGTAGCTATTTAGTAGACGGAACGTAGGTTCTTCAAAACGCTTTTTAGATGAGTCGTTATGCTTTATAAATTTTCAAATGCCCGAATTCACTTTTAAGAAATACGATACAGATTCGATTCGAGCTGTAACTTACAAGGTCGAACAAGAAAAACAAACCTTATCATTTAACGTGGTTATTGATTTGTTAATCAACTCTTCTTCTTTCAGAACAGAACTAACGAACACACTTAAGAAATCAGAATTCGATGGGTTCTTTTGGGAGGTTAAACCCTGCACCAAAGGAACGATCGAACAAGAATTCGAATTCGCTACTGTTTATGGCAGACGAATTAGTGAAATCACAATGGATTCTGAACCATTCAAAGAGTACTTTAACGACGAACAAACCACACTTTCATTTAAGAACCTCAAAGGTGACGCTCAACTAATTGTTCCGAACAACATCAACACTGAATGCAACTACGCACATTTTGCTTCCTTCCTACGAACAGCGAAAGAACAGGAAATTGACGACTTTTGGAAAACCGTCGGAACGGCTTACTCAAACGAACTTAATGACCAACCGATTTGGTTGAGCACTGCTGGTTTGGGAGTTCACTGGTTACATGTACGAATTGACAAAAGACCTAAGTATTATCGTTTCGAACCATTTAAAACCTTCTAACATGAGTATTTTCAAACGTCTGTTTAAAACAGACAAGGAACCAGTTCCTGAGGAAGTTGTTATGAAAGCCATTTATGACAACGATATCGATTCTTTTAAGAACTGTATAAAACAATATACTCCTGAACAAATCAAACTAAACAGTAACCCTGATGAGTTTTCAGCTCTTCACATTGCTTGCTCAGAAGGACGATCAGAAATTGCCGAGCTTATTCTTTCTGAACCGATTTCAGAAACGCCGAACCTAAGCAGAATTAATAACTTCTATCCTATTCATGCCTGCGCAATGAATGGACATAAAAGAACAGTTGAGTTGTTAATTCAAAAAGGAGCCGATATTAACGTGCAAACTGATCCTCAACTTTACTCTCCCTTGCACAGTGCTTCTTTCGCTGGACATTTAGAAACAGTCAAACTGTTAGTAAAAAATGGTGCAAATACGAACCTAAAGAACTATCGAGACGAACTACCAATTGATACTGCTGAAAGGCAAAATGAAACTGAAGTGGTTGAATTCTTAAAAAAAGCATAAAAAAAAGCCGTATATGTAATAGCTAGTCGCATGTTTCGTGCCGGCTTGTACATTGGAGAAACGGCCGATAGTTTAGCCACAGCCTCAAACTCCATCCTTTAATACTCTCTCCTAGCGTAAAGAAAAGTCGGATCGAATAACAAAACTGAAGGAGCAGAACTTCCCTACGGTATCCGTTTTACTTTCACACCCACTGTGCCTTGCCAAAGAAACGCTGTAAAACAGCTTATAACATGCGCTATCAATTTATTAAATCTTGGATTAGTAATATATTGAGAAGGATCAAGCTTGAACTAACGATAGCTTGGTGTTACCTACAATAACTAATCAGATGTTTGAGAAAATTATACAGAGATTGGCATCCACGAATGACTATTCAGAAGACCTGATTCTAAAAGTTGAGGACATTTGTAATTATTGGTCAAGCATTAGTGATTCAACCTCTTCAAAGCTTAAAGAGATAGTAGAGAAATATCAATACGAAAATCTTAAAAATATTAGAAGAGATGACTCACAAACTACTCATTTAGAATTCTGGAAGGATATTGGAATATTTTCTCTTTCACCAGCTTTAGAAGACCATGATATAGATGATGACTTCATGCTGTTTATTGAAGATTTTCACGGTAAAATTAACTTCTCAAATGTCAATGAAATTGAAGATGAAGAATTAGACATCTATTACGAGCTATTGGATAGACTCTTCTACACTTGGATTTCATTTCTATGGCAAGAATGTGACGGAAGCAGATCAGGAATTCCCACTTGCACAGTTGAGAATAATAGTATAAGAATGTTCTACTTCAATGATTTCTTATTTGACAACATCTCCTCTTTCCACAACGAATGGTTTGACAAACGAATTGATGGAACTGCATTTAATAGAAAGTTAGCCCCCGAAGAAATTTTTGCACGAACCAATAGAAATATCAAACGTGCAAATAAAACTATCAATTGGATATTTGAACGAGATCATGAACATATAGAACTCACTATTAATAATAATGTCACAAGCATCAAAAATTCTGATCAAAGTGAAGAGGAAGTATTGCATGAACCGAATACAAATTATGATAATAGTCATGAAGTAGCGGCTAAATATTTTATCGAGCGAAGCAACGAACTGATTAATGATAATTGGAAACTAAAGGAAAAAAAGTAGGTAACACGCTGTATATTTCATGGCTGGTTAGTAGTTTTCGAGGCTTTGGTTCTTCGTGGAAATCCCGTCAATCTGCAAGATTGACTACGTGGTAAATCGAAATTTTACTACCTTGAATTCAGCCACGAAAACATACAGTAAACGTTGTACGACATAACTCCCCAAAAAAATGGCAACAAAAAAGAAAGGACAATTAACGGTAGTAACTGAGTGGACTAAGCACCTTCGTAAGGACTACAAGCGCATCTTCTGGAAATCAGAACGACAAGTTGAAAAATCGGAAATCAACAAAGAAATTCAATCTAGAGACTCGTGAAGATTCACTGAATAAAGGGAGTACTTGATATAACTAGCTAACGACCTAACTTCTGCAATAAAGAAATACCCAAATTAAAAATAGAGCCCACTTATCAATGAATGAACAGCCCAAAAAACACCTTACAGAGAAAGAAAAAGAAATTAGTAACAACATTCGATCAAGTACAATGGAACTTCTGCTGCTCTACAGCAGTGCTGAACAACAAAGAGAGTACGCAAACCAAGTTGGAGATCAAACTGCTATTACTGAAATGGTTTGCATGTGGTTTGATGATCTTTATGATATTAACTCTGTAATATTTCGTTATGCATTTGCTCATTTCGAACTTTTGAAACTTGAGGACTTTAACAAATTCTTTGATGAGGTCGATGAGCTAATCCCTGAAGACAGCATAGATGAGCTACTAGACGATTCTAATTGGAAAATACTGATGGAGAAAGCCTCTGTCCTACATCTTGAATTAACAAAGTGGAACAAAGGAACTCCACACAAGAAATAATATAGCACATACCTCTACTGAGATACATGAACCTGAAGTGCAAAACCGATAATTTAAAAATCCCAGAGGCACGTGCCATATCTGGCCATTTATCACCATAGTTTAGGACAGAGTAGATACGAATTATTAAGACTTAAATAAGGACAAGACAATCAAGTTGACGGTGAAATACTTTGCCGATAAATTTGGGACTGACAAATTCAAAATTAAAGACCATTGGGACGCTGACTTACATTCAATCGGACTGACGGACTTTTCAGAAAAAAATTTAATCTACTTCTCAAGCTACGGTAAGACTGACAATGTTTTTTACGTTGCGCTGGAGAATCCACCTCAAGACAACAATGGTCATCCTTATACGCCTGCAGGTGACTTTGACCAAGTTGACTTAAAAGGTCTTGAAGATCTTTTTATTAGACATTTGAGAATAAAAACTTAGGATATGCAACAAGATATATAAATCATACCGACACGTTTTATAGACAACCGTCAAACTCAACAACATTCTACTTTCAAAATATAAAACACCTACATATGAGTAATTTAGTTTTTGAGAAATATGCAGAAAAAATCAAATCACTCGAAAAAGATTATATAAAAGTTGATGCAGAAACTGTAAGTAAATCTCCTTTAGAAGACCCACTAGAAATAAAAGAGAACAAATTTGGCGGGCTACCATTTTTCCCAATTGAAAAAGAATACCCTTATGATAGCAAAGGAAATCCAATGTTATTAATAGCCCAATTGAACTTATTGGAAATTCCAAATCTTAAAAATTTCCCAGATGACGGTATCATTCAGGTTTTCTCATCTGTAGAAGAGTATGGTGAGTATAAAGTAATATTTCACGATGACGAAGAGGTATTCTACGAATCAATAACCGATTTCTCATTCCTTGATAAGTTAAAAAAATTAAAATATTTCAACTACTTCTTCATTAGAGGTGTACATCAATTATCATTCTCTATAACTAAAGACAAGGGTAACTTCACAGATTCAACATTCATCAATTTATTTAATAGTTATTCATATAAAGAGCTTAAGGAAGAGTTAGATAAAATAGACTGGGAGACCAAAGACCAATACTTTAACACAAAAGGCAACAAAATCGGAGGTTATAGTAACTTTATACAAGAAGATCCAAGAAGTTATAAAGATCACATTTCAAATTACATTCAATTTCTTCAAATAGAATCATCAGAGAAAATCATGTTTGGAGATTGTGGTATTTTCAGAATCTTAATCAATAAGAATGACTTATACGACATTGACTTCTCTAATTCTGTAATAGAATATGATTGTTATTAGCTTTAGTCACAGCACCTTGTGCCAGTGGGTAGCTTTTTACTTTTAAGCAATTATTCAATTGGAATAGAGATTTCCTACTCTAATTCTTTCTCATATTATGAGGTACTAAATGATGTTATCCTGTTCAACCCTTTCAGGGTTATGATATATTGATTGCTGTAAAATCCAGATTGTCATCTGGAGCTAATATGGTTTCTTTCCTTTGGAAACGGTGTTTGCTGTATGAAAAAATAATCCCGAAGGGATTGAACAATAGTAGCCTTCGGCGTAAGCCTGAGATATAAGTAAATTACATTTATCCAACCCCAAAGGAGTTGAACCTATAAACCATCGATGAGTTTAAAACTTCCGATTTCAATTATACCTCTGCTTAATAGGTAGCTAGAGCATATGCTTAATACAAAAAAGAACTATTCAATTAGCTATCATACTTAGAGCTTTAGTTGGATATGTATTTCCTCCACCAAAAAAAATAAAATAACAACTTCTGAATCGAGTTAAGTTGTATCGCGAGTGATAGTACTACACAACTCGAACACTATACCTATTATCCCCTATTAGAGCAAAGGTACTGTTAGCAACTACCCAGTTGCTATCCTTCCTTATTTCTTACGTATGTAATTTCCTACTTTTCTGCCCACAGCAAGTCCCCTTCTACCTCCCTATCTTAGGATTATAGTTTCTTTATTAATCATTTAACCTATTTATCAACTATGGAAATCTATAAGACCAGCTTTCCAAATGAGGAGTTTCCTCAGCGCTTCCCCGATGCAGAAGCAGTCGTAGAGGGCTTAAATGCCCTGTCCATCCTTTACCACGACAATCAGGACAAGGAGTCCTCTTTTGAGAAGTCACGTATCAGTCGCTCTTATTCTGCTGAAAAAGATGCGGAAGAGCTGAGTTTAATCCAACGTCAGCTGCCTAGTGCACAGTCTGCCCTTACCCAAGCAGAAACAGACGGTGACCCTGAGATTATTGCCCTTCGTCAGAAAGAATTACGAACCCTGACAGACCGTATCGATGTGTTGGAAGAAAAGCTTACCAAAGCAGGTATCAGACAACAGTTACTCAACGAGCTGACGGCGGCAGGCGCCAGTGCCTTGGCTGATAGCGCAGAAGAAAGAGGCTATGCAGTGCTTGATTGGCTAGAAGCTGGTGGCACAGGTATTCAGGGTACTTTCAAGTTTCTGAAGCGCACCGTAACCGCCAACTGATCTTTTATATTCTTGGCTTCGGCTTCGCTCAGCCACCTCTTTTTTGGTTCCTGAGTGGAGTCGAAGGACTATATTTTAGTTTTTAACTCATGAGGATTTCTAAAAATAGAATCCCCCATCAGCACTCGCTAATGGGGGATTTTTCATATCAAACTTTTATCTCTACAGTCTAATATCTACTATCTTACGTCCTCAACAGGCTATATAGCCAAGCATTAGGCATAATTGCTACAAATCCAAAGCCCATAAATCCGGATGAACATAAAAATTCTTTTTGCGCTTCTCAGAAACCTAGGAGTAAAAAACTTTAAAAAAGGAGAAATAATCCTAAATGAAGGCGACTCCAACAAGGTTGTTTTTTTCATCAGAAAAGGATTGGTGCGTAGTTATTTAATCAACGAGAAAGGAGAAGAAATCACCTTTCAGTTATTTCCCGAAAATCAAATTTTTGGTAACGTACACGCCATTTTGTTTAATGATTCTTCCAAATTCTTCTACGAAGCCTTTGAAAAAACCAAAGTGTATTACACCGACCTCCAATCATTTCAGGAATTGACCGCTTCCTATCCTGATGTTTTGGGCACCAACCGAGGAGGGGTTGGAAGACAAATCCTCAAACAAGCCTTTCAAAGGTTAGATTCCTTTGTTTTTTTATCTCCGGAAGAACGTTACCGGCAGTACATTAAGGATCATCCAAATATCATTAACCGCGTACCGGATAAATACATTGCCAATGTTTTGGGCATCACACCGGTTTCTTTAAGCAGAATCCGGAGCCGTATTGCAGGAAAAAGGAAGTAACCCTTCGACATTTATTATCTTTTGTTAATGACATTTTCTTAGCATCCTACTTTATTTTGTCCAAAAGATAATGTCGTCAGCAATGAAGAATTTAGTTTTATTATTCGGTCTTTTATTCGCTTCTGTTGTTTCATATGCCCAAGCTTCTATCCTTGGAAAATGGGACACCGGAAAAGAAAACACCACGATTGAAATTAAATCCGTGGGTAGTGAATTTGAGGGAATCATTGCTTCCTCGGACAACAGCCAAGCCACGGCCGGAAAGCTGATAATCAAGCACGTTAAGCGAGGCGGTGAAATGTATAAAGGCAAAATATATATCATCAAAAAAGACCGTTGGGTAGATGTGGTTTTAATCCCAAAGGATGGAATCTTAACAATAAACATTTCAGCAGGCTGGCAAAAGAAAACCTTGAATTGGAAAAAAATAAACTAAATGGAATCATCTTTAAAGGTTATGGACTCTATAAAATGGTATTTCTTCGGCATCATTTTAATTGCGGCAGTAATTGAAGTGATTTGGGCCAATCGGAAACATATTCAAGTATTTAACTACAATGAAAGCCTTGGGAACCTGGGTGTTTTTATTGGTAATCAATTGGCTCGTCCCCTCTCTTTGGCTTATAAGTATATGGTTTTGGGTTGGATAGAATCGTTTCATTTTTTTGATATACCTACTAATGTTTTCACTGTTATACTCACATTTTTTGTAACAGAATTTGGCTATTATTGGCACCACCGACTAAGTCACGAAGTGCCCCTACTTTGGACATTGCACCATACACACCATTCGGCCATGAAGATGAATTTAACTACTGCCCTGCGAATCAATTGGATGGGTAATTTTGTGAGTCCGCTATTTTACATTCCTTTTGTATTGGTTGGGTTTTCGTCAAAAATAATTATCACCTGTTTGGCTATCGGCTTGTTTTTTCAATACTTCCTGCATACTGAAGCCATTAAAAAACTTGGCTTTTTAGAAGGTGTTTTTTTCAATACTCCTTCGGCTCATCGTGTGCATCATGGATCGAATAAAAAGTATATCGATAAAAATTATGGCGCTATTCTCATTGTTTTCGATAGAATTTTCGGAACCTACCAACCTGAAGAAGAGAAAGTGGTTTACGGTGTTACCACCGGATTTTACAGCAACAATCCACTCAAAATAAACTTCTTACCTTTAATTGAATATTTTAAAGGAAATTGGAAAAGAGAAAAAAACAGGATCAAAGATATTGACTCAAATTAAAATTGTACTTAACAGTTTATAATCGCAATAGTATACCGTGACCGTTAACTGATCCGATTAGTACCTAAAATTAAAATCCCCCATCAGCACTCGCTAATGGGGGATTCTTATGTCTAATGTCTCCAATCTACTATATCAAGTCTCTTCCGCAGGTCTTACCTCTTCCAGGTTTTGGCTTTCCTCTTCGGTAAAGAGCCTTGAGTGAATAATAAACCGGACACCCATCGGGATTTCAAGGGAAAAGCTGGCACCCCTGCCCTCTGTTATTCCAACGGTCAGGTGTGTATGTTTCCAGTATTCAAATTGGTCGCTTGACATATAGAAATCACAACCGTAGATATTGCCTATCCAAACGTCACTACTACCCAACTTGAATTCTCCTTTAGGGAAACACATGGGCGATGAACCATCGCAGCAACCGCCACTCTGGTGAAACATCAACTCCCCATGCTGGTCCCTTAGTTCTTCTATTACTTCTGCCGCCTCTGGTGTCAGGGCGACCCGTGTTGCTTTTTCCATTTTTTAAAAAGAGACAAGAAGCTGGAGCCTAGAATCTAGATAAGTCTAGCTTCTTGTTTCTATCTTCTAATAAAAACCTAACTTATTCTTGTCGTAAGAGATCAGGATATTCTTGTTTCTGCGGTAGTGATCGAGCATCATCAGATGGTTCTCACGACCGAAGCCTGATTTCTTGTAACCGCCAAATGGCGCGTGTGCCGGATATGCATGGTAGTTGTTGACCCATACACGACCTGCCTCAATATTGCGGGCGATGTTATAAGCTTCGTGCATATCCCTTGTCCATAAGCCTGCACCTAATCCATACAGGGTGTCGTTGGCAATTTCCAATGCTTCCTCTTCTGTCTTAAACGTAGTCACTGATACTACCGGACCGAAGATTTCTTCCTGGAATACCCGCATCTTGTTGTTGCCCTTGAAGATGGTTGGCTCTATGTAATAGCCTTTCTCCAATCCGCTATTCATCTTGCAGGCATTGCCACCAGTCAGCACTTCTGCGCCTTCTTCCTTACCGATCTTCAGGTAAGACAGAATCTTTTCGTACTGGTCGTTGGAAGCCTGAGCACCAAGCATGGTCTCCTTA
The DNA here is from genome assembly GCF_036880985.1 of Limibacter armeniacum. Classification (NCBI taxonomy): domain Bacteria; kingdom Pseudomonadati; phylum Bacteroidota; class Cytophagia; order Cytophagales; family Flammeovirgaceae; genus Limibacter; species Limibacter armeniacum. Next base: position 1,395,932 of record NZ_JBAJNO010000009.1, read on the forward strand.
TCGAGTGGATGACCAACCTTGATTTTCTTCACGCTTTCCACCACCTTTTGCATAAAGGCATCGGCAATGTCTTCATGTACCAGAATACGGGATGGGCAAGTACAAACCTCACCTTGGTTAAAGGCAAACATCACGGCGCCTTCAATACATTTTTGCAGGAACTCATCGTCCTTATCCATCACGTTTTTCATAAAGATGTTCGGTGACTTACCGCCCAACTCCATCGTTACCGGGTTCAGGTTTTCAGAAGCGTACTGCATAATCAGACGACCTGTAGTGGTTTCACCCGTAAAGGCTACCTTGCCTACTCGCTTCGACTGTGCCAATGGCTTACCTGCTTCCGGTCCAAAACCTGTTACGATGTTCAGTACACCGGCAGGCAATACATCCTTGATCAACTCCATCAGTACCATTATACTGGTTGGCGTCTGTTCTGCTGGTTTTACTATGGTACAGTTACCCGCAGCCAATGCAGGCGCAATCTTCCATGTAGCCATCAGCAGTGGGAAGTTCCAAGGGATAATCTGTGCTACCACACCAATTGGCTCCTTGATGTTCATGGACACTGTATTCGCATCCAGTTCAGATACAGACCCTTCCTCTGCCCTGATCACGCCCGCAAAGTAGCGGAAGTGGTCAATACAAAGCGGAATATCTGCATTGACTGTCTCACGGATTGGCTTACCGTTGTCTACAGTGTCCACCGCAGCCAGATACTCTAGATTCTCCTCCATGATGTCGGCGATTTTCAAGAGCATGTTGCTGCGTTCTGTTGCAGAAGTTTTCATCCAGTCTTTCTTCGCCTTGTGTGCTGCATCGAGTGCTTTTTCAATGTCTTCAGCAGTGGAACGAGCCATCTTAGCGATCAACGAACCGTCAATTGGAGAAGTGTTTTCAAACCACTGTCCCTTTACCGGATCGACGAACTCACCGCCAATAAAGTTGCCGTAGCTTTCCTTGAATTTAGGACGCTCCACCATCGTTTTTTTCATTGTTGATTCCATGTGTGTTGCTTGGTTTAATTAAGTAAATACTTGAGTTAACTGAAGCGAAGAATGTATAAGGAATGGTCAGTATGTGATATCAATTGGGGAAAGTAGCTCTTTCATGCCTCTGAGATATGTAATATTCCCATCAGCCACATAACTTTCCTATTCCAATACAATTTTGGTTAATCGTTATAGTATAAACGTAATAATTACATTATAAAAATTCAAGATATATTGTATTATAAAAATATCTATATATCAATTTGATATAATGAAGTGGATGCAACACCCTCCAATTGTCTATAAATTGTTATATGATATAACCTATAGAAATACCATACTGTATCTATAAAAGCAAAGCCTTGCAAATTGCTCCACAAGGCTTTGCTTCCTGATTAGACAGTAATCACTTCTTTCTATTGTTCTTAATATAGTTAATGGCTCCGCCTGCCAACAACATATCCCGTTGTCTTTCGCTGATACTGTAAGTCACTGGTATGGCAATATTTTTTCCTTTGATACGAACTTCCAACTCCTTACCACCCTTTACAGATTCAATAATATGATCCATTTCGAGTATATCACCCTGTTCAATCTTGTCATAATCTGTTGGGGTCTTAAACTCCAAGGGAAGGATTCCAAAGTTGATCAGGTTTTGCCAACCTATACGGGCGTAGCTTTTTGCTAATACCGCTTGCTGTCCCAAATAACGTGGGGTCAATGCGGCATGCTCACGGCTAGAACCTTGTGCATAGTTCTCACCTGCTACCACTACAAAACCACCATGCTGTTGGGTCGCTTCCTTTGCCCTGTTATAAAACTGCGGGTCAATGACACAATAGGTGTATTTACTAATCTCAGGAATATTGCTTCTTAGCGGCAATACTTCTGCGCCTGCCTTCAGGATTTCATCTGTGGAAATATTGTCACCCATTTTCAGCAATACTGGTGAGGCAAATGAATCGGGCAAAGCCTCAAACTCAGGCAATGACTTGATATTTGGACCTTTTACCAGTTTTCCATTCCCATTGCTTGGAGGTGCTTCCAATAATTCCTTGCTCGTTTTATAATGGTCTGCTTCCTTGAATTGTGGGTATTTCATACTGTACAGGTCTTCCAGCTTTCTTGGGTCTGTGATCTTTCCTGTCAAGGCTGCTGCCACAGCTGTTTCGGGACTACACAGGTATACCTGATCATCCAATGTACCCGACCTCCCCGGAAAGTTTCTTGGCATCGTTCTCAGGCTGATACTTCCTGATGCCGGTGCTTGTCCCATCCCGATGCATCCCATACACCCTGACTGGTGGATTCGGGCACCACCCTGCAATAGTGGCCCCAGCCCTTTCATCTCTGTCAACCTCAGCAATACTTGTCGGGTGCTTGGGTTTACATCAAACGACACCTCAGGATAAGCCGTCTTTCCTTTCATTATTTCAGCTACAATCCAGAAGTCACGCAACCCCGGATTGGCTGAAGAACCTATCACGACCTGATTCACTTCTTTTCCTTCTACCTCCTCCACGGTCACCACATTTCCCGGACTGCTCGGGCAAGCAATTAACGGTACCAACTTATCCAGTTCTATTGTTTCATGGGCGTCATATTGTGCTCCTATATCTGCTTTCAAGGCTACCCATTCATGGACTCTGCCTTCCCTTTCCATAAATGCCTTTGTTATTTCATCAGATGGAAAAACTGTGGAGGTTGCTCCCAACTCAGTACCCATATTGGCGATCACATGACGGTCCCAAGCAGAAAGGTGCTTAAGCCCTTCCCCATAATACTCCAATATAAATCCCCGTCCTCCTTTAACATCATATCGCCTGAGCATTTCCAGTACAATGTCCTTGGCACTTACCCAATCAGGCAATTGTCCTTTCAACTCTATCCCCATCACCTTGGGCATCTTGACATAATAAGGTTCTCCGGCAGATGCCAATGCTACATCTAACCCTCCTGTACCAATTGCCAGCATGCCTAAACCTCCACCCGCACAGGTATGGCTGTCTGAACCTAACAATGTCTTACCCGGCATGCCAAAACTTTCCATATGTACAGCATGGCTGATGCCATTTCCTGCACGGCTATACCAGTAGCCAAATTTATGCGCTGCCGATTGAAGAAAGAGATGGTCGTCCGCATTCTTGAAGTCTGTCTGGAGCAAGTTGTGGTCAACATACTGTACAGCACATTCAGCCTTGGTCTTATCCAAGCCAAATGCCTCCAGTTCTAGCATCACCAACGTTCCGGTGGCATCTTGCTGCAATACGTGGTCAATCTTGAGTCCTATCTCTGTTCCGGGTTTCATTTCACCAGAGAGCAAGTGTGTCTTAATCAGTTTATGAGTTACTGTAAGCGGGTTCATAGAGTAAAATATTTTGTCTTATCGTTCTGTTGAGAAAAGTCACTTCGTATCACGCCTATCCCTATGAGTATAAAAAGAAAGCCGCCCCTTTGGTTCAAAAGGACGGCTAGATCACAACATCTTATGGTATGTTATGGAGAGGTAAAAACAAACCCTACATTGACGGAGAAATAAGGCTGCCCATCCAGTCCATCGCCTTTAAAGGCTGCATTGTATCGGGCTGAAAGAATCAATCCTGAGAAGTCACTGTAATCATACATTACTCCCACCTCAGGGGCAATGGCAAACTGCCATGCGTCACAAGTGTTCTGGTAAATCCCCAATTCCGTCTTTCTTTCTGTATAGACGGTTCCCACTCCAATTCCTACAAAGGGTCTTACATCCGAATCTGTATTCTGAAAGTAGTCAGCCGTAAAATAGATAGGGACACTATTGGTGTAACGAAATTGCTTACCAGAAATCACTAGTGTTCCATTCTCGATAGGGTCACTGTTTTCGTCATAAAACACATTCCATGCTACCGAGAACCCAACACTTACATTGGGGTTTACCAAAGCACGGTAATCGTACTGCACACCTCTAAAGCTAACTTCTCCTATATAGTCATTGAGGTCACCGGAGGGAAAAGCAATGGAGTATTGTATCGCATTGTATCGCTGTGCGTTGGCCTCATGAAAAGCAAAAGCCAATATTCCCAGCAGGCATATCAAGATCTTTTTCATATTCATCAGTATGGTTTAGCGTTGCAAATAAGGAGACTGGTCAAACGCTTTATTGACGCCTTCTTCAATCCTGTTGGTAATGTTGGTATTGCTTCCTTCCAGTAAGCCGTTGAGGACGCCCGACCAAACAACTGGTGCTCGGTCATCGGCTGTTTGATTGTTTGGTTCAGTCAACTGGATAAACACCGATCCTGTACGGTAACTAGACACTGATGGGTAATAATACCCCGGATAATACCATCCCCAAGGGTTGTAGTAACCTCCAAAGTACCAGTTCCAATAATACCAATCATAATAGTAAAATACGTTAGTGGTCTGGGAAACTGAAACTAGTAATACCACATCCGCTCTCTGTTCAAGACTAACTTCTTGCCACCCATAGTTCTCCATATTGTCACGAACTGTATTTAGGATAGCAGAACGATATGGTTCGTCCACAAATTCGGGCTCATTGTCATCATCGAAATCTGTAAAATCATCATCGTCAATAATGACCACCTCATTAGGCATCGAATAAGTCATCGCTGTCAGTGTATCAAAATCAGGCTGCCGGTTGGTGAGTACCACATCCAGTTCATCCACATAATCAGGACCTTCAGGGTAGCAACCGCAAAGCGCCATTAGACACATAAAAAGCAGTAAGCAGTTTTTTTTCATAGCATAGTATTTTGTTGAAGTCAGTTGATAAAAGCCATCATCGATCCATTGACTACTCAATGTTATTAGATGCGCTTTCAATTATTTAAAATAAGAAATTTCAAAAAAACTTACATGCTTTTCTCTTTCTATTCTACAAGGGATATCCAACTACCAAAACCTTGGTCATAGCAAAAAGTATCGAATAAGTAAGCATTAATAAGTGAATGAGCATTTTTTCAATATGACTATTACATCCTACAGCTACCCTTGACAAACCTTCTTTTCATACTGTTCTATGCGTTACAAACCAATAGCAAGAGTAAAATGATAAAGGATTATTTATATAATATCTTATATTTTTTATAATTTTGTGAAACTAGAATATTAAAAAAGACAGTAAATCAGGGAGGTAAGTAAAGTAAACATTACACTCCAAAAGAAAGAGTGTTCTACTTGATCACTGCTTGTTGCATTGACAGCCACCTGATCACCTCTCCTATTAAATAAAGGGCATTTAGAATGCCTCATCTGATTTAGACATTTCTGCTGGCCGTAGGCTAAGCATGATATAAACCTATACCACATTATGTTAGAGTCATTAAGACTATTAGACAACTTACGACTGAACTTTTCCCCAGAAGGACTTACGTTACTCAATATCGCACTATCCATAGTGATGTTTGGAGTTGCCTTAGAAATCAAACCGGCACATTTTCGGTCGTTAATTGAACAGCCTAAATCTATCCTGACAGGCGTATTCTCACAGTTCTTGGTACTTCCGGCGCTTACTTTTCTGCTTACCTTATTGCTGAAGGATTTTATCACTCCTTCGATTGCCTTGGGTATGCTGTTGGTTGCTTCATGCCCGGGAGGTAACATTTCCAACTTTATTACCAATATGGCAAAAGGGAATGTTGCCCTTTCAGTAGGGTTAACAGGAATTGCAACGGTGGGTGCTATATTCTTCACCCCAATCAACTTTTCTTTCTGGGGACAGCTATATATCAGCTTTATTGAAAGTAATCAGGCTGAGGTCTTGGTAAGACCACTGGAAATAGACCCGTTTGAAGTTTTTGAAACCGTATTCCTTATTCTTGGTCTTCCACTTCTGACAGGATTAGTGGTAGCCTATAAGTTTCCCAATATCACAGAGAAACTCGTAGGTCCTATCAAGAAACTGTCTGTCGTTATTTTTGCTGCTATTGTTGTTATTGCCCTCAAGAACAACTTCAGTTACTTTATGCAGTATGTCCACTACCTGTTTATCATCGTATTGCTTCACAATGGTTTGGCTTTGATTTCTGGATTCTCAGTAAGTACCATTTTCAGACTACCAAGTGCTGACCGCCGTACGGTTACAATCGAAACAGGTATTCAAAACTCAGGACTTGGACTGGTACTGCTTTTCAACCCTGAAATCTTCCCTGTTGACCTTCCTACTGGAGGGATGGCTTGTATTACAGCATGGTGGGGTATCTGGCATATTATCTCAGGGCTGACCATCGCATGGACATGGGCCAATCACAAGCGACTTACTTCTAAGCTAGCTACAATCGTTAGCTAGTTTTTATAAATAAAAAGGCGAGGCGTAAACAGTTGTTACTCCTCGCCTTTATTTTTTATCCTCCATTCCTGCTGGTGATTCAGCAAACTACTTTTGCTAGACTTATTCATTCCCAGTGTTCGTAGTGTTTTTATTTCTCTCATAAAACCTTCTTGATCTCCGATAGGGCCTTTGCTATCGTTGGCAAATATCTTTTCATTTCGCTCCCAGTAGGTCTGAACCTCTTCTGATTTTATGACAGGTGTATGCCTAAAGGATGCTTTCTTATTCTCTAACCTGAACCTGTCCCACCACTGGTAGAAGTCTTTGAAAAAGGCATCTGCAGTCTTATGTTTCACATACTGAAGTCTGTCAAAGTAGAAAGCCTCGCTTTGCCTGTATTCTGCTTTACCAACCTTGAAGACGGTATAAATGGCTTTCAACAGCCTGAAAAAATAATAAAGCAACAACAGTCCGAACAACAGCAACAACGCCACTTCCCACCAAGGTAACCCCAGAATCGTTTTCCCTTGTTTCATCTCCTCACTGTCATCTGTTGCATTGGATAAACTATCCTGCATGGTAGCCAACACACCCAGATTCGGATTGGCTGCCACCTTAACCTCTCTAGGAGGTGTCTGCTTGGAGGAAATCTTTTTGGTATAAGGATTCCACCAGCTCACCTTTTCAGGTGGCAACTCAAATGTCCCTTCCTTTTCCAGCAGGTAACTGGCTGTCTCGATTCTGATACCGTTGGCATTCTGATCATCACGGCGGTCAAGCAATTGGGGAGATTTGGGATAAATGCTTGCCCAGTCCACTTTTTGCATGGCAACTTCAGGGATAAAAGCAGGCAACGTTCCCCTACCTGAAATGGTAATGGCTCTTTCCAATACATCTCCGACTTTCAAGTTGTCCAGTGGCTTATTCCACTTCTCACTGATAAAGACATTATTGGCTACCATCCAGTTTTCCTTCTTCAAGTCTTTAGGCACCTCCTTTACCTTGAAAGAAATCGGTTTGGTCTTTACCGTAACAGTTCTTGATGTACTGCTTCCTTCGGGTGGTGTTTCTGCTTTAATGCTAATAGGTGGCACCTGATAGTCTCCGGGTTCGTAAGGGAATACGATATAGAAAAACTCCAACCCCGCATATTGCTTTCCATTGATGTTGTGCATACCACTTACCGTACGCTCAAAAGGCAAGATAAAGGCATTGGGTATTTGCAGGTTTTCGAACTCTAATGGAGCTGTAAACCACGTAGCGGTATAGACGGTTACCTTTACCCGAAAAGGCTGTTGCTGGTACACTGACTTCGGATAAGCGTAGGCTGTTGCAAAAGCCTGCGCCTTTACCTGACTCCATGATGCCAGTACCATAACCAATATGATGAGAAACCTTACCATTGCTCTTTCGGTTGTTTGACATCCTTGAAATACCGCTTCTGCTGCAAGCGGAACCTTTTCTGAAGAAACCCCGCCGGATCAGCCGGTGCTTTTTGGATCAAAAGCTGCTGTCCTCCCGATGGCTCAGCCTCAATATCCTTTACCATATCCTGATCTTCCATCTCTTTCACTTTCCTGATACCTGTTTCCTGCTCGTCAGTGGCACGCTCCCCATCCTTAGGAAGCTCATCTGTCTGCGTATCTGATGTCAATTCTTCATCGGGACTTTCAGGTTTTCTTTCTTTCAAGCTCCCTTCTTTCTTGGCTCCTTTTTTCTGATCAAATCGAGCAATGGAATCCATTTGAATCATTGCCTTTTCCAACTGCTGCTTACTGGTAGCAGCTTGAGAAAGTGCAGGGTCTTTTTCCTCAGCTTGATCAAATGCCTCCATCGCTTCGTTATACCTGCCTAACTTAGCCAAAGCAAGCCCTCTGTTATAATCACCATTGGCTGATGAATCCATCGCATACAATGCTGCTGCTGCCTCATAGTTACCTGCCTTGTAATAAGCTGCTGCTTGATGCGACAAGTCCTCAAACTTTTCGGCTGCTTCTTCAAACTTCCCTTCCTGATACAATAACTGACCTTGATAATCAGCTGTGTACCACCAGTCTGCCTGAGGACTTTCAGCACTGCATCCACCAAGTATAAATAATATTGGTAATAGTGATTGCAACACCCATCCTCTCCTAAACCAGAACAGTACAATCAGTAAGACTGGAACCAGAAACCACAACCCCATATCTTCCCATTCCTCTTGCTCCTTGTCGGACTGCTGAAAGGTCAGGTTCTTCCTTACCCGTTTGGCAATCTGCCTGACATCCGTACTGTCCAGCGTCAACTGGTGAAGCCTTATCTTCTCATTTCCTGACAGTCCGTTTATCACTTCCATATCAGGTTTGGCTACAACGGTCTTTCCTCTGCCAAGCCCTGGCACTTTACCGCCATTGGCGGTAGCCATCAACAGGATATCCACACTATGCGGTGTATTGCCTACAAAATCCTGTAACTGTGACGACTCATCGGCGGAAAGCTCATCTGTCAGCAACAATAACGTACTAGGCGCTTCCAGGTCCTGCATCAATGTATCCACTACCTGCATCAATATCTCAAAGTTTCTGCCCTGTACCGGCATGATACGGGGTTCCAAAGTCTCGATGTAATGCTTGACAATGCTGTAATCTGAGGTAAAGGGCACTACAGTGTGTGAGGTTCCTGCAAAGGCGAATAATCCTGTTCTCGCCACAGGGTTTTCATCCAGCAGGTCCTGAATCTTGAACTTTGCCCGTTCAAGCCTGTTCGGTTGCAAATCGTCCACCAGCATAGAACTAGAAAGGTCTAAACCAATGAGCAGTACAGCCTCCGTCTTTGCTCCGGGCACCTTCTTTTTCTGCCATGAGGGTCCTGCCAATGCTAATACCATCAGGATTCCTCCCAAAAGGAAAGTTAGTAAAGGACCTAATGATGCAAAGCGGTTCCCTTTTCTGATCATATAAGGGCGAAGAGATGCCGCAATAAGGTGCTGCCACCTGTTTCGTTCCCTGAAGCTGAAAAAAGTCAGCACCGTAAGGAATAACAGGGGTATCATCGCCCAAAGCCATTCTTTCCTTATAAAGTGGAATTCATCCATTGTTTATCATTCCTATCTCAACAAGTGGTTACCTCACGATTCCTTATGAAAAAGTAATCTTGTCAATACCCTTAAAAGCAAAAAGCATAACGCCACACCAATCGCAGCAGCCAATGGATACTTGTACAGTAATGTCACAGGCTTGTAAGCCTCCTCCTCATACTCTACAGGCTCCAGTTCATTCAAGATGGTATAAACCTGCTTGAGTTGATGCTCATCCATCGCACGGAAATACTGACCGCCTGTAATTTCAGCCACCCGCTTGAGGGTGGGTTCATCCAGTTCCTGTCCTTTCTGGTTTGGATCACCAATACCCAAGGTATAGATCGTTACACTATCTTCTTTGGCTAGCTGAGCAGCATCTTCAGGGGTAATTCCCTGACCACTATCTGAACCGTCCGTCAGCAACAACATCACCTTCTGCTCTAGTGAATCCTTCTTGAGTATGTTGAGTCCATAAGCAATAGCATCACCTATATAAGTCATCTGTCCTGCCATCCCTACTTCTGACTCATTCAGGAGCCACTTAATGGTACCCAAGTCAGCAGTAAGCGGTGCTTGTAGGTAAGCGTTGCTCCCGAACAGGATCAGGCCTACTTTATCACTCTCACGAGTTTCCATAAAGTCGCCCATCACTTCCTTTACAGCCTCCCACCTTGAGACACGCTTTCCCCCAACGATCCAGTCTCTCTCATCCATGCTTTTCGAGATATCCGCAGCTACCATAAAGTTGCGTGCTGTCTTGATCTTCTGCTCCGGCTTCCCTACCAGCTGTGGAGAAGCCATTGCACCCAACAGTAGTAGCCAAATCAATGAAAGGGATATCCACCCCATCAGGTTACGTCTGCTGACCCATGCCGCCTTTCTTGGCTTTTCTCCCAACAGCACATTTATCCTTTCAAAGAAAGGCACCACCAATGCTGACCTCCTTTGTTTCAGCGGCGGAAGTAGCCAATAAAACAGTAAGGGCAATGGCAACAGGTAAAATACCCACAGGTATGCAAATTCAAACCTCATGCTTTCTGATCCATATTTTAGATTTCTGAACAAAGGTGGGTACCCATCCCTGAATACTGACAGTATCAGGTCGGTAAAGTATCTCGTCCAACATGGCAGCATCTTCAGGGGTAAAGGAAACCTCCTTACAGGTTTTGTTCAGCAGCTCAGTCCATTGCGTTCCTCGTAAGGCTGCTACTTTTCTTCTTCCGTATAAACCTGCTGTTATCCGTTTCAGCAACATCACTGTTTCAAAAGCAAGCTGATTGGATTGGGTTGGAACGTAATAAGTCGTTGTCATCAACTTTAGATGCTTTAGGGCATCCCTTCTGTACTGGTTCCTTTTGTATTGCAACCAAATCCTTAATGCCACCAAGCTCCCAATCAAGAATATCAATCCCAATAAGACATACCAACCGGGTGCACCAAAGCTAAACCCGATTGGAGTTGGTTCTATCAGTTCGCCTATTTGGATTGGGTCCTGTTGCATCAATTACATTGTAGTTAGAGGCTTATGCATACTTTATTTCGACTCCGCTCAATAATCGTTTTGCCTTTTCAGGGCTGAAATATCATTTACTTGACGATGGGCTAAAGTCCATCACTGAGGTATTTAATCCCTTCGGGACTTTTGCCCTGAAAGGGTGAAATGATAGTAATGCTAATCCATAGCTCACGTTTTTTTGCATCCTTCCCCTAGCTCTGCTTTAGTAATTCAGTAAGCTGCTGTTCAGCAGATGAGTAGGTATCCAGTAGTAAATGGGGTATTCCATACTTTTGTAGCAGATCCCTCAACTTTGTTTTTAGTTGGGTAAACTGCTCATTGTATAGTTGTCCTGCCTTTCGCTTATCATGCTTCCAGGCTGTTTGGTATTCTCCATCGGAGAAGATAAAAGGCTTGTCCTGCAATGCTACTTCAAAAGGGTCATAGATATGGACCAGTATCACATCATTATGTCGGCTAAGGCTCATCAGTAACTGCTCCGTATCCTGATCCATTACAGAAAAGTCACTGATAATTGTCAACACGTAATCGTGTGTGACTGCCATGCTGGTACGATGCAATACCTCATTGAGACGCTGTACAGACACCGATCGAAAAGGCATCTCTGGCAATCGCTGATTGTAATCTGTAACCAAACGTAGGTAGTGCTCAATCAGCGACATGCTCCTCTTGGGAGAGACAAATTCCAGTTCTGTATCATTGAAGACTATACCACCAAATCGGTCTCCTTTTTTCAAGGTCCAGAAGCCCGACAGTGCTGCTACCTGTGCCGCTATAACAGACTTGACATACCGCTGCGTTCCGAAGAACATGCCTGACTGCTGGTCAATCACGGTAAACACTGGCCGTTCTTTTTCCTCATTGTACACTTTTGAATAAGTAATTCCTTTTCGGGCGGTTACCTTCCAGTCTATATTACGGATATCATCACCTGGCACGTAAGCCCGTACCTCCTCGAAATCCAATCCCCTGCCTCTCAGCTTGGAACTGTGTTTTCCTGCCAAGATGGTGTGAACCGTCCGCTTGGGAAGGTAAACCTGTCGCTGGATAAAATACTTGAGCTTAAGCAGCTCTTCAAGGCTGGTTACTATTTCGAGTGGGTAAGACATAAGAGGAAAAAAGCTGGAACTTTAAAATAATGTGAACTATGGATTATATCACCCCTTCAGGGCTGAATAGTGTGATTTTCATTACGATGGGATGAATCCCATCGCTGACATATATTGTCCTCTCAGGACTTCTGCCCTGAAAGGACAATATATAAGCAAGTATTGAATTGGAATAGAGATTTCCTACTCTAATCCTTTCACATATTATGATCTATTAAATGATGTTATCCTATTCAACCCTTTCAGGGTTATGATATATTGATTGCTGTAAAATCCAGATTGCCATCTGGAGCTAATATGGTTTGTTTCCTTCGGAAACGGTGTTTGCTGTATGAAAAAATAATCCCGAAGGGATTGAACAATAGTAGCCTTAGGCGTAAGCCTGAGGTATAAGTAAATTACATTTATCCAACTCCAAAGGAGTTGAACCTATAAACCATCGATGAGTTTAAAACTTCCGATTTCAATTATACCTCTGCTTAATTGCAATGGACTGAAATCCATCGTGATGGAACGTCCTAGCAGCGATAGTCTAATCCATAGCTCACGTTAAAATAATGTGACACTACTATTTCCCTATGCCACCAATACATTTTTCAATACCTCGTCAATCACCTGATCTGCTGTAATCCGTTCCGCATTGGCTAAATAGCTAAGTACTAAGCGGTGCCGCAATACATCATGTGCTATGGCTCGGATATCATCAGGAGAAAGGTAATCCCTGCCATCCAGCCAAGCCACTACCTTAGCACAACGTTCCAGACTAATCGTTCCTCTAGGGCTTGCCCCATATTGAATCCAATGCTTCAGGTTGTCCCCATACATCTCAGGGTAACGGGTGGCATTGATCAGATCCACGATATATTGCTCGGCAGCTTCCGAAATGGTTACACTATTGATCTCGCTTCTTGCCCTGAAAATTACTTCTTGCGGAATCGGCTCAAAGGTCTGTTTCTCTCCCTTCCGCTCTGCCCGCAGCATTCTAAGAATGTCTTTCTCTGCATCCACAGAGGGATAGGTAATCAGTACCTTCATAACAAATCGATCCAACTGTGCTTCAGGCAAAGGATAGGTTCCTTCCTGCTCAATCGGGTTTTGGGTCGCCAATACCATAAACAGGGGAGCCATCTTGTAAGTCTTACCAGCTACCGACACCTGCCTTTCTTCCATGGCTTCCAGCAGGGCTGCCTGTACCTTGGCTGGCGCACGGTTGATCTCGTCTGCCAGTACCAGGTTACTGAAAATTGGCCCTGGCTGGAACAAGAACTTTTCTTCCGAATCGGGCTGATAGATTTCCGTACCGGTAATATCTGATGGCAATAGGTCTGGGGTAAACTGGATACGGCTCAGCTTGCAATGCAGATAGGTGGCTAGGCTCTTGACTGCCCTTGTCTTGGCAAGACCGGGCAACCCTTCCAACAGCAGATTTCCGTCTGTCAGTAAGGCAATCAGAATCCGGTCTATCACCGGTCCCTGACCAATCACCGATAATGACATCTTTGCTTTTAGAGACTTGATTTGGGCTAAGGTTTCAGTTTCCATAGGAGGATAATTTAGCAAATAAGCAGAGACATATTGAGTTCGTCTCTGCTTATCACTTAATATGAAATATGCTCAATTACCAGTTGGTCTACCTTGTGTCGTAATCTTTTGGAGCACCTCATCTACACTCAGGGAAGAACCTCGCTTAGGAGGATATTCCTTAAATGTCTCAAGAAACTGTGCTACATAGTTTTGTGCCGGAACAAAGAGCCACATATTGTCCGCATACCACTTGATATAGTTGGCAGACTCAAAAGCTGCATTTTCAAACGGATCGGCACGCAGGTTGACTACTACTGGCCAAGATGGAATCTTGCGGTAAGCCTCATTGATAGGACCTTCCATCACAGCAAAATGCACTTTCCAGTCCTTATAGCGTACAGCATTCAAGTTTCCTCCTGCATCGAAATAGTAGATTTCGTTTCTTGGTCCCTCCTTCTCTTCGCCCTTGAAGAATGGTACAAAGTTATATCCGTCCAGATGTACCTTGAAATTCTTGCTACCTACCTTCATGCCTTTCAGCAGTTTTTCCTTTACGTTAGGATCACCAGCCGCAGCCAGTAATGTAGGTAACCAGTCTTCGCCTGAGAAGATTGTGTTGATCACAGTCCCGGGCTTGATAACACCTGGCCACCTTACCAGGCATGGAGATCTGAAACCGCCCTCATAGGTGGTACCTTTCTCTCCTCTGAAAGGAGTGGAACCACCATCAGGCCAAGTAAACTTTTCTGCTCCATTGTCTGTACCGTAAATCACAATGGTATTCTTGTCAATGCCAAGGTCCTCCAACTGCTGAAGTAACTTCCCTACATGTCCGTCATGCTCCACCATACCATCAGGATACAAACCAATACCGGTCTTGCCATCAGACGCTTTCTTCAGGTGTGTCCATACATGCATACGGGTCGTATTGAACCAAACGAAAAAAGGTTTTTTGGCTTTGGCATTTTTATCGATAAAACTTTGAGCTGCCGTTAACAGCTCCTCATCAATGGTTTCCATCCGCTTGATATTCAAGGGTCCGGTATCTTCCACCTTGCCATCTGCTGTAGACTTCAATACGCCTCTAGGACCATATTTCTTTCTAAACTCAGGGTCTTTCGGATAATAGTAGCTTTCAGGCTCCTCTTCCGCATTTAGGTGGTAAAGGTTTCCGAAGAACTCATCAAAACCATGGTTCGTAGGTAGGTGCTCGTCTCTATCTCCCAAATGGTTTTTACCAAATTGTCCAGTGGCATATCCCAAAGGTTTCAAAAGATCAGCAATGGTAGGCGCATCATCTGGAATACCATGTGGCGAACCCGGCATACCAATCGTTAATAGCCCCGTTCGAAATGGATGCTGTCCCATGATAAAGGCTGCACGGCCTGCCGTACAACTCTGCTGTGAGTAGTAGTCAGTCATCATGGCACCTTCTTTGGCTAATCGGTCAATATTCGGCGTTTGGTAACCCATCATGCCATTGTTATAGGCACTGACATTGGACCAGCCAATATCATCACCCCAAATCACCAAGATATTGGGCTTGTCTTGGGCGTTTGCTTGAGGCACCTGTATCAGCAATAGCAGTAGTATTGAACAGAGAGGTATCAGTCCTTTTTTCATAAGATCATATAATTTGATAGATAAAACTTTATCACGATAAACATCTTATTAGTTAATGTCGGTGACTGAGCGAAGCCGAAGTCTCAATAAACAATCCTCCCTTCAACTACTTTGGCAGGATCAGCATACATTCGCTCAGGGAACATCGAGCGTATTGTTAACCATGGTGAATGTTAATCGTGATAAAGTAACGAGTAGCAACAATGTTATTTACCTTGAGTACCCTCTGTCAGCTTGTCCATCACCTCATCTAGGTTAAAGGAAGAAGGTTTCTGTCGTGGCGGATAATCCTTAAAGCTAGAAATCATTTTGGCTGCCATATCCTGTGAGGCTACACCTGCAAACTGGACAATTTCTTCCATCCACTCATAGTAAGTATTGGAGTTGTGTTGGGCACGTTCAAACGGATCCATCTTCAGGTCAAATACCAATGGAAGGCGAAGTGAGACAAACGGATACATCCAAACCCCCATCTTACTGGACTGCTGCTCCATAAAGACCAGTTTCCAACGGTTATAGCGCATAGCCACTAGCTGCCCGTCATCATTCCAGTAGAAAAACTCTTTCCTCGGCCAAGGTGTATTGGCAGGGTCATATGTTTTAGGTAGTTCCTGCTTACCAGTAAGAAATGGTAACAGGTTATAACCATCCAAGTGAACCTTGTAAGTCATATCTCCTGCCTTGTGTCCTTTGAGTAGCTTTTCCTTGATATTAGGGTCGCCTGCCGCTGCCAATAGCGTTGGTAACCAGTCCGTATGAGAGGTGACTTCATTGATCACCCTATTTTCAGGGATTTTGCCTGGCCATCTGATTACAAATGGCACACGGTAGCCACCTTCCCAGTTTGTATTTTTCTCACCACGGAATGGGGTAATACCACCGTCAGGCCACATATTAAAGTGCGGACCATTATCAGTACTATAAATGACAATGGTATTTTCGGCAATACCCAAATCATCCAGTTTCTTCAAGATTTGTCCCACCTGCTCATCATGCATCATCATCGCATCCGCATAAAAGTTCAGTCCCGACTTACCTTCATAACTCTGAGGTACGTGAGTTATGTAATGCATATGGGAGGTATTGAACCAACAGAAGAATGGCTTTTTGGCTTTAGCCTGACGGTCAATAAAATCAACAGCCGCATCCAGAAACTCCTGATCCACGGTTTCCATTCGCTTGATATTCAAGGGTCCTGTATCCTCAACTTTACCGTCGGCAGTACTTTTGATCACCCCTCTAGGTCCATACTTCTTTCTAAAAGCAGGGTCTTTCGGATAATAAGGGTTTTCCGGTGCCTCTTCTGCATTCAAGTGGTAGAGGTTTCCGAAGAATTCATCAAAACCATGGTTGGTAGGCAAAAACTCATCCTTGTCCCCCAAGTGGTTCTTGCCAAACTGTCCTGTAGCATATCCGAGGGGTTTGAGCAGCTCCGCCAAGGTGGGGTCTTCTTTCTGAATACCCAAATCAGCTCCCGGCAACCCTACTTTCGTCATACCTGTCCTTACAGGCATCTGACCTGTGATAAAGGCTGCTCGTCCTGCTGTACAGGACTGCTCCGCATAGTAGTCTGTAAATCGGGTTCCTTCTTTGGCTAGCCTATCAATATTGGGGGTATTGTACCCCATCATCCCATCGTTGTTATAGCTTAGGTTCCAATAACCGATATCATCCCCAAAGATTACTAGAATATTGGGTTTGTCTTGGGCATGGGTTTGAAAGGAAATAAACAGCATAGCAACCAGTGCCTTTACACCAGATTGCCAGCCTCTAATGAGTAGTTTTTTCATCGTATAGTAGAAGTTAAGGAATTGATTACCTGATAAGTAATAAAAGGAAGGAAGGAAGGTAGAGTATTAAACAATTCTAACAAGTAACACCATACACAACGAATGAGTTCACACTTTTGTATCTAAACAAAAAGGCTACACAGATTTCTCTGCATAGCCATCTTTTACATTAGCTTGACGCCATAATCACCACAGATCCTGACTACTTTTTCAAAGTCCGGTGGACCATCATCAGGCAACTGACTCAATAACTCAAACATTCCTTCAATGCCTGCTGGAAATATACTCAATATCACTCGGGCATTTTGGTTACCCAATACCTTAAAGGAATGTGGGATCATTCTGGGCAAGAATATCGTATCTCCTGCTTTCAGTACTGATCTCGTATCTCCTACCGTAAATTCCACTTCCCCTTCCAACAACTGAAACACTTCATCTTCTCGCTCATGCATATGTTTTGGCAACTGTGTACCTGGTGGGTTATTCTGTTCAATCAAGGTAAACAAGCCATTGGTGTCCTTACCAGTCAACTTGATGGTCTGATGATCCCCTATCACATTCAGCTTTCTACCTTCATTGGCTTTGATGATTTGGCTTTTAGTCATGTCTTATGAATTTTGAATCAACCGAAATGGTTAAGGTGGGTGAGATGACTTATGCAACAGTGTACACAATGGAACTCTGCCCAAAAACACCGTCTCTAGCAAAGGAGTTCATCTTGTTATTTAACACTAAGGCTACTTTGACAAACTCTGTACATATACACTCAACAAACAATTTATGATAGCCCCTCTAATTTAGAAGTTAAATTCGTTTTTTGGCTTCGGCTTCGTTCAGCAACCTCTAAACGGACATTGGGCGTATTCGAAGGATATTTCTTTCATCTTTAATTCAAGCATCTATAAATAACGTGAACTATGGATTATATCACCCCTTCAGGGCTGAATAGTGTGATTTTCATTACGATGGATTTCAGTCCATCGTGAAATAACGTCCTAGCAGCGATAGTCTAATCCATAGCTCACTTTAAATAGACAAAACCCCACCATCTACAGAGATGGCAGGGTTGTTCAAAACAAGATTGTAATTGTTTTAAGATGCTGTATAGTCAACTCCATCAAACGTAACTGTCCCACTGCCAAGGTTACCAGGGACAAAATAATCGTTTAAGTAAGTAACCATTCCTTGCTTTACTTCCTGAATAATGGCTTCAGAGGTTTTGATATTAACAAAATCCTTGATCAGGTACATCCCACCCAAATTTTTGGATAACTGGCGATCAATTTCTCCTATCTTGAAAGAAACTCCTTTTAGGGTATGTTCTAATTCACTTTTCTTCGCAGGGTCTGACTCGTTCGCAATTTTATCAATTAACGCTTGCTCCTGTTCCCCCAAGTCAGCTTTCTTTTCTAATAAGTCACTGCGACGCACCCCATTTTTACGGTCTTCTACATCTTTCAAATCTGAACGAGCATCCATCTCATCAATCCAAATCTCCACCATATTGGCGAATGTATCCAGTTCTATTTTACTGGATGCAAACAATGGGTAGTTTTCAGGCTTGAAAACTTCTTGTAGGTCTAGTTGTGTAGCCATAATGTGTTTTCTGTTTTTTTAAGGTTAAATCTAAACTGATATGTTTATTACAGGAATTTTTCCTGATCTGCATATGGTAACAACTACAAGGTAAGGCAAGAGTAACCTTTATTTCAAGGGTGGTGTAAGAAGTGCCAAACCTTCTTTCTTTCAGGGAATAAGTAACGTCATCTCTATAAAACACCCCCTATAGTCAGTTCTATCTTTTCTTTCATTGATACCGAAAACCTTATGTAAGAAAAAAACACAATTGCTATTCCAATATGTTAGCCTTTATCACGATTGAAATTCATCGTATTAACAATAGCGTGAATTATGGATTTATCTTCAAGTATATCGCCCTTTCAGGACTGAACAGTGTGGTTTTCATTACGACGGGATAATCGCGTGTGCAACGGCCATCGCTGATATATTCAGTCCCTTCGGGACATCTACCCTGAAAGGGTAAAATATAATAGTGATGGATTTCAATCCATCTCATTCATGATACCTTAAAAGCGAATTCTAATCCAAAACGCACATTATATTATGATGGACTAAATGAACGTGAACTATGGATTATACCACCCCTTCAGGGCTGAAATATCGTTTACATGACAATGGACTAAAGTCCATCGCTGATATATTTTGTCCCTTCGGGACTTATGCCCTGAAAGGGTCTTATACAATAGCGATGGGTATCACCCATCGTAAAGAAAGACATGTAAATCAGCCCAAAAAGGGCGAAATAGCGACATTTCAATACATAACTCACGTTAACAATACTATCGGTGTTCCCTGATCGAAGCCGAAGGGCGATTTATTTAGACTTCGACTACTTCGGCAGACTCTGCTTACATTCGCTCTGTCACCGATGTTAACTATAAAGTGTAAATCGTGATAAAGTTCATTATCAAGACTCCGCAGTTATATTAAGCAGAGGTATCATTGAAATCGGAAGTTTTAAACGCATCGATGGTTTATAGGTTCAACTCCTTTGGAGTTGGATAAATGTAATTTACTTATACCTCAGGCTTAGGCCTAAGGCTACTATTGTTCAATCCCTTCGGGATTATTTTTTCACACAGCAAACACCGTTTCCGAAGGAAACAAACCATATTAGCTCCAGATGGCAATCTGGATTTTACAGCCATCAATATATCATAACCCTGAAAGGGTTGAACAGGATAACATCATTTAGTACCTCATAATATGAGAAAGGATTAGAGTAGGAAATCTCTATTCCAATTCAATACTTGCTTAATCACTGAGCGGAACCGAGGTCTACCTTTCCCTTTGACTACGCTCAGGGTACGGAGCTCAACTTTCTGCTAATCACGTGAACTATTGCAACAGCTAGCTAAATGGGAACAACTACTCCTTCTGCAAGATGTTATAGTCCCATGCAACCAACAAAAAAACCGGCAGCAAAGCTGTCGGCTATCAGCAGAAGTTATAAAGTGATACAGCATTAAAGAAGAATCAGTAAAAACCAGTACAATGAACAAAAGTCAAGCAGACCTTCTCTGTTCCAGATGCGATAATAGCTCCGTTTGTATTACTAGATTGGTTTTATGACTTTCAAAATCCCTGAGACGTGGCGAAAGCGCCTTCCAATACAAAAGCAGTAACTGCACATGTGGGCGATTAAGACGTGGTTGGATGGGTTTCTCGTGAAGTTTAAATAGGCTAGGACTCTTCAATATAAAGATACTCCGTCTAGAATGAGGCCCTCTGAGATAACAATCGTTATAGTCTGCATTCCATGCTGTGCATACCCTACCATATGGAAGGGGAGCTGCCTTGCGAGGGAATAACTCAGGCAGGATCAGACCAGACTTGCGGGCACTTCCCCTGACAAATAAACGTCCCTGATACAAGCTGTCAGCCTTAAATGGGTCATACACTCCCCCATGAGAATTACGTTTGATCTCTCTTGAGATGGTGGAGCGGTGTACACCAATCAAGCGAGCAATCACTGCTTGTGACTTTCCCATATAAAGGAAGACGCTGATCATCATTCGCTGTGCCTTGGTCAAGTGCCTGAAGGTACGGTTTGTATGTTCGCTTTCTTGATGCATAGTAACAAGATAAGAAAACCTTACACCTCCACAGCAGGGACGTAAGGTTAAAAGTGTACTTGCCAAATAACACATCGGTGACTGAGCGGATGTATGCTGAGCTTGTCGAAGTAGCCGAAGTCTCAATAAATAATCCCTTAGACTTGGTTCAAGGAACATCGAACGTACTGTTATTACGATGAATGTTAATCGTTATTAACACTACTGCCCTATGACCTAATTGACTTTATTTGGTTCCCCCTGCTCTCCACATTTTCTTACCCTTTCTTCAGTTCAATATTTACCTCTACAATATGCCCCTCAAACTTATTGGCTGAATAGTCCTCTGTAACTGGTGAACCTGTGTCTACTCCTATACCAAAGGTATCAATCCCGTAACGTCCTCCTACTGTTGCTTCCAGATGGGCTTCCCCTACCTTTTGGTTATTTAGGTAAAGCGTAACAGTAGCTCCCTTTCCTATTCCTCCTCCATCATAAGCAACGTCCAATTTTACTGAAGCCATCCCATCGGGCAACTGCTGGCTGGACTTGATAATCGTGTTATCTTCAAAGAAGTTATAGATAAACGTTGGGTAGCCGTCTTTTACATACAAGGAATAGCCGCCTCCCAATCCACCTAGTGCATTGATTACCCCATCTTTGTGATCAGCAGAAGTCTCTAGCATTGCTTCCAAAGTCCAAGAGGTGTTCTTGGTATTGGGGGCTGCTGTCTCGGGTATCCGTATAGCGCCTTCATAGAAGGTAAACTTGGTTCGGTCACCAGTAGGAGATGGTTTGGGTACACTCAACCGTCCTGCCCCTCGATCATCCAATGGAAATACGTGGTACTTCTCGGCTTCTTCTTCCCACATGGCTTGTAGCTCCTTTAGCTTTTCAGGGTATTTGTCTGCCACGTTTTTGGCTTCCGAAAAGTCTTCGGCTACATGATACAGCTCCCATACTTCGTTTTCATATCCTGGTGCCAGATCCTGACGCCAAGGGAGTGTGTGCTGATGAGCAGCCACCCATCCATCGTGGTACAAAGCACGGTTACTGAATACCTCAAAATATTGTGTTGTACGGATTTCTGGTGCATCAGTATTGGTAAAGGTAGACATAAACGATTTTCCGTCAATTGGGCGTTGCTTGATACCCTCTACATATTCGGGCATCTCAATACCTGTAGCTTCCAGAATCGTCGGCACTACATCAATAAGGTGCAGAAACTGTGAGCGAATCCCCCCCTTGTCCTTGATCACTTTTGGCCAAGAGACCACCATCGGATTCCGTGTTCCGCCAAAATGGGAGGCAACTTGCTTTACCCAAGGAAAAGGGGTATTGCCAGCAAAAGCCCAACCAATAGGGAAGTGTGGTTCTGTCTCCGGCCCACCAATTTCGTCTGCTTTTTTCAGGTTTTCCTCAATGCTGCTTGGAATTCCATTCAGTGCCTTTACTTCGTTAATCGTACCCTGTAACCCACCTTCTGCACTCGCACCATTGTCTCCTATAATATACATCACCAAGGTATTGTCAGCATCCGGCAACTCTGCTATTGCTTGGAGCAAACGTCCGACTTCATGGTCTGTAAAGGCTAGATAGCCAGCAAAGTTCTCGTACAGTAGCGTGTAGAATTTCTTTTCGTCTGTTCCCAATGTATCCCATTGGGGTACAAGCTCATTGCGAGGAGAGAGTTCTGCATCTTGTGGGATAATTCCCATTTTCTTCTGCCTTTCATAGACAATCTCCCGCTCCTTGTCCCATCCGTGATCAAACTTTCCTTTAAACTTGTCACTCCATTCTTTGCGAACATGATGAGGAGCATGGACAGCTCCGGGAGCATAATACATAAAGACAGGTTTATTAGGTGCAATAGACTTTTGTTGCTGTAGCCATGCGATCGCCTTATCTGTCATATCTGTCTGAAAGTGGTAACCTTCTTCAGGTGTTTTGTCTGGCTCTACCGGTACGGTATTCTCAAAAATAACCGGATAGTACTGGTGGGTCTCTCCTGCATTGAATCCATAGAAATAGTCAAAGCCCAATCCTGTAGGCCAACGGTCAAAAGGTCCAACAGCAGAGGTTTCCCAGTCTGGTGTATTGTGGTTTTTACCGAACCAAGAAGTATTCATACCATTGTACTTCATCACTTTTGCGACGGTGGCAGTGGCTTTTGGGATCATCGTGGTATAACTCGGAAATCCTGTTGCCCACTCTGCCAAGAATCCGCTGCCGCAATTATGGTGGTTACGCCCTGTGATCAGGGCTG
Source organism: Limibacter armeniacum (assembly GCF_036880985.1). Taxonomy (NCBI): domain Bacteria; kingdom Pseudomonadati; phylum Bacteroidota; class Cytophagia; order Cytophagales; family Flammeovirgaceae; genus Limibacter; species Limibacter armeniacum. Next base: position 1,418,714 of record NZ_JBAJNO010000009.1, read on the forward strand.
CTCTTGAAGGGCCACAGATAGCTGTAGTATGAAAACGATTGTAACGGAGTCCCTGATTGGCCAGTGAGTCCAGATGTGGTGTCGGAATGGAACCTCCAAAGGTACTGGTCATACCGAATCCCACATCATCCAGTAGGATGATGACCACATTAGGTGCACCTTCGGGAGGTGAGGGCAATTCGGGCCAATCCATCTCTGACTCCTTATAAGTCCTTCCTATTTTACCTTTGAACTTAGGGTCATCATAAGGGACTTTATCTATTCCCTCTTGTTTTGTGGGTTGTTCTGTCTGACAAAATGCCCATTGGCTTAATGTCAACAGCAAGGATATTAATATAGTAAAGATACTGGCTTTCATATACCGGATGGCATTTTGAGGTGTACTATCAAAAGCGCTAGGCTTAATAACTTTTATGTTCGTTTACCTGTCCTTCCAATTGTCAAGTAAAACCAACTCAGAAAACTAATCGCTATTTATTTAGATGGTCTAAAAATGAAAAGGAAGCTCTATTGAGGTAGGGGAAAATAGAATAGCACATTGTTATATACTGTGATTTTTAAACACCTAGCAACTTCTAAAGGTTCACAAGGAAGTTCTAACCAATGGCCTAATTCACTTTACTCTTTTTGGTTATCTCTGCCTTCCATATTTCCTTGGTAACTCGTTCTTCCCAACAACATGCTTTACTTTACCAAACAAACTGTTCCTTTGACTAAATAAAAAATAAAATAAATTCATTAAGAAGCTTAACAGTGTGCTATGTGTGTCAACAACAAACGAAAAATTGCAACGATGCTCAGAATGGAATCTGATTTTTCTATACATTATCTTGATAGAAGTAAAAAGCTCTTGATGACGGAATGTAAACCGATATCAACCAAAAAGTATGAACAACTGAATGAGGCACTTAGAATACAGAAATATATCCTGATTTATTCACCAAGCTATTGGTTACTCGATTTGCGGAGGGTCCATTTGGAAGCCCATCCAGCTGATATCGTTAAAAGTGTTAGCAATTGGCTTTCTTTTCTGAAAGCCAGCAGTATCATAAAAATTGCTTATGTCACAAGTCCTAAGTTACCAAGTACGCAAAAGTTTCTTAGCGGACTCATTCAGGAAATCACTGAAGTTGATAGTGACAATGGAATTGCTACTTCTATTTTCGAAAATAAGCAACAGGCAGAAACTTGGTTACTTTCTTGTAATTAAGGAGCTCTTTTGGCTAAGTCATTTTCCTGCAAGATGGATGAGACCAAAGGCTACCGCTATTACAAAGAAATAAAGTAAAATATAGCAGACTAATGTCAACAGAAATGATTTCACTTTTGACATGTTGGCGAAAAACTGTGCGTATGACCAGTAGAGCAACAAAAAACTGGTCAACGCCCCTGCGAGAGCTGAACCTGAGAAATTGAAAAAATAAAGAAAAGGCAGCATCAGTACTCTCAAGATCAAGCGCTGTACGGCACAATACCCATTCAGGACAAGGTGTTCAATGTAGTTATACCCCTGACGGCGAAACAGCAGAAACGAAAATATAGAGGCTACAGGAGCCAACAACAGCTCCACTACAGAATAATGGTTATGTATCCACAGCCTGACTTCTTTCAGTTCCTCTATCTTACCAGGAGTTGTCAGCTCATAATCCAACCCTAAATAATGAAAAAGGAATCCGTATAAAGTCGCCAAATAAACCAGCAACTTGATAGGACTCTCATACTGTACCCTTTTTCCTTTTACATAATCATGGATAAAATACCCCGGACGCTTTAGCAATACCTGAAGCGTGTAAAGCATTCCCTGATGGAGTTTCAGTGCTCCGTGTACATAGTCATTCCAGAGATGCCGTTTTGACAACCTTTTTGTACTTGCAGACTGCCCACACTGATTGCAGAAGTTTCCTTCAAATGTATTTTCACAGTTTTTACAGATGGTCGTCATGGCCTGTTTCCGGAATTGGAAGAGCCTTTATTATCATGTGATACTAAAGGCTCTTGTTTCAGTAATTCAATTAGAATTCTCCCAATAATTTATTTCTGGTAGATAGGTGTACGCTTCAGTAAATACTCAAATGCGGATTGCCATGAATCATCTGTATCGCCAAATGGCTCCCTACTTTTGGAGTAGATCTTGTCCTTATTTTTATAGATCTCAACCACCACCTTGTAATCGAACTTGGTTCTTTCGGTAGAATAGGTAGAGCCAGACACCTTCGTATCAGACTTGTTGTCGCTTTTCTTCTTTTGATCCACATTGCCATAGGTACTGGAAATATTGGATTGTCCCGTTGTGTAGGTCACCTCACCAAATACAATGTACTCAACACCCAAAGCCCTTTGCAGGTCTTCTATTGAATACTCGTCAAGGTTATTATAGTTTACACCTGCTTCTCTCAACCTTGAGTTGGTTGTACGGGTATCCTGAAGCGCCAATGGTCTGATATTGGTCGAATGTTTCTCATAAAACTCATGGATCATGTGCTGAGCATTTTTGGAATTTTGCTCAGAAAGTTCTCCCGTTTCCTGATTGACAAACATCAAAGGCAGTACCGCCATCATATTTTGCTCTACCTTAAAGGTCGGCTTCTCTCCTGCGGCATTTTCAGTTCCTCTTGCTGCACCTACCGCTTCTGCAGGTGGCTGAGCTGCTTTCGCTCCTTGACTGAAGGTCTGTTCCCTTCCGTTCTTGAATACGATCTTGCTGATATTTGATTTTGACATGGTGTTCTCTATCGCCTCACCGGGATAGGTAAAGACCACATTCTCTTCCTGAACTTTCAAGACCTGTCCCTGAATTACCTTCCCGTCATTGGTAATGATAATGTCGTTTTTATCCTGTGCCTGTAGAGATACCGTCAATAGCATCAGTAAAGCAAGCGTCAGATATTGGATTGTTTTCAAATACATAGTAGTAAGTTGCTCTAGTTTGAAATATGTAAAATGAAAACAGCTTGGGATTTAAATCAGTTCTTCCAGGCTTTTAAAAGAAATGGTACTCTTACCTGAAAAGGTAGCTCTTCTTCCTTCCTTTTATCGTTCTTATTGATCATTTAAAGGTTTCCTGTAATGTTAAATAACGTATTAATAATAAAGGCTACACCGTCGCTCAACGTGTAGCCTTTATTATATCATCAAGATACAAAACTGCCTTTGATTATGCAGCCTGCTTCAGTGACGATTCGTTTGTCTGTACCTGCTTCAAAGCCTTATAGTATGAACTAAACATTGAGATAGCAGTATAAACCACTACAGCTATCAGCAACCAGTTAATCCATGAAACATTCAAGGACTTTACTAACCCTACAGCCAACAATACGCCCACTACTCCAAAGATGTTTACCATCAATGCAGCATCAATTGCGTACGCACCGCTTTTCACAAACTTGTAGGAAGAGAATGCCATCATTAGCGCTGCGGCTCCCATCATGATAGGAAATGCTGCCAGCGGATGCATGCCCAACATATAAACCAAAGTCATACAAGGAGCAAAGTTTCCAATACCAATTGGAAGCAACATACCGATCAGGAAATTTCCGATCACGCCTATCAGCAACTTGTTTCCTTCAAGCCCCATTGCTTCTCCTCCAGCTGGGAATAGCTTGAGTTGTCCTGCAATAATCAGAACCGCCATCACCAACAGAGCGGTACCCATACCAATTCGCACTTTCTGTACATTCAAGCCTGATACTACCTTGGCTCCAACCAGTGCTCCTATTACAGAAGATAAAATCATACTGATCAGTGTTATAGGTTCCACTTCTACGGCACCTAAAAATAGAAAAGCTTGTGTGTAAGTCGCCATGGTTGCCGCCACGTTTAGCGTACCAGGGATCTTACTGTCCTCCATCATTTTGAAGTTCTTGAAACACGCAGTCATGACTGCAAAACTGCTTACGCCCAGCGTATCCACAAAGTTAGCGACAAGTCCTACGATAGCTGCTTTCCAGCTCTGTCTCAAGTCAAGTGTGTTCGCTTTGTGCTGCCTGTACACAGCACGTGAAAAAATTGCAATAAAGGATAGCCCTGCCACCACCAGGATCATCTGCAAGACCAATACAGGTGTCAACATCATTAATCGTTCAGTAGTTAATTTGAAAAACAAAGCCGCAAAACTATAAAAGTTTTTGAGATAGGAACTCTCTTAATTCAATTTTCCTTAAACAATATTCCTGAACGATAGTTTATATGGGTTAACCTTATTTTACTTATATAGAATTTCGCTCACATTCCTGTCTTTGGCCTGTCCGCCTCTTCTTCCCTATGGATTGGCTGACTCCTTATAGGTTCCTCATAAGGGGTTTCATTGGCAAAAACTCGGTTCCAGTCCTCTTTCATACTGACTACATGCCAATCGTTCTGTTTAGCCATCCTGAGTGATAAGCTGTCCTCTTCCTGATAAGCAAACTCTCGATCTTTATCATCATGGTTGACGAGCAATTGAAATGACAGGTAAGGGCTTCCCTGACTAAAACGCAACATATACACATCTCCACCAGCTCCTACATTTCCACAGGCAAATACAGGCCGCTGCCCAATCACGTATTGGATATTCACTGGTTTTTCCTGCTTGTCATTGAAGCTTTCCAACTCAGGCATTCGCTCAATAGTACTTTTTGCTATACCATCATCTATCAGTTTATACTTAAACTTGGAACCGATCACCTGCTCATCTGGAATCCCATAAAGTTCCTCTCCTACTTCCCGAATAAACTCCACTGTTCCACCGGAACATATATAGGTTTTAAAGCCGTGTTCACGCAGGTACTCTAACAATTCCAGTTGTGGCTTATACACCAGCTCATTGACTGGCACCTTCAGCACTGGGTGCACGGCAGACTGGAAGAAACTATGTACATCCTTCTCAAATGCTTCTTCTGTCATACCTGAGTGTGTCTTAAGAACCAGGTCAATCAGTCCTTTTTCACCCAAAGCATGCAGGTATTTTTTATCCCCTTCTATTACTGCTTTATATGGCTGTACATTGCGGAGTTTTGGGTTTTCCTCCACCATGTCATGGATGCGATAGCTCACAAACATGCCTTGTATCAGAGGCTTTTCAGACCAAAGGGTTCCGTCATTATCAAAAGTCGCAATCCTGTCTCTTTTAGGGATGAAGTCTGGACTATTAGGGTCCGTAATCCTTTCCACATAATCCATGATCGCCGTTTTGACATCTCCTTCTTTCCACGATTCCAAAGGTGCTATATTCAGAAGGGTTTGCCCTCTGGTTTTCACCATATCCACATTCATTTGATTCTTCCTTTCTTCTGCTTTTTCACAGGAAAGCGTAAGCAACAGTATAAGGAGTATATAACCATTTCGAAGCAGTAATTTCATGGGTTTCATTGTTATTTCTTTTAGTGAGAAGCAATAGTCAATGTATAACCCAAAGAACAATTAAGGCGTGTTTGGCGTTCCTGTTACCGCTACACTTTAGCCACGACCTGCCCCCCTTCCTTATAAATCATCTTGCTGTCGAGTGTTCCTCTGAAGTTCACCAAGGGATATATCATACTTTCTCTTCCAATGATAGCACCTGGGTTCAGCACCGTCTGTGCACCCACTTCCACCTGATCTCCCAAAAGGGCTCCAAACTTGACCAATCCTGTATCAGCCTTTTGACCATCTGCCAACACAACCTTTACCGTACCTGCAATCGACCTGAAGTTAGAGAGGATCACACCAGCTCCAATATGTGCCTTATAACCAAGAATAGAATCTCCTATATAGTTGAAATGCGGAGCCTGTACACCATCAAACAGGATTGCATTTTTGATCTCTGTAGAGTTTCCGACTACAACATCATCACCAATAATCACATCATTCCGAAGAAAGGCACAATGACGTAGTTCACAGTTACGTCCGATGATGGCAGGTCCTTGAATAGTTACATAATTACCAATAGTGGTTCCACTTCCTACCCATACATCAGGTTGTATTTCTTGGTAATCGTCAGGGAGGTGAGGGATCAAGGATTGCAATATTTCCGAGATTTGTGGGATAGCCTCCCATGCAAGATCAAAATCAAAAAGTTGCTGAGCCAAAGTGTGCTCCCTGCTGAACAAATCAGTTGAATGGATGTTTTTCATAGAAGTGCTATTCATCAAATTTCCCCTAAGATAAGTCCAAGAAGCAAATATGAAAAGGAATAAGCTGACTGAGGAAGAAGCAAGAGTGATCTTGCAAAAAGGAACTGAGATGCCTTTTACGGGTGAATACAATGACTACACAGCCAGCGGCACTTATGTTTGCCGACAATGTGAAGCACCGCTTTACTATTCAGAAGACAAGTTTAATAGTGGTTGCGGATGGCCTAGCTTTGACGAGGAAATCCCGGGAGCGGTCAGAAGGATCCAAGATCCAGATGGCAAACGCACTGAAATAGTCTGCCGAAGTTGTGACGGTCACCTAGGGCATGTATTTGAAGGAGAACAGTACACCCAAAAAAATACACGTCACTGTATCAACTCAATTTCATTAAAGTTTGTACCTGACAAAAAGTTAACTGCCGAAGCAGAGAAAGTCTATTTTGCATGCGGCTGTTATTGGGGAAAGGAATATAAATTCAAACACACTGAAGGCGTTCTTGCTACACGGGTTGGGTTTATGGGTGGTCATCAGGAGTTTCCAACCTATGTACAGGTCTGTCGCAAGGTTACCGGACATGCCGAAACGGTTGAAGTAACCTACTCACCGGAAGCTATCAGCTTTGAAGAACTGCTTGAGGTATTCTTCAATATGCACAACCCTACTGCTGATGACAGACAAGGTTTGCGCAACTCTGGCAACTACCGCTCTGCCATCTTTTACACCACCGAGTTACAGAAGGTTAAAAGTGAACAGAAGGTAGAACTTATGATAAAGGAAGGCGTTAATGTAGTAACGCAAATGGCACCTGCTGGTGTATTTTACCCAGCAGATGAAAGGCACCAAAACTATTGTGAAAAGAAAGGGATTGTCCCTAAATAAACAGTTAACAACATATACTTTTTGCTTGAAAACATGAGATACTACTTAACAATTATCGGGCTGCTACTGGTAATGACCAGTAACGTCATGGCCCAAACACCAAAAACGAAAACAATGGAAAACAAACAATACGAGACAGCGACATTTGGCGCTGGCTGCTTCTGGTGTGTGGAAGCTGTATTCCAACGCTTGAAAGGAGTGCAAAAAGTAGCATCAGGCTATGCCAATGGAGATATTGATAACCCAACTTACAGACAGGTATGTTCAGGGTTAACAGGGTTTGCTGAAGTTGCTCAAATTACCTTTGACCCTGAAGTGATCTCATTTGAGCAACTGCTGGAAGTTTTCTGGCACTCCCACAACCCTACAACGCTTAACAGACAGGGTAACGACAAAGGAACTCAGTACCGATCAGGTATTTATTATCACAATGCAACTCAAAAGGAAATTGCGGAAGCCTCTCTGAAACGTACTGATGCATCAGGACTTTGGGAAGCACCAATCGTAACCGAAATTGAGCCATTGCGCAATTATTACGTCGCAGAGGACTACCACCAGAATTATTACAACGACAATTCCAACCAGCCATATTGCTCTTTTATTATTGCTCCTAAGATCAAAAAGCTGCACGAGGAATATGGTCATTTACTTAAAGAGGAAATGGAATAAATATGGACTTCCGAATAGCCCGACATACAACCAAGCTAGTACCTCTAATTCATTTTTACCATGAATTGCTGGGCCTTGAAATACTCGGATCTTTTGAAGACCACAAGGGTTATGACGGTGTTTTTCTTGGCATACAAGGAGAAAGTTGGCATATAGAATTTACGGTATCAAAGCAAGAGCCCAAGCATGCGTCAGACCCTGATGACTTGCTGGTCTTTTATTCCAATACTGATGACGAGTACAAGCAACTTATCGAGAACCTTCGTCAGCACAAAACACCTGAAGCTGTCCCTAGCAACCCTTATTGGGTAGACAACGGCACGACCTTTCTTGATCCAGATGGATTTCGTATTGTCATCTCGAACAGGAAACATAAATCATAGGGCAGCTAATGACTCCTTGATGATTTCTTCAGATGAATACCTTAAATTCGAGCCGGACATCACTTTGCTGTTGTCCGGTTTATTTTTCCATCAAATAACGCTACCAATGAACTACTGGCTTGTAAAAACTGAACCTGAGACCTATGGATGGGATGACCTCAACAAACTTGGGCAGGATATGTGGGATGGTGTCAGAAACTACCAGGCTCGCAACCACCTCAATGAGATGAAACAAGGGGACTTAGTCCTATTTTACCATAGTGGAAAAGCCCGTGAAGTAGTTGGCATTGCTGAAGTTGTCCGTGAAAGCTATCCTGATCCAACCACGGATGACAATCGCTGGGTTGTTGTGGATATCATCCCAAAGGAAGCACTAAAAAAATCCGTTCCCCTAAAGCTGATTAAGGAAACGGATATGTTGCAGAACATGAAATTGATCAAACAGTCCAGACTGTCTGTCATGCCTGTCGAGAAAGAAGAATTTGACAAGATCCTTGAGTTGTCAACTCACTGATACTTCATCTACTTTCTTTACATTCACAGCATCTATAATACTGCGAACCCACTTGTTGAAGTCAAAGCCATTCTTGCGATAAGTTACCCCCAACCTGACGATCACCAGATCTTCAGATGGAATAATGAAGATACGTTGCCCCTGATAGCCATCACAGAAATAAGCATCTTCAGGCAAGTCTGGCATGGCTCCTCCTCTGTTTAGCCAGAAGTGAGCTCCGTAGTTTCCACCAGAACCCGGAGCTGGCTCACGGGTAAAGTCCACCCAATCCTCTGTCAGGATTTCGGCACCTTCCCACTTTCCCTTGTTCAAGTAGAGTTGACCAAATTTAGCCCAATCCCTTGCTGTAGCATATGCATAAGATGAGCCTACAAAATGTCCGCCTGCATCTGTTTCCAGAAACATACTGTCCAGCCCTAGCTTATTGAACAGTTCTTCATAAGGAAACCTCCAATAGTCTTCAAGGCTGTCAAAGTATTGTGCCAACAAATAAGATAGAATATTGGTATCTCCTGAAGAATATCGCCAATAGGAACCGGGTGTATACTTCAGCGGCTGCCTTAAAGCAAACCTTGCCATGTTTTCATTCTCAAACAGCATCCTGTTCACTCTGGATGGACTTGTGTAGTTCTCAAGCCAATCCAACCCACTTGTCATTTGTAGCATATTTCTCCAAGTGATCGCATCTTTATGAGTGTGTTTCCATGCATTGAGAGGCACTCGGTCATCCAAGTTCAGCTTTCCTTGCTTGTTCAGAATCCCTGCCAAAGCCGAAATGATGCTTTTGGTCATACTCCACCCCAATAAGCGAGTTGCTGGAGTAATTCCATCGGCATACTGCTCTGCGATCACTTTCCCTTTGTGTACTACCACAACAGCACGTGTCTTGGCTGGGTGCAGCTTGCTTCGCTTACGAAATGCATTGTTCAGTGCCAACCTCAACTCATAATTTTGGGTTTCTATAGGCTGCGCATCTCCATTCAAACTCAATTCACCCAAAGGCTGGCTAGGCATTTCAGGTAATCGTTCACTCAGGACGGTATGATGCAACATTGTTCCCAGTCCTTCCCTATAAATAGCAGTACGGGTATGCTTTCCCATAATAGATGCTGTCACCATTTTCTTTTCCATATTCACATCCATCTCTACCAAGTTGACTGGAAAAAAGCCCAAATCTTCCTGTAATATTTTCTCAATTGGGAGCTTAGTCACAAATAGCTGAGAGCAGAGGCTTTTGGCGGCATATCCGGTAATGATCGGTAAGCTAGGCTCTATCAGCTTTTTCCAGCCATAATAGCCTAACGCAGCGCCAGCTGTCACTAATAAGGATCGTTTGATTTTCATGGTTTGTTGGGTTTGATTTTCATGTTGGTGGACTAATGGTACAGCCCCGTACACAGATTGGAAATTACGAATAAGTGGTCTATTGAAGTTAAAAAAGAATGAACAATATTTTAGGATTAATTAGCTACACAATAAAAAATTCTATTGAAATTGACGATTAATTTTATAGTTTCGTGATCATTTATTAACACTTTTACTTTTTAGATAGGGAAATTTTTCGGGGTGTAGCTCAATACGATTAAGTGTTCATCGTAAGAGATGGGTGGTGACAGGTTTCACCCTGTCACCTAGTATTACAACAGCTGCACCCCGTTGATTTTTTTGACTTACCATTTCGGTGTTTTTACCCACTCCTAACAACTTCGTTAAATTCAGGTTTACCATATATCAGGAACAGATAACTTTTGCCTGCTTTCTCAAGGAGACAATGGGCGACAAATGTTAATGGCTTTACAATAACAAAGAGTATTTCGTAAATTCAAGGTGCCATAAATGTAAATGGCTGTTTAAACAGTAAACAACATGCCGTCACACTATAAATTTGTGACTAACTATTCAACCACTGTGCTAATGAACCATTTTTCATTTACCACATCTTTCTTTTACGCTCTTAATACTTGATGTTCATAGGCGCAGATTCTTCAAAATAACAGATGCTTTACTACAATTTTTCAAGTCTATGGTAACACAAACTACTTATCGCCCTCCTTTTCTTTTTAGAAAATCACATCTGAGTACGATTTATCCTGCACTGTTCCGCAAAGTGAGAGATGTTGACTACAAACGGCAACGAATTTTCACGCCTGATGATGACTTCTTGGATCTTGACTGGTCAAAAGTTGGCAGCCATCGCTGTGTAATTGTAGCACACGGACTGGAAGGAAATGCAGAACTCGCCTATGTTAAAGGTGTTGTAAGAATGGCCAATGCACGCAAGTGGGATGCTGTCGGACTCAATTACAGAGGGTGCAGTGGAGAGCCCAATTGGCGTTTCCGTTCTTACCACAGTGGCGCAACAGATGACATAGGGATTATGATCAACCAGATCATTGCCCAAGGCAACTACAATGAGGTTTTCTTGGTAGGGTTCAGTCTTGGAGGCAACCTGATATTAAAGTATGCAGGTGAACTAGGAGCCAATACACCTGCTGCAGTCAATGGCATAGTCGCCATATCTGTACCTTGTGATTTGGAAGCCTCTGCTGATTACCTAAGCAGACCTTCTGGATACCTTTACAGAAATCGTTTCCTGAAATTCTTGAAGGAGAAAGCTCGCACGAAGATTAAGTTTCGGGAGGCTAAATTCACCTTGAAAGACATCAGTAAAATCAGGTCTTTTGAAGATTATGATAACCTGTACACTGCTCCTGCACATGGGTTTGCAAATGCCCGTACCTACTGGCGAGAAAACAGCTGCAAGCACTTTATTCCCAACATCAAGGTGCCTACACTAATACTGAATGCGATCAATGATCCACTACTTGCTCCTGACAGTCACCCTGTAAAGGAAACAGACCAGCACTCTTTTGTTAAGCTGATGCTTACAAAATACGGTGGACATGTGGGTTTCTATGACGCCGGAAACCAATTGTACTGGCATGAGAAACAGATTCTACAATTCTTGATGAAGCATATCGGTTAAGAAAAAATGTTTGCGCCCCACCACTTGCTGGGGCGTTTTAATTCCCCCTCCTTTTTGAACTGAATTTCAGTATTTGGCATTTCTTAGGTAAAAGCATCCCCTTCTGGATGTTCCAATTTGGTTTCTCAACCACCACTTAACCATTACAGACATGCAAACACAATTTCACGATTACCTAGGTTGGTATATGGGAACTATTCCCTATACTGAAGAGCCTGAAGCATTGCCACCACTTCAATGTAAAGGAAGAGCGATCACCATCTCTCGGGAATATGGATGTGAAGCCGTGGAAATAGGGCGCTCTTTGGTATTATTGCTCAACAAGAAAGACCCCATGCCTGATGATGAACGTTGGATGCTGGTAGACAAAGACGTCCTCCATAGGGTATCATCAGAGTTGTCAGTATCATCTTCCAAACTGAACAAAGCCAAGACTCCTATCGAAAGAGGTATTATTGAAAGCATCATCAAGGCTTTTGATAAGGACCATAATGTAATGGACAACAACCTTGTCAAAGCATTACATAGTGTTATTGGTACTTATCTGTTAAGAGGAAATGTCATTATTGTAGGACGTGGTGCTGTTGCATTTACCAAGGACCTCCCTCAAGTACTAAATGTAAGGCTTGTTGCTTCAGAAAAATACAGAGTGGAGACCATCATGCACAAGAAAGAGCTTTCCTATGAAAAAGCCCAGAAACTGGTTGATGATATGAATAAACGAAGAAATGCTTTTCTTGAATATATTGCACCAGAAATAGAAAATCCTACCTTTGACTTGGTAATAGACAGAGAGAAATTCACCTCTGATGCTATCATCAACATGATCTATCAGGTAGTTGACACCATGCCAATTGGTGTCATCAAAGGTGATTGATCTGAGTCTTTTTGATTTCAGCAAAATTTAAATCGTTTATGTACAAGTTTTTTTTACTATCAGTACTTCTGCTGGGGCTTACCATGGAAGGGTTCTCCCAATCAAAAGTAGGAGATGTTTCTGTACCTGAAAGCGTAGACATTAATGGTACTTCGTTGGTATTGAATGGTGCAGGGATACGAAGTAAATTCTTTATGGATATGTATGTAGGGGCATTGTTTCTTAAAGAGAAAAATAACAATGCAAATTCGATCATCAGCAGTGACGAACCTATGAGTATCAGACTCTACATCACTTCAGGGATGATCACCAGCCAAAGAATGACAGATGCCATTACAGAAGGTTTTGAAAATGCTACAGGAGGTAAAACAACTCCCCTAATGGATAAAATCAATCAGTTTACAGCCGTTTTCAATGAGAAGATTGTTGTAGGTGATAAGTTTGAGTTTAATGCTACAAAAGGGAGTAAAGTACAGGTTATCAAGAACGGTAAACAGCTAACCATTATTGAAGGCAAAGATTTCAAAGAAGCTTTGTTTGGAATTTGGTTTTGTGATACACCTGCAGACAAAAACCTCAAGGAAAAGATGTTAGGCAAATCATAATAAATAAAGCCTGAAGGAATATTCCTTCAGGCTTTTTTATATCTAATGCTGTCTACTATTAAAAATTAATAGCTAAACCAACTGTTGGCATTACAGTAGAAGGGCCAGCTAGACCACCTGCCAAGTCAAGGAAAACGCCCAGTTTACTATTAAAGTGATATTGTGCACCTGCATGTACAGTCAGGAACAACGCTGAAGTTTCACTTGCTGCATCCCAACTATCGTCCCAACCGTCAGGAGTAGCGTCTTTCCAACGGTAGCTGTAAATATTAAAACCTAATGAAGCCGCTCCATAAAGGTCCCATTTAGGGTTTGTCAACCCAAAGACGTCATCCAGGTAATAAGTACCTTTTGCACCAATCGGAACTATATTTTCAATGTAGTAAGCATTGTATCGTCCCCAATACTCTCTGTATCTGTGATAACCTATAAACGGAGCTAAAGTAAAGTCTTTGGCCACATCAAACTCATAGTTAACCAGTAATGGCACTCCATACCCAAGCCCTAAACCTATATTCAAGGTATTACCATAACTAGATGGAGCCCCTCCGCTTGATCGTCTGCTCTGTGCAAAAGTTGATGTCATGAAAACCATACATAACATCACTAGTGTAACTTTTAAAAAGTTTTTCATACAATTCAATTATGTTTTTGTGATATAAGGTTCATATATAAATATTTCTCAAAGTCGGCAAAGATAATTAACCGCAATAATCCAACCAATTGATTGGTTCCTTACAAACTGTTAGGAAGTCAAAAAAATTAAAAACAAATGTAAAAGATAGTTGCTCCTACGAAAGAGGTGACTGTAAGGTTTAGTACCTGCGATTGAATAGCTTTCTAATGGAAAAAACATGAATAACCTACCTGCATAGACAGGATTTAGACACTGTTTATTAACTTTCATTTAGAACCAAAAGAACAGATAACTTGGTGTTCTTTCTAACCAACCAACCTAAAAGGAATATTCATATTTACTTATCCATTAATCGCTCACATCGTATGCCAAACATTAAATTACAAAACATAGAAGCTGCCCATTATGATGCTTCTATCCCTGCCGTAATCGCTCCCTATTCAGGGTATCTAGCTTTTGAAGAGTTCAAGTCCGTAGCACTGCATCATATCGAAATACTCAAAAGAAATGCCTCCTACAAAATGCTAGTTGATACCAGTAAAATGGCTGTCATGCCTCAACAAAGTCAGGAATGGATTGAGGTCAATTGGTTTCCCCGTGCCGTCAATGCAGGGTTGAAGCATATGGCATTTTTGGTACCTGAAAATGTTTTTGGTGAAATATCAATGCAGAATGCCAACAATCAGGCTGAAAAAAAATCTACTGTAAATATTAAATACTTTAAGGACCTCTCCACAGCAAGAAGTTGGTTAAAACAACAAAACTAGACGTTATCTCTATTTTGCTAACGAGACCATGTATACGTCAGAGTGTACATGGTCTTTTTTATTTAAAGCTAGTTTACACCCTATCAAACCTATTGGTTATGATTATAGTTTTCTATATTTCAAACTACTGAATGCATTTCTATACAAGCAATCCTCTTTCACTTCACATTTTTTCTTAGATTTGTCATCTGAAAAATTTTTGGATTCTTAAAATGGCAGACGCTTACCCAAACGGAAGCGTCTAAAATGTTTATATAGATGGAATTAGCAAAGACTTACAATCCTAAAGACGTAGAAAGCAAATGGTACCAACACTGGATGGACCATAATTTCTTTCACTCAGAACCAAATCCTGATAAGAAACCTTTTACGGTGGTGATTCCACCTCCAAACGTAACAGGTGTGTTGCACATGGGGCATATGCTCAATAACACCATTCAGGATGTCCTTGTCCGCAAGGCAAGAATGGAAGGCTTTGAGGCTTGCTGGGTACCAGGTACAGACCACGCATCAATTGCGACAGAAGCAAAAGTGGTTAAGATGCTAAAGGAAGAGCAAGGGATTGATAAGAAAGATATTTCACGTGAGGAATTCCTGAAACATGCTTGGGAGTGGAAAGAGAAGTATGGTGGAATTATCTTGGAGCAACTGAAAAAACTTGGTGCTTCTTGTGATTGGGATCGTACCCGTTTCACAATGGAGGATGAACTGAGTGCTTCAGTTATAAAAGTCTTTGTTGACCTTTACCGTAAAGGCTGGATTTATCGTGGTGTACGAATGGTAAACTGGGATCCAGCAGGTAAAACAGCACTTTCGGATGAAGAAGTAATCTATAAGGAAGTAGATTCTAAACTGTTTTATGTTCAGTATCCTATTGTAGGTAAAGAAGGCGAGTTTGTAACCATTGCTACAACACGTCCTGAAACAATTCCTGCTGATACTGCTATCTGTGTAAACCCTAACGACGACCGTTTCAAACACCTGATTGGTCAAAAAGTCGTTGTTCCTACCACTAGTCGTGAAATTCCGATTATCGGGGATGACTATGTAGATATCGAATTTGGTACAGGCTGTCTGAAAGTGACACCTGCTCACGATTTGAATGACTACGAGTTAGGAATGAAGCACAACCTTGAAGTAATTGACATCATCGAAGAAGATGGTACAATCAATGATAAGGCTGGTGCAAAGTATGCAGGTAAAGATCGCTTTGCGGTAAGAAAAGAAATCGTAAAAGACCTTGAGGAAAGCGGTAACCTTGTTAAGGTTGAAGCACTTCAAAATAAAGTAGGAACATCTGAGCGTACAGGTGCTGTTATCGAACCTAAGCTTTCTGCACAGTGGTTCGTGAAGATGGAAGAGTTGGCGAAGCCTGCATTGGAAAATGTCATGAACGACAACATCCAATTGCACCCAGCTAAATACAAAAATACTTACCGTCACTGGATGGAGAACATCAAGGACTGGTGTATCTCTCGTCAATTGTGGTGGGGACAGCGTATTCCTGCATTCTACCTTCCAAATGGGGAAATTGTAGTAGCAGAAACTGCTGAAGAAGCTTTGAAACTTGCTCAGGAAATTGACGCAACGATCACTGTTGATCAACTCAGACAAGAAGAAGATGTACTGGATACATGGTTCTCTTCATGGTTGTGGCCTATCTCGGTTTTTGATGGCTTGACAAATCCTGAAAACGAGGACATCAACTACTACTATCCTACAGATGACCTTGTAACTGGTCCGGATATCCTGTTCTTCTGGGTTGCCCGTATGGTTATCGCAGGTTACGAGTGGAAAGGCGAACTACCGTTCAAGAATGTGTACCTGACAGGTATCGTTCGTGACGATCAAGGACGTAAAATGTCTAAGCAATTAGGAAACTCTCCTGACCCGCTTAAACTGATCGAAAACTATAGTGCTGACGGAGTAAGAGTTGGTCTTTTGTTAAGTGCTGCAGCAGGTAATGACCTTCTGTTTGATACAAAACTTTGTGAACAGGGACGTAACTTCGCTAACAAAATCTGGAATGCGTTCCGCCTTGTAAAAGGATGGGAAGTAGATGAAAGCCTTGACGGAAGTGCAAACGAAGCTTCTATCGCATGGTTTGAAGCTAAGCTGAACAAGACGCTAGTAGAAATTCAGGATCACTTCAGCAAATACAGAATTTCTGATGCGCTGATGGCGATCTATAAACTGGTATGGGATGACTTCTGTTCTTGGTACCTTGAGATGATCAAGCCAGCTTACCAGAAGCCAATCGACCGCCCTACACTTGATGCTACCATCAACTTCTTTGAAAGATTGATGAAGCTTCTACATCCATTTATGCCATTTATCACTGAAGAAATTTGGCACTCAATTAAGGAGCGTGAAGCTGGTGACTGTATCATTGTATCGGAATACCCTACTATTGGTCAGTCAGATGAGAAGATTCTTACTCAGGCAGAAACAGCTTTTGAAGTAGTTTCAAACGTTCGTAATATCAGAAACAGTAAGCAGATCGCTCCAAAAGTTCCACTTCCGTTGTGTATCATGACTAAAAACAAGGAAGTATTTGAAGTGTTCTCTACAGTGATCAACAAACTGGCTAACCTTGAGTCTCTGACTTATGTGGATCAGGAAGTTGATGGCGCTGTTCAGTTTGTGATTAAGGAAGACAAATTCTTTGTAAACCTTGAAGGACAACTGGATACAGAGGCAGAACTTGAAAAGCTTCAGAAAGAACTTGAGTATACAAAAGGGTTCTTGGCTTCTGTGGACAAAAAGCTTTCAAACGAACGATTTGTAAGTGGTGCTCCAGAACAAGTGGTAGCGAAAGAGCAACAGAAAAAGGCAGATGCAGAGAGCAAGATTGCTTCTCTTGAAGCAGCTATTGCCAACCTGAAATAATATACCATCCAAGTCTCTCCGGCAATCAACTGCCGGAGAGTTCTTTTTGATTTTACACTTGCATCAAATGCATTACAAAACCATATATATTCTTCTTTTTTGTACCGCTACCCTTCTTTTTTCTTCCTGTCGTAAAGACGTGGCCAACCGTAAAAGAGTCAAAGCTGATAACTTTGCCGTTGATAACCTCGACTACCATTACTTAAGCTCCAAAGCTAAAGTTAATGTACACATGAAAGGGCAGCAGCAGAAAGTTACAGCTGATATTAGAGTAGTAAAAGATAGTGCGCTATGGATCTCGGTCCGTACAATGGGGATTGAAGGTTTAAGGGTATTAGCTGACAGGGACTCCCTAAGAGCAATCTCCAGATTATCTAAAGAGTACTATCAACTCAGCTATGCAGACTTGTACTTGCTCACTGAGACTGATATAGATTACGCGCTACTTCAAGCAATGCTGATTGGTGAATTGCCTGAAGACTATAACATGAAAAATAAGGGCCTAATTGATGATGAGTTCTTTATTCTCAGACGATTTAGAGGTGATTACAAGATCAGGGCTTACATCAGCAGAACTCTACTCAAGCTCGAAAAGCTCTTTGTGGAAAAGAAAAAAGGCAAAGATGGTGTAAAAGTACTGTATAGCGATTTCAAGGAAATCACAGACAAAGACCCTATCCAAGTTTTTCCATTCAAAACAAAAATTGAAATCGGAGAAGTGGATGACCTAAATATTTCGCTCAAGAAAATGGATGCAGATATTGACTTTATCCGTGTTGAAATTGAGAAAGATCCTATGAGATTACCTTTCAAAATCACAGATAAATACGAAGTCATAACTGCCCAAGACCTTAGAGATAAATTAAAGGTTAAATAATAATTTTTCCCAAAGCTGAATATTCTTCAATGTTCAGCTTTTTTATTTTCATTTTTCCCACTTTAATACGCTAATATTTCAATATTCTCTTCAACTTTTCTCCAAATACTTGCAGCCATTCAACTGGAATTATAAATTCTTCAAAGAGAACTGTCTAAGGTTGTCTGACGTTGAAACAGTATGGTATCATTCCTGCTTATAAATAATTGAACTAGCTAACCAACCTTAGGCTGTCACAGCCATCTCCAATTGTTTACATCCTCACTTCTGATATCAAGGCAATAAGCCTCTTAATATATAGATCATCATTGTTTTGTTATAAAGCAGGGTACGACTTTCATATTCTGAGTGAATTGGTCACACCCAACAACTTATACTTTGTTATTTCAACAAAATACCCAACTCACATGATCAAGAAGTATTGCTTAACAATTATCAGCTTATTTACTATATGGCTGCTTGTCTCTTGTGATGAGACATCTCTCGAACCTACAACCAAAAAGTTTTCAGCAACAATCAACGGACAAGGCTTTGAAGCCAATGAGATTGTCGTGGTACAAAATGGATCAACCCTATCCATTTCGGCCAGCAGCGGAAACAAGGCGCTTCAGATTATCCTGAACAATTATGACGGCTTAGGTGAATACTCCTTAGGAGGTAATGCCAACAATAATGAAGGAAAGTGGGAAGCAGGTCTTGGAAATGGCGGAACCTTTACCACTTTGAATACAAACCAGAATTCAGGGATGGTACATGTAACCTCCTCCACCGCAAGCAGCGTAAAGGGAAACTTTGACTTCAGTGCAATTAGTGGTAACAATACTGTAAACGTAACAGACGGAGTCTTTGACCTGCAAATTGAAAGTATGATTGAGAATTAAGGGTTGGTGGCTTCACAATTTTATGATTGAAAAAGGCATAAAGAAATACTATAAACAGCAACGACTGACCATTGAAAAGTATTCGGACAAAGTGAAAAATCAATTTGATGAAGAGGCTATTCATAAAACCAGAGTAGCAGTCAAAAAGATCAAAGCTTTATTTCAAATGACGGATACGATTACGTCTAAAGCATTTCATTCAAAAAAAGAATTCGCCTTTATCAAATCTCTATTCAAGGCGGCTGGAGCTCTTCGTGACATTCAAGTACAACTTGCATTACTTGTTTACTACGAAAGAAAAGAAAACATTCTTTACCCCGAGCTTCGTCAATACTTTAAGTCAAAAATAGCGGATGCCCGTGCCCCTCTTTCAAAAGCCATGAATGGTTTTGAAACAAAAGAACTTTATGCAAAGGAGGTTACTTTAAAAACAGTTTTAGGCAAGTTTCCTGAAGAAGAGATCATCGCCCGAATGAATGGATTAGCTACCGAAAAACTCAGGAGTGTAGAGATGCTTTACAAATCAGACGAAGATAAGGATATTCACCAAGCACGTAGCCTGATTAAGCAATGCCTCTACATCTATACAGTTTACAACAAGTACGCAATCAATAGTAAGTATGCTCCTGTATCTCTTAAAAAGTTGGATTGCCTTTCTGAGATGCTAGGTAAGTGGCATGACAAAGTTGTCATGATTAACCTGATTGACGAGTACTTTGCAAGCGATGATGCTCGATTGATCAACTATAAAAAGTACTTGGACTTACAAGAGCTGATAGCCCAAGAAAACAAATACTGTCTCAACAAAATAAAGAACCGAATTTCAGAATAATTCCTCCACTGTTCTGCTCTACAAAAAGCGCTTCACCTAAATGATGAAGCGCTTTTTTTGTTGCCTGAAAATGCCTTAAAAACGTTTTGTGTATTTATGGCAAGTTGGTGTACCGGATGTTCTGAAATAATAGTCCTGATGCTTTTCATCAGCCTTATAAAATACTCCAGCCTCCTTCACCTCCGTTACGACGCCATACCCTTTTTGCTTCAACTCCTCTATCAGGTTTTCTGCTACTTCCTTTTGGGTATGATCTGTATAGAATACAACTGAACGGTACTGAGGACCAATATCAGTTCCTTGCCCATTGGCTTGCGTTGGATCATGTATTTCAAAGAATATTTTTGCCAAGGTTTCATAATCAACCTTACTTGGATCATAAATTACCTCAACAGCTTCTACGTGTCCGGATTTCCCTGCGTGTACTTCCTCACTGGTAGGGTTTTCAACTGTACCACCAGTAAACCCAACGGTAGTGGCTAGCACTCCCGGCAACTGAGAAAGGTAATACTCCGTTCCCCAAAAACATCCCGATGCAAATATAGCTTTAGCCTCTTGTACCTTAGCTGGAATAAAGCCCATTGACACTGAATTAACACAATGTCTGGTATTCTTATTTGTAAAGCCTTCTCCAAAGAACACATGCCCGAGGTGTCCTCCACAATTGGCACACAGGATTTCAGTCCTCATTCCATCTGCATCCGTTTTTTTGGTGATTGCCCCCAGAATCTCATCATCAAAACTAGGCCAGCCACAATGTGACTTGAACTTATCCTCCGAACTATACAAGGGAGCATTACACTGCCTGCAAACATAAGTACCGTTTTCATAATGGTTATTGAACTTACCTGTATTTGGTCGTTCAGTTCCTTTTTGCTGAATCACCCATTCCTCAAAAGGAGTCAGTTTGTTGTATTCCATAATTTTAGCCTCCGTCTTACTGTTTGTTGTCTGTGCATGTCCTGCTATAAAAAATAGCAGCAAGCAAAAGAGTCCGGTTACCCGTTTCATGTTCATTTGATGTTTAGTGTTACAACTTGTGAACCTAAGGCAATGTTCTATAGCTTTCCATATTTGTTGTTCTCCCCAGCCAAAAACTATTGGTCAGTCATGGAGTTCAGCAAGTTAAATGTCTGGTTTACATCTTTCTTATAAAGAATCAGTGTAAACTCATTCGTAGTGGAGACCATTTCCACAATATTGATGGACTCCCAAGCTATTTTTTTCAGCACATAGTAGTACACACCGGGTACATCTATATTGTCAGATGGAAGACGCATCGTGATCGAAGCAAGGCTTTCAAGCTTATTCAGTAAAGCTTCTCCTGAGAAAATTCGTTCAACTTCAGGTGCCATTCCTCGGCTGGTCACGATATTGGTTTCATAGACACCTTTCGAAGAAGCATGGAAAATATCTTTTTTTCCCTCGATTTCTCTCAGTAACTGTTGCTGTTTCTGAATCAGTGTCTGGGAGTTTTTATAGGTAAAGTCAATCAAGTCTGAACGGACAATAATTTCCCCCATATTTTTGAGGTAGCTGATCAGTTCATCCTCAATATTGAGCTTTGACAGCTTCGGTTTCAGTCTTTGAATTGCCATCACAATGGCTCCTGTCTGAACTTCCTTATAGAGTTTTTGCTCCACCTCTTCCTTGATATGTCGAGCCAAGCCTGTATAGTTGATAATGCCATCAACAATGGCTTCTTCAAGAAATGGAGATGTTCTTACTATTTCCTCTACAGCTTCTGCTATCGTAATCATATTGCATCTTTTTAGTTGTCTTTACCCCTACTGATTTCGCACAAATATCACCAATAGTTTTAAATACAACAAATCGTTTTATTAATGTTTTCTTTGTATGAATAGTTGCTGAAGAGAGTTATTAAAAGGTATGTTTGTAATGTAATCACTGAAAAGGATTCTATTTAATTCTAAAAACAGTACAAAATACCTAATCGGACTTTACCAAAAACTGGTTAATCATGGAACAATTCATAGGAACAGCAGCAGCAATCGTAACACCATTTGATGAACAAGGAGCAATTGACTTTAATGCATTAGGCAAACTGCTTAAGCACACTGACTCTTTGGACTATTGGGTTATCTGCGGCACTACTGCCGAAAGTGCTACACTTTCTAGCGAAGAAAAAGCTGAAATCCTTGAATTTGCCAAGACTAACAACCCTACTGACAAACCGATCATGTTTGGACTTGGAAGTAACAACACACTCGAAGTTGTTCGCCAACTACAGGAAACAGACCTGAGTGGTGTAGATGCAATCCTATCTGTTTGTCCGTACTATGTAAAGCCAACTCAACAAGGTATTATCGCTCATTACCAAGCTGTAGCAGATGCTTCACCAGTTCCTGTATTGCTGTACAATGTTCCAGGCAGAACAGGTGTCAACATGGATGCTGAAACAGTAATTGAATTATCTAACCACCCAAACATCTTTGGAATCAAAGATGCATCTGGTGACTTGGTTCAAGGTATGAGAATTGCGAATGGTACTGCTGATGACTTCCTACTGATCTCAGGTGAAGATACCCTGACTGTTCCTCTAATTTCTGTTGGTGCAAAAGGTGTGATTTCTGTAATTGCCAATATCCTGCCTCACGAATACCGTGGCGTAGTGAATTCTGCACTGGAAGGTGACTTCAAAGCTGCCTCTAAAGAAATGAACAGATTGGTTGACTTCAATGAGTCTCTATTTGAGGAAGGAAATCCTACAGGTGTTAAAACTGCATTGGAAATTGCAGGTATCTGTCAGCACCACGTAAGACTCCCATTAGTGAATGGTTCTGAGGAACTTAAAAGCAAAATGCAAGAAATGATAGCTAACATTAAACTGTCGGCTCGTAAAGAAGTATTCTTCTCAAAATTTGATGCTAAAGCTGCAATCTAAGCAAAGGAAGCCTTTGTAATTTTTATATAAAGAAATCCCCAATAGGTTCGTTAAACCTATTGGGGATTTTTCATCTATGCCGAATATCAACCAAAGATATTCAGAAAACACTCACATTCTTTTTCGATGGTATAAGATGCTCTGATCAACTTTTTCAGTCTATCACCCATTTCTTGCAAGTTCTCGGTAGGTGTATTCAGAAATGCCTCCAATGTATGCGTACAACCATCCAAACTACCTGGAGCAAACAGAAAACCGTTTTCTCCATCATCAATCAGGTCTTTCATCCCATCTACTCTTGAACCTATGATCGGAACACCTAATGCACCAGCCTCCAAAAGTACATTTGGCATTCCATCGTAAAAGGATGGTATCGCCACAGCATCACATGCTGGATAAATGTCCAAGAGTTTCTCACGCTCCATATATGGAAAAAGCTCATACTCGACCCCATATTTCTCCAGCTTTTTCTCACTTTTTTCCGTTAAGTCTCCTGCTATCAACAGACGTACCTGATCATGTACATGACTTTCACAAATTGCTTTTATAAAAAAAGAGACACCTTTTCGAGCCTTGAATTTACCAAAAATACCGATGGTTCTTTTGTCACTTTGCGCTCTAATAGCTTTTGCCCGAATCCGGTTTTCATCCGTCAAATCCCAACCCTTTAGGTCTATTCCACTAGGCGTATATGCCACTGTCACATCCTTGTAGAGTTTAGCAATCTTATAGGCTTTCTCCTTACTTACAGCACATACAGTTCGAGAACGATGAAAAGCATGGTCCAGCACCTTCCGCTTATCAGAAGAGAACACATACATCTCAAATTCAAGTCCCCTGATCATGGTAATCAACGGAATGTCCATCCAATCAGCAAATACAGGACCTGCCAACATTGGTCTCAATCCTCCAAAAGCTACCAAGTGACTGAATTTTTCATGTCTCATTCTGTTCTCAAGGACTTTCCAAGCAACATTCAAAGAATGTGCTTCATCCTTATCTACAGGACAAGCCATGTAAGTACCGTTATGTTGCTGTTCAATCTCAAAAGGGGGATGATCATTCGTGAAGTGGACAACATGAATACAGATATCACATTGCCTTAGTTGGGTTACTATCCGTTCACAGGAAAGAGCCATTCCTCCCTGATCAGGTAGATAATCATCAGTCAGCCAAATTATGCACGACATGAGAAAGTAGTTATTTATGTGTGTATGGAAAATAAAAGGCTCTCCTTATACAGAGAGCCTTAAGCTATTTTGCTTATATCTTTCCATCGGAAGAGAATGGTGCATTTTCATCCAAGTCTTTCACTCGTTCAAAAATCCCCACTACAAAACGGGTTTGCTCTTCCGACAATGGCTCTCCACTGTACTGTTGCTGTCTGTATTCATCAAATTTAAACAGCGCATTCAGATAATCAATCTGTTCTGCTGTAAACAGAGGACCTGTCAGTCCTACTTCTATATCCTTGTTCGGTCGGTTTACAGAAAACACGGCTTTCAAAAGCTTGAATTGCTCATCGTTGAAAAGGTAATCACCATCCTTTTCACCAATAGCTTTCATTTCTTCACGCTCCAATTCATCCATCATGAAAAGCACTTCAATGTCAAGAGGCATAAAGTCATCATCTTCTTCCTCTTCAGCTATTGCGGCATTTTCTGCAAATTGCGCTTCGTGCACCTTTAATACCTGTTCAACAAATTGTCGCTGACTTTTGTTGAAAGATACGCTTGAAGTTTGAGGTGACCATGTTTCCTCACCCTCAAAAACCTTATTTAGGTATTCCAACTGATCATTGAAAAACCTCAGTCCTCCAAGTTGTATTTTTGCGGGTTTAGTCTCAGAGAATACGGCATCCATCAGCTTCAGCTGATCTTTTGAAAAACGCAATGAAGCAGCTCCGATGCGGTGATCTTCAAGGTCCATTTCATACAGCTCTCGCAACGTAAATACGTTAAGCACTGTACCGTTTTCTTCCTCTTCATTCATCTTGTGGCACTTCTTCAGAATGCCTTCTATAAAGTCTTCTTGCTTTTTGGACAACTCAACTTCATGCATCAGCTCTGACTCTGAAAGCACCACCCTTACATAGTCCAGTTCCTCTTCCGAGAATGATACAGTACCAAACGTACCACCAAAACTCAAAGGAGTTTCATTATAAATTGCTTCTAGAAAGGTATACTCATCATCATTAAGAATGGTCCCGTCTTCCTCCTCTTCGTCACCGAAATCCCGATCGATCTCATTCATCATAAAGAGCACTCCTACGCTACTGACTGCCTCATCAAATTCCCAACGCTCCTTATCTTCATACTCCCAAACTTCCTCTACTTCCTGAAGCTTTTCTAGCATGCTGCCAACAAACTCTGCTTGTTCTCCAGAAAGCGAAGATGGGACCTTAACCTTCTCAAGATCAACTCCTTCTTCAAAATTAAAAGGAGCCACAAACTCTTTGAGTACGGACAAGTCTTTCTCAGAAAACGCCACACTGTTAATCGTTACAGGTTGCAGTATTTTCTGACCGTACATTGCTTCCAACAATTCAAACTCATCCTGATCAAAAATCAGGTCTGCCTCTTCCGAGTTTCCACCGGTAAGTAGATAGTCCCTATCCAGTTTTTCAAGCCTGTACAGTTCTTCTAAATTCATAGCGTAGGTTTATTTTACCGAGTAATATTACACACCTTCTTGTAAAAACCCATAGTATTTTAAGGATATTTCCGTATTATCAGTTAACAAAAACCAAAGAATGGAACTCTTACAAATCAATAAGTATTTGATTCCCAAATCCTTAAAGAAATGACTACTTACACTGTATCCGTCTTAACAATTCCTAAAAATGTCATATCGATTATTCCAAAAGTCCTTAGTTTTTACCATTTTTGTGCTCAGTTCAAAAACGCTTCTCTTTGTAGATTCCAAGCCTTTATCGGTTTGTTGCTATTCGAGCAAACCCAATTCAAAACTTTCATAAAAAAGTTTTTGCAAAATGGAACGATTTTATCAGAAACCGCATTGTTAAATGTTTGGGGAATGGATAAAACAAAGATATGCTTAGGTATCTCTCTGAGTGGTATTCCACTGATAAGATCCAACGAAACTCAATTCAAAGAAATAAGGAACTTTTAAAATATAGACTTGACTAATGGGCTTATTTGACTTCTTTACAAGCGATCTCGCGATTGACCTCGGTACAGCCAATACCCTTATCATCAGCAAGGACAAGGTAGTAGTGGACGAACCTTCTATTATCGCCTTGGACCGTGTGACCGGCAAAGTTATCGCTGTCGGCTCTCAGGCTATGCAAATGCACGAGAAGACCCACGAAAACATCAAAACTATTCGTCCGTTGCGTGATGGTGTAATTGCGGATTTCCATGCTGCTGAACAAATGATCAGAGGCATGATCAAAATGATCGACAAAAAGAACCGTTTACTTTCTCCTTCTCACCGAATGGTAATCTGTATCCCTTCAGGTATTACTGAAGTAGAAAAAAGGGCCGTAAGGGACTCTTCTGAGCACGCAGGAGCCAAAGAAGTATACATGATTCCTGAGCCTTTGGCAGCTGCCATTGGTATTGGTATCGATATAGAGGAACCAGTTGGTGCCATGATCGTTGACATCGGAGGTGGTACTACTGAGATTGCCGTTATCGCGCTTTCAGGTATTGTATGTGACCAATCTATCCGTACAGCAGGTGATGTATTCACTAGAGACATCCTTGACTATATGCGTAGACAACACAACTTGCTGATTGGTGAACGTTCTGCTGAAAAGATTAAGATTGAAGTAGGTGCTGCCATGTCAGAACTTGACGATGAGATAGCTCCTGATGACTTTGAGGTAAGAGGTCGTGACTTGATGACAGGTATTCCTAAAATCATCAAAGTATCTTATACTGAGATCGCATTCGCAATTGACAAATCAATCTCCAAGATTGAAGAAGCTGTACTTAGAGCTCTTGAAACAGCGCCACCAGAACTTTCTGCCGACATCTACGACAGAGGTATTCACCTAACAGGTGGTGGAGCACTGCTGAGAGGCTTGGACAAGCGTCTTTCAATGAAAACCAAACTGCCAGTTCATGTAGCAGAAGATCCGCTTAGAGCTGTTGTAAGAGGTACAGGAGAAGCATTGAAAAACATTGATACATTTAAGTCAGTACTGTTGACTTAATGACCATCAATTCAAATAAAACAAAAAGCACTTTGAGATAACATAATTTCTCAAAGTGCTTTTTATTATTCAGACAAGGTTGGAATTTTGCCTAAGCCTCATTGTTTCGAGTAAAAACCCACTCATTGCCTTTTGACATTTCAGCATTGAAAGAATAACCTTCCACATCAAATGCCTTTAAATCTTCAGGGTTTGTAATACGGTTTTTAACCATAAATGCCACCATCATTCCTCTGGCTTTCTTGGCAAAGAAACTGATGACTTTGTATTTCCCATTTTTATAATCCTTGAATACAGGCGTGATAACCTCTGCCTTGATGTTTTTTGCCTTAGCAGCCTTGAAATACTCATTGGAAGCTAAATTCACTAGCACTGGTTTCTCAGTCTTAGCAAACACTGTATTCAGATCTTCAGCCAACTTGTTATCCCAAAATTCATAGAGGTTTTTCTTTCCATTTACAGGAAGCTGGGTTCCCATCTCTAACCTATAAGGCTGGATCAAATCCATCGGTTTCAGCAAACCATATAAACCTGATAGGATACGCAAATGGCCTTGCATAAAGTGGAGCTCATCCTGATTAAACTTTTCAGCTTCCAACCCTTGATATACATCTCCTTTGAACGTCAGTACAGCTTGTTTGGCAGAAGCGACCTTATAATCCTTCTTCCAAGCTGCAAAACGCTCTTTGTTAAGGTCTGCCAATTTATCGCTAATACCCATTAGCTCCTGTATCTCGGATGTAGAGTATTCCTTCAGTACATTTATCAGTTCTGAAGCTTCTTCCATATAGGCTGGTGCGGAATGAAAATGTCCATTAGTATTTTGCTCAAGATCCAATGTCTTGGCAGGTGAAATTACTGTTAGCATAGTTATCGTTGATTCTCTTCCTGTTCTAATCAGTTAGTAAAACTGTCCTGTAAGACAATTTGTTGCCACAAAGATAAGCACTAGAAATTAACCTACATCAGGGGCAGCTCCTTCTCCACAATCCCCAGAACCAATTATATGGGTGAACTTTGGCTCCATTCCCTACCAAAGTGCTGTCATGGGCTGCCCATTCGAATATCCCTCCATAAAGGTTATACACATTAATGTATCCTAATTCTTTCAATGCCTCCCCTGCAACGCTACTACGATAGCCCACAGAGCAGTAAACCACCACTGTATCCGACTTAGGAATTCCATCAAGTACACTGGTATCAATACTATCAAAATCAATTCGCCTAGCTCCCTCCAAATGACTCACCTCATACTCTTCCTCGCTACGTGCATCCAGCAAATGGTATTGAGCATTTACCTCAGAGACGTTTATATAAGGCACTTTTTCAGGAACAACTTCATTCAGCAGCTTGTAATAAGCCCACCTTTTCATACTACACGACTGCCATACAACAGCCATCAGTAATACCAGAAGAGGTACCCCAAAAGTCATGACCTTTTTCATATCAGTTTACTGGTGCTTTTGCTGCTTCCTCATCCACATCAGACGCTTTCCATGCTTTGTAACCACCTTCAAGGTCATAAACCTGCTCAAAGCCTGCTTCCTTTAGCATTTTAGCAGCTTTACCACTTCTATTACCTGATCGGCAAAATACCATAACTGGTTTCGACTTATCGAGCTTGTTCATTTGTTCCATAAAATCATCCTGCTTAAAGTTCACCAACTTGGCACCTTCAATTGTACCTTCTTCAAACTCTTCAGGAGTCCTTACATCTACCAACTGTACTTCATCCAGAGAAATCAGAAGCTCCTTAAATGCTTCGACAGTGGTTGCTTCTTTTTTCTCTTGACATCCAAAAGCAAGAAGACAGACAAATAAGCAAACCAGTAACTGAGCAATCGATTTTTTCAACATGTTTATTCCTTTTTTAAAAAGTAAAAGATTAAGTTTCTATCCAGTAAAAGTTAATAGGTCCAAGCGTTCTTCCTCCCCTCGCCAACTATTCCTATTTCTTACATAATAGTGAAGGGCAAATAAGCGAAATCATATTAAAATGAAAAAAACTACATCTGTTCATGATAATTGATTTCACTACTGTAAAAGCAGATTTTCAAGGAAATATCAGAAATATATAAACTTTTGATAGAAAAAATCGTTGAATAAACCTACATTTGATAAAAATGGCACGGTTTTATTTTTTATCGGATATCTCTGATAATAAATATCCTCTAAAAATCTTCTTACCCTAAAAAAACAGTAAGAAGATGCGGGGAAAAATAAAATAGCAAGGGTCTAGTCAGAAGCTCATTATTGAATAGTTACAATACTGCTTCAAAACCCCCGCATTAACCTAAACAGATTAAAGGACTATGCAAAAACTGAACCTTACACAAGGGCTACAACAGAAGCTCTCGCCTCAACAGATCCAGTTTATCAAACTGTTGCAAATACCTACAGTAGAACTGGCTTCTAGAATTGAGGAAGAGCTTGAAATAAACCCTGCATTGGAAGAAGGTCGTGATGATGAATTGGAAAGACCCACCAATGAAGAGGAAAGCATGGATTCCGAGTATGATGATATGCCTGAAAGTCATGAAGAGGATATCAGCTTGGACGATTATGTAAATGATGACGAGGTTTTTGGATATAAAATGCAAGGTGACGGTCCGTCTGTCGAAGAAGAACGAGAAATGCCGATCCCAATGGTGCAGTCACTGACTGACCAGCTAGTGGATCAGTTGGGCTTTCTTCAGTTAGACGATCGTCAGCACATTATAGGCATGCAACTGATTGGCAGCATTGATAATGACGGCTACATCCGAAGGGACCTTGAAGCCATTGTCAATGATTTAGCCTTTTCACTTAACATTGAAACGGATGTCGATGAGTTGGATGAGCTCCTTAAGCGCATTCAGCACTCTTTTGACCCTCCTGGTATTGCTGCTCGTGACTTACAGGAGTGTCTGGAACTGCAACTATTAAGGAAGGACAATAACGATCCTGAAATCGTCAACGCACGCAAAGTAGTTGTTCTCTGCTTTGAAGAATTCAAAAAGAAGCATTACAAAAAGATCCAGAAAAAACTTGGTTTAAATGATGATGATCTGCGAGAGGCGATCAATCATATTATCAAGCTTAACCCAAAGCCTGGTGGATTTACAAGTACTTACGCCAGAGTTCAGTACTTGACACCTGACTTTATCATACGAGAGATCAATGGAGCTCTTCAGGTCACACTGAACGCCAAAAATGCTCCTGAACTGAGAGTCAGCCGCTCATATGCGGAAATGATCGATACTTACGAGAAAAGCAAGAAGAAAGATAAAAGCATTAAACAAACCGTTAGGTTCGTTAAACAGAAACTTGATGCAGCCAAATGGTTTATTGATGCGATCAAACAGAGACAGGAAACACTTCTCAAAACGATGAATGCTATCGTTGAGCATCAATATGATTTCTTTATTACAGGTGATGAAGGCAAACTGAAGCCTATGATCCTGAAAGATATCGCACAAAGAATTGGTATGGATATCTCAACGGTTTCCAGAGTTGCAAACAGTAAGGCTGTACAGACTGATTTTGGCATCTATCCTTTGAAGTATTTCTTCTCTGAAAGTATCACAACAGAAAGTGGTGAGGATGTCAGCAGTAAAGAAGTCAAACATGTACTGAAGACAATCATTGACGGTGAGGACAAAGCCAAGCCACTTTCAGATGACAAACTGGAAAAACTACTGAAGATCAAAGGGTATAATATTGCCCGAAGGACTGTTGCTAAATATCGAGAGCAACTGAACATACCAGTAGCCAGACTACGAAAAGAACTTTAATATACCTGTATAGCACAGACCGTTTCTTTTACCGGAAACGGTCTGTGTGCTTAATGGACAAGCTCAATATGACTAAAAGAATTGCACATTGGTTCTCCATCCTTACCCATCCACTATTTGTGCCACTGGCCATGGGCTTTATTCTGGTCTTTGCCTCACAGGGTGGCATGTGGCTTCCAATCAAAGGAAAACTAATGCTGATGGCATTGATTGCTATTTTCTCGGTGGTATTCCCTAGTGGTTGGATTTTTATGCTACACAGGTTTGGATTCGTCCACTCCCTCTATATGGAACAACGGGAAGAACGAACACTACCTCTCTTGGTCATGTTATTAAGTTCAGCATTACTGACATTCATGCTTTTCGTTAAGCTGAAAATAAGCTTTATGATTTCAACCAGCTTTTTGAGCATTACAGTCCTTTTGCTGTTAGCCAATATCATGAATGCTTACCACAAAATAAGTTTGCATGCTTTAGGCTTAGGAGGGCTATTGGGAATTCTGTTGGCTATCAGAAAAGTACAGGAATCAGGAACTGAATCCCTTAGTTGGTGGATTATTCTGACAACACTCCTTTTAGGAGCTTGTATGACCTCACGACTTATCCTAAAGGCACATAACCAACAAGAAGTATATGGAGGCGCTGTCATAGGAATCATTGGTGGATACTTGGCCAGTATTTTTGGTTGGTGGCTAGTAAACAACCTAATTATATAAAATATAGAAGGCATAAAGAATTGAGCTCTTTATGCCTTTTTTTAAATACAAAACGGACAGTAGCCTTTACACTAATGTCCGTATGGATGATTGATCAGTTTTGTTCAGCAACAGCCTTATCCAATGATTCAACCAATGTTTTCGCTACTGCACGTGGTTTATCCTTTCTGATTTCCTTAAGGATTTGTGATGCTTCTGCACCTTTCTCATACAAACCTTCCGGGTTTCCATCGTGCTTGTAGCTACCTAGTACCCATTCCAGGTCTGCTACAATTTTGGCATACTCGCCTTCTTTGTTCAATTTACTCAGCTTGTCACGCGCTGCATCACAAGCTTTCTCGATTTTAAGTGGGTTCATAACAGATAACATAGAGTTATTGGATTTTGAAAATGGTAATTGAATTATTCGGATTTAGTTAGTTAACCAATACAAATATATAAGTATTTTGCAATTACACACCACTAATCAGTTAAAAATCAATACGTTATAAATCAATATAATACAATACAACCTTATAATAATTATAAAATGTCTGAATAATTCAGTTGTAATTATTGTATAACGCTAAATACTGAAATGACCGCGATCCTCTCACTGCTATTTGCTTTCATCATTTTCCTA
Organism: Limibacter armeniacum; assembly: GCF_036880985.1. Classification (NCBI taxonomy): domain Bacteria; kingdom Pseudomonadati; phylum Bacteroidota; class Cytophagia; order Cytophagales; family Flammeovirgaceae; genus Limibacter; species Limibacter armeniacum. The sequence continues at coordinate 1,450,796 of NZ_JBAJNO010000009.1, forward strand.
CTGTTTTTAAGCCTTACAATTGTTTGGCTTACACGCCCCGTCTTCTTTATAGACAAAGACTCTGTGAGTATTTCCTCAGAGGAAGAGAAGTTAAAGGAGCATGTCCATTTCTTATGTAATACCCCTGCTCCACGCAATTACCAGCACCCTACCTCAATGCAATTGGTGGTACAATATATTCAAGATAAGTTTTCAGAATATGGCTACCAAATCATCAAACAGCAATATGAAGCTGATGGGATGTATTACTCAAATGTCATCGCATTTTATGGAAATGAAGGAAGTGAGGAGAGGGTTGTTATTGGCGCTCACTATGATGTATTCGGGGATTATCCGGGAGCAGATGACAATGCGAGCGGCATAGCTGGGTTACTTGAAATTGCCAGATTACTGCAAAAGTATCAGCCCAAGCTTCCATACGCAATTGAGCTTGTCGCTTACGCCAATGAGGAACGGCCTTTCTTCAAAACCGATAAAATGGGAAGTGCTATACATGCTCAAAGCCTTCTTCAGGAAGACACTTCTATCAAAGTAATGGTCTGCCTTGAAATGATCGGCTATTTCTCGGACGAAATTAACTCCCAAGGGTACCCACTTCCTTTTATGGACTTACTATATCCTAACAGAGGGAATTATATCAGTCTGGTAGGGAGTTTTGGTAACCATATGACCATAGGGCAATTTAAGTCCAGAATGAAAGAAGCCAGTTCTCTCCCAGTGTATTCCATCAATGCTCCAACAGGTATCAAAGGGCTCGATTCCTCAGATCACCGAAACTATTGGGATGTTGGGTACAATGCCATCATGGTTACGAACACCTCCTACTACCGAAACCCTAACTACCATACAGCTGACGATACTCCAGACACTTTAGACTATGAAAGAATGAAGCACACCGTAGATGGCGTTTATTGGGCAGTAATCAACCTATAACAAAAAAGCGAAACCTGTCAAGGTTTCGCTTTTATCTATATTATCTTTCAAGTCTAGATTACTTTTCTACCAATGTAGTATGTAATCCACACTCTGTTTTTCCTGAATTTGCCCATCGTCCTGAGCGGTCATCTGACCATACCGGATTGGATGGATCAGCCTTAGCTGTACATGGTAAACAGCCAATACTGAAATAGCCTTCTCTTACCAGTGGGTGCATTGGCAGTTTATATTTATTGATGTATGAGAATACCATTTTAGAATCCCATTCCAAGATTGGGTGGTAACGCAACACTCCGTGCTTGGCAGTACCTTCTTTTCCCATACCTGCACGGTTTGCAGTCTGTGAACGCCTTACTCCGTTGATCCAAACGTCATTGTTTTGCAGCACATATTCTAAAGGTTGTACCTTGTTGATATGGCAACATTTTTCAGGTTCAGTTTTATACAGTGGTTCTCCATCTTTCCCAACCTGCTCTGCTTTCGGTATTTCTGATTGCAGGTCCACAATATTTAACCCGAACTGCTTCTCAATTTGCTTTCTGTAAGCTACAGTTTCAGGAAAATGGTAGCGCGTATCCAAGAAGTAAATTGGAATTGCATTATCTACCTGACTGATTATGTGGAGTAAAACAATGCTCTGGGGCTGAAAAGAAGAAGTTGAAAAAAGCTTCAAGCCTCTTGCCTTATACTCTTCGATTTGAGTTTTAATCTCCGCTATATATTTATCAAATTCGTAAGTCATGTCTGTTATTTTTCAATTGCGCCCACTTATAAAATTACTTTGGAGCATTCTTTACTTTATCCAAAGTTTATTGCGCAATACCACATAGACGGATAATTCAACACAATAAACCTATCGGCTTACTAGAGTTTGGAAGCACAAGTAAAAACTATTACCAATAAAATACAATCTTAATATCTTAATTATTGAAAAAAGTTTCCTGCAGGTTTATAATTATTCAAAGCTATCAAAAACTAGCTGCTCAGAAATAAACAACTCGAAGAAGCCAATTGTTCATTAAACTATCAAAAAAATACAGAATTCAATTACTGCTTCCTCTACTGGTTGTAAACATATTGTCACCTTGATCACTTGGCAGCCTAAAGATAAGGAAAGCCATCCTCTACATTCTCTATTCTTTCCACACTAGCCTCAGTTCCTTGCCTGATCAGGTCTCATTCCAAAGTTTTTCTTCTACTTCAGTTCCCACATCCCATAAGACTACCTGCACTGTGCTATTTCCTTCTAAAGGAAAGTCATATAATGGAATAAAAAAAAGCCGTACAGCTTTAGACTGTACGGCTTTTGGTATTACATAAACCCTTTCCTATAATTGAAGGAGGAATGAAAAATCATCCTCAGGACTCAACTCATAAGGAACTTTTCCTTTTTCAAATATTCTCGCACTCAGAGGTCCTTCTAAACTAACCTGATCTCCCTGTACATGCAACCAACTCCCTTCACGTAAACCTACCACAGGCTGTGTATTGAAGTGATGAAACTCTCCTATTCGTGTTTCCCTAGTCTCTCCCATATGCTTGGAGTCAGGCTGTGGGTCCAAATAGTGAGGATTCAAGTTAAATGGCACAAGCTGCAGTGCATCAAAACTTGGTGGATATACAATCGGCATATCATTGGTTGTACTGATTGTAAGTCCTGTGATATTTGAACCTGCACTTGTTCCCATGTAAGGCATACCATCAGCTACTCTCTCTCGAATCACTTCTACCAAATCATTCTCATAAAGCTGGTTCAACAGTACAAAAGTATTTCCACCTCCTGTAAATACACCTTCCGCAGTTTTCAGCGCTTCCTTTGGGTTGGTAAACTCATGAAGCCCTTTTACCTCAAAACCTAACTGGTTAAATTTATCCTTAGCCCTTGCTGTATATTCCTCATGAGTGATTCCTCCCGGTCTTGCATAAGGTATAAAAATGATCTCCTTCTTACCTGCGAAAAACGCTTTAATGGCCTCTTCACAATAAGACAGATACTCCTGCCCATAAACTGTGGATGTACTGACAATTAATAGATTTCTTGACATGAATGTATATACTTATGTTTCCTGTTGTAAATCCTTATAGTAAGGCAAACTTATTACAATGATCAGTCAAAAGGAAGTGAAGACAGCAATGATGTGATTTGTGGAATTGCTATAAATGAAAAAAGGTTGACCATTGGTCAACCTTTCAGGAGTGAGAATTTTTCACGTACCCACTAAGGAACTCGTGATCCCGCTGGGGCTCGAACCCAGGACCCTCTCCTTAAAAGGGAGATGCTCTACCAACTGAGCTACGGAATCTTAACCAACCATTTTACTGATCGGTTATAAAGACTTGCAGTTTTCACTGCTTGGTGATCCCGCTGGGGCTCGAACCCAGGACCCTCTCCTTAAAAGGGAGATGCTCTACCAACTGAGCTACGGAATCATGTTATTTTTTTAGTGGCTCAAAAACTCAAACATTTAGTTGAAGTTTTTGGTGCCCAGAAGAGGACTCGAACCTCCACGACCGAAGTCACTGCCACCTGAAGACAGCGTGTCTACCAATTTCACCATCTGGGCAACTTTTCAATCTTTACTGCAACCTTTTGTTGCTTTGGTGATCCCGCTGGGGCTCGAACCCAGGACCCTCTCCTTAAAAGGGAGATGCTCTACCAACTGAGCTACGGAATCATGTTATTTTTTAGTGGCTCAAAAACTCAAACGTCATGTTGGAGCTTTTGGTGCCCAGGAGAGGACTCGAACCTCCACGACCGAAGTCACTGCCACCTGAAGACAGCGTGTCTACCAATTTCACCACCTGGGCAGCTATTCAATCGCTAAGCAACCTTTTGTTACTTTAGTGATCCCGCTGGGGCTCGAACCCAGGACCCTCTCCTTAAAAGGGAGATGCTCTACCAACTGAGCTACGGAATCGTGTTATTTTTTTAGTGGCTCAAAAACTCAAACATCTAGTTGAAGCTTTTGGTGCCCAGAAGAGGACTCGAACCTCCACGACCGAAGCCACTGCCACCTGAAGACAGCGTGTCTACCAATTTCACCATCTGGGCAACTTTTCAATCTTTGTAGCAACCTTTTGTTGCTTTGGTGATCCCGCTGGGGCTCGAACCCAGGACCCTCTCCTTAAAAGGGAGATGCTCTACCAACTGAGCTACGGAATCAGTTTCGACAAAAAAAATTAGTGAATTAAGTCAACCCTTATCTACCTTTAGCAATGGTCAGGTTAAGTGTTGTGGGTCTTTCTTAATTACTAATTTGGGTATAGTGCTCACGATTGGATTCGAACCAACACGACCGTAAGGTCACCACCCCCTCAAGATGGCGTGTCTACCAATTTCACCACGTGAGCCTGTCTTTTTGTGATTTCGGAGTGCGAATTACTGATTTAAATTTTTAAATTCCAAATCAACGTCGCATTTTTTTATTTTTGTGATCCCGCTGGGGCTCGAACCCAGGACCCTCTCCTTAAAAGGGAGATGCTCTACCAACTGAGCTACGGAATCATAAAATTTTATAAATAAAAGAACGATTTCTTTTTTCTATTTAATTTTGAAACACTCACGTGTTTCGCTCATTTTGCGAGTGCAAAACTAATAGAAAGATATACGCTATGCAAAACATTTTAAAGATTTCCGGAGCATTGCTCTGTTTTTTACTGATACTCAATGGGAAAGTTTCTCATGCACAAAACAACGAAACATTACTAGGTTCTGCAGACTCACTTTTTGAATCAGGAAAATACACAAGTGCCCTAAAAGAATATAACCTCTTATTAGACAAGAAAAAGATTTATACTCCTCAGATGTTGCTTAGGATGGCGTATATCCATGAAGCTGATGGAGACTATACAGAAGCACTGTACTTCTTGAACATGTATTATGGGCATACAGCTGACAGAAGAGTCATGCAAAAAATGTCTGATATTGCCAATAAGCATCAATTAAGCGGGTATAAGTTCACAGACTATGAGTATTTCGGTAGTGTGTTTCATAGAAACTACATGCTCTTTATGGTGATAGGTAGTATAATTGGGGTCGCTTTGTTAGCCCTTGTTTTCTACAAAAAACATAAGGGGGAACCTTACCTTCCTGCGGCAATTTCATTGGCTTTACTTATGGTAGTCTTCTTGTGGTTATTCAACTTTGGGTTCAATGATCAGAAGGCCATTGTCCGTACCGAGCATGCTTTTGTCGCTGATGCACCATCTGCAGGAGCCAAGAGATTATACAAGCTTGAAAAAGGAGAAAGAGTTGATATCAAAGCAGTTAATGACATCTGGTACAAGGTAAGTCCATCTAATGATAAAGAAGTTTTTGTAAGAAAAAACAATCTTATTGTAGTGGAATAAAACTTATTATTATCAAGTTTTGACTTCTTAACTTGATAGGAAAAAAGTCATACAACCATATAAATATAAAAAAACACCCCAACGTATTCAGAACGTTGGGGTGTTTACTTTTATAAGATAATTCTTATTAAAACTCTGCATTTTTTGGTGTTCTAGGGAATGGAATTACATCACGGATGTTACCCATACCTGACACAAACTGAACAATACGCTCAAAGCCCAAACCGTAGCCACTATGTGGCGCTGTACCGAACTTTCTTAAGTCAAGGTACCACCACAGCTCAGATTCAGGAATATCCATCTCAGCCATACGCTGCTGAAGCTTACTGAAGCTCTCTTCACGCTGCGCACCACCAATAATCTCACCAATACCTGGGAAAAGGATATCCATTGCTCTTACTGTCTTTCCGTCATCGTTTTGCTTCATATAGAAAGCCTTGATGTCTTTAGGGTAGTCTGTAATGATGACTGGCTTCTTGAAGTGTTTCTCAACAAGGAAACGTTCGTGCTCAGAACCCAGGTCAATTCCCCACTCTACAGGCACTTTAAATTGTTTCTTCTTGTGAGGCTTCGAGTTCTCAAGGATTTCAATTGCCTTTGTATAAGTGATACGCTCAAAGCTGTTATCTACCACAAACTTCAGACGCTCAACCAATCCCATCTCCCAACGTTCTTTCTGAGGCTTACTCTTTTCCTCATCAGCAGCACGTTTATCCAAGAATTCCATATCCTCAGGATAATTCTCCAAAACGTAGTTGATCAGGAACTTCACCATTTCCTCAGCAAGATCCATATTGTCTTCCAGATCATAAAAAGCCATTTCAGGCTCAATCATCCAGAACTCCGCCAAGTGACGTGTAGTGTTCGAGTTTTCTGCACGGAATGTAGGGCCAAAAGTATAAACCTCACCCATTGACATCGCACCAACTTCAGCCTCCAACTGACCTGACACTGTCAGGTTAGTCTCCTTACCAAAGAAGTCCTCAGCATAGTTCACCTTGCCTTCCTCTGTTTTTGGAGGGTTTACAGGATCCAATGTTGTTACACGGAATGTTTCGCCAGCACCTTCAGCATCAGAGCCTGTCACGATTGGCGTATGCATATAATAAAAGCCCTTATCATTAAAGAACTTGTGTACAGCAAAAGCCAATGCATGTCTTAAGCGATATACTGCACTAATTGTATTGGTACGTGGTCTTAAGTGCGCATTCTCCCTCAGAAACTCCATTGAGTGTTTCTTTGGTTGAAGTGGGTACTCCTCTGGATGCGAATCACCTAGAATTTCAAGTTGTTCAACCTGCAATTCAATACGCTGACCTTTGCCCATAGACTCGGCTACCACACCAACAACTGAAATTGCAGCACTTGTCGTTACTCTTCTCAGCAACTCTTCAGGCATATTTTCAAAATCAACTACTGCCTGCAGATTATTGATGGTCGAACCATCATTTATAGCAATAAACCTATTACTTCTGAATGTTCTTACCCAACCTTTTACAATTACCTTCTGTCCTGGTTCGCCACTTGCGAGCAGCTCCTTGATCTTAATTCTTCTCACCTTTGTAGCATTTAAATTTATATACTCGTCGCCGATGATGCCCTCTTACTCATTTTGAATAATAAGAAAATCAATGTGCATTCGGCAACCCACAAAAGCAATACCCCTCAAACACTAATGTTTGAGGGGCAGCTCTGATCTATACAAAAAAAACAAGTTTCTTAGATTTTGGCAAAAATAATCCAATTAAATGACTGAATCTTTTTAAAATTTTTCAAAAAGCTCAATTACTGTTGATTAGAATGCCATATGAGAATCGGGAAAGAAGGGGCGTATCCAACAAAAAACCGTTCAGTTCCTGCCAAGTCAGCATAACTTCCTTAGTTTCTGTTTCTTTTCCTTTTTGAGAAAAACCATCCAATACAAAGGTTACCCCTTTATCACTCAAGCAAAATGAGCTTAGGACGTGTTCTTTGTTAAACTTACGTACATCCGTTTTTTCAGTCAGTAACTCGATTACCTGTTTGTTTGCATCCAAGTGTTCATTGAATACATCTTCCAGATTAATCAAGCGTTGGGTTTTCATATCATAATTATACGTCAACACAAGTTTTCGCACCCCCTTGTAACCATTATAGAAGGTGTTCTTGAAAAACTGAATACTTAGTATATCGTTTTTCTGATAAACCACTTTATAATCCAGTTCCAAATAACTCAACCCCGCATCATGCTCTTTCGAAAGCCGTTTGAGATTCGCTCTAAAGTCATTGATGGCTAGTGCCATTATGCTTTGAAGCCCCAGATTTACATGGTGAGACACCTCAGGTCTTGGGTATCGCACCAGTGGATAGCTAATATCCATCTGGTAATGTAGAGAAGCATTGTGTTTATTGAAAAACTGCCTTTCCACAATTATTTCCGTTCTCAACAGCTCTCTGTTATTAGGTTCAGACCAAAGCGGCGAAATTCCTAAGGACGTAATTTGTAATAAAATGACCAGAAGGTTTTTCATCACTTTTTTAGCTGCTTTTAGTTTTGATAGCTATTTGCATTACCAATTTCACTTTAAAAGTGAATTTTATTTAGCATGCTGTGAATACTGTATTATTCCTTCAAGAGGAACTTTCAATCAAAATAACCGCGACAATAAATGCTTAATTTTTACTCTTTTATTGTTAATAGATTAACTTCATTCCCAAATATTTATTATGCGGTTTATTTATAATTTTCAATATTTTCTGTTATAAAGCAAATTATTTTCACCTCAACTTATTGTTTATTTACATTTGCACTTTTCGAAGCCTCCTCAACATAACAAAGCCCTATACCTCAACCAGATACATCAAAGTGGTTTTATCTCCTATTTCATTGGTTTGGTTATCTAACTATACATTTAGACAAAATAGTATACAGGACTGGCGAGCCTGTATGTTTCATTGCGTTTTAAAAGCAAAAAGCCGACTCCCATATGGAAGTCGGCCTCTATAGTAAAACTTAAAACCTGTTGATTAGTCTACTGTAGGCAACACAAAATCATCAAGTGGGCTTTCTTCTTTCATCAGCTTTTCGATCTCCTGCCATTGTCTTGGTGCATCTCCAGAAAGGTTTACAGGATCTTTTTCTGTGATCAGGATATCATCTTCAATACGAACAGCAATACCCCACCATTTAGGATCACACTTACTGTTTTCAGGAATATAAATACCCGGCTCAACCGTGATCACCATATTCGGCATCATTGAACCGTAGTTTCCTTTATCGTGAACATCAAGTCCTATATGGTGAGAAACACCATGAGGCAAATATGCCTTAATACCCTCGCCCTCTTCAATAATACCTAGCTTTAGGAGACCTTCTTCAATTACCTTGGCACATGCCACATAGGTAGCCGAGAAATCATTTCCTTTTCTACAAGCTTCAATCCCTGCTTCCTGAGCTTTGTAAACAAGGTCATAAATAGCTTTCTGCTCAGGAGAAAACTCACCATTTACAGGAACCGTACGTGTCACATCTGCTGTATAGCCTCTGTACTGCGCACCCAAGTCCATCAGGATCAGTTCTCCATCTTCTGTATTGCTTTTATTGTTTGCAATGTAGTGCAAAACACAACCGTTATGTCCAGCTCCTACAATTGAAGCGTACCCTATATCTTCAGCGTTGTACTTTTTGAAAACAAACTCATGGATACCTTGAATCTCACGTTCAGACATACCTGGTTTGATAGCCTTCATAACTTCGCGCTGACCTACTGCTGAAACCTTCACTGCTTTTGTAAGCAAGACCATCTCTTCCGCTGTTTTCACTTCTCTCAGAGAGCCCATGATTTCATGAAGCTTAGTCAGGTTGATATTTGTAGAAGGAATCTTGGAAGCTACTGACAGTTTACCCTCCGGTGTATCTGCTTTTACAAAATCCACCAATACAGGGTTTAGCTTCAGTAATGGTTTGCTGCTCATCTCCCTACCGATCACCTTTGATACATTGGCACTGCTTTCTACATCTGCTGTTTCTATCAAAGTGTAAAGCTTCTCCGAATACTCATTCAGGAATTTTGGATAATGAGCCTTGTCTTTAAACTGCTCGATCAAACTGAACAAATCTCCCTGATCATGAGGATTATCACGAACATCATCCTTAAATCCATATAGTAACACCTGATTGAACTGCCCGAAATCTACTCCAAAACCTTCAAAAGCAAGGTTAGGGAATACATTGTCCATTCCAAGACGCTCCTTGACACGTTCTACACCAAGACGTTCACCGTTCCACAGCTCACTTCTTTCGTCTCGTGGCTGTACAAAAAACAGCTCATTGTATTTAGCGCCATCAGGCATTTCAATTGGCTCTGAAAATACCAACAAAACACTATTTGGCTCACGGTAACCCGTCAGGTAAAACAGGTCTGGGTCTGGGTGGTAAACGTAATCAACGTCATTGGCACGGTTCCTTACCGCATTAGCAAAAAATACTGCAACAGAATTGTCCGGCAATTTCTTTCTCAACTCCTCTCTGCGTTCTTTATGGAATTCAGAAGAAAGGTAGTCTGTCGGTTCGTTACGGTACTGTGCTGTTGCCAGTAATGGAAACAACAGCATAAAAAATACAATCAGATTCTTTTTCATGGTATCCGGTTTTCCGCCCTTAAGCGGCAGGTTTATAGTTAAGTAAAAAACAAAATCAAAGACACTAGATGTTCATCAGTCTTCCAAAACCAAACGTTACAATGGTAGGTTACTGTGCTTCTTCTTCGGCATCTGATCTACTTTATTTTCCAGCATTTCAAATGCTGAAATCAGCCTTTCCCTTGTTTGCTCAGGACGAATCACTTCATCAATGAAACCTCTGTATGCTGCCCTGTAAGGATTGGCAAAGGTTTCAGTGTATTCATCCACTTTCTCTTGCAATTTAGCATCAGAATCCTCTGCAGCCTGAATTTCTTTTCTAAAAATAATTTCCGAAGCTCCCTTAGCACCCATTACAGCAATCTCGGCAGAAGGCCAAGCAAAATTCATGTCTGCACCAATGTGTTTAGAGTTCATCACATCGTATGCTCCTCCGTAAGCTTTTCTAGTAATTACAGTTACTCTCGGTACGGTAGCCTCACAGAATGCATAAAGCAGTTTTGCTCCTTCCGATATAATGCCATTCCATTCCTGATCTGTTCCTGGCAAGAAGCCCGGTACATCTTCAAATACCAATAGCGGCACATTAAAGGCATCACAGAACCTTACAAATCGGGCTGCTTTCTTGCTTGCCTTGATATCCAACACTCCTGCCAATACAGCTGGCTGGTTACCGACAATACCAATGCTTCTTCCACCAATACGGGCAAAGCCTACTACTATATTTTCAGCATAATCCTTATGCACTTCAAAGAAACTGTCTTCGTCAACTGTTTCCTTGATGATATCTCTCATGTCATATGGCTGGTTTGGGTTGTCAGGCACAATATTCATGAGACCTTCTCTCACTTCACTGCCTTGCCCCTCATAAGGATATACTGGAGCAGTATCTTCACAATTCTGAGGAATATAACTCAGCAGCTGACGGATGTTATTGATACATACCACTTCATTGGCACAAGAGAAATGTGTCACACCACTCTTTGTGCTATGTGTACTTGCACCTCCTAGTTCTTCTGCAGTTACCTCTTCATGTGTCACTGTCTTGACCACGTTAGGACCAGTAACAAACATATATGACGTATTTTCTACCATCATGATAAAGTCCGTAATGGCAGGAGAATAAACCGCTCCACCTGCACAAGGTCCCATAATCGCCGAAATTTGAGGAACTACTCCTGAAGCCTTTGTATTACGATAGAAGATATCCGCATAACCACCCAAAGATTTCACCCCTTCCTGAATACGAGCTCCTCCCGAATCATTCAGTCCAATAACAGGAGCTCCATTTTTCATGGCCAAGTCCATGATCTTACAAATCTTCTCTGCATGTGATTCTGAAAGCGAACCTCCGAAAACTGTAAAATCCTGCGAAAACACATAAGTTAACCTACCATTTACCTTCCCGTATCCTGTCACCACACCATCACCAAGGTAATGTTCCTGATCCAACCCAAAGGCTGTTTCACGGTGACGAACAAACTTGCCTATCTCATGGAAAGTCCCTTCATCCACCAAGAGTTCAATTCGCTCACGTGCTGTCAGTTTTCCTTTCTTATGCTGAGCTGCAACTCGCTTCTCACCTCCTCCTTGTTCTGCTATTCGGTTAAGTTCTTCAAGTTTTTGTAATTTCTTTTCCATCTGGGTTTCCGTTTTAGCCGCTACAGCTTCTTCGTCTAAAGTATTATTCAATGTGTTGTTGTTCATGTTCGTTTGTGTTGTAAGTTGGTTGTATTAGAATGGTTTATTCTGCGATCAGGTTTTTACGCTTTTCGCTTTGATATGCCAATTAGCTTTACAAATTACTTCAATCCAAATTATTAACCAATATACACAACATCCCATTGGGGTTACCATGCATATTCAGTAACTTTGCAGATTAAATAATGTGTTAAAGAAACACATCCCAATGGCTTTATGATTACCATCAATAATCATCAGCCTGATAATGACAGACAACTACATAAATGAAAGCAGAAAAAGATAAAGTAGTCGTAATCACTTACGACCTGACAGAAGGAAATGCTGATGGAGAAATGATTCAGCTTGTTGACAGCAACGAACCATTTGAATTCCTTTTCGGTCACCACAATGTATTGCCACAGTTTGAAGAAGAACTTGGCGGCAAAGAGGTTGGTTATAAGTTCAGTTTTGGCATCAAGGCTGATGATGCTTACGGTGAAAGAGAAGCAGGAGCTGTAGTTGAGTTGGAAAAAGCCGTTTTCAATATTGAAGGTGAAGCTATGCAGGAAGACCTATTACAAGCTGGTAATGTACTTCCTATGGTAGGTCCTGAAGGAATGCCTATGGACGGTGTAATTCTGGAAGTAAAAGATACAACTGTTGTAATGGACTTCAACCATCCTTTGGCTGGCATTGATCTGCACTTTGAAGGTGAAATCATTGATATCAGAGAAGCTACTTCTGAAGAAATTAGCAACGAGGGGATTTTCTAAGCAATAAGGATTCAGATATCTTTAACTATGAAAGCAGATAACAACAAAGTAGTATCAGTACTTTATACCTTATATGAAAATAATGTGGATGGTCGCTTTTTGGAGAAAACTCCTGAAGAAGATCCATTCAGCTTTATATTCGGAACAGGTGGTGTTTTACAAGAGTTTGAAAACAACTTGAAAGGTAAAAAGGCTGGAGATAAATTCGAGTTCGTAATCCAATCTGAAGATGCTTACGGTCCTGTTGACCCTAATATGAGTAAAGTTGAGATTGAAAAATCCATCTTTGGTCTGTCTGATGAGGAAGAAATGGAGGCCATGTTCCAAGTGGGGCACGTATTGCCAATGCTGGATCAGGACGGTTTCCAATGGGATGGCAAAATCATCAAGGTCAAGAAGAACACCTTGATTATGGACTTGAACCACGAATACGCTGGCATGAACCTTTACTTCAAAGGTGAGGTGATTGGCGTTCGTGAAGCTACTCGAGAAGAACTCGACTACGGGGAAGATGGCGAAGACAATATCGAAATCGTATCCAAATAAATAGAAAGAACCATATAAAGAGCCGGACGGGAAACTGTTCGGCTTTTTTTGTTTCCATTTTTATTAAATCAGACTTCCCTCTACATTTAGTCACTGTTTTGTATTAGCAAACTACTAAACTCAAATACATTTATGATGGACATTCAAGCTTTCAGAAAAAATGCGCACCAGATGGTCGACTGGATGGCGGACTACTTTGAACAGATTGAGCAGTATCCTGTCAAGTCTCAGGTAAAGCCCAACGACATCTATCAACTGCTTCCGGAAACTGCTCCAGAACAGGCTGAAGATTTTCAAGCAATCTTTTCTGACTTTCAGAAGACAATTTTACAAGGTATCACCCACTGGCAGAGTCCGAACTTTTTTGCCTACTTCCCAGCCAACAGCAGCTACCCTTCTGTACTCGCCGAAATGTTGACTGCAACAATGGGCGCTCAGTGTATGATATGGGAAACTTCTCCAGCTGCAGCCGAATTGGAAGAGAGAATGATGGAATGGCTCAAAGAAATGATGGGCTTACCTAACGAGTTTGTAGGCGTAATACAGGACACAGCCTCTACAGCAACACTCTGTGCCATACTGTCTGCCCGTGAAAAAGCTTCAGGCTTCACTATCAATCACACTGGTTTTACAGGAAAGGAGCAGTTTCGTGTTTACTGTTCCTCCCAAACGCACTCTTCCATTGACAAGGCTGTCAGGATTGCAGGATTGGGTTCTGACCACCTCAGAAAAATTGAGGTCGATGAGCACTTTGCCATGAAAGCTGACAAGCTTCAAGCTGCCATCATTGAAGATATTGCCAATGGCTTTACGCCACTTTGTGTAGTAGCGGCAACCGGCACCACAAGCTCTACAGCAATGGATCCGATAAAAATGATTGGGGAGGTCTGTCAACAACACAATGTGTGGCTTCACGTAGACGCAGCCTATGCGGGTACAGCAGCCATCTTACCCGAAAAACGTTGGATACTGGATGGGTTGGAATTGGCAGACTCTTATGTATTCAACCCACATAAATGGATGTTTACCAACTTCGATTGCACAGCTTATTATGTTAAGGACAAAGGAGCGCTTATTCGAACTTTTGAAATTCTTCCTGAATACTTAAAGACTAAAAATGACCATACCGTTAATAACTACCGTGATTGGGGTGTGCAATTAGGACGAAGGTTTAGAGCACTCAAACTATGGTTTGTGATCAGAAGCTTTGGCGTTGAGGGTATTCGAAACCGACTTCGTGACCATCTTTCATATGCAACGTATTTTGAACAGGAGATCAAGCAGCGTTTTGAGGTCGAGATAATGACCCCTACTCACCTCAACCTTGTTTGCTTCAGGTTCAAGCCAACAGGTCTGTCGGAAGATGCCCTTGAGAAGTACAACCAAGGTATATTGGATAATATTAACAAGTCAGGAAAGGCATATCTCACACATACCAAACTTGATGGAAAATACACTATCAGAGCTGTATTTGGACAAACGTATCTTCAAAAAAAGCACGTTTCTGCACTGATTTCGCTGCTTGAAGAAGTAAACACAGAACATACGCTAAAACGTTAATTTTCAATCATTAACAACAAAAAATGCATTTATATAAAATTCCTTACATACAAGTGCATCTACATATGTTCTAAATAACAATACACACTTGGAGATCTTGGTATTTTACAATACTTTCATCCCATATTTAAATTAAAACAATATATTCATGAAGACTTCGCACTTTCTCATAGCTGCCACAGCTTGTGGTATGTTAATGACCGGATGTGGAAAAACAACTGAAAAAAAGGAAAGTCAAGAACAGACTGACAGTAAAACAGACAAAGGTACTGAGCTGATGAGCAACTACACATCGTTCAAGCTTACTACTGACCTCAGTCACTTGTCAGAAGATCAAAAAAGCATGGTAGGGCTTCTGATTGAAGCATCTCAGATTATGGATGACTTGTTCTGGAAACAAGCTTATCCAGGAGACAAAACCAAGCTGCTAAACGGCATTCAGGACGCAAACCTGAAATCCTATGCACAGATCAATTATGGTCCTTGGGACAGAATCAACAATAATGAGCCTTTCATCAACGGTGTAGGCGAAAAACCAAAAACTGCCAACTTCTATCCTACCAATATTACCAAGGAAGAATTTGAGGCACTAGACAATAATGAAAAGACTAGCCTTTATACAGTTCTCAGAAGAGATGAACAGGGTAAACTGAAGGTTATCCCTTACTCTGAAGCTTATAAAGATGAGCTGAGCAAAGCTGCCTCATTACTGGAAGAAGCTGCCAAGCTTGCCAAAGACGAAGGTTTCAAGCAATACCTGACATTAAGAGCTGAGGCCCTGATGAGTAATGACTATTACAATTCAGACATTGCGTGGATGGATATGAAGGACAATATGATTGACCTTGTATATGGTCCTATTGAAAACTATGAAGACAAGCTTTATGGTTACAAAGCGTCCTTTGAAGCATATGTCTTGATTAAAGACATGGAGTGGTCTGAAAAGTTGGCAAAATATGCTCAGTTTTTACCTGAACTCCAAGAGGGATTACCAGTGCCTGACAACTACAAACAGGAAAAGCCTGGTACTGACTCGCAACTGAATGCCTATGATGTAGTCTTCTATGCAGGGGACTGTAATGCGGGTTCTAAAACAATTGCGATCAACCTGCCAAATGATGAAAGGGTTCAACTGAAAAAAGGATCTCGCCGCCTGCAACTGAAAAATGCAATGCGTGCCAAGTTTGACAAGATCCTGGTACCTATCTCAGATGTACTAATAGATCCTTCACAAAAGCAGCACATTACGTTTGACGCCTTTTTTGCCAATACGATGTTTCACGAAGTGGCACACGGTTTGGGTATAAAAAATACAATTAGCGGAAAAGGTACAGTAAGAGACGCACTGAAAGATACTTATTCTGCTTTGGAAGAAGGCAAGGCAGACATACTGGGCCTTTACATGGTAAAGAAACTCCATGAAAAGGGTGAAATTGATGGTGATATGAAAGATTACTACACCACTTTCATGGCTGGCATCTTCCGTTCGGTAAGGTTTGGTGCTGCTTCAGCACACGGGGCTGCCAACATGATCCGTTTCAACTTCTTCCAATCATACGGTGCTTTTGAGAAAACACCTGAAGGCAAATACAAAGTCAATTATGACAAAATGGAAGAAGCAATGAATGCACTTTCTGAAAAAATCCTGATCCTGCAAGGTGATGGTGACTATGAAGGTGTCAACAAGCTTGTAAGTGAAATGGGAAATATCTCAGCTGATCTGCAAGCTGACTTGAACAAATTAGGCGAAGCTGGCATCCCAGTTGACGTAGTGTTTGAGCAAGGTAAAAGTGCTTTAAATATATAATCTAGCGTAGATCTTTTGTGAATATTAATTCATACGAATTTCACAAAGTCATCGTTTGTTCATTGAGAAGGTCAGGGTAGCCCAGCTGTAATCTGGGCTACTCCTAACCTAATAACTAAACTTCGCTTTTTTAGCTAGCTAACTTAATCCTCAGGAAGGATATTTTTCATGTCAATTTTTATTCGATGAGATTACTCGCTGTTTCTTGGGCAATCGTTTTGTCCACTTTTTTATTAAATACTTCTTTCGGACAGCATCATGAGCTTACAGCTGGTATTGGAAAGTTAAAGCCTATATCTGACTTGTCTTGGACCCACACAGCGGGCACAAGCTATTCAGTATCATATGCCAAACACTTTCCTGATAAGATCAAGTACCACAAAGCAAAAAAGAAAAAGAAGAGAGATGATTACTATGCAAACATCAAAGCCAAATACAGAAACTATTATCTTAAAGGCTTGACTCAGGACTTTTTGGAAAGCGGTTGGTCATTAGATGCCAGCATCACTTATGCCCAGCTGCCGACTATTTCAGACACACTTTATTTTGACTCAGGTGACGGCTATTACAGCATGTCTTTCAGCGATTATGAGTTAATCCAACTAAGTGTTGGTACACGATACAATTACCGTATCAGCTTCGGTTCCATGATATATGGTGGTGCAGATTTGGGTTACTGCTACAACCGTTATACCGCTGATGACAGTAATATCATTCCTCCTTTTGATGGAGGAGTACTTGTATCACCTAAAATTGGACTATCTCATTTTTTCACTTATGCGATTGGGATTCGATTACAGACACAACTTCACATGTACTTCCCTATGACAGGGCTTGACAATGAAGCAGGCCGTTCATACTTCGATCCTACCCAAGGAAAATTCGCACTACAAAACAGTATCAACCTCGTAGTCCGGATTTAATAAACCAAAAACAAGTTAAACCAATGAAAAAAATTGTTTTTGCAGTGAATATCTTAGTCACGCTGCTATCAGCTTGTGCTACAGATACTCCGCTTTTATCTCAGGAAGAGCTGGAAAACAAATTAGGAGGTAAAACGATTGTCAACAAAAACGTCAGCGAAAGCGCCAGCTATCTACCTATCACCACAAATGGTTTCTGGATGTATTCGGTCGAAGGGAACTTCCTTACTTCTACATCTTTGAAAATGCAGTCTACTGGACAGAAAGTCCTGATCGGTGACTATGAGTATGATGAACTGGAGTCTTCTGTATTAGGCGCTGCTTACCATAGAAGTGAAGATGGCAAACATTATGGCATCAACTTCTTGCTGCTTCCCGGTACAACAGGAAGCAACCAGCAACCTGTCCTAATGTTGGATGAAAAACTGGACATAGGGGATTCATGGAGCGTTACTCCTGACAGTACTTCTGCTCAATATTATTCTTACGAATTCTCAATTGAAGACAAAGGGCTTCTGAAGAGTGTAAAGGATAGCTATTACGACAAAGTGATTCAGGTAAAAGTAAAATCAATTATCCATACTTCTAGTAATGGCGACCTTGAAGCTGGAGTTGAAAACCTGTTCTTTGCAAAAGGTGTAGGACTTATTTCGGTAGAAAAAGACTACTCTGAAGCAGGCACCGGCATGATTCAACTGATTGATAACAATATCCTATCTGGCAGTTTCTAGAAACATACAGGTAAAAGACCGTAAAGCCATCAGCATATTTCCAATGCTGGTGGCTTTTTTATTCACTCATTTTTTAGAAAACCTAAAGAATCATCAGGCAGTTACCTAAATAACAAGCATTGACACGAGCAACAAACCATTGACTACTATGAAAGACAAGCAAAAAAGGGAAGAAGTATTTCAGGAATACATCACTCCCACTCCTCATGATGTCAATAAGTTTATGGACAGCTATGAGCAACACAAGAAAAAAGCGTTTGACGGGTACCTGAAAGGTTATGTGAAGTATGACACATCCAAACATGATGATGACCATACCTATTATTGTGACGGATTTAACTACAATCCGCAAAAGCCCAACGACATCAATTACCATTAATTTCCCTTAATTGAGGGCTTGTATGCCACAAAGACTACGAAGTTTGCCTTTGTGGCATACAACTTTCAAGGAACCTTCTTATTTTTGCCCATCGGAAATTCAAATTACATTAAAGCCTTATAAAATGATTCAAAGAGTCCAATCTATCTTTTTGGCGCTAGTAGCCATTTGTATGATCGCTGCGATCTTTATGCCTACATGGCTGAAAGGTACTGTTGAGGGAGACGAATTTATGGTAGTAGCACTGATGGACGCAACTAATCTGACGATCTTCAACAATGGAGAGAAGGTTGGCAGCACTAGCACTTACTATATTGCGATCATCTCTGGTCTTGCTGCAATTATAGCATTCGCATCACTTTTCAGCTTCAAAAACCGTATGACACAGGTAAAATTCAACCTGCTTAATACGTTACTTATTGGTGGCGTGATGATGATCAACATTTACTTCTACTACTATTACCCTGAAACTCAGGAAGCATTAAAAACGAAGTGGGGTGTTGGTTTCTTCCTTCCATTTGCAGCTTTACTTTTCAACAACCTAGCTAACAGGTTTATCAAGAAAGACGAGCAATTGGTCAAATCAGTAGACAGACTGAGATAAACCACACTTTCATCCACAAAAAAGGTCAGACAATTTCAAAATTGCCTGACCTTTTTTATGCCTTATTTCTGTCGGTGAATCGTGATGACTGATGCCTTGCAGACTCCACCGATAGGTGGGTTGAATTTTCTGATTACCACTTTGGCTTCCTTTACCAAAGGGTGTATTTCAAAAATATTTTCCACGATACGGTTTCCAATATGTTCCAATAACTTCGACGGGGTTTCCATCTGGTTTTTCACAATCTTGTACAGAGATTCGTAGTTGACTGTTCCCGACAGGTCATCCTGTTCGGCTGCCAGTGAAAAATCTGTACTAACTTCCACGTCCACTCCGTATTTGTTCCCTATCTTCCTTTCTTCTTCATAGAAGCCGTGGTAGGCAAAAAACTCCATCCCTTCCAATGCAATCTTATCCATGCTATTGTATGCTTATTCTCTTAAAAGTAAAAGTCTAACCTCTTTGTGCCTCTCCTGCGAGCGGCAACGTAAACCAAAAAACAGTTCCCCTGCCAGTTGCATTTGGCTCTGCGCCTATTTTCCCCCTCATCGCTACTACCTGTTGCTTAACGACACTCAGCTGAAACTCCTCCATCAGTTCCTGATCAGTTGCCTGCGTAGAAACAGGGTTATAATTACCCATAAAGTCCAATATCTCGTCCATATTGTAGGCTAAACCTTTAGCATCCAAAGTGATCTTCAATACTTTATTCTCCTCTACAGCACCAATCACAATCCGACTATTGGCAGCCAATTGTCTCAAGATAAACTCAAGCAAACGAGTCAGGACATTGTGAAGAAATTTCTTGTCAAAAGTTACAGTTGGCAATACTTTACTGTACTGGATATCCAAGATGATATTCTGTTGAATAGCTTCCAGTACAAATGGGTCAATAGCGGCGTTCAGGGTATAATATGGGGTATCAGCCACCAAATTGGTCACCAGTTCCCCTCTATGTACCTGTGTTGTTTCCATAATGGAAAGAATATGGTCCAGCATAGAGTCTGATGAACGCTGTATCTGGTTCAGGTATTGTACCTGCTTATCATCCATCCCTTTTGTATTCAGCAGTACATTGGTAAGCATTGAGATGGTACTTACTGGGTTTTTAAGGTCATGTGCCAACAGACTGACAAAAGCATTGATCTGCTGGTTTTTTTGTTCTACCAGCTCTTTCTCTTCCTTCAAGGCAGTCAGCGCATTCTTCAGCTCCTGATTGATATTGAAGCGTTGGACTGCATAATTACAGACCCGTGAGAAAAGTTCTACTGAAAAGTCTCCTTTGACCAAATAGTCTTGCGCTCCATTCCGGATCGCTTCCAAACCAACCGTCTTGTCGGTATTGCCCGTAAGCACAACTACCGGTAACAGTGGAAATGAGGATTTCAGATCTGCCAATCCTTCAAGGCCATGCGCATCCGGCAAAGACAAATCCAGTAGCAGTAAATCAAAAGAGTATTCTTGTATCGCTTCCTTTGCCTGCTTTAAAGAAGTTACATGTGTTATTTCAAATCCGTCTTCTGAGGCTTTTCTTAACCTGCTCTGCAAAAGTTTGAAGTCAGGTAAGCTATCCTCTATATATAATAGCTTCATTGATTCAGTTCGTTTGTTCATTTCCCAATAGCCTTCACTATTGAGTTACGCATCACTTACAGTTACGGGATTTAAAACTCTCCACACATTTTATTAATTTTTCATATTCCCCCAGACAACAAGGCTTTATCAGGTAGGTATTCGCATTCAGGCTATAAGACTTCTTCATGTCCTGTTCTGACGCTGATGACGTCAACATAATAACAGGTAAGGTCTCAAAACAATTTCTTGACCTGATTTCCTGAAGCACTTCAAAGCCTGACTTTCGAGGCAAGTTAATATCCAACAACACCAAGTCCGGACAAACAGCATCTGTATAAGCACCTCGCTTATTCAGATAGTCCAAAGCTTCTTCGCCATTTCTGACAGTATGCAGCTTGATTTTCAGTCCGTACCGCTCAAATGCTTTTCGGGTAAGTACGATATCTGGATAGTGGTCTTCAACCAGCAGAATATGTACAACCTCATTTTTCATAACAATGCTCCACTATTTTTTTATTTTACTTTTATGAATTGTCCTTACCTAATTACAACCTATATCCTGAGTATATGTTACAATCGACTATTATGCCCATGAGTATGGTGCTGAAATAGCCGCATTATGCCCTTCCAGATGTTTCGGAATGGTAAAACAGAACTTGCTTCCTTTTCCATATTCCGATTCCACCCAAATACGTCCACCGTATTTGTCAATAATCTTCTTGCATATTGCTAACCCAATCCCTGTTCCGGTAAACTCTTCATGCGTATGCAAACGCTGAAAGATAACAAATATACGGTCAAGATGTTTTGCTTCAATACCAATACCATTATCCTGAATACAGAATTGCCATACCCTCGACAATTCTTTGCATGTCACCCTGATATCAGGAGTACGATCCTTATGGCGGTACTTGATGGCGTTACTGATAATATTCTGAAACACTTGCAGTACCATTGTCTCGTTCATCTGCAACACCGGAAGCAGGTCACAGTAAACCATTGTTCCTGTCTCTTCTATGGAAGAATGAAGGTTGTCCAATGCGACCCTGACCGTCTTATTCAGGTCCACTTCCCTAATATCCTCTTCTCCTGTACTGACTCTTGAGAACTGTAGCAAATCATCTATCAGGCTTTTCATCCTGTTTGTTCCCTGTAGGATAAAGTCAATATACTCCTGCCCTTCCTCATCAAGCTGGTCCCTGTATATTTCAGCCAGCAGCTCACTGAAACCACTGATCGTCCTGAGCGGCTCCTGCAAATCATGGGATGCTACATAAGCAAATGTCTGTAACTCCTCATTACTGTTGTACAGCCTTTCAGCGTATTCTTTTAGTTTCTGTTCAGCCTCTTTGGAGTATGTTATATCCGTTATCAACGCAATGTAATTGCTCACCTCTTCCTCATCATCCATCACAGGGTAAAGCTGGATATTACACCAATAAGGTTCACCAGAATACCATCTGAATTTTTTCAGTATAGCTTCTGTCCGTTCCCTATTTTTCAATGCACTTCTCAGCTTATCGATCTCCGTATCGTTGACGCCATCCTTAATAAAATAGGCACACGGATGTCCAAGGGTTTGGGTAGTACTGCTTCCTGTAATTTCCTGAAACCTTGGATTCTGATATACCACAGGAAACCCTTCTTCTGGGCTATTCTCGATAATGATCACCCCATTGCTACTGCTTTCAATGGCTGTCTGGAACTTATGTAACCTTTTTCGGGCTTTCACATGGTGCGTAATATCTCTGGTATTGACAAGTACTCCTTGAATATTAGGCTCATGCAACAGGTTTTGCACGACACTTTCTACAAAAAGATAAACACCTGTAGAGTGAAGCATCCGGTAATCTGTTCGCTTCTTCATACCCGGCACTTCCCTTACTTCCCGCATAACTACTGCTACACGATCCAAATCTTCAGGATGAATAAAGTCTTTCCAGCAACATTTCAGGTGATCAATCGAATACCCCAAAATATGTTCAGCAGAATCACTGATGTAACGGATTTTTCCTCCATCCTCAAAAATGGCTATAATGTCTGACGAGTTCTGGAACATATATTTGAAGCGGGCGTTCTGCTCTTCCTCCTCCTGTAAGGTTCTCAGTATAGACTCTACGATGATCTTACGTAACTCGCCCAAATAATACAGTGTCAGGGTACACCATGGCTGTGAGTGCTCCTTTATTTCTTCACTTTGACCTGTCACTATTCTTCCCTCATCCCCTGCCATTTCAACCAGCCAATTGACATTATATCTGTACTCAGGTCTGAACCATACCAAGTATTGACGTTTCTTGGAAGACAAAGATGCTGATAGTATTCCTCCATAATGTCCTACATCTGGGTAGATCTCATGAATCCTGTCAGTATGATAAATTTCCTCACTTTGATTTTCCTGTAGCCAATCAATCAATAGATGAATATCCTCCTCCTCAGGTACTTTACCGAAACTTTCAAAATGGTTTCCCATATAAAGAACAGCTCCTTCAGCTTCAGCCAACTCCAACAATGCTGACTCTTTCTGTTCCAACCCCTCCAAAAACGATGACTTACTGGAAATTGCTTCTATCAATGTATTCAACAAGTTGCCCTTGTAAGCAGCCTCCTCTTTTTCTTGCATCTCTTCCTGTAAAACAACCTGTGAAGAAAATACCTGACAAAGCAACTCACATGCTTTCCGCTGTTCATAGGAAAGGTAATTACGCTCCTTGTTCAAGCAAACCACCACCCCCCAAGGCTGATTATTCTTCTGTACACTCACCAAAAGCACAGAACTGACGCCCATTTTAGAAAAATATCGCTTTCCAAATGGCAGTACCGCCTGTATAGCCATATCATTTAACACTTCTTCTTCAAGTGCTTTTGAACGAAGTGTCTTAACTCCTACTGAAGGCTGCTTAAAATCTACCACATATCGTACAGGTCTCTGAAAAAGCACATGGGCATCATCTTCTTCAGTATGCCTTAACCACATGGACTCTATCGGGTCCTGCCTGTTACTTCCCCATGCCGCCTTTATTTCTGCATTAAACTCATCGTCAAACCGAAGTAAGTATATCTGATCAAACCCTGTCAGGATATGCATTTCCTTCACCATCTGCTTGAACAGCTCCTGTGGAGACTTTACGGACTGCAACTTGGCAAAAGCCACATTCAGAATAGCGTAAGGGTTCAGTTGTTCAATAAGGTCTTCTTCCGGTTGCCTTTCAAACTCAATCAGTACATTTCCGTTGCTTCGGCTCAGCTGTAAATAAAAAAGGTACAATTTCCCCTCCCTATCAATACTGAACCTTAATGGAGGAATTTGCCCTGGATTATCATGCTTCAGCAAACGGTGAATATACTCCATCCGGGTTTTGTCCATCAGTACTGACAAAGGGTGCCCCAGTAACTCTTTGGAAGCCCTGTAAAAAAATAGTGGAACGTTCTCACTCACTGCCTGAATGATAAAGTCCTTTTCAGAAAAAACCACCAACATACAATGTGGCTGCACCTTTGTTGTCATTAGCATAGTTGTATTCTTTTTTGGCAAAAAATCTAGCTGCCAATAGCTCATTACTCCATATATTCCCAAGCACTATGATAAGCGCCTATTCGGTCAATATAATCCAGAAAGGATTGGTAAAAACTATGGGATGAAAGTGTAGCACTATCCCCTATCACCACCAACTTCTTTCGGGCACGGGTCAACGCAACGTTCATTCGTCGGGTATCAGCCAAGAAGCCTATACTTCCTTCATCATTGCTTCTTACCAAACTGATGTAGATAATATCTTTCTCCTGTCCCTGAAAACCATCCACCGTCTGTACCTGTATCTGGTCTGACCATTCCCTTAAAACTGTATCCGACAAAAGATGTTCACTCAAAGTCATTACTTGACCTTTATATGGTGAAATAATACCAATAGAAGGTTGTTCGACAGAGCCTTCAGCTTTATAAGCTTGCAGTATTCCGGTCAGGTGTCTAAGCAAAAGTGCAGCCTCCTCCTCATTGTAGCGGCTCTGTGTTTCTGGGTACATTGCTTCGACATACCCACACCCTGCCGTATCTACAAACTCAACAGCCGTTGATAGCTGTGGAAGTTCACTACTCTCGGAGAGTACATGGTTTTTAACTGAATCGTCAGCCTTTAACTCTCCATCGTAAAACTGTTCATTGGAAAACTGCATGATCTGCTCATTCATTCTGTATTGAACTTCCAGCATGACTGATGTTTCCTTCTGCCGAACCATTACTTTCTCAAAGAGTGTCTCTTCCAAACCTTCCTTTGCTGCCTGTTGTGACTTTACAGTTGGTGGCAACTGGCAATGGTCTCCTGCAAATACCACTTTATCTGCTTTCAGTATTGGAATCCAAGTAGCAGGTTCAAGTGCTTGAGCCGCTTCGTCTATAAATACTGTACTGAACTTACGGTCTTTGATAAACTTGTTGACAGCACCTACCAAAGTAGCAGTGATTACCTGCGCCTTATCCGTAAGGCTCTCCACAATATATTCTTCCAGCTGCTCGGCTTCTTTTAGCATCTGACGGGCATCCCGATACAAGTCTCTTCTTTTTTCCCTCTCCTCTTTACCAAAGTTCCGTTTAAACTTGGCTGCCTGCCTTTTAGCTTCTTCAGCGTCCCGACGCAACTTTTTCAATAACTTGAAATCATGATGCGCTTCAATTTGAGCATCCAAACTATACTGAATCACTTCATCCTGTACCCTTGCTGGGTTACCTATCCGCAGTACCTTGATTCCTTTCTCTGCCAGTTTCCTTGTCAACAAATCCACCGCCGTGTTACTAGGAGCTGTCACCAGCACCTGCTTTTCTCGTTGCAGTACCAGCTTCACCACTTGAACCAAGGTGGTAGTCTTACCTGTACCTGGAGGACCGTGTACCACCGCAATATCCTTCGCTGTCAAGACCTTGGCTACAGCTTCATTTTGTGCTTGGTTAAGTGTTTCTAGAGGTTGAAAACCATTTGGCACTTTCTTTTCAAATGTGGCAGGCTGCTCCCCCAAGAGTATATCTCTCAAAGTACGTGTACGCCCAGCTTTCAACTCCAACAACTGCTTGAGGGCATAATCCATCTCACGATAGGTTACATCATCAAACAGCATATCCACCCCAACATTTCCTTCTGTCAGCCAGTCAGGTAACTCATCCTCAGATACAGCAATCCGCATATTGTCTTCCCACACAGCAGCTACCACCCCTCTCAACCTTTCATCATCCTTTCCACCTTCGGAGAAAAAAGTCACCGAGTCTCCTACCTGAAAAGCATGAGGAGTTCCTTTAAACGAACCCCGCTCTATGGTAATATAAAACTGTTCTCCTGTCCCAATCTCAGATTTTTTGATAATGACAGGGTACCAGCAAATCCCTTTGCGTTTTCTTTCATTCAAAGGAGTTTGCAGGACATTCTTCTCGTATTGTCTAAAGTCTTCATCGCGCTCAATCTTCAAGAGGGAACGCAAGTGTTTGATTTCTTCCATATTCAATCGAAGTGGCGAAAGGGCCGCCTAACCTTTATTTTCAGATAATGCAATTTAAGGTTTCTGCGGATTGTTGTCCCATGAACTGTCAAGTTCTCCGCTTTTACCATTCAGAATCTATCACATCAAAGCACGGAACATGCCCCCTAAACAGTAAAAGCCTTCTCCGACCGATGGCGAAGAAGGCTTTCAATTAATCTTTTATCTATCAGTTCGGAAAATACAATGGAGGATCGCAGTCATCCGAGTCCCAAACGACAATCTTGTTTTCAGCATTCCATAACCCTGTTGGGGACACATATTGGCTGCCGATTCCAATCACATCGGCAGTGCTCACTTTCAACCTATTTTCAGGGTCCAGCTTATAAATATGTTCTGAGCAGCTCAACGCATCCGACTTCAGGTCAAACATGTTATCATAAGGTTGGTCTGAAAAGGACATATCACGCTCAATCATCTTGTCCAAATACTCGCCATCCCAATCAGGACATCGGCAAATCACCACCCGATCAGACTCCTTACAGATATCAAAAAAGTAAGACTTGGTAAAATCACTATGCGTCATCTCGGAAATTTCCCAATCACCATCACTCCCTTTTGAGCGACAAAATGCGGCATGGCTAAATTCACCAGGAATCAGAAACGTAGTCAGTTTCTTTTTATCAATCGTCAATATAAAATCTCCAGGCTGCAACAGTGCGTAGCCTACCTGATACTTCCAGCCTCTCAGTGAAGTATAGTATGTTGAGAACCTGATATATGGGATAACATGTTTGAGTGCATAATGGTACACCCTTCTTCTCATCACCCACATGACGATCTCAGCTTTGACTTTTTTGGGTAACATAAGTTTAAAAAAAGTTATAGTAAAAAATTTGAGTTATAGTTTGAAGCCCATCACCAAGATATCATCCGTTTGCTTTTCGTTGCCATGACTCATCCATTGGAAGAGGTTATCCCGAAGTATCGATTCTTGCTCTCCCATCGGATCCTTATGCAACAAAGTCAAAAAGCGTCGGAAGTTTTTAGCCATAAACTTCATATTGTTTTTACCTCCAAACTGATCCTTATAACCGTCACTGTACATGTAAAAAGTAACTGGCTCATCCAAAGGTATCGTATGCAATGTATATACCCTATCTTGTTGGTATACATTCCCTCCGATCGGTGCTGCATCCCCCTTGATCAAGTCCTCTTCTTTACCCTTGAAGATCAGAAGTGGGTTTTTCGCACCTGCATATTGCAATTCGTTTTTGTTTCTGTCAATACAAATAATCGAGAGTTCCATTCCATCTCTGTTTCCTGATGTCGATTGCCTTAAGGCTTTGTAAACCTGTTCATGCAACCTGTTCAGGATCAAGTCAGGAGATGTTATCTTATTCTTGATAATAATCTCTGTCAAAGACTGAATACCAATAAAGCTCATAAAAGCACCTGGCACTCCATGTCCTGTACAGTCCGCTGCTACCACTATCAACTTATCGTCAACCTCCTCCACAAAATAGAAATCACCCGATACTATATTCCTAGGTTGGTAGAATATAAAGTAACCGTCCTCTCCAAAGTATTTTTTCAACACTTCCTGAGAAGGCAACAATGCTCTTTGGATTTGCTTAGCATATTGAATGCTGGAAGTTATTTCCTCATTCACCTTTTTCAGTTGCTGGCTCTGCTGCTCCAACTCCTCATTCTGCTCTGCAATCTGAAGGTTTTGCGTATTCAACTCTTCATTAGCCTCTTGGAGTGAGTTGGTTCGCTCCATGACAGTCTCTTCAAGGTTATGGTTGATATCATCCAGTTCCTTGTTCAGCTGTTCATTTTTCAAGAACGCTGTAGAGAAGTTTTGAGCCAAGACAGATGCTTGAGAAAAAATAAATATGTAGAAACCTACGGTAAACATATTCATGGACTGAATGATGTTTTCATTCAGCAATAGGTCATTGACAGAGGTAATCACCAAGGACAAAGCTCCAAAAAGGAAAATCAATGCCCCTTTCTGCTTATTTAAGGCTGCATATGCCAATGTTCCGATACAATAGGCACAAACTACAGGTAACAGGTAAGTAATAGCCACCATCACATATGACACCATATATGTTGATGAAAACAAGGTAAAAGCAATCAGTATCCCAAATACCGTGTTAACACCTACCTGAAAATACTTGAATGTATAATCTCTGTACAGTAGCCTGATAAATAGCGGTACTGTAATAAGTGGAATCTCAAAAGCCAGATATTGCAACCTTAACAACCACCCCCAAGACATACTTGGCAGAAGTACCGTCATCAGGTATTCGCCTACAGTCAGCGCACGCAAGCACAATGCAAAAGAGGTAATGCTAAAAATCAGGTTAGCTGGTACATTTCTACGATAATAGTAAAGGATCAAGTGGTAAAGACCAACAATCAACACACTACTGAAAAGGAATATATCTCTCCATGTAGAAGTCTCTCTTTCCTGTAAGATTGCACCATCTGACCCTAACTGTATAGACTGCCACAACCCTCCTTTCCTATGATGGAAATTAGATACTTGTACCAACAATGAAAGTGTGTCGCCTTTAACAGGAAAGCTTACTATTTTCGTCTTATATTCAGGAGCTGCCTGTTCTTTATTCTTGCTCACCTTTCCATTTGAAGCCACCAACTGACCATCAACATAAAAACGGTAAGCCGTTCCTGCAGTTCTGATTTTCAATGCCAACTTGTCCGGTGCACTTGCAGGCAGTAATACTTTCAAGTGATAGGTAGCGACTCCAAAAGAAGGCAAAGGCTTTCCTAAAGCATCCGTCAAACCATTCCAAGTCTCCGGTACTTTTACCAACTGACGTTTGTAACCAGCCCCTTGCACTAAATCTTCCTCCAGTAGCAATTCACCCCAATAGAAATCCCATTGACCATCAAGGTTAATGATTTCATTGACATTTGATTGACGTAAATCTAGTAGGGCTGAATTTGCAACCTGTCCGAATGCATTAAATGAGAAAAAAATCCCAAGTAATAACCCTGAAAAAAAACAGCAAGTTCGTTGATTGATTTGCATTTGATATTAGTCGTAAAAAAATGTTTTGGAGTTATGTGCACGCAATATAGTACAGTTTTGTACAAAGTTGTAGCTCAAAAAAACATTCCTCCTACTTAGTGGGATAACGCTGTTATCAAAAAGGTTACTATCAAAGCATCTAGGTAAAAAGTAAATTCCCTCTTAAGTGTTTAATGACCTATTCTGACCATCAACATGTGCCACCATCTTGGGAAATCTTCAAAGGCATTTGAAATACTAACCAAGGCATCTCTGTCAATCACATCGCTTACACTAAATTGGACTTTTTTACCGGTAACGTCTGTTCTAGCATTGACAAACTCTATAAAATACTCCTCTTTGTTTAGCTTTTGGATACTTAGCTGAAAATCCCTATTGACATCACATAAAATGCGCTTCTCTCCTAAAATAAGCCTTGACAGGTTATAGGTAAATGCATCCCACTCTGAACATTGAATCCACCTACTGTCTTTAAAAGTGAAGGAACCATGTGCGTTTGAAGCCTTAATATCGATATCCATTTGAAATGAAGGAGTAACGTCGTCAATATCAACCACCTTCATCACCAAATTGAATGGCTTTTCAATTCTAACTTCTTTCATCTCTTTTGGGTCGTTTTTGAGTAATTAGATTTTAGTCGTTGTCGTTGTTATCCTGACAAACAACTATTTCTGGGTAGAAAAATTGCAAAATAAGAATACAATTGGATTTTTTTTATTTTTATCTTTCAATAAACTAAGAATTTACGCTAAAAACCAACCAAATGAGATTAACACTACTGCTATGGCTACTTTTCCCCTTTTGTAGCATAGCGCAAGACCAGACAAGAGGTCTTTCAAACAAGGCTTCTACAGTTACACTAGGTCCTAATGTACGCGCTATTATAGTGGGTGTTTCCCGTTATGCGCACATGCCTCCCTCAGGACAACTTCAATATGCCCACAAGGATGCCTTGGCATTTGCTGACTTCCTTAAAGAACACAGTGGTATAGAACCTTCCAACATTACCCTATTTCTGGACGAAAACGCCCAGCACCATGCTGTGGAGCAAATGATCTACAAGACGTTGTTTCAAGAAGCTCAAAAAGGCGAACAAGTCATCATCTACTTTGCAGGTCATGGAGATGTGGATGGTAATACGGACAATGCATTTCTCCTGACACATGATGCACCTGACCCTGCTGAAAAAGCCTATTACTTTGGGGGAGCCTTGGATGTTAGTCGCATTCAACAGTTTGTACAGCGTGCTACAGTTGCCAAAGGCATTAAGGTACTGCTGATCACGGATGCCTGCCGTTCGGGACATGTGGTGGGTGAAAATGTCTCGGACAAAACCCTCACTTCTCTGTTAGCTGAGTGGGAAAATACCGGAAAACTGGTTTCCTGTGCGCCCAACCAGCTTTCTGAAGAAGGAGTACAATGGGGAAATGGTCACGGGGTATTCACGTATTACCTGCTGAAAGCCCTAATGGGAGAAGCAGACATTGATGAAGACAAACAGGTAAACCTCGGAGAAGTTTATGACTTTGTAAGGTCAAATGTTAGGAAAGACACCAAAGGACAACAGTCCCCTCAATACAAGGGAAATGACGATCAGGTACTGATTACAGTGGATGAACGTCTGCTTGATCTTGCCCGACAAGATAAGTATGACAACTTGAAAGGACTTGTCGCCTCACGCTCCGCTTCAGATGACAAAGCGCCAGTTCACAGTAAAGGTGTACAAGCACTTTTGAATGACTTTTCAGAAGCCATAGCTGAAGGCAGACTATTAGAACCCCTTAAAAGCACTGATAAGCTTGACCTAAATGCTGACTTCAATGAGGAAGCAAGTATTCAGTTTATCAAAAACATGAGCATTACTGAAAATGGCATTGCAGTCAACTATATGTCTAAGCATATTAAGCTAATGGATAATTCGCTTAGGCAAACCGTTGACGTAATGGTTCCTTTTGATAACCCAAAAGTGATTGCAGCATCAGCAGATGGAGAACGCTATGCACTAGGTGGAGGCAATGGGTACCTTAGCCTATGGGAAGGCGAGGCACAAGTCAAACATATCAAGACACATAAAACTGCTGTCAGTTCTATTGCATTTACAGCTAACGGACATATACTAAGCGGTGATGAAAGGGGCTACCTCAAGCTTTGGGATGGCAACAGCCCTGAAGCTGAAACGGTAATCAATATCCCATCAGCCATTACCCAACTGGCAATCGCTCCCAATGGCAAATGGTGGGCAATGGCTACTGAAAATGGAAGAGTGGAAATCTTGGATGCAACCAAACAAAAAAGGTTTATCAATCTGGAAACAAACTTGAAAACCACACACCCTATTTCCTTCTCAGCAGATGCCCAGTGGTTATTGGTTGGGGGAGAGCAAAACTTACTGCAAGTCTACAAAGCAGATGGCTTTAAATTATCTCAGACTATCAAACTGAATAAGAAAGGGGTAAAAGGAATTTTCACATTAGGACACAGCAACTTTGCTTTAATCGCTTATGAAGGACAAACCCTGCAAGTAGTAGACTTTATCAAAGGTAAACCTGTAGGAACTTTCAGTATTCCGGAAGGGGATATAGCAGGCGTTACTGTCAACGCATCCGGTCAGGTATTTATCGGAACCAAGCAACATAAACTCTACAAGACAAAGCTGACTTTGCCAAAACCATATGCTGTTGACCTCTATGCCGGAATCCTTGCTACAGCTGACACAGAAACCAGCGACAAAGCCAAAGGCTCATTGGCAGTAGCACTACAAAACAAGGCTCAGCAGATCATTACGCCATTTATTCTAGGTAAAACTGTAACACCCTCAGCCGATGAAGTAACTGAAGCTATCCGCGAACTGGATTACGCCATTGGACTCTATCCAAATGATCCACTTTTGACAGAAGACATGTTTATCCGTAAGTGGTTTTTGGAAGCTTACCTGATTATTGTCAACAATGACGTGAAGCATTACAATGATGCAGTCGCCTTGTTTATGAAGATTCTGGAAAAGGATAACAAGTCCGCATTCCCACACAACGGCATTGCACTGATCAGGAAAAAACAAATGGAACTGGCAAAAGCCAAGGAAAGCATTGCACAGGCATTGGAGATCATTCCGAAATGGACGGAACCACGCAAAAACCTCGGTGAAACATTCGTCAAGGAGGGGAAATTTGCCGAGGCACTCAAGGAGTTTGAAAAGATCAAGGCCTTATCTCCTGAAAAGACAAAAGGCTATCTAGGCGCCGGCAATATCTATATGGAAATGGGATATTACAAATTGGCAGAAACTGAATTACAAAAGGC
This sequence comes from Limibacter armeniacum, assembly GCF_036880985.1. Classification (NCBI taxonomy): domain Bacteria; kingdom Pseudomonadati; phylum Bacteroidota; class Cytophagia; order Cytophagales; family Flammeovirgaceae; genus Limibacter; species Limibacter armeniacum. The sequence goes on from NZ_JBAJNO010000009.1 coordinate 1,483,110, forward strand.
AATCAAGCTGGATGGAAATGACCCTGTAGTGCTTGCGAACCTTGCCAACTTGCGTATGGCACAAGGACAATTGGTACAAGCAGAAAACCTACTGAAAAATGCACTTCAGCTAAACCCGACTGCCTTGTTACCTTATCTTCAGTTGGCGAAACTTTATGAACTGTACTACAACAGACAAGACCAGAATACTGAACTTTTGGACGCAGCCAAAGCACTACTCGAATTGGGAATCCAATATCTGCCGAACGAACCCGATTTACAGGCCTCATTGGGATACCTGATGACTGAGCATCATACACATTTCCAAGGACAGGAAAAAGTAATAGAGGAGCATTTTGCCAAAGCACTTGCCTTGGATCCCTATAACCAATTGGCACTGGAAGGCAGAGGTCTCTACGCCTACCTAGTAGCCAATGATGCTGGAAAGGCAAAGACCTTTACAATGGAGTTTGTGGAAAAACTCAAGCAATACCCTGCTCCTGACATCTACCTAACCAAACTGGCGCTGGCAAGCAAAAATTACCCTTCAGCGGCTCAGAGTTGTTTGCAAGCCATCAAGAAAAACCCTGCCCGACTGGCTCCTTACCAGTTGCTATGGCAGCTATACTTAGATACCGATAGCGAAAAAGGACTGACGGAACTGTACCTGAAAGGAAAAGAACACCTGCCACAAACGCCATGGTTCGACTACAAATACGGACTGTACTACGCTGGCAAAAAAGATACAGGCAAAGCAAAAGTCTACTTCACCAAAGCCCTTAGCATAGATCCGAATTTCCTGTATGCAGGACTTGCCAAGGCGATGCAGACCAACCAACGTTCCAAGTATTCGGTCAAAAACCTGTATCCCTATGACCAGACCCAACAGTCATTTAATGGCTTTACGATCGTGACCAAAAATGGCAGGCAAGGTGTCGTAGATATGGCAGGTAGATTGATTGTACCAATTACCTACAAACATATCGATTACAAACGCAATGGTTATACTGTTGTACAAAACACTGATGGATTATACACGATCACAGCACCTGACGGAAAAGTGCTTAACCAGCAAGGTTATGAGGAGGTTACCTTCCTGGAGTGTGGACTCATCAGCGTAAAACAGAACGGCAAATACGGTTGTATAGACAAGCAAACAGGTGCCGTTAAAGCTCCATTTAAATATGCCCGCATCTCCAACGGAAACTGGACAGGCAAAGCCGCTGCCTGTTGTAGAATTAATGCGAACGACTCAGCCCAGCAAGCTGATTTCTATTATGGGGATGGGAGTTGTGGGTCTTGTAAATAACAAATCCCTGTAGAGACAAGGCATGTCCTGTCTCTACAGGAAATCTAAAATCTTCTAAATACTGAAAATGAGAAGTAAACAGTTAATTAAAATTGGATTTGTATTGCTGATTGTCTTTAGCTGTAAAAAATACAATACGCATTGTTCTGACCTGTCTATTCAAGATATGATCACAATGATGGACTCGCTCAATGCAAAAGGGAATGATTATTCAGACACTTTAAATATCTTTCTTGATGGAAATGAACAAGTGAATATCGTTTTGTATCGACCCTCTATGAATATTATAGGACGCATTGGGACAAGATCAAAACTTAGAGTATTCTACAATACTGATAATGAGAAAGTATTATTAGGAACTAATATTTACAGTACCTTAAGTGATACTAGCATTTGGTATGACTTCAACGAACAATTAAGCTATTACAATAGAGATGAATATAAACTAGACTCATCGATCTACATCCAAATCTCCTCAGAAGCAGATTATTGCTATTTATTAAGAGAGTTAAATAGAGGATATAAGATGTACAGAAAAAATATGGAGCAAAAAATCCCTCATTTTGCTTTGGACTTGAACGTAAAAACTCGACTTACACCAACATCTATCCCTGATAGTATCTTCAACAACTTCGAAGAAATTAAAAATGTAGAAAACGTATTCCATTGATACATCTAGCAAGTACAGAAATGTGATACTTGTGCTATACATTTTCAGAAGCATATACTTCCAAACAAAATCTAAGAACCGCTGTACTAATTCTGAAGCCAGTTAAAACAAACTGTCACTACTTCCTTCCAAACCTTACTTCTTTCCTATATGCCGATGTTTTCTCCAATGCACTAAATCCTGTATAATGAGTATGCCTATGAAGCATCTTACTTTTCCATATCGACAACAGATTGCCCATGCCCTGTCGGCAGGCTGTAGCTTTACCGAAATCGGTAAGCGCCTTGGTGTACACAGGTCTACTGTCAGCAGAGAGGTGGAACGTAATAGCATCAATGGCAGATACTGTCCTCGAAGGGCGCAACAGTTGGCACAACAGCGCCGCAGCATAGCATGTCGTCACGATAGAACAATTGGCAACAATAACAGTTTTTGGCTTCGTAGACATTTACCTCAAAAAAATTGGTGCAGAGGAAAACGAGGGCTATTGCGTAATCAAAAGGATAATCGCTACCGTGTACGTGATTTTTTGGCAGACCACCGTCTGAATAGGCAAGGTAAAGCCACATTCTCATTTCCGGGTCGCCATTACAATATCCAGTACCGTTTCTGCTTTACCCGGCAATCTTCATTTTGCCGCTTGCCACGCATACGTTCACTGATCAAACGTTGGTACCGAATCCATCAGACTTATTGGAAGCGCCACCCTTATGTTTTAGTGAAGGTTGCTAACCCTTTTCTCCGCTTGTCAGGTCGACGAAAAAAATATTGGGCAAAACCTTATGACCTGTACGGTTTACCCACACCACCAATCTCAGAACCAAACAGAATAGAAAAGTTTTTTGTCGCTGCCTTTTACCTGAAAGTAATGGCACAGCTGTTGGTTGCCTATCCTACAGAAAGTCTTCTTTCTGCTGTGGCTTGTCCGCCAAAAATTGCTGCTTGATATGAATTGTTCCTATATTTTTTCTTTCCTTTCCGAAATCTCCCCCAAAACCTTACAATATTTCTTCAAAGAAAATAAGCTTCCATCCTGCTCGTGCATTTGGCGATGATGGGAGGGCAATACACCAGATCCACCTTACTTCAAAAGAATATTACGCAACAGCACCGTATACTGGAAAACTACAAAACAAAACCAGTAGCAATAAAAAGGCCCAAGAATTACTTCGATAACTCTTGGACTAGTTTGGTCAGGCCTCTCATTCTATAATGTCATAAACTGCAATGAATATTTCCCTACGCTTATTACTACCCAGTACCTTTTTCTCCACCTCAATATACTTATGGGAAATTGTATCCAATATTTCATAAGTTGTTCTCTCTCCACGAACCATCCCTTTTGGTCCTGAAATCAACCTTTTATAGCGCATTATTTGTCCAATTGGATAGGACACTACTGAATCTTTAGTTGTATTAATCAACACACTATCTGACCATATTTGACATGAACGCCCATAATAAATCGGCTCATTTTTTAAGGTAGACTTTTCTGCAGTTTCTCCATAATGACTTTTAATCATACCACTGAAAGTACGATACTTCAAATTTTTAAAATAAATCAAAAACCAAACCCCGCCAATAACTACTCCTAGTATAAATATGGTTCTCAGCACTACTCTCAAAATCTCTAAATTATCTCGTCCAACAAGCTATACTCCTCCCATTTAGCAAAAGCTTAAACACTACAAGGTTGCAGAACGATATAGTTAACTAAAAAAAAACAGGTCCAAGAACCGCTATGCTAATTCTTGAACCCCCTTCAGCTTCGCCTTCGCTCAGCTAACTTTTTATTATTACCCCAACAAAGTCAAGGTATTCATCACCTGCAATGCTACGCCAATCGGCAGACAATCCTCATCTACATTAAACCAACCTGTATGAGCTCCTGCTGTGGTTTTCTTTTCCTCGTTGCCACACCCCAAGTGGAAGAAAGCACCGCTTGTCTTTTCGAGGTAGTAGGCAAAATCTTCTACGCCTAAGCTTGGCTGTTCCTTCAGAGTCACATTCTCTTTTCCCAACAGCAGTTCTGCATTGGCTTTAGCTACATCTACTGCTTCATCGTGGTTGATCAGGGCGGTGTCACCTGGTTTGAAAATCACTTCACCTTCCCCTCCATGTGCCTTTGCTGTGTTAGACACTATTTCCTGTAACCTGCGGTAACAGAACTGACGGGTTTCTGGGTCAAGTGTACGCAGGGTCCCATCCATCCTTACTTCATTGGCTATCACATTATGTTTGGTACCTCCTCGGATAGTACCAAGCGTTACCACGGCAGAATTCAATGGTGAGATGTTTCGGCTCACTAACGACTGTAAGGCAGTAATCACATGTCCGGCAATCATAATGGCATCTACCCCTGCCTCAGGGTAGGCTGCATGAGCAGATGCACCTTTCACCACTACTTCCAGCGTATCCGATGCAGCATTCAGGTGTCCATATTTTACACGGGCAGTTCCTGTTTTCATGGCTGGTTGCATATGCAAGCCCATTACATAATCTACTTTCGGGTTTTCAAGGCAACCTTCCTTGATCATAGGCTCTGCTCCCCCATCTGATTCTTCATCTGGCTGGAAGAACAGTTTTACAGTTCCTTTCAGTTCTGATTGCATGCTTTTCAGGATTTTCGCAGCACCCAATACGATAGTGGTATGGGCATCGTGTCCGCAGGCATGCATTTTTCCATCATAAGTGGATTTGTAGGGAATATCACTCAGTTCCTGAATCGGCAAGGCGTCAATATCCCCTCTTAAGGCAACCACTTTTCCCTGCTCTGCCCCTTCGATAATACCCACCACACCTGTACCAGCAATCTTGGTATATGGAATATCAAGTTCTTCCAGATATTCAATAATTTTCTGCTGTGTACGGAACTCCTCCCTACCTAATTCGGGGTGCATATGGAAATCCCTTCTTATATCCACAAGCCAAGGCAACATCTCATCAGCTTGTTCTTTAATTCGTTCTATATTCATGGGAAAGTATTTAGATCTGAGATATAAGATTTAGACCTGAAACTATCAATTTAACTCTACCAATATACAAAGAGACAGTCACAAAAAAAGAGACGCTTGCAAAGCGTCTCTCCTAATTCTAATATCACTTGTCTGACATTTACTGTCTACATTACTCAATGATCCATGCGATCGTCACACTCTTCTCCACCTCAATTTCTTTTGGTGTCAACTCCAGTTGGTCACCGCCGCCCGCTCTGCTCATTGCCATGTCTTGCTTGTACATTGGGCTTAATGGAATCGGACGGATATTCGCTACATCATAATGGATAGCGTGAATCTTACCCAATTTCACTTCAGCAGCCTGAGTCAGAATCTTAGCTTTGTGTTTAGCATCTGCTACCGCCATCTCAATTGCCTTCTCTCCTGCTGCTTTTTTCTGCTCTTCAGTCAAGTCAAACATTACGTTGTAACCATAAGGGAAAGTATCATTCTGCATCACTTCCACTACCTTATCTAGCAGGTCTTGTGTAAACTTCTGCTCCACCAGCATATTCACGCTGCCCTTATAACCTACTTTAATACGTCTACCTTGTGTGTACTCATAGTTTTCATTAATCTGGAAATGCTGAGTTTTGAGCGCCTCCTTGTCTATACCGTTTTTCTCCAAAGCCCCTCTAAGCGCAGCCAATGCTTCTTTCATTTTCTTGGAGCACTGTGTATAGTCGGTATCTTCTACTGAGATTGGAATCTGAATAATCATCTTTTCAGGCAACATACTGAAAGTTGCTTTTCCTTCTACAGTTATCATGCTTTTGTCATTATCGTTCGTCTGTGCCATTGTTGTTGTAATCATACCTGTCAACAGAACCAATATCGTCAATAACTTCTTCATATCGTATGCTAATTTTTGGTTTAAAAAATTCAATTTGTGTTTTAACATTAGAGACAATTTTTCCATCTCATCTTGGCTGAGTTCAATTAAAGGACACACCAAACTTGAAATAGGTAATCCCCAACAGTGTTAAGTTTTCATAAATTCATATTCAGGCATTTCCAACACCTTCCATATGACCGTAAGATGAAAGAGATATTAAATCACCTATCTTGTCAACACTGTGAAGAAAAAACCCTTTTGATACCTTACATTCTCAATTATTTTTTTATAATCTTGCAAGTTTCCTATTAAGGACTACTAATAAGACAAAAAAATGGTCGTCTCTTTGCTTGGAAAGCTTTTTTCGACCTTTCGAAATCCAAATTAAGCATACAAAACAATTACAGCCATCAAGACACTTGCACATATACTGGGTGAGTACCCACATGAAATCATCAAAGGAGACAGCAACCTCCAAGTTAACAATCTGCATATTGATTCCCGTCAGGTAAAAGACGGAGACTTATTTATTGCAGTCAAAGGCAGTGAGGCTGACGGACACAATTATATTGAGGCAGCATTGCAGAATGGTGCTGTAGCTGTAGTCTGTGAAACGCTTCCGGCAACCCTGCATGAAGGAATTGTCTATATTCAAGCTGCCAATACAGCAAAAGCAGCAGGGCATTTGGCCTCCAACTTCTATGACAACCCATCTTCAAAACTCAAACTGGTAGCCATTACAGGTACCAATGGTAAAACAACTACGGTCATGCTGATGCACCAGTTGTTTAGAAAAATGGGTTACAATGCAGGTGTACTGTCTACGATTGAAAACAAAATCAACGAAGAGGTTATCCCAACCAAACTGACAACACCTGATGCCATTACAATCAACAGGCTAATGGCTGAAATGGTCGAACGTAAATGCACTCACTGTTTTATGGAAGCCAGCTCACATGCTATTGTACAGGAGCGTATAGCCGGTTTAGCATTTGATGTAGCTTTGTTCTCCAATATCAGCCATGACCACTTGGATTACCATGGCACATTCAAGGATTATATCAATGCCAAAAAGCAGCTTTTTGATCAGCTGTCACCTTCTGCACATGCACTAGTCAATGCAGATGACCGTAGAAGCTCAGTGATGCTTCAAAACTGCAAGGCAAAGCACCATACTTTTGCGCTGAAATCAATGGCTGACTTCAAAGGCAAACTGATTGCCAATACTTTTGAAGGATTGCTGATGGAAATTGACAGCAAAGAGGTTTGGTTCCGACTGATCGGCGACTTCAATGCTTACAACCTATTGGGCGTATACGCTGCTGCCATCCTTTTGGGCGAGCCTTCAGATGACGTATTGACAGTACTTTCTGAAATAAAACCTGCTCCGGGAAGGTTTGACCAAATCGTTTCTCCCAATCAGGTAAGAGGCATTGTTGACTATGCACATACGCCTGATGCCTTGGAAAATGTACTTTCCACAATCCAAGGACTGCGAGTTCCTGGTGAGCGTATTATCACGATTGTAGGCTGTGGCGGAAACAGGGACAAAACCAAAAGACCTGTGATGGCCAAAACGGCTGCCAACATGAGTGACCTTGTATTTATCACTTCAGACAACCCAAGGTTTGAAAAGCCTGACGACATCATTGATGACATGATGGAAGGTATCAGCCCTGCTGATACCCGAAGAGTCATGAAGATTACGGACCGCAAAGAAGCCATCAAGATGGCATGTACTATGGCACAACCCAACGACATAATCCTGATTGCAGGAAAAGGACATGAAACCTATCAGGAAGTTGAGGGCGTAAGACATCCATTTGACGACAGAGCATTACTTAAAGAATTTCTAGCATAACTGACCTGGCATAAGCGTGTGTAACAGAATGCCATTATCTTTAAACTGACAAACTAAACGAAGAACTTGTATTATCATGTTGTACCATCTGTTTGACTATTTACATACCCACTTTGATCTGCCCGGAACAGGGCTTTTCCAATACATTACCTTCAGAGCAATGCTCACAGCGGTATTCTCTGTATTGTTTGCGACCATCTTTGGTAAAAAGATTATCCAAATGTTACAGAAAATGCAAATGGGAGAAATCGTGCGTGACCTAGGGCTGGAGGGACAAATGCAAAAGCAAGGAACCCCGACAATGGGTGGCCTGATTATTATCGGGTCAATTGTATTGCCTGTTCTTCTCTTTGCCAAGCTTGACAATATCTACATCCTGTTGCTGGTGATCTCCATTCTTTGGACAGGAGCTATCGGTTTTGTGGATGATTACCTTAAAAGAATCAAGAAAAACAAAGATGGTCTTCCAGGAAGGCTTAAGATTGTAGGACAAGTTGGCTTAGGACTGATTGTCGGTCTGACGATGCTATACCATGAAGATATTGTGGTAAGGGAATTTTTTGCCCACGTTGACAAAAGCCTTCCACTTACAGCTCTGAAAGAAGGGATTGACTTTCAGGATGTCAAATCACTGACCACTACTTTCCCATTCTTCAAGAACTACGAGCTAGACTATAACAGCATTGCACCACAAGGCTGGAACTTACTCACCAATATGCTATATGTTGGGTTGGTTATTTTTATCATTACAGCTATCTCTAATGGCGCCAACATCACAGATGGCTTGGATGGCTTGGCTGCGGGTACATCAGGCATTATCAGCTTTGCCTTGGCAATCTTTGCTTATGTATCAGGTAACTTGGTCTTTGCGGACTACCTCAACATTATGTATATCCCCAATTCGGGTGAAGCAGCCATTTTCTGTACAGCACTGGTCGGAGCCTGTATAGGTTTCCTTTGGTACAACTCCTACCCTGCCCAAGTATTTATGGGTGATACCGGTAGCTTATCATTGGGAGGTGTAATTGCAGTATTGGCCATTATTCTGAGAAAAGAACTGATGCTACCAATTCTTTGCGGTATTTTCCTGATAGAAAACGTTTCTGTTATTATGCAGGTGAGTTACTTCAAGTACACTAAAAAGAAATATGGAGAAGGCCGTCGTATTTTCCGTATGGCACCACTGCATCACCATTATCAGAAAAGCAATATTCCTGAGCCTAAAATCGTTGCCCGATTCTGGATCGTGGGGCTGATTTTGGCCATCCTGACTATTGCAACCTTGAAAATCAGATAATCATCAATATAGAGACGTCAAATTGGCGTCTCTGTCTATTCATAGATACAAGAATGAAAAAAATCGCAATTCTGGGAGCAGGTGAAAGCGGCACAGGAGCTGCATTGCTGGCTAAGGCTAAAGGTTATCAGGTATTCCTTTCTGACAAGGGAATGATAGCGCCCAAATACAAGGAGGTACTTAACGCTCATGACATCCCATTTGAAGAAGGCCAACACACAGAAGCAGAAATTCTTTCTGCTGATGAAGTGGTTAAAAGTCCGGGTATCCCTGATTGGGTTCCGATGATAAAAGCTATCAGGGAAAAAGGCATCCCTGTCAGTTCTGAAATTGAGTTTGCATCACGCTACACCAACGCCAACCTAATTGCGATTACAGGAACGAATGGTAAAACAACCACATCTCTCCTGACTTACCACTTGCTGAAAGAAAATGGTTTCAACATTGGACTTGCCGGCAATATTGGGGACAGTTTTGCGCTATCAGTATTGGAAAAAGCTTTTGACTGGTACGTACTTGAGGTCAGCAGCTTTCAGCTGGATGATATTCATGAACATTTCTCTCCAAGCATTGCCATGGTCCTCAATATCACGCCAGACCATTTGGACCGATATGACAACAGCATGGAACTTTACGCTAAATCCAAATTCAGGATTGCGGAAAATATGGAAGAGAATGGGTTGTTTATTCTTAACAGGGAAGATGAAGTAAGTATAGAAGAGCTTTCAGAACATGAAATCAGACCATCAGTTGCCTTCTTCTCTGCAAGTAACTACGATGGAGATAAACTGAACGTCACCTTTGAGAGCATTACATATACCTTTGACAACCTGCCACTGAAAGGTCCACATAATGGAATGAATATGAGTGCAGCTATTATGGCAGCACTGAAAGCTGGCATTTCAGCAGAAGGCATACAACAAGCGCTTACTACCTTCAAGAATACAGAACACCGAATGGAGGAAATCACCACCATTGATGAAGTGCTATTTGTCAATGACTCCAAAGCTACAAACGTAGATGCAGTCCGTTATGCGCTTGATAGTTTTGATCAACCGATTGTTTGGATTGCAGGTGGTGTAGACAAGGGAAATGAATACGACCAGATTGAATCCCTAGTGCAGAAAAACGTGAAAGCCATTGTTTGTCTTGGCAAAGACAATGAAAAGATAAAATCGGCTTTTAATAAAATAGTCAAGGACATTCAAGAAACGGAAGACGTACAGGAAGCTGCCAGTATTGCTTTAAGCAAAGCTAGTAAAGGCGACGTTGTACTCCTTTCTCCAGCTTGCGCAAGCTTTGACTTATTCAAGAATTATATGGATCGAGGAGATCAGTTTAGAGCGGCAGTACTTGCTTTGAGACCTTGATTTTTGTTTTTTGACCCATAAAAATATACCCTAAACGGGATTGGGACTGACCAAAACTACTGAATTGATTTAACCCCACTAGCTGCTGCAAAGTCGGGACGCTAAAGATAAAGACATTTTTTGCTGATGAACGAACTACTCAAAAAACTGGAGGGAGACCGACTAATCTGGTTGGTTGTAACCATACTATCAATGCTTAGTATTCTGGTGGTGTACAGTGCTGCCGGTTCATTGGCATACAAAAACGTAGGAGGAAATACAGAGCATTACCTGATCAGGCATGCCACATTGGTAGGCATAGCCTTGATTGCCATGTATATTTGCCATAAGGTAGACTATATTTACTACTCAAGGCTTTCAAGGTATGCATTGCTCATTTCCATTCCAATGCTGGCTTTTACATGGTTCTTCGGATCTGAGGTAAACTCTGCTTCCCGATGGATTGAAATACCATTTTTACATTACACTTTTCAGCCTTCTGACTTAGCCAAGCTAGCCCTGATCACCAATATGGCCAGTATGCTTTGGAAACGTCAGCGAAATATTCAGGAGTTCAAGAACTCTATTATTCCCTTGCTGATCTGGACAGGGGTCATCTGTGGACTTATCGGGTTGAGTGACGTTTCTACAGCCTCCTTACTTTTCCTGACCATCATGCTGTTGCTTTTCATTGGACGTGTTCCTGTTAAGTACTTAGGTATGCTTGTTGGAATCGGAATCTTGGCAGGTCTTTTTGCCTATCATTTTGGTCAACGTGGAGACACCGCCACCAGCCGACTCAGTTCATTTATTGGCAACTCAGAAGTCCCTTATCAGGCACAACAATCATTTATTGCGATTGCCACTGGAGGCGTTACGGGTAAAGGCATTGGCCAGAGTACACAAAGGAACTTCCTACCTCACTCCTATTCAGACTTTATCTTTGCCATTATTGTAGAAGAGTATGGATTTATTGGTGGTTTTGGCATCATTATCCTGTATCTTATCATGCTATACAGAGGCATGATGGTAGCAGCCCGAAGCAGGGAAGCTTTTGGAGGTCTACTGGCTGCTGGTCTTGTTTTTAGCTTGATATTGCAGGCATTTGTCCATATGGCCGTTGTGGTAGGGTTAATGCCACTGACAGGTCTTCCGTTACCGCTACTAAGTATGGGTGGTACCTCTTTACTATTTACAGGGATGGGCATTGGAATTATCCTCAGTGTGAGTCGAGGCCCTCAAAATGAAAATGCTTACCGCAAACCTGTAGCGGTAAGGTCAAAGGACAATCAGAACAGGCCCATGAATGTCCCTTTGGGATAAAATTTAAGAATATAGTAATCAGAAACAGAGCTATTCAAAGCCCTTGTTTCTAATTCAGAAAGATAAATGAGCAAAAAAGTAATTATCAGTGGCGGAGGTACCGGCGGACACGTTTACCCAGCCATTGCCATCGCAGATGCTATCAAGGAAATTGCTCCTGACACAGACATCCTATTTGTAGGTGCTGAAGGCAAGATGGAAATGGAAAAAGTGCCCGAAGCCGGTTATCCAATTGAAGGACTTTGGATCAGCGGTATCCAAAGGAAACTCACGCTTCAAAACCTGATGTTCCCATTCAAGTTGCTTTCAAGTATGATGAAAGCCAACAAGATCGTAAAGGAGTTCAAACCGGATGTGGTCGTAGGAGTTGGCGGATATGCAAGCGGTCCTATCATGAAAGCCGCTAATGGCAAAGGTATCCCGACTGTTATACAGGAACAGAATGGCTATGCAGGCCTGACCAACAAGCTGTTGGCTGACAAAGCAAAGAAAGTTTGTGTCGCTTACCCTGATATGGAAAAATACTTCCCTAAGGATAAAATCATCTTTACGGGCAACCCAGTACGCAAGGATATCATCAAATTGGAGCACCTTCGTGAGGAAGCCATGCAACACTTTGGATTATCTACAGAAAAGAAAACAGTACTGGTAATAGGTGGCAGCTTAGGAGCCTTGACCATCAATGAAAGTATTGCCAACAGTGTAGAGGAATTACTTGACAAGGGTTATCAGCTTATCTGGCAAACGGGTAAGTTCTATTTTGAGCGCTTTGAGACTGCATTCAAGGATGTAGATAACGCTGGTCTGAAGATCATGCCGTTTATTCGCCGAATGGATTACGCTTATGCCTGTGCAGATGTAGTGGTTTCAAGAGCTGGCGCACTTTCTATTTCAGAGCTTTGTCTAGCAGGTAAACCGTCTATTCTGGTTCCTTCTCCAAATGTGGCAGAAGACCACCAAACCAAAAATGCATTGGCTTTGGCTAAAGAAAATGCCGCAATCATGGTGAAAGATGTGGACGCCAGAGAACAATTGAAAGAGATACTTATCAATTTGCTTGGAGACACCACAAAGCAATCGGAGCTGAATGGAGCTATCCTAAAACTTGGAAAACCTACAGCAGCCATTGACATTGCCAAAGAAGTATTGAAGTTTTAAAAGATTATCAGGAAAAAAAGGCGCCAAGAATAAGATGATAAGCATAAGCATTGAGCATATCAGGTATGTATACTTTGTTGGAATAGGTGGTATTGGCATGAGTGCCATAGCCCGATGGTTCAACACAAACGGAAAGACAGTTGCAGGTTATGACCGTACACCTACTCCTTTAACCAAGGCGTTGGAAAAGGAAGGTATTGCTATTCATTTCGAAGACGATGTGAACAAGATTCCTGAGGCATTTCTTCAGACTCCACAAGAGGAAGTGCTTTGCGTTTACACACCTGCAATCCCGAAACACCATCAGGAGCTTAACTTCCTACAAGACAAAGGGTACAACTTACTGAAAAGGTCAGAAGTATTGGGCATTATCACCAAGGCTCACTTCTGTATTGGGGTTGCTGGAACACATGGCAAGACAACGACTTCATCGCTGCTTGCACACATGTTGACACATGCAGGGAAAAATTGCACAGGGTTCTTGGGAGGTATTGCCACCAACTATAACTCAAACCTGGTTCTGGCACCAAATCCTGAGGAACCACAACTGGTTGTTGTGGAAGCTGATGAGTTTGACCGTTCGTTCCTTCGCTTACATCCAAACATCTCGATTGTCACAAATGCAGAAGCAGACCATCTAGATATATATGGGAATGAAGATGCTGTAAAAGATTCCTTCAATGCTTATATCAGAAAACTAGATCCTGAAGAAGGGCAGTTGTTTTTCCAACATAAGGTAATGCTGGCTGCAATAGAGGAAATAAAGCAAGCATACCCGTATGGTATTGACAATGGAGCAATACAAGCTAAAAATATCCGCATCAGTGACCATTGTTTTGTCTTTAACTTACAGCTACCAGACCGTCAGATCAAAGATATTCCAATCATGGTTCCAGGTTTCCATAATGTAGAAAATGCCGTAGCTGCGGCTTCAGTCTGTTGGCAACTTGGACTTACTGATGAACAGATCAGAGATGGTATAGCTTCTTATAAAGGCGTGAAAAGGCGATTTGAATATATCGTTCAGCAAGAAGGCAAAGTTTATATTGATGACTATGCACACCACCCTACAGAGTTGGAAGCATTTATCCAATCTGCCAAGGCACTATACCCTGAGGAAAAGCTTACAGTAATTTTCCAGCCACACCTGTATTCACGAACCAGGGATTTTGCAGATGGTTTTGCCAAAAGCCTCTCCTTGGCTGACAAGGTATTACTGATGGAAATTTACCCTGCAAGGGAACTCCCAATTGAAGGAGTATCCGCCTCCATGATCTTTGAGCAGGTAAGTACTGAAAAGGAAATGGTTACGGAAGATAACCTACTGGATAAAGTAAAAGCAGATGCTTCAGGTATTATTGCAACAGTCGGTGCAGGCAATATCGACCGATTTGTTCCACAACTGAAAGCATTATTTGAACAGAATGCCTAAAACAAATGGCGTGAACAGAATAAACAAACGATGAAAACAGGCTTCAAATTCAAAATCAATACTGGCATTGCCTTGCTGCTTGTCCTTTGCCTCATCGTATTGTTGGGTGCGTACTCACTGATCAGCCACAAACAAACTGATATCAGTGAATTTGTGATCAATATCAACAACAAGTACGAATCCAACTTTATCAATGATACAGAGATCCGTGACCTTATCAACAAGATTGGCGTAGAAAGAAACGGGGAAAGCGAGGAAAGCCCTTCCCTAAAAGAAATTGAGCAAAAGCTAGAAGCGGTTGATTTCATCAAGAAAGCTGAGGTCTCTAAGGATATACAAGGAAACATGATTATAGATGTATATCAAGACAGGCCTATAGCCCGAATTATTGCAGGTAACGGACAATCTGCCTACATTAATCAGGAACGGAAGTTATTGGATCTTTCTAATAAATACACGGCACGGGTATTGCTAGTTACAGGTTCAGGAGCCAGCAAATTATTCAAGAAAGGTTATTTTGATACAGAAGAGGGGCAGCATCTTTTTGATATGATCTCCTTTTTGGGACAAGATAAATTCTGGCAGGCGCAGCTCACGCAACTTGACCTTAACAGCCAAATGGAAATCACAGCCTACACACAAGTAGGTAAAGAAGTAATAGAAATGGGGACTGCTGAAGGGTTTCGAAGAAAACTTGGTAAGCTTCGTGTATTTTACAATGAAATCATTCCTAAGATGGGTTGGAATTACTACAACACCATTAAATTACAGTATAAAGACCAAATAGTTTGTAAATAAGAAATAGATTGAATTAAATTGTACTTTTGCAGAAGCGGTACACTTTTTAGTGCCTTTTCCCGAAAAGTTTTTACATACTAACGATCAATAGGCTGATGAACGGACGAAAGTCCATTTTAAAGCTAAAAACTGTACGCTGCCAGACATAAGAGTAAGCAAGCACCCTCAGAGGGCTAAAGCGAGAATAATAACCTACTTGCTCTTAGGTCTTTTACACTGTAAGAGATTGAACGAAACCCCAATTAACAGATCACAAGATGGTTGATGATAAAATTATAGTAGGTCTGGACATCGGAACTACCAAAGTATGTGCGGTGGTAGGTAGACTGAACGCATACGGAAAACTGGAAATCCTTGGATTGGGCAGTGCTGCATCAGAAGGGGTAAAAGACGGAGTCGTAAGCAATATCAGCCGTACAACTATCGCGATCGAAGAAGCTATTAAAGACGCTGAAAAGAATTCTCAAATTGAAATAAACGTTGTCAATGTTGGTATTGCGGGAAAACATATCCGCTCTTCTGTTCAGCACGGAAGTATTACCCGACTAAGTAAAGATGATGAGATCAGTATTGAAGATGTAAACCGCCTGTCCAATGACATGTACAGAATTGTCACGGATCCAGGTACGGAGATCATCCACGTAGTGCCTCAACATTACACGGTTGACAACGAAGAAGATATTAAAGATCCTGTTGGTATGGCAGGTATCAAGCTGGAAGCTGAGTTCAATCTGATCACAGCTAGCTCAAATGCCATCAAGAACATCAAGCGTTGTGTGGAACGTACAAGCCTTGAAATTGATGAGCTTATTTTGGAGCCTATTGCTTCAAGCCTTGCCGTACTGAGTGAAGAGGAAAAGGAAGCAGGTGTAGCCATTGTAGACATTGGAGGCGGTACGACAGACATTGCCATCTTCTATGACGGTATTCTGCGTCACTCCGCAGTGATTCCATTTGGTGGTGATATCATTACTTCAGATATCAAGCAGGGCTGTGCTGTAATGCAGCATCAGGCTGAACTGCTGAAAGTGAAGTTTGGTAAATCACTTCCTGATGAAGCTTCAGAGTCAGAAGTCGTTTCGATTCCGGGCATCCGTAACAGGCCTGCCAAAGAAATTTCGATCAAGAACCTGTCATATATCATTGAAGCCCGCATGGAAGAAATCGTGGAGCTGATTATGGCTGAGATCGAACGTTCTGGTTATAGAAACAGATTGGCTGGAGGTGTCGTGCTTACAGGTGGAGGAGCTTTGCTCAAGAACCTGAAACAACTGGTTGAATACAAAACTGGTCTTGATGCACGTATTGGCTATCCAAACGAATACCTTGGCAAGTGTAAGAGTGAAGAGGTGAAAAGCCCTAAATACTCCACAGCTGTAGGATTGGTATTGGCTGGTTTCAAGCCATTGGACGGACGAGAAGACGATCGTCCTGGGCAATTGAAAGACGCCAACCTACAGGATGCTAAAATCTCTGACACTTCTGCTCACGCCGGAAACAACTTCTTCTCCAGCATGCTCCGCAAAGCGAAGGACTTGCTGATTGATGATTTTGACGATCAGGGAAGTTATTAACAGAGTAAAACATATGTTTTAATTGGTCAGTATCAACTGTTTCCAAAAAACAAAGTGTTACAACAGCTGTTATTAAAACGTATATTTCTAGCCGTTAGCTTCTATTAAATTTAATATCATCGATCACACTGATAATCAGCGTGATCGATGATATCCTGCAAATTTTCCGCACCTCTTCCACAAGATTTATAAGCCATTCAACGTATTTGAACTGAAATACTATTAATTTTGGTATTCAATTTATTATATTGTTTCCCGATTAAAAGCAAGGAACTTTTCAGCTCAAACTACAACACCAAACTGATTAACAGTGAGGTCGATACTATGAACGGCTATACAGCTTTTGCTGATAAACTGGAATGCTTTTTTATCTGATCGAGATTCAAAACAAACGTTTATATGGATACTAACTACGAGTTTGATATACCGACAAGCGGACCTTCTAAGATCATCAAAGTGTTTGGCGTCGGTGGTGGCGGTGGAAATGCTGTAAAGCACATGTATGAAATGGGTATACATGATGTGGACTTTTATATCTGTAACACGGACATACAAGCATTACAATCAAGCCCGATACCTAACAAGATTCAATTGGGTACAAAGCTTACCCAAGGATTAGGCGCAGGTGCCAAGCCGGAGATCGGTAAAGAGGCTGCAATCGAAAACCAGGACGAAATCAAAGCCCTGTTGGGAGACAACACCAAGATGGTGTTTATCACAGCTGGTATGGGTGGAGGTACCGGAACAGGTGCCGCTCCTGTTATTGCTGAGATTGCCAAAAGCATGGACATCCTTACAGTAGGTATTGTAACGATGCCATTTAAGTTTGAAGGCAAGCCTAAGGAGAAGCGTGCGATTGAAGGTATCAATGAGCTGAAGAAATATTGTGACACTGTCTTGGTTATCCTCAATGACAAATTGAGAGATGTTTACGGAAGATCTTCTATGAAGGAAGCTTTCGCACAGGCAGATAACGTCCTGACCAAAGGTGCTAAGTCTATCGCTGAGATTATCACAGTTGATGGCTACATCAACGTGGACTTTGAGGACGTAAACACGGTAATGAAAGACTCAGGTGCTGCCGTAATGGGATCAGCAACTGAATCTGGAGAAGACAGAGCTATCAGAGCGGCTGAAGGTGCTATTACCTCACCTCTACTGAACAATACCAATATTGACAATGCCAAGTACATCCTGCTGAGTATTGTGGTAAGTGACTATGACGACTTCCAAATGGAAGAGTTGGAGCAAATCACTGCATACATCCAGCAACAGGCAGGTGAAAATGCCGAGATGATCTTTGGTGTTGCACAAGATGAGTCATTGGGTGAAGGGCTGAATGTTACCATTATTGCGACAGGCTTCGAGCATGCCGACAACCTGAAAACCAAAGAGGTTATCGACCTAAATACAGGTAAACGTAAGACAAGTCCGACAGGACCTCAGTCATCCGTATACCCTACAGGCAACGATGATTTTTTTCGGGGCGGGGAGTCGAGCAGTAAAGTAACTCAGACGAGACCATCGACTGAGGAGGAGCGTCCAGTAGTACAGCAACCACAACCTAAGGCTGAGCCTGTAGTGTCTGAGGTGAAAGTAGAAGAAAAACAGCCTGAACAGCCACAAAAGCCTGTTGAAGCTAAGAAAGAGGACAATCCAACTCCGGCTCCCCAGCAACCAGCTAAAAAGGTTTATAACCTGAATGAGGATTACGAAATCATTGAAAACAATCAGGCTTCAGAGCAGAAAAAAGCTGAAGAACAGACGACACCGAAAGGTCGTCACCAGATCAGCAGCTATTTGAGTTCTGTTTCTGTCAATGAATGGAGTAATGAGGAACTGAAAGAAAAACAGGAGACTCCTGCCTACATTCGAAGAGGAATTAAACTGAAGGATGTACCGCACTCTTCTGAGTCGGAACAGTCCAGACTGAATGTCAATGACAAGAAAGATATCTTAGGTGACAACAAGTTTTTACATGACAATGTAGACTAGGTATTACCCAAGAAACTTATAAATGAAAACCCCTTTGAAAATTACTTTTCAAAGGGGTTTTCTTATTTCGGAGGTTTTCTCTTTTTATCTTAATTAAGGTCTTTCCGACTACCACTTCACAACTTCCGAGTCATTCATTGGTAGCCCGTTACTTGCCAGAATCAACAATTCAATTTCTGTCAACCTATTGGAGTAATAAAATACACTTGTCTTTTTCAGATCAAGCAAGGCAGTATCATAGTCTCTATTATTAAAGCTTTCAACCGCCAAATTAAAATACTGCAACCCGGCTAACTCCTTCAAGGATACTACCTGATGGATTGACTTTGTATAACTAAAACTACCTCCCTGTCTAAGGGCATATCCTTTCTCACGCTTACTGATTCTGTAATCACTGCTCTCAAACCCTTTGTATGGGTCTGTCGATTCAAACAGGATTACCTTGCCTTCTTCTGTCTGCGTTTTCAAGTAAACATGGTAATTCGTTTCATATACAGCAAAGTCATAATCTAGTGCTTTCAGTATGACTGCATACAGCATAGTCCCTGTCAGGCAATCGTATTTTCCATATTGCATGGTATTGGCAAATGTGCTGACAGGTGTATAGCTTTTTAAGTATCGTTTCTGGACTTCCTTGAATACCAACTTAAGGAAGGATTCATCCTTTTTATACTTCTCATTCTTTGATTTCAAATAACCAATAAAGCTATTCAAGTCTTTCTTGATGTCTGTCAAGGTTTCTCCAGACATACCTGATTCCGTAGCTAGAAACACATACAGTTCATCTGTATTCCATGCTTCATCAGGGTTATTTAAAACAAAATACTCGAGCATGGAGGAAGTCTCGTTTTTTACAAACGACTGTGCTTGAGCTGCTTGACAGCTCAACATTACCCAAATGGATACAAACAGTAGCACAAGTTTTTTCATGACTTCCTCCTCTCTCTTCAGATTTAATTAACATTTACGTTACAATATAAACATTTATGTAACATTAAATTAACATTGAGAAAAGAAAGTGTAGCTACATTAAGTGTTTTTAGCTAAAAAAAGGTCTTTCAAGTAGAAAGACCTTTAAAAACCATTCATATTAAATTAACATTGAGATATTAACTATCCCCTTCAAAAATTGTCATATTATCTGCATCGTCATTGATACTGCTCTCCACATTCAGGTCATCATCAATTACATTCAGAAGTGTTTGGTCATTGACTATTCTGATACCTGTTTTGAAACCCTCGGTACGTAAGTTTTCGATAACACCTTTGGTTCCTACTCTCAAGAGGACCGCCTCATTTTCATCATTGTCAGCACCTTCGTTCAAGTCTATAAGTGTCACATTGGTAATTGATGGTTCAGAGAAAGGAGTTGCTGCATTATTTTCGTTTTGGTTGTCTCCTTCGATTCCTCTATGCCCTCCATCTTCTGCCACAATTGCCAACAAGTTTGTAATGGTACCTCTCCACCCAAATGTCCAGTCTACCTGATCATCACCAGAACCAATGACCACAATGTCACTCATCTCAACTGTGCCACCAAAAAACTCTATACCATCGTCTCTTCCCTGAAATATCTGGATATGGTCTATTTTTGTTCCATTCCCCACTCCGTTCAAGGTTAATCCGTTATGTTCTGTCTCAGGGTCAATTTGGTTTCCTGAGTACTCGATACGGATATATTGTAGTGTTCCCGAGTTATCAGCGTCATCACTGCCACCGTAAGCCTCATCTACATCCACCTCTGCAGCTGCTTCACCATTTGAATCACCATTATTGATACTAGCCCTACCGTTGAGCAAGAGTCCACCGAAATCACCCCTAGTCGGAGCTTCATAAGTTCCGTCATTATTTTCATCATCAACCGCAGTAAAAACAATTACCTCTTCAGCTGTTCCAATTGCATTGATTACTCCACCTTGTCTCACCAATAAATAGTCGATTGTTCCATCAGAAATTGCGACGACTTTGGTACCTGCTTCAATCGTCAATGTAACGTTTTCGTCTACAAAGACAGCTCCATCCAAAATCACAACCCCTGACCAAGTCTCATCTGCCGTAATGGCTCCACTCTTGACGTTGCCTCCATCTTTGGCTTCCTCAATTTCTTCAGCTGTAAGTTCACCTTCAGCAAACAATCCCTGATAAGAAGTACCTACTGCCCAACTATTTCCTTCGGAAAAGTCTTCATTGAACAGGTCTTCTAAGGAAGTAGCTCCTGTAGAAGAAGAATCACTTGTCACAATGTTACCGCTTGCTTCAGCCTGCTCTGCAAGCGTACCGTTACCTCCTCCACCTCCATTATTATCTCCGCCATCGTCATCGTCACAACTTGTAAAGGAAATAGCTGTGACTAAAAGTGCTATCGGAAAGAATTTTCTTAGCATTTCCATGGATTAAAACTGTTTTAGATTTGGTTGAATTGTTATGGTCTTATTTAAAACTATATGAAAGGGCTATTGAGATATTAATACCTCTTTTGAAGGACTCCACAGTACGTGTAAACTCTCCTACCTTGTCAGTAGCAACTACACCTATGGCTTGCTGGTCGGGCCAATCAGCTGGGTCAGTACCGAAAGTGAACGGAATACGATCATCCACACCAATCACGTTGCCATCTGCATCATAGCGGATGTACTCACCAAATTCCTGCTCTCTTCTAATTGTCGGATTTGTGAGGTTCTTAACGGAAATTTTCACTCCGAAACGTTCCCTGATGGTATTTTGCCAAATCAGGTCTAATGTTCCATATGACCTCTCCACAATATCACTTGTTCCCCGCTGCCCTGTTGCAAAGATGCGGTCACCAAATACATTATATGCTATGGTAAAAATGGTATTGAGGTCTCCTCCCAAATAATCGCTCTCGTACCCTAAGTCAGCATTAATCAAGTATGGGGAAGCGCCTTGCAGCTTTCTTTCTTTTTCTGTGTTTTGAGTGTCGGTATCCCGCAAGTCAGTACGGGTATAAAGTGCTGTAGCATTAAAGCCCAAAATAAAATGACTCAGCAGTTCAGATTTTTTACTGAATAAGTTGTTCAACCTTTTATTCAGCTCCACTTCCACTCCTGCAACAGATGCCTGCCTAATATTGGCAAAAGAGTAGCGTGTCTCTGTTGCGGAGATGGCTATTTTCTCTATTGGATCATCCAGTCTTTTTCCAAAAACAGCTATAGAAAGCAATTCATCTCGGTTCGGAAAAACCTCATACTTCA
The DNA here is from genome assembly GCF_036880985.1 of Limibacter armeniacum. NCBI lineage: Bacteria > Pseudomonadati > Bacteroidota > Cytophagia > Cytophagales > Flammeovirgaceae > Limibacter > Limibacter armeniacum. Next base: position 1,504,898 of record NZ_JBAJNO010000009.1, read on the forward strand.
AATCTACATTATAGTTGGAACCATTGATCAAATCTGGATTACCCGTCACGAATGCACCACCAGGAATTTCCTGATAAAGAAACGGTGTAATCTCTCTCAGACCTGGACGGGTAATGGTTCTGCTTGCTGCAAAGCGAATATTAGCCTCATTTTTCAAAGTGTATTTGGCGTTGACTGCAGGCAACAGCTCGGTTTCATCATAAACCACTTCCCGAAATGGGTCTTCCAACCTGTCTGTCCGACCTTTGAATGTGACCTTCTGCTCACTCACTTCTACTCTAGCTCCTGCCCCTATAGTCAATTTCGATGGAATGACATCTATAGTTGCCATGCCGTACCCGCTGTTAATATCTAGTTTGGCTGTAAACTCCGTATCCTGCCCTGAATATGGTTGGTATTGCCAATCTCCTGAAGCCAGAAAATCATTAATGGTGGGGGTTGGGTTATCAATATCTATCAGATCCGCACTGCCTGAACCAGTCAGCTTGTTGAGGTTCATTTGGTACCAATCAAACTCCCGATCCTTGAATTTACCTTGATAACCCGCTTCAATCGTCCAGCGATAGCGGTCTGCTGTAGCATCAAAGGCTCCCAAACCATATTTCACTCCTAGCTTTGTTGCTATTTCATCTTCATTCAGGTCGCTGTAAAAGCGGTTATTCTCTCCCGGTATCCTTGACAGCGTTGAAGTATTCCCTGCAAGGTTAAAGATATTCTGCTTCCTGTCTGGTTCATCGCCTTGGGCATTGGCATAAGAAACTCCCCAATCCACACCAAAACGGTCATATTCCCCGAACAGGTGTCTCCCCAACAGTTGACCTACATAAAGCTGATTTTGGACATAGGTATTTCGTCGAGAAAATACAGTACGGTTCTCATTGTCCCTACCTTGATATTCTCCCACTTCATTGGAAGCCTCATTGACATACAGGTTATTAAAGCTGATGGAATGGCGAAGGTTAAACCTATAAAAGACATTCAGCATTGCCGCCGTATTGGCATCATACTCCCACTCAACCCCATCGTAAGCAATACGTTGTCCACCTTGAGCATTGTGAGGCGCTCCATAAAACCCGTCTCTACGTTCGTAGCTGTTCTCAAAATCCAATAGGGCTATAAACCCTAGACCTCCCTCTGCTCCTATATCATAATAGTTACCCCCCATCACGCCAACTCCAAGGGAAGGAGGTGCGGTAATAGTCTCCGGTGTCCATGAATTAGAAAAGAAATCAGGTGCTACATCTGATGGAGGAACAAAGTGCCGATTCAACATATCATCAGGAATCTGCCTCCCGTCTCCTGTAAAACCTAAGTACTCTAGGTCACCGTTTTTATAGGTTCTGAAATCCTTGAAGCTTGCCTGTGTGTTAAACCCTCCTTTTATAGATACATTCAGAAAAGGCTCATCAGGATATTCCTTTATGTTGATATCCGTCAGAGCTCCTGCATAATCCCCATAAAAATTGGGTGTATAGGTTTTGGAAATCTCAAGGTTCTGCACAATATCTGAAGGGAAAATGGTCAAAGGAATCACCTTCATATTTGGGTCAGTAGATGGAACGGGCATTCCATTCATAATGGCAAGGTTGTACCTGTCACCCAACCCTCGTACAAATATTCCTTTACTGCCTACTTTTGACACTCCTGATACCTTGGTCAAGGCTGTTTCCACATCCGACACACCTTTGACAGACATCTCGCTCGCCCCAATACTCTGAATCATGACATCCGCTTTCTTGCGCTCTACCATCAAGGCTTCAGTGCTGGTCTTGTCTATTTTCCCTACAATTTGAACCTCTTCCAATTCCTCTGCTGAGACCTTTAAGACTATATCATACTTGGTTGACTCACCACTTACCACAGAGGCTGGCTTACTTGTCTTTTCATAGCCAATAAAAGTACATATCAGGGTGTACTCTCCTGCAGGTGCTGCAAATTGGTAATTACCATCAATATCAGTAGAGGCACCATGTGTAGTGCCTTCCAGTACAACGCTGGCACCAATCACAGGTTCGCCAGTTTCACCATCGGTGACTGTACCGTTCAATGTTCCATTTTGGGCTTTGGTAGAACTGGTGAGAAGGGACAAGAAAGTCACCAGCAAGAGCAGTAGTTTCATAGTAGCATGTGTGATTATATAACTATACCTCAGTCTTTTAATCCAATCACATACTGAATTTACCTTTTCCTATACTAGAAAAACCTACATCAATCATGAACGTTTTTTTAAGAAAAAGGCAACAGCCCGTAACATTCATCCATGATGATAATTACGGGCTGTTACTTGTTATAAATATCAGGAAATTAGTCCTATTCTATCTTTTTCAACTGTTTATCATACAACCCTGTCAAGACACTATTCCCTTTCTTGTCGACCCTCAATCCTCCGTATTTTGCCTGATCGTATTTTGAAGCCTCACCTTCCTGAAAAAAGAAAGAGGATGCTCCTATGTTGATACGGTTACGCCATTCTCCCTCTGTATACTTAATCAGGTACTCCCCCTCCCCAACAGGTTCAACAGACTCCTGTAACCTGACTCTTTCAGCCACACCATTTTGATCTAGCTTAACAACACAATAGCCTCTTTTTAGCAGCTCATCCTCTCCCAAATCATTGGACATCTTATAATTCAGGCGCATATAATCTCCCTGCATGAGGGAACGTGGGTCTACGGGTGCCAACTCCAGTAATATCAGTTCTCCATCCTCCAGAATGTTCTCTTTTTCTACAATAGAATAATTGAAGAACAGTATCAATACCACAAGGTTCAGCAGTATAACCGCCTCTTTATATTTTCTCATGTTACTTCAATTTTTTGTAGGTGAATAAATAAGTCAAAAGAAATAGTACACCAACACAGAACAGGATAATAGACTTTGTCAACAAAGTGGCATATAAGTCATAATAGAACTGTCCTATAAAACCTACCAATGACAGGATTCCCAGACCAATCCCCGCACGGTAATTAACCAAGAAGCATAAAAACAATACAACAAGGGCACCCGAAATAGATGGTGAAAAGAGTGTTGTAGGTAACAATACCAATATCACCAATACAAATACCATGATGTAGCTAGCCTTTCTTTGCACATTCAATAACCGTAGAATCCTTGGCAGGATAAAAAGCACTACCGGTACATTTGCAGCTGATGCCATCCAGATATTATTTATGGGCAAATCCAATGCGTCAGAGAAGCTCATTAAGGTGAGTAAGCCAATAAAAGACCCCAACATTCCTGCCCTAACAGGTGTGTAAAGTCTTGCGATCATGGATGTATAAGTAATCAACTTGGCTTCATTCAACAACCAGAAAGTAAAAAACAGGCAGTTAAAGGCGACATATACACTCAACAAGTTGAATGCTTCATTTTCAAACATCAGGATTACAATCCCTCCATTCAACAGCAATATGGATATAAAAGAAATGGTAAACCTCTGGGTAATAAACAAAGAAATCAGTGCGACGAAAACCACCAATAAGACAATCAGGTTTTCGTCTACATTCATGATTCCCAATCCAATCACGGACAAGAGTATCCCAACCAAGTAAGCTGTCACACTAATAGAGTCAAGCTTAAAATCCCCTGCTTTCACCTTATTCAAGGATATTCCAATTACCAAGGATATGCCCCCAAAGGTCAACAGCCCAAACGAAGACTCATAAATCCCTGCAACAAATAGGAACACCATAAAAGCAACTACTCCTATCAGTACGCCCAAAACTGTAAACACTTTGATCACAAGGCTGCTGTTTTCAGAAATAGCCTCGTACTCCTCAACAATGGCCTGTTCATCACAGACAAAGCTATCTCCTTCCGAATGTTTTACCTGATTGATCAGTGCATTTATATTTTCTCCTTCCATTATTTTGCAGTTTTTTGAAATTCAATCAGTTTCATAATTACAATCGGCACACTGATCGTCACAAAAACAGTCACAGTCAAAAAGCCTCCTACCTCTCCATCTGCCTTGATGATCAACGCAGATATGATAACAATAAGGCTGAGCGCCAGCAACCCCAACAGAAAAATGTTTCGCTGCCTAAAGGCATATACTGCACCTCCAATATATATTGCGACTGTGAGTAGCAAGGATACCATAAACTGCCACTCTACCTTATTAAACATTCCGCCCACAATACATACAGTAGCTATACTGACAGCAACCATAGCAATAATGTAAGTAAACCAGCGTGGTGCTTTTACTTTTCCCTTGGCAGAGAGCCAAGTAAAGGCTATAAAAGAAACACTATTGAAAACGACTAAGGCGTCCATTACAAGCAATGGATGCCAACCAAAAGCAACCTGCTCTGAATAGAGAATAAAAGTGGTATTACATAAAGTCAGGAAAAGTAACCACAATGGCGGAAAGTTCGCGACCAACACCCACAGCGCTATAAAAGCAGTCCAGCCCAAAAAGAAATCATAGGCATTGGCCCCTGTCTGGTAAATCTGTCCAAAGACGGCAAACATCACTCCTACCAATACAGCCGCACCTGTCAACACAATGTTCCGAAGCTCCTGATTTAACTTTGCCACAAAAAATAAAAGTACCGTGATCAAGACGCCTACCTCTACCATTCCCAACTTGGCAAACTTAGGCAGCTCCGTCCAGTTATAAGCAAAGAAAAATACGGTACCCGCTACTGTAAACCCCACTCCAAGGCTTACCAAGAGCAGTTTCAAAAACTTTTTCCACGAATTGGCTCCATTATAAACTTCTTCTTTCAAAGCTTTTTCTACTCCTGTAGCAGACCAATTACTGTTTCTGCTGATGATATGGATTTCATCTCTTTTGGTTCTTGGCATATAAAGGATCAGTTAGTTTAAAAATTGTCAGCAAGTCAATACCAACAGTTAAAGAATTGCCTAAATGTAAAACAAAAAAGCAAAACCCTAATAGAGTTTTGCTTTAACACCTAAGATTCACCTTTGATACACAATTATACTAACTACTTTTGATTGATGTACAACACTTTTTCTCCAAATGTATATTTTAAGCTATTTGTACCTCTTTTTGGGTACTGCCTGACCTTACCTTTAAATTCATAAGTAAAGTCTCCTTTTGCTTCAATTCTTCTAGAATCAGCATAATAAATTAAGGTATCAGCACCTGATAGGTTTAAAAATGACGACTCTACGCCCGCCTCTCCATAAAGGATTAATAAATTAGGTCCAGTTCTCAAAATGGAGCTTTTCCCTAATAGACTCACGCCATCAGGGATAGTACAACAACCATTACTTTGTTGGACAGTAGCTGTATGAGCACAGCCCATCAGACAAAAAAATACCGAAATTTTAAAAATCGATTTCATAAAAAGTATCCTCATTTTTGATTGGATTTTAAATGGAACTGTATTTCTTACTCCTTCACATCAGGAATACACACACACTATCAAGGAATCAATAGACATAAGCGATTGAATCACCAAGTTGGTAAGTCAATGTTTCCTCTGTTACACATTGTGCCACCTGAAGCAATCCTGTAAAGGTCATTCCTTTATACCTGATGGCTTTGATCTCTCCTGTCTCCGGATTATAGATTAATGAGTCTGCATCTTGAATCTCCAGAACACCTGCCTTGAAATTAGCATTTCCAATAAGTGTGATCCCCTTATCAGGATCTACCTCTGACCTTTCTGCTGAATATTCAACACTGTTGTCCTCGGAAGGTTGTATTGATACTTCTTTCTTGTTGGATGAAGGTTCATGCTTACAACTTGAAAGGCTAAAAAATACAAACAGACTAAAAAATAGTAACCTCATAGTTTTTTGGCTTTGATGTAATAATTGGATGAATTATTAATGATTGATAGGATAAAGGTAAGTGTAAATTTAAGTCAAAAAACCTCCTTAACTTGATTTAAGAAAACTCAAAAACCACATCTAAAAAAATAAAATTCAACTACTTAACTAATCAAACAAAATCACATAACACCGTATGATTTAACATTTTTAGGAACCCATAATTCAATTTATGATAAAATTAACTTATTCATTTTTCCATGGAACCTATACTCATTTAAATCACCTGTAGAAACGCTAAAATGCTGTTTTGATAATATATATAGCTGATATGTTAACCCCTTACTAAGCTCTCAAACATTAAGTGTAGATTAGAAACATATTTTCTAATTAGACGCCCCTATTGCTGTAATTTCAAAAAAAGCAGCATAAACAAAATACCAAAATTGAACACTAAAAAGACATGCTTACCCAATGGAAAAAGCAGTTTTTTTAATCCTTAATACACTTTTTTTAAAACTATGGAAATGACTAAAACAAAACTCTTCTTTTACACAGTAGCTGTACTACTGGGGATTACTTTTAATGCATGCTCCAAAGATGAAAATGAAGTAGACCCCGAATTACTTGTTTCAATTGACCAGCTGGATATTACAAAAGAAGGCACTGAAAAGACCTTTATTCTAAGCAGTAATGTTGAATGGAGCATTGAAGGAGGTCAGGAGTGGTGCACTGTATCTCCTACTTCAGGAACATCAGGAGACACTCCTGTAAAGATCTCTGTTTCTGCTAATAATTCGACTGATCAACGTATTGCAACATTGTTGATCAAAGCAGCTGACTTAAGCGAGGAAATTTCGATTATGCAAGCTGCCAATCACCAGTTAACACTCTCCAAAAATGAAATTGAACTAGATGATCAAGCACAGGAGTTTTCTGTAGCTTATGAAGCTTCAGGCTCAGTAGAAGTCGAGATTATCGGTGATTGGATTTCACAGAAAAGCAATTCTAGTGACGCTCCCATTTTCGAAATTGAAAACAACTACACATTGTTTGCTCGTGACGGCAGTATCACTTTTACTTTAGGCGACCTATCTGAAACAGTTTCCATTACCCAAATAGGGAAAGCTGCGACCATACCTTCTGACATGACCGGTGTAGAAAGCAATGCCTCAACACTGGCCTCTAAAATGGTTGCAGGATGGAATATTGGTAATACCATGGAAGTACCCAAAAATAATGGCGGCGAAACTGGATGGGGTAATCCTATGGTCAGAAAAACGCTAATCGATGCTGTAAAAGCTGCTGGCTTTAATGCAGTTAGGATTCCTTGTGCATGGGATAGCTATATAGTTGACCAAACCACTTACCGTATATCCGATACATGGTTTACCAGAGTAAAGGAAGTCGTTGACTACTGTTACAATAATGATATGTACGTTATCCTAAATATACACTGGGATGGCGGATGGCTTGAGGATAACCCAACCTACGATAAACAAGAGGAAATCAACAAAAAGCAAGAGGCGCTTTGGCAACAAATCGCGGTATACTTCAGAGACTATAATGAAAAACTGCTTTTTGCGGGTACCAATGAAGTACATTCAGACTACAATACACCTTCAACAGAAAACCTAAAAGTGCAACAGTCCTTTAACCAAACTTTTGTGGATGCTGTACGTGCTACTGGAGGTAAAAACGCCAACCGTAACCTGATTGTACAGACCTATAATACCAATATTGCACATGGTGTCAATTACCATAATATGCCAAATGATGTTGTGGACAACAGGTTGATGCTGGAAGTCCATTATTATGACCCTTGGGATTTTTGTGGACAAACAGATAGTGGGTATAAGTCCCAATGGGGGGAAGGCTATACAGACGTCTCATCATGGGGACAGGAAGACTACCTGAATGATCAATTTGGCTCAGTCAAAACAAACTTTGTAGATCACGGGATTCCTGTAATCCTAGGAGAGTACGGCGCCTTGATTCGCAGCAGCCTAACAGGTGAGGCACTCGAAAAGCATATTGCCTCCCATAGCTACTATCTAAAAACAGTTACTAAAGTAGCCAAGGAAAACGGCATGGTTCCTTTTATCTGGGACAATGGCTATACGGGCAACAATGGCTTCGGATTATTTGACAGAAACAATGGCAGCATTGTACATGAAGATGCAGTCAATGCCATTATTTCGGGAGCTATAGAATAAAAAAGTATTCTCCTCTTATAAAAAGCAAGGCAACTTCATTGAAAAGAGGTTGCCTTGTTTTTTTATTCTGAACCCTGATCTTAAAGATTGAAAGGATCAAAAGATTTTTATTCTACCAGCCGTTTACTCCTGTAATCGCTCGTAGTGGCTCACTTCAGTCAGCAGAACGCTCACAACCTGACAGGACAAAACATCTGTAACGTCCTGTTGAAGTAATTGCTTTGGTATTCTAATTCAGGATCAGCTCAACCTTGTCAAGCTTTTCACGGATTTCACTTACCTCCTCAGGTGATAGTGATGTATCAATCAGGTAAACTTGCTCCAGTTTTTTCAACTCTCGGATTTCATCCGGAAAGCTATGAACCTTTGTCCCATTCAATGCCAATACCTTCAGGTTTTTCATATTTGCTATTTCAACAGGTATTTCTGCAATCGTATTGTTACTTAAGTCTAGCACTTCAAGCTTTGTCAATTGAGTTAAGGTGATAGGAAACTGAGAAAACTTATTTTCTGCCAATCCGATTACTCTTAATGACCTTAACCTTCCAAAATCATTTGGCAAACTTTCCAATTGATTAAATGGCAGATATATTTCTTCCAGTTTTGTCAGTTCACAGATTTCATTTGGAAGCTCACTAAGCTTATTCTTCTCCAGATCTAAGAATTTCAATTGTTTCAGTTGAGCTATACGTGGAGATAAAGTTTCTAATTCTCTATCATTTAATATTAGTCTTTGACAATTCACATCTTTTATAACTACCTCTTCTACAGAATTATACACTCTAGAGGTAGTTTTCAAATAACTCAATGGTTTTGAAGAAGGAGCACGACCTTGTGTACCTAATGCTGTAATGTAAACTCCATTTAGCATATTCCCTTCAGGCACATGCTCCAACTTTTCATCTTTTGGACAGTCTTCTATGCAAAAAGTAATAGGTAAAACACAACGACCAACCAATTCAAGTTCTTTAATTAGATAAGGAGGAATAGTCCCAATAACACGAATAACTTCTTTTTCGAACACCCCTTTTATATCATTTATAACCTGAATATTCGAAATGCTATATTGATCTTCACTAATATCAAAAACTGCATAAAGCATTCCCTCAATTTCCGTTCTTAATGCTATTTGGGGATACTTGATATTCTTTCCGACATAACGATAAAATTCTTTTGGCTTTTCAGTATGCGCTTGATCATTTTGGGTAATGGTCATTATTTCCAATCTGAAGACTTGTGAGGTAGGCATGTTATTTTGAGATGCCGGTTGCCAATCTTTCAGTGACAATAAAGAAGGCTTTACTATCTGCTCCCCTAATATTGCCTTTTGCAAACGATTCTCAGGTAATATGATATCCTCAATATTTCCTTCAGAATTTGCCGTAAAAAAGACAGACATACTGAACGGGGTTTGCACATCCTTATATGCTTCAGCATTCACAATAAGGTTTCCCAATTCCTTATAAAAAGATTGCCAATTGTCTTTATAAAGTGCTGAATTCTCGATGACATTCACATTATCAGGTACCGACACTACCGAATCCTGTGGAACTGGAAAGCGACTTAAATCCAAAAACCCAAGGTTTACATACTTTCTATCTAACAATATAGTAAAGCTATTTTGTGGTGGTATTTGCAGTTCACTGGTCAAATATCCTATATGAGAAATCTTCAACTTTTCAAGTTCATTTACATCAAGCTGAAAATACCCCTTATAATTGCTGTACACCACACTGTTCATACCTTCTGCAGTAATCGCCGCATTGCTGACAGATGCTTTGGTTTGGCTATCTAAAACCTTAACTGTAATCAGCCTTGATTGAGCACTTGAAAAAAATGGCAGCAGTAATAGAAAAAATAAAATGATTCTAGTCTTCATCTTAAAAATGGAGTTAATTGAATTAGTGCCTTCACTTTAAAAAACCTTATTCGATCAAAAAAGCAGAGACAAAAATAACAACATTTAGAATGTTATCTTAAAAAATTTCGAGTCCTTCGGTTCTTCGAAGGTTATAGTATTAACAGCAGTTTTACAATTTGAGATTATCTTGAAAACACAATATAGATTTAAATATGCGGTCGAACTTTTTAATTGATCATATTGATTTCAAGGGAGGTATACTATCAAATAATAAGATTATGCTTAGTCTTGAAAAAGATTTACATAGTCAGTTATTTGAATTAACAGAAGATATATTGCAAGTATATTACAACTCTGATAATCAAGATTATTGTATTGATATAGGATGGTATCCAGAAAATTTTGAGATAACTGATAATAGTTATTTTAGAGTTCGGATCATTAGAAATGAAGATTGGGAGAAGTTAATTTATGATGAATACGCAAAAAGTATTTCAGGATTAAAAGACCTTATTCAAGATGCTATAAAAATCTGCACCAACAGTTAGCTTTTTCTAGTACACAGTATTGTACGCTTCACATCAGTAAGTATCTCACAACCTGACAGGACGAAACATCTGTAACGTCCTGTTGAAGTAATTGCTTTGGTATTCTAATTCAGGATCAGTTCAACCTTATCAAGTTTTTCACGAATTTCACTTACCTCCTCAGGGGATAATGCTGTATCAATCAAGTAAACTTGCTCCAGTTTTTTCAACTCTCGGATTTCATCCGGGAAGCTCCGAACCTTTGTACCATTCAATGCCAATATTTTAAGGTTTTTCATCTCGGAAATAGTGGTCGGAATAATAGAAATCGGATTATTACTCAAGTCCATAACCTCTAATTTTTTTAGCTGTGTAAGAACCATTGGAAATTCTGAGAACTTGTTATCAGCAAGTCCAAGTACCTTTAAGGATTTGAGCTGATCAAAATCATGAGGTAATTCCCTTACCTGATTGAATGGTACGTACAATTCTACCAATTCTTTTAACTGGGTAATTTCATTGGGAAGTTCAATCAGTTTATTTTTTTCCAAATCCAAGAACTGTAACTCTGTCAACTCTGCAATTTTTGGAGATAAGGATGATAAATTTTTATTGATCAGCGAAAGCTTTTGTACATTTTGATCCGTGATTGCTTCCTCTAAGGAATAGTAAGTTTTTTGCCGAACCGGCATCACAGGGGAGGAACTAATTGGAGCAGATGAAACACCCATTGCCCTCACTACTAATTCCTGAAATTCTTGTTTCTGGGAATTCTTAGGACTGCTGCTTCTCAAAGTTCCGTTGTTGTTTCCTATCTCAAACCCTATTGGGATCAAATATCGTCCTCCTTGTTCTAGTGATTCGATCACATTTTTTGGTACTGAGTTAAGTAGCCTTCTTGCTTCACCTTCAAAGCTACCCCCATTCCCAAAAGCTTTAAGCGGTTCAATATTTGAAATTGAAGTTAGGTCATCACTCACATCAAAAGCTACATATATTTTACCTCCTTGTCTTAACCTTCTTGCCGATGAAGGGTATCTTAGATTTTTGCCTATATAATTTATAAAATCGTGACTTGTCACACTTAAATACGACGAGGTACTAAAGGCATTTGAAATTTTTAATCTGAAAACCTGTGTTGTAGGTATCTTGTTCTGCTCAGCTGGCTTCCATTGTCCCAATCCTCTCAAAGAAGTTACGACTAGTTTTTCAAAATTAACTACTTCTTCTGCCTTGATCAAGTGCTGTACCTCCCCATCAACTACCGTAATGTCTTCAGGCAATCCCTCTGCATTAATCGTAAAGAGCACTGTCAACTCAAAAAGTTTTTGCATTTCTTGATACTCCGGCTTGCTTACTAAATAACTCCCAAGGTCTCGATAAAACGTGGGCCAATCATCTTTATAGAGAGCTGAGTTTTCAGGAATATACAAGCTGTCAGGCAAAATTGTGGAAATATCTGCCGTTAGTGGAAATTGATTCAAATCTAGCACACCTAAGTCTGTAAACTTTTGCTCCAATAAGACGGTAAAGTTATTTTGCTCTGGTACTCCAAACTCGCTGGTCAAGTAGCCTAAATGAGAAATAGTCAATATTTCCGTTCCTTTTACACTCACCTGAAAATAACCCTTATAATTACTGAACAACTGTTGTTCCGTATCCGCTAAAGTGACAGATGCGTTTCTGACTGGCTCTTTGGTTTGACGATCCAGTAAGCGTACCGTGATTGTTCTTAATTGAGCATTTACAAGTAGGGGTAATAAAATAAACAGTACACTAATAACTTTTTTCATTCTAATTAATAAGTTGAAATAATTGAATTGATAACCCGATCTGACACTAAGAATTTCTAATCATTGAAAGTGATAATTTAAATGTCCCTGCAAAAATAGCAACTCACTTAAAATAAAAAACCATCTACTTTATATAACATTCTAGCTCATTAAACTAAACTCCATCAGAGGCAAATATCTCCCACTAATAGAGCTTGCTAATTTCCCTACTGTTTTAAAACCACAATGGATATAAAAGGACTCAGCATGCGGGTCTGCATCAAGGGTCAATACATTAAAACCCTGCTCTTTTACTCTACAGATACAGTCTTCCAATAATACTTTTCCATACCCCTTCCCCATATACTCAGGCAATACAAACAGGTTATCCAACTTAATCTTATCAGTATTTTCAGCTTTAAGCAATGCATAATACCCAACCAGCTTATTGTCTATCATAAGTTTATACACCTGATTGGCGACAATATAGGACATCGTAATGGTCAGTTCCTCTTCCCATTTCTCCATCTGCTCTGGACTATATCCCCAAAAAGCTTTAGACCTTTTAGTAACTTCTGTCAAGATTTTATGATCAGAAGGTAGCGCTACCATCAGTTGCTCGTTGAGTGATTCCATGGGATATCTATATGAATTAACTTATCCTATTACCATCCAAATACTTTTAGCTCCTAATGCAGCAATCAGTAATACCATCACAGCGCTTATCAGTGTCATCACAGGTTTGTTTTTGTACTTACCTAACACAGTATCTTTACTGCATAACCACACTAACACACAACCAATCACTGGCAACAACATCCCATTAGCCACTTGTGCAAAACGAATAACATCAATTGGTTTAAACCCTACTGAGGCAAATACAACACCCAATACCAAAATCACCACCCAAGTACCCCTGAACTTCCATGATGACATACTGGAATCCCAGCCAAAACATCCTGTGGTTACATAAGCCGCCGCTAAAGGAGCTGTTATGGCTGAGGTTATACCTGCAGCAAACAGTCCTATTGAGATCATATACTTGGCAAATACTCCATATACAGGCGCTAATCCTTTTCCTAAATCTACCGCGTTTGCAAGTGTGGTTCCTTGCAATGACGAAGCTGAGATAACAATAGCCAATGATACCAAGCCCCCCAATGCTATGGATAAGCTAGTATCCCACTTAGCTTCCTTTAAGTCACTTGGTTTACTCCATTTTGACTTAGACAATGAGGTATGTAAGAACAGGTTATAAGGTACGATGGTAGTCCCGATTACTCCTAATACGATGATCAACCCATTTTCGGGAATGGTAGGAAGAAACATACCCTTCAACAGCTCAGAAATGTTTGGTCGGGTCAATATGGCTGTCAGTATAAAGGAAAGACTCATCAATCCTACAAGGGCTACCAGACTCCTTTCCAGCACTTTGTATTTACCTAACCACAAAACACTAAAAGCTAAAGTTCCTATGACTACAGGCGTAAAGTTAAAACTCCCAGACTGCAAGCTAAAAAAGGTGTCTAACCCCAGTGCTCCTCCAGCAATATTTCCAGCCTCATAAGCCCCATTACCGATCACAATAGAACATAAAACGATTAGCAGTGTAAACAACCTGACAATAGGGTGCTGGATCTCTCTTTTAATCAGTGCAGTAAGGTCAAGACGGGTAATAATTCCTAAACGGGATGCCATCTCTTGAAAAAGGATTGTAACAACTGTAGATAAAATAACAGCCCACAATAACTGAAACCCATAACCTGCACCAGCCAACGTACACACAGTTACTGTTCCTGGTCCAATAAAGGCAGCAGCAACCAATACTCCCGGTCCTCCCAGTCTAAAAGATCGTTTGTTCATAGTTAGTAGAATAGTTTATATAAAAGCAGCAATTAAAATGCAGTATATGAAAAATAAATATTAGTAACACTTCACCAAAAACGATTATTTCGATCATACAAAAAACAACTTCACTTTCATAAGTTACTCGTTGATTGAAATTTCCACTTTGTGTTGAAAAATAAAATCATAATATTGTGAATTAGAATTTCACCTTTTTTGATAAAGATTTTTTATACCAACTCCACACAAAATGATAATTTTTGGACATAATAATTTTCTCATTAAAGCTTTTACACCCGAAGAAGTTAGACTACCTGTACAAGAAGGAGACCAGCAGGTTTCTTTTGAAGTTCGACAACGTTATGCACATATCTTCTGGATTCCATTTTTCCCAATCGGTAAGCTGTGGTGTATCAGAGTTCCAGGCAGCAAAGACCTCTATCAGATGCCTGAAGAGGTAAAAGCAGCTATCCTGCAAAACTATCAGGGTGAGATCAAAACACCTTGGTACTCTTATTCCCTTATTTTGATCGCCATGGCAGTTGGCCTATTCATGTACCTTGGTGAATTACAAAAAAAGCAAGAGCGGGAAGATGCATTCTATAACAGAGTAGAAGAAAAGAAAATGTTGATCGACTATCCAACTACAGGGGATTACTATGTATTTCAACGCTATGAAGACCCTGATAGATGGGAAAGTGATAAGTTTGTACTAAAAGTGAATCAGTACGATGAAAGTACTACTTCTTTTATCTCACTCTACCCTTACCTATATCAGAAAATGTCTTCCAACGACAGCTATGATTTTTATAAAGCATTTGATGCTGTCGAGACACAAGCTTTCAATGAAATGAACATCAGCAGAGACGCCATAAAAGCTGCAATAGAACAAGAGTATAGAGAGACATTCAAACCCGTAAAGATTCCTCCGTTAGAAGGGTATTATAAATTGGAATTGATCAAAAGGCGAGAACTTGACAAATAGTATACAAAAAACGCTTCTGAAGATTAAAATTACTTCAGAAGCGTTTTTCGGTTAAGATCAACAACCTAGATTCCTATTTTCGGGACAGTCAGATTGTTTGAAAAAACAAAATGTTTTCGGCAGGTTTCCAGAATCCCTTCTTTAATATTATGCTTAAAGTCTGATTCCAGTACCCTCCCAATAGAACGGTTACCAAAAGACGAATGTGTTTGAATCTCATCACTGCTAGTAGCAGTCACTACAAATCTCAACAAAGCCTTTTCTTCTTCCATATCATAAAAGGTCACCATGCCAGCAAATGTACCACCATTGAACTGACTGCTACCTGTTACTGAAGGTTTTTCCAAATACATCAAGTCAATTACGAAGGCATATTGTACCTCCATAAGTTCACTTAGCTTTTCCTCTTTAACAGACAGGCAATCCATATCCAATACACTATCATAACAACTACGCAGGTCTTTTGCAGGATCAAAAACCAATTTGCTGATATACTCGTCTTTTGATCTGATTATAAAAACCGCCTTGGCTTTCGGCAAGTCCTTTAAATGATCATCCTTGTCATTTTTTCCATATATGGATATTTTATGACCAAGATTGAGAGGCTCTAGCAGGATATCACTTTTATAGTAGTTTGAATCTATAGCTACAGCTCCAAAATCTGTGTTTTCATCCTCTAAATAATTTAGTTTTTGGATAAGTCTCGTCAGTTTAGCTTTATGTTCTGTATAAAACAACTGCTTACTTTGTGATACTTCCGCTTTCAGAGTTTCGTACTCCTGTTGCTGTTTCTTAAAATCTTCAGCTTTGTATTCTTTTCTATTGGAACAAGCAGAAAGCACTAATAGTAGTAGTAAAAAAGTAGAGATATTCTTCATTGTCAATTGATTAATAGATAAAAAATTTTATTTCAATATAGTAATATCTCTACGTATAACAAGAGCTTTGTTCCAAGCTTACAAGGTATTGATAAGGTTAGTCAATTCGTCTTTTGACATAAGCTTCAGTTTCATTTTTTCATTATGTCCCTTTTCCACCTCCAATTTTTTATGATAGGCATACCCTCTCGAAGTATAAGCTATTAAATGCACTTTCTCCCCAACAGGGATTCCCGAAAATATGTCCGCTCTCTTTCCACCTTTTCCTAGATATAAATACCTCATCACTGAATTTATATTTTCAAAAAATAAAACAAACATCACATGCTGTCTCTCTGTCATATCAAAGCTTACACTAATATTTGTTTTCGGTCTAGTATCCTCATAAAATCTGTCACAATTGATCCAACCAAACTTTGATAGGTCTAAATAATAATATCCATTTATCCCGTCAGTAACTCTATATGCATCAGTTTCTATAACCTGTTCAGAAAGTGTATCGGGATCCAATACATTCACTTCTGCCTTCAATGCATAGTATAAAGGATTATCTTTGGTTATCCTTTCAAAAATCGCCTTATCAGGTGTTACACTATCACTTTCTATCTGCATATCAATTGCATGAACCCAATTGACTTGTCCACTTATTGCTGTATCCCCAAAGAACAAATCCATTGATTCTTTTGCTTTGGATGGAATATTGACCAATAAAGAATTTCCTTCCTTAACTTTTAGCTGTTTTCCATCAGACAGCATATTGATCAGGTAAGCACCATCAGACACCAACAGTCTGCCTTCTGAAACAGTAGGAGCATTTTCATAAAACATATCCTGCTTGGTAAGCAGCTCCTTAATTTGAACTTCAATTGTTTCTCCCAATGGCGAACCATCCACTGTTTCAAGCTTCTCTGGCTCCACTTTTATTTTCAATCCCATTTTACCAATTACAACAGAGGGTTGAGTTACCGGCACTGTATATTCCTGAAGAAGCACCCTGTTTACTTCTTGTAGACTGTCTACATATGGGGTAAGATTTTCAACATTGACAGTAGTATCTTTCACTTCGCTTACACCACAAGCAACCATTAAAAACAAAAGGAATGTGATTATGAATCTCATTTTCATATAACTTTATATTTAAAAAATATGACACTTATTATGAGTATAACAAGTAGTTCTCTACACGTTACAGGTTCCCATTTATAAAAGGCAAATTCAATTAATAAAAGAAGCACACCTATCCGTAAAAAATAAAAAGCCCGATCTCCCAAAGGGAAACCGGGCTAGGGTACTTATGGATTAGGACTCAGGTAATGAGTTGCACAAATATAACACGTTACCCACGAAATAGCTTTAATTTGATCATTAACAATGATTGAAGCTTAAGCGCTTGCATTTAATAATTCCTTAACTTTAAAAGCATACTTCCGCAGCACTCTATTCTTTAAAAATAAAAGCCCGCAGCTTCCAATGGAAGTGCGGGCTTGGGGTACATATATGGATTAGGACTCAGGTATATATGTAACTATTTGGATTTTAATCCTATATCTTATTCGTCTCCTTTAAATTTGAAAACTGTAGATGCACTTACTGCTTTGAATGTATCAATAGTCAGGTCACCATCAATCACGTTTTCAAGTGTTACGTCATGTTGTACGTCTAGTGCAGTTTCAAAATTCATCACGTAAAGGTTCTTCACGTTTGCTTTTGTACCTTCTCTGAATTTTACACCTGACTTACCTTCTGCATTTCTACCGATCAGCGTGATGTTTTCCAATGTAGGGTTAGAGAATGGCTCAAGAGCATTGTTGTTGCTGTTGTTGTCAGCCTCGATTCCTCTATCACCAGCGTCAGCAGACTGTACACCAATCCAGTTTGTACCTTTTCCAGACCAACCGTAAGTCCAGTCGAAAGAGTCATCACCAGAACCAGTTGAAATCATGTAGTTTGCTTCTACCATACCTCCGAAGAACTCAAATCCATCATCCGCTCCTTTGAATGCTTGTACATATTCAACTACAGTTCCGTTACCAACACCGTTGAATGTGATACCGTTATGCTCTTTTTCAGATGAAATGATGTTACCCGTAAACTCTACTCTTACATATTTCAATGTACCAGAGTTGTCTGCAACATTGCTACCACCATATGTAGTACCTGAAACCTCAGCTTGTGCTGTTTCACCTACGTTGATTGGAGCTCTACCATTCAGGATCAGACCACCCCAAGCACCAGTTTCCTGCTTAGTGGAAGTGAATACGATTGGGTTTGCAGCAGTACCTTCTGCCATGATCTTAGCATCTTGCTCAAACAGGATATAACCTACTGCCTGTTGTGCTGCTTCAGTATTCTCTGAATCTGGATCTCTTTCATCTACGATGATAGCTCCCTCTCCAATTGTCAAGGTAGTACCAGCTTTGAAGTGTACAGCACCTTCAAGTACCCAAACTTCACCTGCGTTGATAGTTACACTTTCTGAGTAAGTGCCATTCAATACACGATTGTTATCCTTTGCATCCTGAATGTCCGCTGCATCTACAGTAGTCCCTGCATAGCTTTCAGCGACAGCCCAGCCTTCTGCCCAAGCAGGAAGGTTATCACCATTCAGTTCACCAACACCTGTAGCGTTATCTTCACCTGTAAGGCCAGCCCATTTCACTCCTGCCTCTTCTACCAGATTTGACTCAACGTCTGGTGTTACTGTTCTATCATCTTCTCTGTCACTACATGAAGTGAATGAAGTTGCTGCGATAGCTGCTACGATTGCTAATTTGAATGTCTTTTTCATGATGTCTGTTTGATTTTCTTGATTGAAAGTTCAGTTCTTTTAGGTGGGGGAGCTAAGCCACTCCCCCTTTTGGTATTTTTTATTCTTAGAAAGTGTAAGAGATTGATACACCTCCATTGATTCCGTATTGGTAAGCATTCACTACTTTCACTTCTCCATCCGTAAACTCTTGCTCACGTGTCACTTCAGGATTCAGGATATTTTTCACTGAGAAGTCTACGCTTAATCTATCCTTGATCTTGTTTTTCCAGATAAAGTTCAGCGTGCCATATGAACGCTCGTAGATATCGCCAGCACCTTGCACACCTGCTGCAAAGATTCTGTCACCGAAGATGCTATAGGTCAATGCGAAGTTTGAGAATACATTGCCATCCATCAGATCAGCTTCATAACCAAGGTCAGCATTGATTAGGAATGGTGAAGCACCTTGCATTTCCCTTGTTGTATTGGTCATGGTAGTAGTTGTACCACTCAAGTCAATTTCTGAGTACATATAAGTTGCGTTGATACCCACTTTTGTTCTTGTCAATACCTCACGGTTACTTTGGAACAGGTTACTTAACCTCTTGTTGAATTCTACTTCCACCCCAGCTACAGTTGCACTACCTACGTTTTCGAATGTGTACAGCTGTGATGAAGATGCGATTGCAATTCTCTCAATCGGGTCCTGAATCTGCTTACCGAATACCCCTACTGAGATCAGCTCTCCACGGTTCGGGAAGATTTCGTATTTCAGGTCCACATTGTAGTTCTCACTGTTGATCAGCGCTGGGTTACCGATTACCGATGCACCACCTGCTGCTTCTTGGTATTCGAATGGGCTAAGCTCTCTCATTCCTGGACGAGTGATTGTCTTACTTGCTGCAAAACGTACATTTGAAGCATCGTTGATTGAGTATTTAGCACTTAGTGAAGGCAAGATCTCAGTTGAGTTATAAGTCTCATTTCTGTATGGATCATTCAAGCCATCCTCACGTGTTCTATAGTTTACGCTCTGCTCACCGATTTCTGCACGAACACCTGCATTCACTTTCAGTTTGCTTGGGATTACTTCGTAACCGTATCCTACAAATGCTGCATGTACATCCTGTCTTGCATCAAAGTAAGTATCTGCAATGTTGTATGGCTCGTAAACAAGGCTTCCTGCTGATAGGTAGCTATTAAGGTCTTCATTTGGCTGCAGTACGTTAATACCATCTGCGTTACCACTTGCCCTTCTGATGTTGATTTGGTCATAGTTGAACTCACGCTCTTTGATATTACCTTGGTAACCTAGTTTCAGCGTGCTTCTATATGACTCAGTATCACCATTGTATTCTCCTAAGCCCAATTCCGCTTCAAGGTTTGCCGCATATGCATTCTCATCCATTTCACTCCAGAATCTGTGGTTGTCTGCAACCGACTCATCTGTGTAAAGGCGACCGTCACCCCAGTTGATCTCATTATATGACTTACCTTGTCCCATATCAAAGATCAATTGCTTTCTGTCTGGCTCAAGTGCTGTTGTTCTTGCGTAAGAAACACCCCAGTTTACTTTCAGCTTGTCATTTTCCATAAAGCTGTGGTCACCTAACAATTGGTGCACTTGAAGCTTGTTCTGAGTATAAGTATTTCTGAATGAGTAAAGGTTTTCATACTCAGCGTTGTTACCGAAGTATTCGTCCAATCTGTTCTGAGACTCATTCACATAGATATTGTTGAAGTTGAATGAGTGTCTGTTGTTGATCTTGTAATAGAAGTTCAACAAACCTGATGTTGTCGTATTGTATCTGAATGACGTTGCGTCGTAGTTAACTCTTGCACGACCTTGCGCCTGATAGTTTCTATAAACACCGTCTCTGTATTCGTAGTCGTTGTCATATGCTACCGAAGCGATAAAGCCAAATCCACCTTCTTCTCCTACATCAAAGTAGTTACCACCAGATACATTGAAATTTTGGTTCAGTGGTGCATTCTTAGTCTTCGAATCCCATGAAGTCGACATTACATCCTGTCCTTCTGTATTCGCCTTCACTACTGTAGACTGCTTTCTGCCATATCCCGAGAACCCTGCATACTCATTATCTCCGTCAGAGTAATGTCTGAAGTAAAGTCCTGTTGCCAATGAATTCATACCAGCACCTACTCCAATCTTAAAGAAAGGCTCTTCAGAATAATCTTTTGTCATAATGTTCACTGTCGCACCAGCAAAATCACCGTAAAGATTTGGTGAGAATGTCTTATTTACATTCAGGTTTTTCACCAAGTCTGAAGGGAAAATTGAAAGGTCAATCATCTTCTTATCCGGGTTGGTTGCCGGCACTGGAAGACCATTCAACAGTGCATTGTTATATCTATCTCCTAGACCTCTAACAAAGAGTCCTTTTGATCCTACTTTTGAAATACCAGTTACTTTCGTCATCGCACCTTCCACATTTGAAATACCTTTTGCTGACATTTCCTGTGCTCCAATGCTCTGAATCATTACATCTGCATTCTGACGTTCTACCATCAGGGCTTCTGCAGCTTCTTTGTTGGCTTTACCAACAACTTCCACTTCCATTAGCTCCTGTGCGTCTATTGACAAAAGCACTTGTATGTTTGTGGTTTGTCCTTCAGTAACTGTAATTGATTTTGCAAATTTCTGATAACCAACATAGCTACTTACTAACTCATAAGTTCCTGGTGTTGCACTAAACTCAAATTCGCCAAACACATTTGTGTTAGCTCCAGTAGTGGTTCCACCCAGCATTACGCTGGCACCAATAATTTCCTCACCTGTTTCTGCATCCTTAACAGTACCTTTTACGATACCCTTCTGCGCCATCGCAGTAAGAGAAAATAATAAGCTTGTAACTAATAGTAATACCCGTGTCATGTTTTTTTGTTCCTAGTCCTAATTGTTGATGTCACAAAAGTATAAGGCTAATATGACTAGGAATTGTCCAATCAATTAATGAATAATGAACATAATCACGATGTTGTTAATAACATGTTGACGCATTAAGTGTACAAATACACTTAATAATTACTTTAGTATAATCACTATGTCATAAATAAGAATATTATATGGTTATTATGTATTTTCACAATACAAATGAACTATTGTTGATGTAACATTTGATTAACATATGTAACTTTAAATAAAGCTTAAGGAAACATTAGAGAGGCTTTTTTAACCTTAAAATGACAGAAAATAAGCAATAGAATGACTGAAAAGACGAGAGAAAGCAGAGGAATAAGTCTTGGATTAAAACAAATCCACAGAATGTAACAGGTACAAGTGACTGAAATCTATTCACAACAAAAAATGGGCAAGTGAAAGGTAGCCTTTCTACTTGCCCATTTTACAATTAAACATAAATCAGTGGTGATGCTAACTTACACTCAGCAGATAAAAAAAACGGACTGATACATTATGTACCAGTCCGCCATATATTAAAGACTATATAGTCTGTAATAATTATCTAGTCCAACCAGCAGCCCATTCGAATGATGAAAGGCTTGTTGACAAAGTAACATTTGCGTCTACAGAAATTTTAGCAGCATTGTCAGCAGCTTTAGTTTCGTATGGCTCTGCATCCAATTTAGACTGCTCTACTTCTTCAGCTGAGTAACCATCTTCTTCGCTAAGGATTGTACCTTTGTACTTCAAATCATTAGTTTGACCTTCAGCTTTAATGTTCGTCAGGATGATCTCACCGTTAGCAAGGTTATCAAGTGTTTCGTTGTGCTCGATTTCGATAGCATCTTTGAAGTTCTTGATATAAACATTGTTGATGTTTGCTTTAGTACCTTCTCTCAGTTTCATACCGTCAGACTCAGAACCTTCGTTTGCAATCAGAACGATGTTCTCAAGAGTTGGGTTAGAGTATGGAGAAGCAGCTCTGTCTTTGCTGTTGTTATCAGCCTCGATGCCTCTATCACCAGCACCTTCCATTTGCTGAGCAAACCAGTTTGAACCTTTACCAGCCCAACCGTAAGTCCAGTCGAAGCAGTCGTCACCAGAACCGATAGATACAAGGTAGTTAGCCTCTACAGTACCACCGAAGAACTCGAATCCATCATCAGAACCCATGTAAGACTCCAAGTGGTGAACTTCAGTACCTCTACCTACACCGTTAAAAGTGAAGCCATTGTGCTCTTTCTCATCGTTGATTTGGTTACCACCAAACTCAACTCTTACATATTTAATAACACCTGAGTTATCATCAGCATCAGAACCACCGTACATTACGTCACCTACTTCTGCAGTAGCCTCAGTACCTCTGTTGATTGGCGCATAACCATTAATGATAATACCACCCCAAGAACCTCTTTCTTCTTTATCAGAAGTAAATACGATTGGTGCATCAGCAGTACCTTCTGCCATAATTTTAGCACCTCTTTCGATCAAAAGGTAAGCTACAGATTCGTCTAGGTCATTTTTAACTACTACACCTGGCTCGATAGTCAGAGTAGCACCAGCTTTTACGTGTACACCACCAGCGATAATGATTTCGTCGCCAGCTTTCAATGTCATATCCTCTGAAATAGATCCATTCAGAACTACGCTTTGTGGCTGTGGTGTTACATCACCGTCTTCGTCTTCGTTATCACAAGATGAGAATGAAACAGCAGCCAACATTGCTGCAGCAGTCATGAATCTGTTAAAGTTTTTCATGTCAGTTTTTGATTTGATTTTAGATAGAGAATTGTATTTCCTTAAGATTTGAATGCAATTTAGTAAGTGGTTAGCACAATCAAGTTAAGCTAATGTTATGCAATATTTAATTATCACCAACCACTTATTCATATTGATTTAGAAGGTATAATTCAGCGAGAAACTAGCATTTGTTCCCATTGAATATGAGTTCACAAGTTTGGTGTCTGCTCCGTTGGCAAACTCCTCCTGTTCTCTGATTACTTCTGGATTCAGAATGTTTGACACCTTGAAATCAACACTTAATTTCTCTGCAATTCTGTTCTTCCAAATGAAGTCCAGTGTGCTATATGAACGCTCATAGATATCACCTGCCCCTTGTGCACCCGCAGAGTAAATACGATCACCAAACACATTGTAAGTAACCGTAAATGTGGAAACTACAGAAGCACCAAACTCTGCCTCATATGTCAGGTCAGCATTAATAATGTATGGTGAAGCTCCTTGTAGTGCTCTTTCCTTGTTTGTTAGAATTGAGTTAGGATTGTCAATAATGATTTGTGTGTACATATACGAAGCATTCAGTCCTGCCACGAATCTTGAAAGGAACTCCGAGCCGTTATTAAAAACGTTGTTTAGTCGTTTGCTCAGCTCCATTTCCACACCATAAATCTGCGCCTTGTCTCCGTTCTGGAAAGTGAAGAGTGTTCCTGATTCTGGAATTTGTACTTTTTCAATAGGACTCTCGATGTACTTACCGAAAACTCCCATCGAGAATAGCTCTCCGTGATTAGGGAAAATTTCGTATTTCAAATCAGCATTATAGTTATCACTATTCTGCAGGTTGGCATTACCTTGAATCAGTGCACCACCGTACATTTCCTGATACTGAAATGGAATTACTTCTTTAAAGTTCGGGCGTGTTACTGTTTTACTTACAGCGAATCTCAAGTTTGACTCTTCATCCAACGCATATTTCAGGTTAAGTGAAGGTAAGATTGACAATGTATCGTATGTTGACACACGAAGTGGCGACGAATAAAGGTCACTCAGTTTCTTATACTTAACTGTTTGGTTTGCCAACTCTGTTCTTACACCTGCGACTACTTTCAATTTTTCAGGCACAAGGTCAAAGTCATAAGCAGCGTATCCTGCGTGTACATTCAGGCTCGCCTCAAACTCTCTAGATGGGTCATTTTGATCCTTGTAGTAGATATTGCCAGCCTGAAGCTGATCTTCGATAAAGCTTCCTGGATTATCAAAGTCAAAAGTTGACATTGTACTGTTATCAGCTTCCACAATATTAAGCTGTCTCCAGTTAAAGTCTCTTGATTTAAGTCTTCCTTGGTAGCCTAGTATCAGTGAACTTGCAAAACCCTCAGCTCCTTGCTCACCAAAGCCAATCTTTCCTTCCACCTTAGCAGCATACTCATTTTCATTCAAGAAACTGAAGAAACGGTGGTTGTTAGGGGCATTCAGTGTAAAAAGTGTCGCCTCATCTCTAGGTCCCGTCACAGAAAGCTGCTTTCTATCTGGCTCCTGCCCTTTAGCAATTGAATAAGAAATTCCCCAGTTAAGTTGGATACGCTCATCTTTAATGTTGTGCTCACCAAGCAATTGGTTTACAAGCAACATGTTTTGTCTATAAGTACCTCTTCTTGTAGACAAGTCCACTTCAGTACCTAAATCATTAGAAAAACCTGCGTACTCACTAAGTTCGTTAGACGACTCATTCACATACAACACATTCAGGTTCACCTTGTGATCAGAATTGATTCTATAATAGAAGTTGGCTAGTCCAGAAGTACTGGTTGTATATTCATATGTATCGAAGTTGTAACTAATCAACGGAGCCGCTTGCGCGTTAAGGTTCCTAGTTACACCATTGCGGTAAGTATAATTATTATCATAAGCTGCTGACACCATAAAACCAAACTGACTCTCTCCTGCCAAATCGTAAAGGTTACCACCAGTCAACTTAAAGCTGTTTGCAATCGGAGCATTTGCCACTTGATGTGCATAATTAGAAGTAAAAAGGTTGGATGCATTCTCACCCTTTGCCTCAAATACATTGACGCTTTCAATTTGAGAAGGCATTACACGTCCTTTTCCTGTCATTCCGAAAAACTCCATGTCACCGTCCTTAAATGACTTAAAGCTTTTTCCTGTAGTTTGAGAATTGTAAGAACCTCCAATACCGATCGTAAATGCACCTTCTTCAGGGAAATCTTTTGTTGTGATATCCACTGTGGCACCGGCAAAATCTCCATACATTCTTGAAGAGAATGTTTTCGCCATATCAATATTTTTCACTACATCAGATGGGAAAATTGAAAGTGGGATTACTTTCAAATCAGGATCTGTAGAAGGCACTGGCAATCCATTCAGCAATGCATTGTTATATCTATCTCCTAGACCTCTAACAAATACACCTTTACCACTTACCTTGGATACACCCGAAATTTTAGTAGCAGCATCCTCCACATTGGAAACCCCTTTTACAGACATTTCTTCTGCCCCGATACTCTGTATCATCACGTTGGCATTCTTACGCTCTACCATCAGCGCTTCAGCACTCTCCTTATTGGCTTTACCTACTACTTCTACTTCCACCAGCTCAGTAGCATCCAATGCCAAGTTCATATCTACACTAACCACTTGTCCTGCGGTTACGGTCACCTGCTGTACGAATTTCTTATAACCAATATAACTACCCACTACGTTATAAGTGCCAGGATTGGCCTTAAACTCAAATTGACCAAACACGTTAGTGTTAGCCCCTGTGGTAGTACCTTCAAGCATTACGTTTGCGCCGATAATCTCTTCACCTGATTCAGCGTCCTTTACCTGTCCTTTTATTGTACCCTTCTGTGCAAAAGCACTAAAAGTGAATACAATAGCAGAAATTGTTAAAATAAATACCCTAGTCATACAATTTTAATATTAATTTCGCTGCAAATGTATAGGGCATATATGACCTCGGAGTCTACTCGGCTTTAACAGTACTTAAAGGTTCTCTTCTCAACATTGAACACTGTGTGAAGTAAAGGAAGGGTAGCGCTGCATTTTATTAACATTAACAAAACAATAGCTATTTAAACTACCGCTATCCCCTCTTTTTAGAAGAAACTATTTATTTCATACAATTGGGTCGTCCACATTATATTGGAAGCAAAAAGATAAAATACAAAAAGCTAACATGTTACAGACTATCAAATCAGCCATCTTCTTATTACTACTTAGTTCAGTAATCGCTGGATGTGACAGCACTCCAAAGAAAGAAAAATCGGAGCCCGAGCAGAAAGCTCCTCAAGTGAAAGTAGCTGAAAAGAAACCTGTCAGAAAAATTCAGAAACTGAATGATGAGAACGCGGCTTCGGAACTGGCTTGGTATGGCAGTGAAAACCCTGAAACAGAGGTACTGCTCAAAACCCGCTTGGGTAATATCAAAATCAGGCTTTATGAAGAAACTCCTTTACATCGCGCCAATTTTGTGATGCTTACCAAACGGGGCTATTACGATAATTCACAGTTTTATAGGGTCATGAAAGACTTTGTGGTTCAGGGTGGTGACTCAGATGAATACAAGTTTGGAAAAAAGAAAAAGAACTTTGGCAAGTACACCGTTCCTGCTGAGTTACAACCATCCAAGTTTTTTCATAAAAGAGGTGCTGTAGCCATGGCTCGTGAGATCAAGCAGAACCCAGAAAAACGCTCATCAAGCTACGATTTCTACATTATTCTAGGCACCAAGCAAACCGAGGATGACCTGCTTGGTTTTGAAGTGTCTGACCTCACCAAATCCTACCCTCAACATGTCAGAAAAGTCTACAAGTCAATTGGAGGTGTCCCGGGGCTTGATGGAGACTTCACTGTATTCGGCGAAGTGGTTGAAGGAATGGATGTTGTAGAAAAAATAGAGAAAGTAGAAGTCAGCGAAGGTGACCATTGGCCAATGAAAGATATTCTTATTGATGCAGAAGTATTGCCAAGTGCACAATAAATAAGAGATTTAAACTTTCTAATATCATATTATTAATAAAATATTGTTATTTTTCGAGAGCGACTGACTGAACTTTATAAGCTAAAGACTTTCAAACAATAGATATGAGGATTACACACAGGCCTTGGCTGGTGGGACTTTTGATTCTGACAAGTACTTTTTTCATTTCCCAACAGCTGATTGCACAAACCGAAGTAGAAACCCTGCAAAAGCAGGTTGAGCAAACGCAGGACAAGCACCAACAGGTTGACAAGTACAACCTATTGGCCAGCAATGCTATTGAGTACAACCAATTCAAGGATGCGATTGATTATTCTCAGAAGGCATTGGATCTGGCAGAGGAACTTGACTACTACAAGGGTAGTGCCACAGCTCTTCTGAATTTTGCGAATGTCTACCGTTTGAAGAGACAGTTCAAACAAGCATTGAACTATGCTTTACAGGGGGTAAACATTTACAAGGAAAAGGATGACCTTCCTGCACTGTACCAAGCCTACACAGAAGTAGCTTATCTCTATCAGGACTGGAACGTATTTGACAATGCCATTGACTATGAGAAAAAGGCACTCGCAGTAGCTAATCAATTGAAAGATCCTGAGAAGGGATTCGATGTTGTTCAGCTTTTGGCTTTCTCTTATATGAAAATGGGACAGGATGACCAGGCATTGAAATACCTGATCCAATGTCGAGACTACCACAAGCAGTCAGGAGATAACGTTCAGTATGTGTCCATGCTTAGCCGTATTGCCTCTATTCAATCCAAGAAGGGAGACTTTCAGGCTGCCATGCTTACCAACCTCGAAATCATCCGTATCAAGCGTCAGACAAATGATACGAAAGGTCTTGCAACTTACCTTAACGACGTAGGTTATAGCTACCAGCGACTTGGCAACACCAAGATGGCACTCCGCTATCTGGAAGAAGCCGTGGAGCACAACCGTAAAGAAGGTCTACCAGAAAAAGCTAACACTACACTCCTTACGAACATGGGGGTAATCAACATGAACTCCGGAAATGTTCGTAAAGGTCTAGAAAACTATTTACAGGTACTGGAAATCCAACAGAAGCACGGTACCAGTCGAGAAATTTCAAATGCCCATATCTATGTTGCGTCAGCCTACGAAAGTTTAAGGTTATACTCTGAAGCCCGTAAGCACGCTGATGCTGCCATTGAACTAGCAAGACAAGGACAGCACTTTGATGTACTAACCAGTGCCTACACACGTAAGCTGGCTGTATATGAAGGCTCAGGAAACTATAAGAAAGCCCTGCAAACCATGAAATCCTTCCTGGCTCTGAAAGACTCCCTCCTAAACATGGAGAGAACCTCACTAACAGAGCAACAGAAACAATGGAAGGAAGCTCAGAAGAAGGAGAAAGAACTTGAAAAAGTTCTGATGGAGAAGAAGATGAGTGAGCAGGAGATCGACAAGCTTCGTATTGATGCCGAGCTGAGTAAGAAACAGCTGGAACTGCTAGAACGAGAGCGTGCACTGAAAAACAGTAAACTTCGTCAGGAAGAGTTGGAAGGCATGCAGACGCAACAGCAGCTACTGATGGCCCAAGAGCAGCTTAACTTGGAAAAGCGTCAGCAGGAAATCTACGAACTCCAGAAAGAAAAGAAACTGAACGAACTACTCCTGAGACAAAAGGATGTAGAGGAAAGGGAAAGACAGAAAGCATTTGAGCTTCTGGAACGTGAAAACGAACTGAGAAGGCTTAAACTGAAAGAGGAAGAGGAAAAAAGAAAGTACTTCATTGCCTCAATGGCGCTACTTTGTGTGGTACTTGCCTTGATCTTGATTGGTTACTTCCAGAACCGAATGAAGAATAAGCGTCTGGCTGCCAAAAACGATGAGATTCTACAGCAGAAACAAGAAATTGAGCAGCAGCGTGACCAGATTTCAGTAGCCAAGCAGGAAGTTGAAAAAGTAAACGATGACTTCCAGGTACTTTCAGAGTTTGGTCAGAAAATTACTTCAACACTGGACTTTGGGCCAATTAACTGGACAGCTTTTGCCTATGTAAACTCACTGATGGATGCCGGAGTATTTGGCATCGGTATCTACGATGAGACTTACGACAGCATTAACTATATCAACCTGTTGGACAATGGCGTTTCGGTTCCACACTTTGGCTTTAAGCTTTCGGATACAAACAGCCTTTCGGTGCTTTGCTTCAAGAGTCAGGAAGAAATCCTGATCAGTGAACTGGACTTACAAATCTCTCAATACCTGAAAAGCCAGCCTGTATTCCAAACAGGGGAGAGACCTGAATCACTGGTTTACATGCCATTGACAGCTGACCAGAAGCCTCTTGGTGTACTGACAGTTCAAAGCTTTGAGAAAAATGCCTACACAAGAAAGGATGTCAATATCCTTCGTTCAATGGCATCTTACATCTCAATTGCCTTGACCAACGCCAATGCTTACAAAGAGATCAACACGAAGAACAAACATATTACGGACAGTATGCGCTATGCGCAAACGATCCAGAAGGCGATCCTCCCTACTCCTGCCAAACTGAAGCGGGACTTGCTGGACTCCTTTATTATGTTCCGTCCAAAAGACATTGTATCTGGTGACTATTATTGGTATTCAAAAATTGAAGGGGATGATTTGGTAAGAGGTAACCTGAGAAACCCATTCACAGAAAGCTTGATATTCCTTGTAGTTGCTGACTGTACAGGACACGGTGTACCGGGTGGTTTCATGTCCATGATTGGTAACACACTTCTGAATGAGATCATCAACCAGAAGCACATTTACGATCCTGCTGAAATCCTGCACAGATTGGACGAAGGTATTATCCGCGCCCTTCATCAGGAGAACAAGTCAAATGACGACGGTATGGACGTATCGCTTTGTGTTATTGAGAAAAGTGGTACTGAAACTGACAAAATCATATTTGCCGGAGCAAAACGTCCGATGTGGTACATTGAGAATGGCAACAACACATTGGTGGAGCTTAAAGGTACTAACAAATCTATCGGTGGACTGCGCTTCAAGAAATCATCAAGAGAGTTTGAAGAGCATACAGTACAGCTTGGCAGAGGTAGCTTGATTTACCTATCTTCTGACGGTATGGCTGACCAGAACAATGGTGAAGGCAAGAAGTATGGTAAAGTCAAACTGATTGAGCTGTTGGAGCAAAATGCTGAGAAAACCATGCTTGACCAACTTGAGGCTCTTGAGCTATCACTGGAAGAGCATCAGGGTAAAGTTGCACAGCGAGATGACATCACCATTGTTGGTGTAAGACTATAAAATAACTTAGCGTATATATCAAAAGGCTGCTTCTGAAAAGAGGCAGCCTTTTATTTTTTCAAATAATTGCAATCCACTTACCTAAAAGACTTCGTAGGTACAGGTGAAATGTAAAATCAAAACGCCTATGGAAAATAGAAAGAAGATTGAGTTAGTACTAACACCTACATTTCCACCCCTTATCACCTGATAGACCTCTATCAACCACTCCTTATTCCCACCTAACTATTCACTCCATTATTTATTGATTCCAAAAGCAGGATTACCTGCTTGTATGTTAAATCATTAAATAAAACAGCTGATGAAAAATTTTAAATCATGGTTGCTAGCAACCACCTGCGTTTGCATGTTCTCTTGTGCAGACAATGCTAATGATGATAGTAATGACTTGCTGCGCACCCAGACTGTAGCTCCAGAACGCTTGGCAGAAAGACGTGCTCAACTTTATGTCACCAACAATGCAGATGGAAATATTACGATCTATGACCTCACCAATGAAACATCAAAATCCATAGCTACCTCCTCCACAGCAGCAGAAGGCATCCACTACGATGCAGCTTTAGACCTTGTCACACAAGCGTCACGCTCCAACCTACAGCTAGCGTCTTATGCGAATGTAAGCAGTCTGATGGATGGTGATAGCCCTGCCCCAGCCCTTACAAGTTCAGCAGACCTCGAGAGTCCCAGAGAATTGGCTGTACTTGAAGATAAGTATGTCGTTTCAGACAATGGCTCCAACAAGTTCTTTGTCTATACCAAAAGTGGAGACAATTATAGCTTGACCAATACTTTTGACATTCCTTTCAATGTATGGGGAATTACGTTCAAAGGTACAGACCTATATGCCGTAGTCGACAATTCAAGTGACCTTGCTGTCTTTTATGACTTCTTCTCCAATACTACTGACGGACTACTGAGACCATCCAAAAGAGTAACCATCGAAGGTATCATCAGAACACACGGACTGACATACAGTGGCTCCGATGATGTAATGATCATGACAGACATCGGAGATGCTGCCAATGCCACTGATGATGGAGGTTTTCACGTTATTCCGAACTTCTCTGAAAAGTTTGATGCTCTTTCTGATGGAGAAGCACTTTCAGTACTAGACCAGACGCGTGTTGCAGGACCCGCTACCATGCTAGGAAACCCAATTGACGTAGCTTATGATGCCGTTACTGATGCCATCTACATATCTGAAATTGGCAACGGCAAAGTAGTTGGCTTCACCAATATTGGGGATGGAGGAAACCTTACCCCAACCTTTATAGCAGACCTTCCTGCTGCTTCCTCTATACAGTTCTCTAGTGAGGAAACAGATGGTGACATTGGCGAAAGTTCTACCGACTTCCGCTCCGAAATGTTTGTAACAGTCACCTTCAACTCCGATGTCACCTACTATGACTTTGTCAACAACCTTTCAAAAAGTATCACAACAGCATCTGCTGCTTCTGAAGGTATCTACTATTCAGGCAGTACTGACGGGATTATTCAAGCTTCAAGGGCTAATAATCGACTTGAGTTCTATTCACCATTTACCACTGTCAGTGATAGCTCTACAGTCGCACCAAACTTTGTAAGCAATCCTGACTTGCCAAGTCCTAGAGAGATTGCGGTCTTTGGCAATAAGGTCGTTGTGGCTGATAATGGAAATAACCAATTCTTTGTCTACTCCTATGATGGCACTTCCTTCAGCTTGACCAACACTTTTGATATTCCTTTCAATGTATGGGGCATCACATTTATGGGAAATGATTTACTTGCCGTAGTGGACAATACCAGCGACTTGGCGGTATTCCAAAACTTCTTTGCCAATACCATGTCAGGAGCAATCATGCCAGATAAGCAAATCACCATTGAAGGGATTGTCCGTACGCACGGCATTACGTTCAGTGCTTCTGATGATATCCTGATCATGACAGATATAGGAGCTGCATCCAATACAACCGATGACGGGGGTTTCCACGTAATCTACGATTTCACTTCCAAACTGGCAGCACTTGAAACAGGTGCTACACTGCCAATGACAGACCAAGTAAGGGTAGCAGGTCCGAAAACAAAATTGGGTAACCCAATTGATGTAGCTTACGACAACCGTTCAAAACGTATTTACATCTCTGAAGTTGGGAATGGTAAAGTTCTTGGTTTCAGTGATTATGAAATGGGTGGAGACTTACATCCAAGGTTCACAGATACCCAAAAAGCAGCATCTTCGATTTATTTCTATAGTAACTAAGCTGTATTATTTTTTGAGCTGACATGCACCACCCTGCAGGAGTGTCACACTACTGGGTGTGCCTGCAGGGTGTTTTACTGCTCAACAAAAAAGCCTGCTCCAAAAGAAGCAGGCTTTCTAAATTCACTTTTAAAATCACACTATAATGACGGCGGTGTGTATTTGAATAATAATGGGACCGGATATGCCGGTAAACGATCAAGGGTTTGCAGTCCCTGACCTCCTAATGCAATTTTTTCTGGAAGTGATGGAGAATGTACTGCTGTCTTGACGGTAAGTCGCTGAGACTTTCTTATTACTAGATTTTGCTCCCGAACACTCCAATGACAGACAGTTGGATTCCCCTCAATATATAATGTCAAGCTGTCAGGTATAAGTACATAATCCAAAGTACTATGATTGACCCAACGTGCTGTGATATATAAGCTATCCTGATGATGGTAAACTGCGGCTTTCAAAAGCAACCCATTGGCTATCAGTTCACATTCTGCCTGACGGACAAAAGGCTTTCTTTGATCATCATACAACTTTTCAAGGTGGTGTATGATCCTTGTCTCTTTGGCGGTATCCAACTCAGCAAACTGATAGACTGATGGAACTCCCATTGCGTTCCACTCATCTTTGTATGCTGTAAACATTTCCTCATCTGCGTTTGCCCAAAACTGATAGTCTAAAGGTTGGGCATCCCCTTGTTGCAAGGCAAACTCTAACTGGTAGATGGGTTGTAATGAACCATGAAGCTGGACCTGCTGATAGAGTTTTAAATCATTAATGGGATTAAAAGTCACCGAAATAACAGAATCGGACTTGGCAGGTAATATAAACCCTGTAAAAGCATGTTCAAGTGATGGTGACCTCACTCCTTGTCTGGTTATCAGGGATAGCTCTTTCAGCGTAATTACTTTTGCCTCTTCTGTAAGATTTTGCAGCAACAAGTTCAGACTCAAATAACCTGTCTCTGGGTCAGCCACCATTCTTGGAACTACCCCTACTTCAGAAGTATTATGCTTTTGAGCCTCCAACTGATACGCAATATGAGCTGAAGTTTCCTGAGGATCACCTGTATTAGCCTTCTGAAAAGATCCCTGAGACTGACAAGCCACCACCCCTAAACTACATATCAACAACAACTTATAAAGTAGTGTAAATCTATTCATATCATTGTATAAAAAGGCTGCGGGTATATTCACCCACAGCCTCGAAAAACTCAACCGATTAACTATGTATAAATAATTAGTTTACAGGAGACCACACGGTATAACCTCTCGGTGGTGCCTGAATTTTCACCCACTGATCACCTTGTGTAGTAGGATACCAACCCGAACTTCCTGTATAATCCTTGATCTGTGTGCTACTCCAGTTGGTTTGAATCCAACGCTCCTGCCATTGGTCAGAATTGTTGATATACACTACCAAACCAGGATTTCCATTATACCCGTTACGTCTTGCGATGTACTCATCGTTGTCCACATGCAGGATAGAAGTATTTCCTGTTGCCCTGTTATTATGAATCCAAATCAGGTTGTTAAGCTTACTCTTATCCAACCACTCCTCATAATCACGGTAGAATATACACGGATAGCCTTCATGTGTCAGAATGTAGGCATACGAAAGCATCTTGCTCCAGATTTGGTCCGTATCATGGTTAGACACAAACGTCACTGTCTTGTATGGGTTGCGCTTCCACATCATATCATCAGCCAAACGGTTCAGGTTATTTCCATCAAATGCCTCATCCATTTTATAGTAACAAGCAAAGTCAAAAACACTACTATTGGCTTCATTTGCCCACCAGTTCAGGTAGTCCACATTGCTATCCCATAGTTCTCCTACCGAGAAACCTCCTACACTATTGTTCCACTCCTTTACAACCCAAGGACCAAATCCTTTGACATAGTCGAAGCGCCAGCCATCAAAGCCCATCGTATTTTTATAATACTTTGCCACACCATCACTTCGGTTCCATAGCCAGTCCTGTACATATGGTACACTGTGAGAAAGGTCAGGAAACCCTCCAAATACACCTTCGTCATTGTTTTGTACCCAGTTAGGGTGGAAATCATGCTGTGTTCTATTGAACTTCCCAGAGGCTACATTAAACAGGGTCCATGTTTGGGTTCCTGTATACTGGTTATTTTCCAGCTGCCCACCACTGTTATGGTTCAATACGATATCCGCATATACTTCCATATTTTCAGTATGTGCTTTACTGATCAGGGAAGTCAATTCTGTTTTGGAACCAAAACGGGTTTCTGTTGTACCATTCTGGTTATAGTCACCAAAGTCAAAATAATCCGTTGGATCATAACCCATTGAGAAAGGACCATTTTGAGCCTTAGACGCAGGTGGCAGCCATAGGGCACCAATTCCTGCATTGCCCCAATCAGTTACTTTCCCTTTCACTGTATTCCACCATGTACCTCCTGCTGGCACATCCCAATAGAATGCCTGCATCATGACACCACCGCCTGGTCCGGCTGCATATCTTGCATTGGCGTTACTGTTGGTGATAAATGGAGCTCCATCGTGTGTAGTTACTTGTACGACTGCCTGTTTGTCAGCTTTGTCTGGCACAAAAGTTTCTTCTGTCTCGGTTTGGCAACCAATAAGCGAAAGTCCCATGACAGCGGCTGTCAGTGCTTTCAGCAAGTTTGAGGATATTGTCATTGTTGGTTGTTGGTTAGGTAAATGATAAACAAGTCAAGTATTGACACCTCAAACATCACGTAAAAACTACACCTATTCGCCTTATTATGATAAAAATAGGTTTCAATTCAATTCACCAAGATACACATCTCATAAAATGACACTCATAAGTAATTAAATTTCAACTAGTTAAGTCGAAAGAAATGAAAGCTCAAAAATCATAAAATGACACCCATAAAACGTAGATAAAACACTAATATCCTCTAAGAGAAATCTTCTACAGTAGAAAAATAGGCAGATGGTGTTTGTCCTGTCACTTTTTTAAATGACCTGTTGAACGTACTCTTTGACTTAAAACCTACTTCCAATGCCAAAGCCAATAATGTCTTATGCTCCGCTTCTCCTGCATCTACTTTTTGGATAAAGGCTTTCACTCTAAATTCATTCACAAAATCTGGGAAGCTCTTACTAAAACCCTGATTAATTACCTTGGACATTTTATGGGTTGACATGTCCAATGCCTCCGCCAGATCTGCCAAGCAAAAAGATGGATTGTCATACAAGTTATTTGCCTCCATCAAAGTCATCACTTGTGCAGTAATGGCTTCATATTCCAGTTCCATAGTTTCAACTACTTCCTCTTCTAAAACGGAATTAACCTTATGCTGTAAAGACAGGTTCTCACCCTGCCCAGTTGTTCCATTTCTAGTCGTATAAAGTACAAAAGCTATATACAGTGTATAGAGAGAAATCAAAACCCAATACAAGTCATCAAACCACTCTACCCAAAACATTCCCAACCCTCGAAATACAAGCTCTAACAACAAAATGACTGTACAGCACCCAAGCAGTACTCCAGTACCTTTCAGTACCTTTTGCATACCTTGGGTTTTAGGCACCTTTCCAATAACCATCCATGTAAAAGTTACGGCTACACACCTGCCCCCCAATATCAGCCAACCAACCCGCTGGTTTACATATTCAGCTTTTATAGCTTCAGCATTGTAATAAAAAATGAAAAGCACAGGAATTAGCATTCCGACGAATGTCAAGCCCTGCCTATATTTTCGGTTGGATACTAACGGAAAAGAATACCCGACAAAGGAAAGTATTAAACCTCCTTGAAGAATCAGGCTATATTCAGCCAATAGGTTACCCCACGGAAACAGGTGAAACACATGCTTGTTCATAAAGATCGCTTTCAGCAACAAAGTACCTCCATACCAAGCCAGCAAACTCACCATGCCTTTCTCATAGCGTTCGCTTCCATCTAGCATGACAAACAGTACCATAACCAATGCATGTACTCCTACAAAAAGCAGGAGAAGCAATAAAGGAGAGATACCATACCCATTGAAATCCTCCCAAGAAGCAATTTGAATTGCTATAGTCTCAGGCATTTTTGAACTTTTGGCATAGTAACGGTTCGCACGACTGATCCCAAAGACCTGTCCTTCAACCGTCTCCCAACTCCCTCTTGTGAACTTGTAATAAAAAGTATCTGCATCAGCAGGCAATGTAACGCTATAGGTTCCATTCTCATCCAAGCGCATCTGATACAGGCTATCAGCAGGATTCCAATCATTGAATGATCCTGATATAAAAACCTTGGCAGGCTCAGGCGTATAAGCAGGCAAATGCTTAAGCTTGAAAGTTACCTGCGCAGCCAAATCCTCCCAGCTCTGAACTGATGCTACAATTACTGTATCCGTTACTGAGGAGGGTAGAATACAGGTCCTATTAGCCAAAGGCTTTCCATCCCAAGTCCCTTCTACATACTCCCAATTCCCTCGTGTAAACTTGAATTCAAAAGCTTTCAAGCTATCAGGCATCGTCACCTCTAAAATGCCTTCCTTATTTGGTTTTAATGCATAATTCGGATCATTAGCTAACCAATCATTAAAACTTCCAGAGATAAAAACAGTATCTGTAATTGGGGTATGTTGCGGCAATCTGATTACTTGAATCGTTGTTTGACCTGATACATAAAATGACCAGCATGTAAACAACAGAACAGCTATTGATCTCAATATATTAGCTATCATAGTCGATTAGAGACAACAAGTTGACTTGTATGTGTTAGTGTGTTGTATGATGAATAAATTACATCAATTATTAAATATGTACAATTTACACTAAAAATAGATTCAAGCCAATACCTCAAGCATTACGTCTTTATACTCAGAAGCTTATTGAACGCTAAAATTCATTATCTCATAAGTCATTTTAATAGAAAAGCATAACGGTATCATCATACTTACACGCTGTTATAAGTACTTTTAAATCGGTTGCATAAACCCAGCTTCATATAAATCGACAAATACCTAGAGGTTATATTTCAGTGACAAGAAACCTTGTTTCGTCATACTTTTTCCCTAAAAAAATTCTATTAACTTTGCGATATATGCTTTAGGGGTGTTCCGTTTAAGGAACTGAGAAATACCCTTTGAACCTGATACAGCTGGCACTGTCGTAGGGAAAAGCTAGGCATCTCTCTCCTATTTCAATTATAGCAGCGGAGTACCCCTGAAGTATACCTTGACAAGATTCATTCACCATGCAATTTGATAAAAGGATATGCTACAACAACTCTGGGAAACTGTAAAGGCTGTAAAGGAACAAGCTCCTCTCGTACATAATATCACCAACTATGTAGTCATGAATAACTCTGCCAATGCACTGCTAGCACTTGGAGCATCCCCTGTTATGGCTCATGCACTGGAAGAAGTTGAAGATATGGCTGGCATTGCAGGAAGTCTTGTCATCAATATCGGCACATTAGAGCCTCAATGGGTAGAAGCCATGAAAAAGGCAATGATTACAGCCAAAAGGAAAGGGACTCCTATCGTCATTGACCCAGTTGGACTAGGCGCTACCCCTTACCGCAACGAAGCATTTGCCTCACTTATAGATACTGTTAAGCCTACTGTCATCCGTGGAAATGGGAGTGAGATCATGGCTGCCCTAAGTACTGCCTCAGCTACCAAGGGAGTTGACAGTACCATATCGGCACAAGCTGCTACTGATGCTGCAACGGAACTGGCAGGTATAACCAATGGGACTGTTTGTATCTCAGGGGAAGAGGATTGGATCATCACTTCCACTACTAAGGCAAAAGTGCTAAACAACATTCCGCTTTATACCAAAGTTACAGGAATGGGCTGTACCGCTACAGCACTAACTGGAGCTTGTTTGGCGGTTACTTCAGACCCATTCATGGCTACATTAGCAGCAATGGCGACAATGGGAGTAGTTGGTGAGGTTGCCATGCAAAAGGCACAAGGTCCGGGTACACTACAACTGTACTTTTTAGATGCGCTTTATAATCTCAATGAAGATACCTTTATGGATAAAGCTAAAATTGAAGTCATTCATGAATAAGTTATATCTGGTCACAAGTGAGTCTGATTGCCGACACCATTCTCTAGCATCCGTCATTCAAATGGCTGCTGAAGGAGGGGTTGGAATGGTTCAGCTCAGAGAAAAAAATGCCAGTACACGTGAGTTTATACAAAAAGGCTTACTACTGAAAACACTACTGAAGCCCTTTAACATTCCATTGATTATCAATGATAGAGTAGATGTAGCCTTAGCAGTTGAAGCAGAAGGCGTACACCTTGGACAAAGTGACATGCCGGTAGAAAGTGCACGAAGACTCCTACCTCCAAATAGTATTGTCGGCTTATCTGTTGAGTCACTGGAGGAAGTAAAGGAAGCAGAGAATTTACCTGTAGACTATCTGGGTGTAAGTCCAGTATTTGGCACACAAACCAAAACAGACACAAAAATAGAATGGGGACTGGATGGATTACAACACATCCGACAAATCTCCAAGCATAGACTCGTTGCCATCGGGGGGATTAGTATTACCAATGCGGAAGAAGTTCTGAAAGCAGGTGCAGATGATCTCGCTTTGGTTTCTGCAATATGTGGTGTTCCAGATCCTAAACTGGCAACTGCCGAATTCATTAAAATCATTAAAGAATATGCAATATCATAAAGCACTTACCATAGCCGGTTCTGATAGCGGTGGTGGGGCTGGCATTCAAGCAGACTTAAAGACATTTGCAGCATTAGGCTGCCATGGCAGTTCTGCTATTACAGCCGTCACGGCTCAAAACACTTTAGGAGTAACTGCCATACACCCTATTCCGACTGACATTGTAGAGGCACAAATCGCTGCTGTATTTGAAGACATGGGTGCTAAAGCAGTCAAAATTGGCATGCTTCACTCACCTGAAATTATCGAATCTGTCGCAAGACAACTCCGTAAATATCAGCCTGAGTTTATTGTGGTGGATCCAGTAATGGTAGCTACAAGTGGAGACAGGCTAATTCAGGAAGAGGCGGTGGATGCCCTAAAGGAATATCTTTTCCCTTTGGCTACAGTGATTACGCCAAACCTGCCCGAAGCTTCTTTACTTCTGGGACATCAGGTGGATGAGGGACACATGCTCAAAGAGGCTCAGGAGTTACTCCAGTGGGGTAGTGATTCTGTACTCTTAAAGGGTGGTCATATGTCGGGAATGATTCGTGACACATGGGTTGCTCGTGGGTATACACCTTTGGTTATCTCTCACGAAAAAGTCGACACCCCAAACACACACGGTACCGGATGTACACTCAGCAGTGCCATTACAGCTTTACTAGCTCGGGGAATTGTATTGGAAAATGCGATCGAGAAAGCAATTGACTATGTAAAGATGACAATCATGGCAGGCAGCAATCTGCACTTAGGTAAAGGAAGCGGTCCTGTTCATCACTTTTTTCACTACTGGAAAAACAAAAAATGAAATTCACACAAACACTTTGGGAAGAAAATACTGCGACCTATGAACAGATTGTCGCGCTTCCATTCAATCAGGAGTTAACCAATGGTACATTGGATACCAATAAATTCAAGTTTTATGTCAACCAGGACGCTCACTACTTAGCAGAATACGGTCGAGCACTTTCTATAATGGCAGCCAAATCTCCTGACACGAAACTGGTATTGGATTTTATCAAGTTTGCTGAAGGAGCTATTGTTACAGAACAGCTATTGCATGGCAGCTACTTTGAGCAATTTGATTTTGAACTTTCAGGGAGTAAATCCCCTACTTGTCTGAATTACACCAATTTTCTGTTAGCAACCTGCTCTCTGAAGAGTCTAGAAGAAGGCATGGCTGCTTTACTTCCTTGCTTCTGGATTTACAGAGAAGTTGGTCTCCATATTTTAGGAAATACAGCAAAAGACAATCCGTTTCAAGCTTGGATTGACACCTACTCAGGTGAAGAATTTGCGGATGCTGTTGAAAAAGCCATTGCCATAACCGACAAACTGGCAGAAGAAGCTTCTCCAACTTTAAGAGCCAAAATGAAAGAAGCCTTTACCATGTCTTGCAAAATGGAGTACCTCTTCTGGGAAAGTGCATACAGACAAGAAGCTTGGGTTATATAAGAAGACTCATTTGGATGGGGCTTCAAGTCCCATCTGATTTTTCACCTTATACGTCCACCTCCATACATTCCAATATTCATATTAGGACGAACAGTGGGTCCATATGGCCCTGACTGAATACTCAAACCATAACTGGCTC
Organism: Limibacter armeniacum; assembly: GCF_036880985.1. NCBI lineage: Bacteria > Pseudomonadati > Bacteroidota > Cytophagia > Cytophagales > Flammeovirgaceae > Limibacter > Limibacter armeniacum. The sequence continues at coordinate 1,545,869 of NZ_JBAJNO010000009.1, forward strand.
CCATATGCATATTGGCACATCCTGTATGCAACATCATTAATAACCCTGCTATTAGTATTATTCTGAAATATCTCATCTTTTTATTCAATTCTTAAGTTTATTCCCATTCCTGAATAGCTAAAGGAGCCCCTCCCGGATCTATAATCACAGCTACTTTCCCACTCCTAACCTCTTGTGTAGGTTCCATCAAAATTGTCCCACCTGATTTCTTAGCAGTCTCAACAATTGCCTTTACATCCATCACTTTTACATAAGACACCCAATGAGAACGTGCTCCATCCACTGGGTTTTGTATAATGGCTCCACATTTATACTGGCCCTTACTCAGAAGCCAATAGTCTTTCCCGTCTGACGATAGCTTTTCCACCTCGTATTGCAGCAGCTTTTTGTAATCATCGATACTGGCATTGGTATCATTGGACCAAAGCTCCGTCCACAACCAGTTATTGGCTACAGGCTCCTCTACTTTGGGATCACCGCTTGCCGAATGAACTAACCCTACAACCGCTCCCTGAGCATCTCGCATAACAGCCGAAGTGCCCCGACCACCTACATCAATTGTTTTCAATACCACTTGAGCACCCTGCATTCCTATTTCATTAACGGTCGCTTTCACATCAGGAACCGAAATGGACACAACCCACTCCCCTGTTGCATTATTTGCCATATTATCGGGCATCTGAAATATTCCTCCAATCGGAATATTGTTGTGATGAATTACGGTATAGGTGCTTTTCCCATTCGGTACTTCAGTATAGGTCCAACCGAATAGATTTTGGTAAAACTTTCTTGCAGCCTCCGCATCAGGCGTCACCAAGTCTCGCCACACTATTCTACCTGTCTGATAGGTTGCTGTAGGTGGTGAACTGATTCCTGGAAACTCCGTTGTTGACTGGCAAGCTGACTGAAAGAATAGTATCAGCAGTAGGATGGTTATTTGGTTGATTTTCATCAATGAGAGGTGTTTAAGTACAGTATTATAATTTAGACATCCCTTTCACCATGAAAAATAGCTTTAGTCATATATTAACAACTGTTCACCTGCATTAGAACACTATCTTACTTCATTATTCACAATTCATTGGATAGATTTGCATCAGCAACATAAACAAGCACCCTAAACAGCTGAGCAATGATACTAAACAACAGAAGACCGAGACGCAACCGTAAATCTGAAGTAATCAGAGCAATGGTAGCCGAGACAACACTATCTGCAAATGACTTCATCTACCCTCTTTTCATCATTGAAGGAGAAAACAAGAAGGAAGAAATCGTTTCAATGCCTGGCATATACCGCTATTCTCTAGATACCCTGCTGGTAGAGGTTGGAGAAAGCATGGACTTAGGCATTAGAACTTTCTGCTTGTTCCCAAGCATCCCTGAAGCTAAAAAAGACAAAATGGCTTCAGAAAGCTGGAACCATGAAGGTGTTTACCTCAAAGCAATCAGGGAAATCAAAGCTAAATACCCAGAAGCTTGTGTCATGACTGATGTCGCAATGGACCCATACAGTTCTGATGGCCACGACGGTATTGTTGAAAATGGAGAAATCCTGAACGATGAAACTTTGGAAGTGTTGGGTAAAATGTCTTTAGCTCAAGCTCAGGCTGGTGCTGACATCATAGGCCCTTCTGATATGATGGATGGTCGTGTTGGATATATCCGTGACTTACTGGATGAAAATGGCTTTACTGGAGTATCGATCATGTCGTATACTGCCAAATATGCAAGTGCTTTCTATGGTCCATTCCGTGATGCTTTGGATTCTGCTCCTAAGTTTGGAGACAAGAAAACCTATCAGATGAACCCTGCCAATGTAAAAGAAGCCCTGATTGAAGCAGAATTGGATTATATGGAAGGTGCTGACTTTATGATGGTAAAACCGGCTCTGGCTTACCTAGATATCATCAGGGTTTTAAAAGATACTTATGCTATTCCAATTACAGCTTACAACGTTAGTGGCGAGTATGCCATGATTAAAGCTGCAGCTGAAAAGGGATGGCTTGAAGGCGACAAAGCTATGATGGAAATGCTACTGAGCATCAAACGCGCAGGAGCAGATGCCATTCTGACTTACTTTGCCAAAGAAGCTGCCAAGCTATTACAGAAGTAATCATATATTAAGCTGGTCTTAAATAATCCCCTCCTTTATTCCATCAAAAGCCGGAATAAAGGAGGGTTTTCTATTTTTTTTCAGTAAAATTCTACCTCCTATGTAACTTTTGTGTAAGGTTTTCGTAAATATTAAGTCCCCCCTATACCTAACTCATTGACTTTTAACAATCATGAAATATCAGGGAGGGCGAAAATAATACAACTGCAAGCTATCAGTCACAGACCGTTTACTTTGGTTGATTACTTTTCGGAATAGCACCAATTGCCCAACTTTGATCTCATCTCATAGGTGGGTGGAGGTGATTTTGACAATCAAATAGAACCTAAAACCTGCATGCTATGAAATTGACTGAAGAACTGAAAAAGCAGGCTGCGGAACATTTCAGGGTTTTGAAACATGAAGACACCCTTTACGTCACTCCGCAAGGTCAGTTTTTTCTATTGCCGACTGAAGAAGAGGCTTACAAGAAACTTAACAGAGACAAAATCCTGACTATTTCTAGAAAGGATGCTGCTGATTACCTCGGAGACGAACTGTACTTGTAAGTCCATGTTACAAAAGGTCTTATCCTCGCCTTTAATCATTGTGTGGCGAGGATTTTTATTGTCTACACATATTTCCTTTCTTCTTTTTTCTCCTAAGTTTCCTAAAGGAAGTTGTCCTGCCACTTTCACCGGATTGCAATTTTCTTATATTTGTATAAGACTATAACTGTGATATACCTATCTTTTAGTGGAGCCTAAAAGATATTAACCAACATAGTCAGAAAATCAGGTATTTATTCCTCAGTCTGTTGATTGAACCTGTCTGCAACATTAAAGTGATATATTTTTGCCTTATAGGCTTTGCCTTTGGCTGACAATCTGTCATAAGTACTGCTTTCAGCATATATTTTGAGTGACTCTGGAAACTAAACCATATCCATACTATGATATTTAAAGATGAATTCCGCAAGTACGCCGTAAAGGGACATGGTCTAAGCAGCATGGCTGTTGACTCTTACATCGGCAACATGGAGAATATGACAAGAACTGTGATCGAGGAAAGAGACCGTAGATTTGCTGAAATCGACGTATTTTCTAGACTGATCGCTGACAGAATCATCTTCCTGGGCACTCAGGTTGATGACTATATCTCCAACATCATTGTAGCGCAAATGCTGTTTCTGGAATCATTGGATTCCAAAAAAGACATCCTGATGTACATCAACAGCCCAGGTGGCTCAGTATATGCGGGGTTAGGCATTTATGACACAATGCAATATGTAAGACCAGATGTAGCAACTATCTGTACAGGTCTTGCTGCCTCTATGGGTGCTGTATTGCTTTGTGCTGGTGCTGACGGCAAACGCTCTGCACTGCCACACGCAAGGGTAATGATCCACCAACCTCTTGGTGGTGCTCAGGGACAAGCTTCAGATATTGAAATCACTGCACGTGAGATCGTAAAAATGAAGAAAGAACTGTACGAGATCATTGCAAGTCATACTAAACAGGATTACGACAAGATCTACCAAGACTCTGATCGTGATTACTGGATGCGAGCTGATGAAGCAAAAGAATACGGACTGATCGATGAAATTCTGAGCAGAAGACCGTAATTCATATCTTTTTAGCCAAGTAAAATGGAAGAAAAGCCCAAAGGTCTTATCTTGCGTCCATTTGACGGCAGATTGGACCTCAGGGCTTTTTTTGCAATACTTTTGAGTACCAAGACTATCACTAGCTTCTGCAAAGAATACTTTTCTAGTCGTCATCAGCAAACAAAGATATTCATGTACAGTTGTATTTCTGAAGAAGCATTGTGCATGTCAAATGAGGCTTATTAACATGAGCCGTTGAACTATACATGTTAGAATATTGTATTTTAACGTGTTGAGGAAGGAAACTAAAATGGGTAGCACTGATCGTTTCACCTAACAACAAACCCTTACCCAAAACACCTCCCTCTTGAAAAGAAAAGAACTTGACCTGTGATACAAGGCAGATGGCTTGACAGGTTTGATTTCAAATTGAAGACATTATATATTACATAAGAGCAGTCCTAACTGTTTTTTTGACCAAGTAAATACTAGATGAGGAATACATGTTCATTTTGCGGGGCCCCAAAAGAAGCTGTTGAACTAATGGTTTCAGGCCAAAATGCACAGATCTGTAATAACTGTATCGATCAGGTACACCAGATCTTGCTGGAGGAAAGAAAGCCAAAACGTGATGGAAAATCAAAGATCAAACTGATCCCGCCTTCAGAACTGAAAGCTCACCTTGACCAATATGTTATCGGGCAAGATAAAGCTAAACGCGTACTTTCTGTAGCAGTATACAACCACTACAAACGACTGATGCAAAAAGCATCTGATGACGAAGTGAGTATCGAAAAGTCCAACATCATGATGGTCGGACATACTGGTACAGGTAAGACGTTATTGGCTAAGACACTTGCCAAAGCACTTGATGTTCCTTTCTGTATTGCCGATGCAACAGTAATTACGGAAGCAGGTTATGTCGGGGAAGATGTTGAGACAATCCTTACACGTCTTTTGCAAGCTGCAGACTACAATGTTGAAGCAGCAGAAAGAGGCATTGTATATATTGATGAGTTGGACAAAATTGCCCGTAAATCTGACAACCCATCCATCACAAGGGATGTTAGTGGTGAAGGCGTTCAACAAGCTTTACTTAAGTTATTGGAAGGTTCTATTGTCAATGTTCCTCCTCAAGGAGGTAGAAAGCACCCTGAGCAAAAGATGATTGCAGTTAATACTGAAAACATCCTGTTCATTTGTGGTGGTGCATTTGATGGTATTGCTGACATTATTGCCAACCGTCTGAATACACGTCCTATCGGCTTCAGTGGTGTAGACCATTCGGCTACTATTGAGGATAAAGCAGAACTGTTGGAATACGTTACAGCACATGACATCCGTAAGTTTGGACTAATTCCTGAGCTGATCGGTCGTCTACCTGTTGTGACTTACCTAAGACCTCTTTCTAAAGAAGCGCTAAGAAACATCCTTACAGAGCCTAAAAATGCATTAACAAAGCAGTATCAAAAGCTGTTTGAAATGGAAGGCATTAAGCTGAAGTTTGATGAAAAGGCACTGGATTATATTGTTGACAAAGCAATGGATTACAACCTTGGAGCTAGAGGCCTAAGAAGTATCTGTGAAGGCATTATGTTGGATCCTATGTACGAGCTTCCTTCAATGTCTGAGGAAATAGAGGAATTCGCAATCACAGAAGAATTTGCAAGAGAGAAATTTGAAAGCTCAGCAGAGGCTAAGCGCCTTCATGTTGCGTAAATAATCAACCACTACTATACAGTCTGCAAAGTGAGTCGGATTCCGATTACTTTGCAGACTATACCATATTGAATACACTCACAATCATACCCACTTAAATAACTATTGTTATGAATATGATGGAAATGCTTGGAAAGCTCAAAGAGATGCAATCCAAGATTAAAGAAGCTCAGGATAACCTTGTTCACATCACTGCTGAAGCTGAGTCAGGTGGAGGAATGGTAAAAGCAATTGTCAATGGCAAAAAGCAAGTGATTAAGATCGAAGTAGATCAAACATTATGTAAGCCTGATGACAAAGAAATGATGCAGGACCTTATTATTGCAGCCATCAACAAGGCAATGGAAGAGGTAGAGGGCAAAGCACAGGAAGAAATGCAAAAGCATACACAAGGAATGCTTCCTAATATTCCTGGCATGGACTTCGGTTTCTAATCCAATTAAGGAAGTCAATACATTGCTGAGCTTCTGGAAGTACCCAACCGGTACGCCGGAAGCCTTTTTTATGTACTTTTGTATCAAGACCCGTTCTACTGAACAGACTTCGACATAAACTACACCCTATTTGGAAAGAATGAACTACGAAAATGTGGCTGTTGTAATCCTGAATTACAACGGAAAAAAATACCTCGAGCAATTTCTACCTTCAGTCACCAGCTTTAGCCAAGGTGCTCGCATAATTGTCGCAGACAATTCTTCCAGTGATGACTCCATTTCATTTCTGCAAAACCAATATGCAGATAAAGTGGAAGTTATTGAACTCGATAAGAATTATGGCTTCTGCGATGGTTACAACCGTGCCCTTAAACAGATCAGCGCTGATTATTATGTACTGCTCAACTCAGATGTAGAAGTAACTGAAAGCTGGCTAACCCCAATGTTTGACCTGATGGAAAACCATGCTGAAATTGCTGCTTGCCAACCCAAGGTTAAGATGTACCATGACAAGACCAAGTTTGAATATGCAGGCGCAGCTGGGGGGTTTATTGACAAGTTGGGTTACCCATTCTGTAGAGGTAGAATATTTCAGGATTTGGAAGTAGACAACGGTCAATACGATGATGAGGTAGAAGTATTTTGGGCCACTGGCGCTTGTATGATGGTAAGGAGCGATCTTTATCACCAGTTAGGAGGTTTGGATGCCGCTTTCTTTGCACACATGGAAGAAATTGACCTGTGCTGGCGACTAAAAAAGCATGGACACAAGGTTGCATATACAGGCAAAAGTGAAGTCTACCATGTTGGTGGAGGTACGCTAGACTATGCCAACCCTAGAAAAACCTATTTCAATTTTAGGAACAGCCTGTTTATGCTCTACAAAAACCTACCTACATCAAGGCTGTTTCCATTTATATTTCTTCGAATGGTGTTGGATGGTGTTGCAGGGGTTCGATTTGTTACGCAAGGACAGTTCAACAACCTTTTGGCAATACTGAAAGCGCATGGTGCTTTTTATCAACACTTACCGTATCTGCACAAAAAAAGAAAAGAAGAAAAAAAGCTAAGTTACCTGAACGGACATTGGAAGGGTTTACTTATTTCCCAGTATTTTCTGGCAGGCAAAAAAGACTTCAAACAGTTAGGTATGAAGCTAAAAGAATTCAAACCTGGACAAGAACAGGTTTATAGAGACAGGTAATTCAAAACCTGTCTCTTTTTTTATTTTGCTATAAACTCGTCTCTCTACATGCCTTCCCCCTCCTGACATAATTGCGGACATTCATCCAAAATGCGATCGCTAAATACAAGACCAAAGGTGACCCAAATGTAAGAAATGAAGCATAGATGAAATACATACGGATGACACTGGTCGCAATCCCAAGCTTTTCTCCAATCTTGGAGCAAACTCCGAAGGCTTGTTTTTCAATAAAATACTGCCACTGTTTCATATGCTGAAAAGTATTTTGATGTGTGAATATGGGTTCCATCGCACTGTAAAAGTTTCAGGCTTTTTGATATTTCTCTCCTCTAATCTTCTTACAGTCGATGTAATGTAAGTCTACTTTATAACTCCCCAATCTTTATTTTTGGCATAACTTTCTCAAAAAAATAAAATCACAATGGATTTCTATTCTTAACCAATACGAAGGAATGACTCTTTGGTTAATTGACTAAAACGTTACCCAAACTATAATACTTCCTATGGTTATAAAAGGCAAATTTTAACCCAATTTCTATGGCGTATACAGGCTCTTAACAACTTATAATGGGTTAGATTTTCTCACTAGAATATCGTTTATTCAATAAGATATGTAAGTTTTATGTAATGATTGAAAAGCGTTCAAAATCATTTTTATAATATTTTAAGAATTAAGATAACCATTTTGGTTCCGGAATTGCTTAATCTTGAGATTGTATAAGCGATACAACGAATCGCACTATTTGGAACAATGTATTGAAATGCTGATATTCGGCAGGTATTTTAATTTCCCTTGAAATAAAAGTATAAGTAAATGAGGATTATGAACAAGTACACAAGTGCACTATCTTCTGTTCTGGTTGTAGGTACCATGATGGTATCCTGTAACTCAGTTAACGTTGAAAAATTAGCAAAAGAACAAGGTCTGTCTGTAGCTCCTTCTCCACTAGAAGTTCACGGTGACTCCGTAGTGTTTGAAGCAGAAGCACAACTGCCAGCAAAAATGATGAAAGAAGGATATACTTACGATATCCTGATGCAGTACAACCCTGAAAACGGTGAGCCAATTGAAGTTGGTACTGTTTCTTTCAACGGTGATGACTATGCTGACAATCCTAACGCAGCACCTTCAGCAAAAGAAAGATTCGCTTTTGCATTCGACGAAAACCTTGACAGAGGTCAAATCGAATACCTTGGTAGAGTTACTAAAACTAAGAACGGTAAAGTTAAGGAAAGCAATGCTGGTGCATATGCTGCAATCCCTAACTACGGTCAAGGTATCATCACTACTTCAAAACTGGTTAAGCCTACATTCATTGCGAACTTCGCAGATCACGGCTACAACACAGGTGAAGAGTATGAGCCACAAAATGTAGACTTCTACTTCCTGAAGAACTCTTCTGCTCTGAGATACTCAGAGAAAAGAGGTGAAGAGGGTAAAGAGTTGCAAGAGTATGTTGCTGCTAAAAACCCTACAAGAACTGTAACAATTACAGGTTCTCACTCTCCAGAGGGTCCTACTGATATCAACACTAAGTTGGCTAACGAAAGACCTGCTGCTGTAGAGAAATACTACGGACAGCTTCAGTCTAAATACAAATACGATGACTCTGTAACATCTCCTAACTTTGTTACAAAGCCAGTTATCGAAAACTGGACTCCATTCAAAGCTGAACTGGAAGCTACTGACAAGCTGACAGACACTGAGAAAGATGAGATCCTGTCTATCGTTAACGGTTCAGGTGACTTCGTATCGAAAGAGCTGAAACTTCAGTCACTTTCTTCTTACAAGAAACTGCTTCGTTACGTATACCCTCCTTTGAGAAATGCTAAGGCTGAAATCCTGCAAATCAAAGAGAAGAAAACTGAAGCGGAAATCGCTGCTTTGGCTTCTAAAATCTCTACTGGTCAGGAAAGCCTTGAGGCGCTTAGCTCAGAAGAGTTGCGTTACGCTGCTCACATGACTCCAGACATGGACGAAAAAGAGAAGATCTACGAAGCTGCACTGAGAAAAGGTGATGATGCTGTTGCTCACAACAACTTGGGCGCTGTTTACTTCGCTAAAGCTAAGAAAGCTACTTCTGAAGAAGACAAAATGGCGTTGATCGAGAAAGCAGTTCCTCACTTCGAGTCTGCTGCTAAAATGTCTGAGCTTCCAGAAGCTTACGCTAACCTTGCAGGTGCTAAACTGATGAAAGGTGATGTAGCAGGTGCTGAAGAAGCATTGGCTAAAGCTTCAGGTTCTAGCAACGCTTCTGTAGCTGCTTCAGTTAACGCTGTAAACGGTTACGTTGCAATCACTAAAGGTGAGTATGACTCAGCTATCCAGTACCTGTCATCTGCAGGAAACGACGCTGACGTTCTTTACAACAAAGCTTTGGCTTACACACTGAAGTCTTCTAAAGAGCTGTCTGATGACTTCTCTAGCGCTGAAGCTGCAGTGAAAGAAGCAATTGCTGCTGATGCAAACAACGCGAAAGCTCACTACCTGGCTGCTGTAATTGGCGCTAGAACTGCTAACGCTGAGATGGTAACTAAGTCACTGGGTGATGCTGTTAAAGCTGACAGCTCATTGGCTGAGAAAGCTGCTCAAGATCTTGAGTTCGCTGGTTACTGGCAAGATGCTAGCTTCCTTGAGGCAATCAAAAACTAATTTGATTCGCTAACTAGGTTAGTTATATACAAGAGAGCCCTGTTATCTTCGGATAACAGGGCTTTTTCTTTATATCTAATTATATACTTCTACTTAAGTAGCCAATTGAGTGCATCTTCCCTTGTTGCAAAATGCTTTACATTGCCAAGGTTTTCTGTCACCTCATCCACCTCTTCCAATGCCTGCTCTACTGCGACCTGAAGAAAAAAATCATCCTGCTCCACAAAAGCGGACACCTGATTGGGTGGAATTCCTTTAGGAAAAGCATGGTCCTTCATCCAATCCTGAAGCCCTTGATGGATATAAAAGTGAAAATGCAAGTGGTCAGTCAAGGTTTTCAGTGGCTTCTTTTTAGAATGGAAACCAGAGTAGACCATTATCTCATGCTTAAATTGCTCATCTGACATATCACGAGTGGGTTCATGCCAAACCAACTCCAGCAATGCTGAATCCTGCAAATAGGAAATAGTCATATAATCACTCTTATATAGCTCCATGAGGTTATGTTCTTTGGTTATAGTAAGTAGACTTCTATTGGTATAAAACAAAGTTATATTGGGCTCGTTCTCACAGACTCATTTCTTTCTCTCACCTCCTGCATTTTCTTTACCTCCTATTACATTTGTACAAAAGGAGTCCAGAAATACTGCAATTCACCCTATGTTGCTACAGTATAAAGATTTCTAGGTTTATTTCCATGAATTGTCCCGCTCGACAACCCTTTTAAATCTTACATAATTCAGCTATCTTGCCGACCGAAAACGAAATAAGCACTAACAAGACTCGTTGAAGAATATTTATAAAACGAAAAATTATGAGAGAAATACAGTTCAGAGAGGCGATTAGAGAAGCTCTTTCGGAAGAAATGAGACGCGATGAGCGCGTATTCATCATGGGCGAAGAAGTTGCAGAATACAATGGTGCCTACAAGGTAACACAAGGTATGTTGGACGAATTTGGCCCTGAAAGAGTAATTGACACCCCTATTGCAGAGCTTGGTTTTGCAGGTATTGGTGTAGGTGCTGCCATGAACGGATTACGTCCTGTAATTGAGTTTATGACATTTAACTTCTCTCTGGTAGCAATTGACCAAATCATCAACGGTGCTGCCAAAATCTATTCGATGTCTGGTGGTCAGTACATGGCTCCTATGGTATTCAGAGGTGCAACTGGTAACGCAGGACAGCTAGCTGCTCAGCACTCTCAGAACTTTGAGAACTGGTATGCAAATACTCCAGGTCTGAAGGTAGTGGTTCCTTCTAACCCACATGATGCAAAAGGTCTGTTGAAAGCTGCAATCCGTGATGACAACCCAGTAATTTACATGGAGTCAGAGCTGATGTACGGTGACAAAGGCGAAGTACCTGAAAGCGAATATATCATTCCTATCGGAGTAGCGAACGTAGTGAAAAGAGGTGATGATGTTACTTTGGTTTCTTTCGGTAAAATGATGAAAGTAGCTAACCAAGCTGCTGAAGAGTTGGCTAAAGAAGGCATCAACGCTGAGGTTATCGACCTTCGTTCAGTTAAGCCTATTGACTACGCTACAATCATCGAATCTGTGAAGAAAACAAACAGACTTGTAATTGTTGAGGAAGCATGGCCTGTAGCATCACTTTCTACGGACATTAGCCACCACGTTCAGCGTAACGCATTTGATTACTTGGATTCTCCTATCATTAGAGTAAACTCTAAGGACGTTCCTGTAGCATATGCACCAACACTGTTGGAAGCTACTCTTCCAAATGTTAGCAGAACTGTAGAAGCTGTGAAGCAAGTTCTTTACAGAAACTAGTCTTTCTGTAAACTTACTATAAATGAACAGCGCAACCCTTTCACAAGGTTGCGCTGTTTTTGTTTTCAACAAATTCGTTGTTTGTATTATGCCTTTCGAAGCTTTTTATCAAACAAAGCCTTCAGTTCCGTTGCATCATCAGGACTCATACGCCCTGCCAGAATCAGCCTTAACTGGCGCCTTCTCAACGCACCTTCGTATAACTCTTTTTCCTGATCAGTCTCAGGTATCAGTTCTGGTACAGTGATAGGGTTGCCAGCCATATCAATCGCCACAAAAGTAAAGAAGGCTGTGTTGGTTTCTGTGACTGTTCCTTTGGATGGTTTCTCTGAGACAACCTTAATATAAATCTCCATAGAAGAGTTGAATGCACGAGTCACCTTTGCTTCTAAAGTAATTACATCACCCAATGCAGGTGAGTTCTTAAAAGAAACGTTATCAACCGATGCTGTTACAACAGCTCTGTTACAGTGACGTTGAGCAGCAATAGCGCCTACCACATCCATCATATACATAAGCCTACCTCCCATCAAGTTACCATAAGTATTGGTATCGTTGGGCAATACAATCTCAGAAGATTCGGCCAAAGAGTCTTTGGGGTATTTTTTAGTACGCATTTTAAGTTATAGTTCTAAAAGTGGTGATTGTATACCTAGCTTTTCGTATCACAATCAATTAATATATCAACCTTTCCATCCGTACTCTCCTCTTAGCTTGACAAAGCTGCACATTCCAAAGTCCTCTTTTTGGATGGTCTTTTCATCAATCTTGGTTATGCGTGTCATATGCTGTACACGATCATCTCCTACAGGAATTACCAATATACCACCAACCTTTAACTGCTTGATAAGCTCTTTTGGCAATGAAGGTGCTCCTGCTGTCACAATAATTTTATCATAAGGAGCAAAAGATGGCAAGCCTTTGGAGCCGTCCCCAAAAAAGAAACGTCCCTGATATGCCATACTTTGCAATAGGTGGCGGCTTCGGTTATGAAGTATCCGGTTATATTCTATTGTATATACTTCCGCTCCCACTTCCATCAGAACAGCTGCCTGATAACCTGAACCTGTTCCTACTTCCAGTACCTTATCCCCTTCATTTACTTCAAGAAGCTCTGTCTGAAGCGCTACAGTATATGGCTGTGAAATTGTTTGTCCCTCTCCTATTGAAAACGGTTTGTCCTGATAGGCATGCGCCTCAAAAGCACTGTCCATAAAAAAGTGCCGTGGGATTTTACCAATTGCTTCTAGTACTTTCTCATCAGTAATCCCCTTCTCCTTTATCTTCTCAACCAATGCCAATCGCTGTCCCTTATGTTTGTAAGAGTCTACCAAATCCGTGTTCGTTTGCTTCTCCAGAATAATCTTTACCTAAATGTAAAGTTACTGAAAATTCTGCAAGATATACGGCTTTACAAAGGCGCTTTAAGAATTAGCAAATGCTACTTTTAACAATTCATCCAAAATAGATTAAAAGTCAAAGGAAAAGCCTATACTGTATTCACTCTAAATCACTGATTACAAACTGATATCAATTTTAAAAGTTACTTCTTATATTTTGCTTCTTGACTCTCGAAGGTCTTCAGCCATATTATTTCGCCAACTAATCGTCCCATTTCAAGACTTCCGCATAAAGTACCATGTTCTCAACTTCTGCTACTTGTATCGTCCTATCACTTTCCCCCTCTCTTACTTTTCAATACTTTTTTCACCTCTGAAACACACCTCGATACCGATGAACTAATGCACTTCCTTCTATTCTTTTTAATCAATGTCACTTACCTTCATTTGTCATACAATCATTCTTGTATGATTTAGGTTAGTCAATATGAATTTTTTAACTTTGCGGACTGATTAAAATCAGTTCAATTAAAAAAGTATCATTCGAAAATATTATATACCGTACGGGAATTATACTGTAAACAGTTCTTCTCAACATATTTTTCAGAAGGTTAAAAATGGGATATAAAGAATACAAAGGTCTCGATTTGGTGGCGGTAAATAAGGAAGTCCGCCAGTTCTGGGAAACCAACGACATTTTCCAAAAATCAATTACTTCCAGAGAAGGCAACCCTTCTTTCGTATTCTATGAAGGACCTCCTTCAGCCAATGGCGCACCAGGTATTCACCACGTAATGGGTAGAACCGTAAAGGATATTTTTTGTCGCTACAAAACGCTGAAAGGTTTTCAGGTTAACCGTAAAGGCGGTTGGGATACACACGGTTTGCCTGTTGAACTAAAAGTTGAGAAGGAACTAGGCATTACTAAGGAAGATATTGGCACCAAAATCTCGGTAGCAGAGTACAACGAGGCCTGTAAGAAAACCGTGATGGAGTTCAAGGAACAATGGGACAACCTGACTCAGGAGATGGGCTATTGGGTAGACTTGGATGATCCGTACATCACATTTGAAAGAAACTACATGGAAACCCTTTGGTGGTTGCTTAAGCAACTTTACAACAAAGATATGTTGTACAAAGGGTATACAATTCAACCATATTCACCTGCTGCAGGTACAGGACTTAGTTCCCACGAGCTGAACCAGCCTGGCTGTTACCGTGACGTAAAAGACACAACAGTTACGGCTCAGTTCAAGGTAATTCGCAATGAACAGTCAGAGGCATTGTTCAGTGATGTACATGGAGACTTGTTCTTCCTTGCATGGACGACTACTCCTTGGACACTTTCTTCAAACGCTGCGTTAGCCGTTGGTGAAAACATCACTTATGCCAAGGTTCAAACTTGGAACCAATACACCTTTGAGCCAATCACGGTTATTTTGGCTAAAGACCGTATCAATGCTTACTTCAGCAAAAAACAACAGGATGCTGACTTTGATGCTTATCAAGCCGGTGACAAGGTAATCCCATTCAAGGTTGTTGCTGAATACAAAGGCAATGAACTGACTGAAGCAAAATACGAACAACTGTTACCGTATGTACAGCCAGAAGATGCTGACAAGGCATTCAGAGTAATTCCTGGTGACTTCGTTACGACTGAAGATGGTACAGGTATCGTTCATATTGCTCCTACATTTGGTGCAGACGATATGCGTGTAGCTCAGAAAGCAGGTGTTCCTGCAATCATTGTAAAGGATGAGCAAGGAAATGCACTTCCGCTTGTTGATAAAACAGGTCGTTACGTAGCTGAAATGGGCGAATTTGGTAGCCAATTCGTCAAAGAAGAATACGAAGAGGAAGCTGCAAAAGCAGACGGTTACAAGTCAATGGATGTACGTTTAGCCATCCACTTGAAAGAGCTAAACCGTGCCTTCGATGTTAAGAAATACGAGCACAGTTACCCACACTGCTGGAGAACAGACAAGCCAATCCTATACTATCCACTGGATTCATGGTTTATCCGTACAACAGCTGTAAAGGACAAACTGGTAGCACTCAATAAAACAATCCGCTGGCAACCAGAAGCAACCGGTACAGGTCGTTTCGGTAACTGGTTGGAAAACTTGGTGGACTGGAACCTGTCTCGTTCAAGATACTGGGGTACACCTCTCCCTATCTGGAGAACAGAAGATGGTACAGAAGAGATTTGTATTGGATCTGTTGAAGAGCTGAGAACTGAAGTGAAGAAAGCAGTTGAAGCTGGCGTAATGTCATCAGACTCTGAATATATCCAAAATGGTGAACTGATCGCTGAAATTGACCTTCACAGACCACATGTAGATCACCTGATCTTGGTAAGTGAAAGTGGCAGACCAATGACACGTGAGACTGACCTTATTGACGTTTGGTTTGATTCAGGTGCCATGCCGTTTGCTCAATGGCACTATCCATTTGAGAACAAGGAAACATTCCAAAACCTGTTCCCTGCTGACTTTATTGCAGAGGGTGTTGACCAGACTCGTGGATGGTTCTTTACACTACACGCCATCGCTACCATGATTGGTGAAAGTGTTGCCTTCAAGAACGTGATCTCAAACGGTCTGGTATTGGACAAGAACGGTGAGAAAATGTCCAAGCGTAAAGGTAACGTGATTGATCCATTTGAAACAATGGGCAAATACGGTGCTGACGCAACTCGCTGGTACATGATCGAGAATGCCAACCCTTGGGACAACCTGAAGTTTGCCCTTGAAGGTTTGGATGAAACGAGACGTAAGTTCTTCGGAACGCTTTACAATACATATTCATTCTTTGCGCTGTATGCTAACTTGGATAACTTCACTTTTGCTGAAGCCGAGGTGCCAATGGAGCAAAGAACGGAGTCAGACAGATGGATTATCTCTAAGCTGAACACATTGATCAAGGAAGTTGAAAGTGCTTTTGACAACCTTGAGCCTACAAGAGCTGCCAGAGCAATCCAGTCATTCACAATTGATGACCTGTCTAACTGGTATGTACGTCTGAACCGTAAGCGTTTCTGGAAAGGTGAATATGGCACAGACAAAATGGCTGCTTACCAAACACTTTATACATGTTTGGAAACAATTGCCAAACTGATGTCTCCTATTGCTCCATTCTATGCAGAGCGTTTGTACCAAGATCTGAACGGTGTAACTAACCGTAATGAAGCAGAGTCAGTACATACAGTACTTTACCCTGAGGCGAACGAAACTGTAATCAACAAGGACTTGGAAGAGCAAATGGCTTTGGCTCAGAATATCTCTTCACTGACACACTCTATCCGTAAAAAGGAAAGATTGAAAGTGAGACAGCCACTGCAACGTATCCTGATTCCTGATGTAAATGCGAAAGTAACAGCTCAGATCAAGCACGTGGAAGACATCATCAAGTCTGAAACTAACATCAAAGCTGTTGAATTCCTGACAGAGGAAGATGCAGGAATGTTTGTCAAAAAGATCAAGCCTAACTTCCCGGTATTGGGTAAAAAGTTTGGAAAACTGATGAAAGGCATTGCCGCAACAGTCAACCAAATGGATCAGGAAGCCATTAAAAATTTCGAAACAAGCCAAGAATTTGCATTCGAAGTGAATGGTGAAACGGTAAGTCTGACCCTTGAAGATGTAATAATCGAGTCAGATGATATCCCAGGTTGGTCAATTGCCAAGGACTCTGGTATCACAGTCGCTTTGGACATTACATTGACAGATGCACTGAAACAAGAAGGTATCGCTCGTGACCTTATCAACAAGATCCAGAATATCCGTAAGGATATGGGATTGGAAGTACAGGACAAGATTAACGTACAAGTTGAAAAAGGTGATACAACAGTTGCTGAAGCTGTTGAAACATTCAAAGACTATATCTGTACGGAAACACAGATTGTAGACCTTTCATTGAATGATTCTGTGAGTAACGCCACTGATGTTGAACTGGACGATGTCACTGTCAAACTAACAGTAGCGAAAGCATAAGCAATTATTTGCTTCAAAATAATAATCCAACTGTCGCAAGGCAGTTGGATTTTTTTGTTTAAGGATTCTTACATGGGTGGATTCCTGTATTTTTTCAACATACTAAAACAACATAGCTGTCTTTATATTTTAAAGTTATTAACACCTGATCTTAAACTCTGAAAATCAAGTAACCTATAAAACCCAACCTATAAAAAAACAAGCAACTATGTTACTATCAATCAAAAAGGCTTTTATGCTCATACTCATTATGCAAATACCCATGTTCATTATGTATTCGAAATGCCAAACATTATACAGAGCAAATAATCTGGATTCTGGAACATGGCCTCTGAGTACACAAACATATGACTGGACTAATTATGTAACTCCCCTTCAAGATAATACGACTTATTTTGCATCTACAAGTCAAACTGGAGGGAGTTGGAACACAAGTGACTTAGGTATAAGTTATCAAGACACAGATGAAGAGAGCGCAGTACAAGAAGTTTTAAATGATTGGGATAATGGTGATATAATGGTGATTGATGACGATATAACAACGTTTGCTATTTCAGGTTTAGATACTAGGTTGGAATTTGTAAAAGATGACTTGACCAAGACATTATTCATTATTTCAGGTACAGGAGTTCTTAGATTTTATGGCTCAAACCGGTTAGTTCTTCCTGATAATTCTAAGGTAGTCATACTAGAAGGTGGCAGCATAACAGCATTAAATCTACTTCCTGGTCTCTTTCCTACTTATATTGAAACAACCAGCGGAGAGGAAATTTGGGATTATAACGATGATGGTACAGTAAACGGCCCTGTGATTATGGATGGAACTGGAGTAGAAGTACTTCCCATTAAACTCATTTTTTTTTCTGCCAAAAAACAATCCGAGAGCGTAATACTTACTTGGGCTACTGCATCTGAAAAGAACAATGATTATTTTGAAATCCAACGGTCAACAGATGGCAAAACCTATGAAACTATTGGTAAAATAAATGGTAATGGTACAACACAGTCTAGAGTTAATTATAAATATACCGATAACCCTCCTGTTGGTATTCTTTATTACCGATTAAAGCAAATAGATTACAATGGGTTGTATGAGTATTTTAATCTAAAATACATCCATCAGATTAATGAAAAAATAGATATCACCCTTTTAGGAAACCCTATCACAAACCATCAAGCTAAATTACAGGTCAATAGCCCCCAGTCAATGAAAATGCAAATGCGATTCATTAGTCTGGATGGAAAAGTGATACATCAGGAATATAAAGAAATCCCATCAGGTACAACTGTACTAATGATTCATCTACCTGCACTTTCACCAAGCAATATTATACTCCACATCGTAACTCCCAACGATCAAAAGTCTCTAAAAATTTCTATCCCATAACACAAAATAAATTTCACTACATCGCTAACTCACTCAAAAGCTATTCATTATGCAAAAGTACTATTTGTTGCTACTCATTTTACTAGCCTTACAATCAAATCAATTATTTGCCCAATGTGACTGTATATTTGATAGTGCTAATGGTACTGGAAATAATGAATGGGGAAATAGAAAAAAATGGATTTGTGGTGGAACTACACCAGCTGCTGCTCCCAACAGCAGTTATGAAGGTAATATTTGTATCGCTTCAGATATCAATATTAAGAACATTTTTACACTAGGTGAAAATGACCCAATTCCTGGTAACGGTACAAATACCTTGACAATCACAATTCAAGAAAATGTAACTGTTACTTTTCAAAATGGTGGTGCTTTAGACATTCAAGATGCTGATGGAAAAATCATCTTTGAGAACAATGCAAAAATTGTCTCAAATGATTCTGGAGGAGGTACTACAAAACTAATAAGTATAGGAGGTAAAGATTTATGGGGAAGTTGTACTGGGTGCAATAGCGATGATTTGATAGGACCTGGAGAATTGAACAAAGACTTTACACCTGGTGGCACTACCCTTCCTGTAGATCTTATCTTTTTCTCAGCTAAAAAACGATCCGATAGTATATTACTCACTTGGGCTACTGCATCTGAGGAGAACAATGATTATTTCGAAATCCAAAAATCTATTGATGGTAAAAACTATCATGCAATTGGAATAGTAGATGGACAAGGAAATAGCCAATCAAGAACGGACTATCAGTTTGAAGATCAAGGGTTAGTTCAGGGAGTAATATACTACCGTCTCAAACAAATTGATTATAGTGGTCAGTTAGAGTACTTCACATTAGCCTTCAATAACAATTTAGGAGAGAATAACATAAGACTCGTATCTTCCAACCCTATAAACAATAATCAAATTAAACTGAAGGTAAAATGTTCTGAAATGCAAGAAACAAGGATACAAGTAATTGACATAAATAGTCACCTTTATTATCTAGCAAAAATAAACCTATCAATGGGCACTACTCTAGTAGCAATTACTTTTCAACAACTTCCACCCGGCATTTTCATACTCAAAGTAACTTCCCCCTCTCCAACAATTTCACTGTAAATTGATAATACTTTAGAAAATTCTAAATTCATCAATAGAAAATCCAATTTACCCTTAGTAAGTTGGATTTTTTATTTAAGTTCAATTACTAAAACTACATAAAACATCGTTTTATCAATATATATCTATATCTCTTAACTAAACAACTTTGCTTCACAAACTTATGAATACTAACAGACAAATATATTTAGGTGTGTTTCCAGCACTCCTGACTTTAATACTACTCATTTCTTCAGTAAACAGCTTTTCTCAAAGCATTACAGCCGATGCTTCAACTTGCTCTGTAACTATTTCAGGATCTTGGGTCAATGATATATCAGCTTGGGACTCAGATGATAGAAGAGTTGACTTATCTGTAAATGATATTCAAGACAGTATTGATGATGCCGGTTTAAGCACAACCTCTTGTGGACAAATTAATATAATACTAAAAGGACAAATATCACTTACTGGAGGCTGGGGTGGAACCGCTACTTTAGACTTTAGAGGTATTACTGATAAAGATGGCAATGATGTAATCACTAACCTGATCATTGATAATGACTTAGATGTGGCCAATATTGAGACAGGAACTAATGATGGACGTCTTACAATGGGAAATTACTCTAGTATAAGATTAGATGAAGATGCTATATTAACCATTACAACACTTTATAGTGGATGCCCGCGTTCAAATGCATTAATAAATAATACTGCATTCAGGTGGACTAGTACATCATCTATCAGATTTGGAAACAATACAACCTATAATGAAGAAAATGATTTTTCTAGCATGAACTGTGGGGGAGGTGCTAGCAAAGATGGTTATGGACCTGGTGGGGATAAAACTTACGACTTTATAACAGTAGAATCTTTTAAAGCAGAGATGGTATCTGTTATTCCAGGTACCCCTGATACTACTTTAGTAGATTTCTCATGGTATTTAGATGACGCCATTATTGTAGACTCTGCTCAGTGGACATTAAGTCAGTTCACTATCAATAGTATCCGAAATTATGATGACCCTAACAGCTGGACAAGTCAAGAGTTACTATCAATATATGCAGATAACTCTAGTGATGACCTTTATTATACCTATACTCCTGAAACATATGATACGCTCAACGATGTAAAGGATAGTTATGTAATTGATCTTAACAACCATGGATACTATTTAGATATTGAGATAAGAAGTGCTGAAAGTGGTGCCATCCTTGATGAAGACCCAAGCAGTTCGTGCACTTGTTCTTTTCAGGTAAATTCGTACATCTCAGACCAAGCTATTACCCCATTACCTGTAGAATTAATATTCTTCTCCGCTAAAAAACAAGTTAACAACATACTACTCACCTGGGCTACAGCATCTGAAACAAACAATGATTATTTTGAGATACAGCGCTCAATAGATGGTAAAAACTATGAAGTGGTTGGTTCTGTAAAAGGAAATGGCAATAGCCAATCAAGAATTGATTATGATTTCACTGATGAATTCATATTCTCAGGAATAATTTATTATCGCCTTAAGCAAATAGATTATAATGGTGTATTTGAATTCTTTCCATTAGTTGTAAATGGTCATAAAGAAGATAGTATAACATTCCGAAACCTAAGCGGAAACCCATTCAATTCAAACAAGCTAAACCTTCAAGTATACAGTCCTATCGCACAAAATGTATCTATCAGCCTTATAGGCATTAATGGTACAGTATATTATGATAGTATAGAAGCTATTTCAAAAGGAACAACATTGCTTACAATTGACGCCAAAGAAATAAAGCGAGGTACTTTTGTTTTACAAATAGCCACTGATCAAGAACTTCAAACACACAAACTAATAAAAAATTAAATTTTTATATTTTAAGAGTTAAAAGTCTAATTTCAAGCTTGAAATTAGACTTTTTTATTTACATTTATTCCCTAATAAAAAAACTTAACAAATATTTTTTTTTACAATTATTTGCTAAAAATAAGGATCCATTAGTATGAAATATAGATTTTTCACACTTACTCTGCTACTTCTTCTATCATCCACATATGGTTACTCACAATATATAATCTCTACAAGTGGTACTTACAACCAATCTGATCTACCTAACAATGGCTTAGTCGTAGTTGAAGAAGGAGTAATAGCAACTTTTAATAGTTGGAATGAGTATTACCCTATTGTTTCTTTTGATATAAGAGGTTCTCTAATAATTAATGGGGGAACAGTCAGAAATAACTCAACACTTACTATAGCAGAAAGTGGTGAAATGAATATCAATGGAGGTTCACTTAATTTACAAGGTACTGTTGATATTAATGGTAGTGTCACAAGTACTGGAGATATATCACTAACCACTAGTGGAGGTACAAGTCTAATTTTAGGAAATACAGGTTTGGTTCAAGCTACAAATGTCACTTTATCAAATGAAGCTGATATTTATGGAGAAATAAATGCTTCAGGAGACTTCTCACTTGGCAATAGTGGTGCTGCTGACCTATTTTTAGCAAGTGATGGAATTATTCAAGCTGCTAACATTTCAATATCTCAAAATGCTGATATTTATGGTACGCTAAAAGCTGGTTCTCCATGTAGTGATTGTGATAGCTGTACAGATGGCATGTTGTTTTTGAGTAACAGTGGCAGTAGTAATATTCATTCATATGCAGGATCCTATATTGAAGCCAACAACGCAGAGTTTGGGGAAGGTGTTCAACTAGAAGGTAAAATCAAGATACACTGTGACCTTAAAATCACAAATAGTGGAAGTGCTGAGTTGATTTTGATTGGAGGGGAGCTTGAAGTTGGAAGAGAGCTAAAGCTAGAAGGAGTTTCAGACTGTAGCAGTGATGCTGCTATATCAGACAAACTAGATGTTTCAGGAGGAGGAAGCATTAAAGTAGGAGAAACCAATCCTACTTGCCTTGAAAGTTGGCTTGACGACAAAGGAGTTTTACCAGTAGAATTAATCTTCTTCTCCGCCAAGAAACAAACCAATTCTATCTTGCTTATCTGGGCGACGGCATCTGAGGAAAACAATGATTATTTTGAGATACAACGCTCTACCGATGGAGTAAACTTTGAGATAATCGGCTCTGTTGAGGGGTATGGTAACAGCCAAGCTAGAATTGATTATGAATTTACTGACTTTACAGTACCTAACGGAAATATATATTATCGCCTCAAGCAAGTGGATTACAATGGCCTGTTTGAGTACTACCCACTTATTGTAAGAAGTGATGCTGCAGGGGACCTTAGTATCCTTAACCTTTCTGGGAATCCTCTAACAGGTAATACACTGAAACTTCAGGTTTACAGTCCTATTGACCAACCAATTTGGTTTAAACTAATTGGTCAAAATGGGGTAGTCTATTATTTAGAAGAAAAGAAAGTATTTAGTGGTAATACACTACTCACTATTGATATTGAGCATGTCAATCCCGCAATGATTATATTACAGGCTACAACAGGTCAATATTCGAAATTACTGAAGTTGATCAAGCAGTAACATTATCTTATCAAAAGTAATTTAAGTTCAACTTTCGCAGTGAAGGTTGGACTTTTTTCATTCACAAAGTTTTAGAATTCAATCAACTACCTCTCAGAAAAATACAATCTTCTCTCCATATATTCGCACTCAATTTTGCACTTAACACTCATAACTAACTTTTTATGGAGAAGAAATTTTTTACCATCATTTTCCTATTATTCTCATCTACATTTGGTTATACACAATGTATAGAAACAATAGGTAATACTGTTTACATCAAATGCGATGGCACCTACGATAAATCATCTGTATTGTCAGGAGGAGCTAATATCATTGTAATCAATGACGGAGTTCATGCCACTTTTAACAGTTGGGACACTAGTCCTTGGAACTTGCAACTTGAAGTCAATGGAGAAGTATCTATCAACTCAGATGTTAACTTCAGTGACTCAGGTGGTAAAAAACTAACTATCAATAGCAACGGCAGCATGAATGTTTCAGGCGACTTGACTATTTCTACTTCTGCTGAAATTTATGGTGAATTGTATGTAGGCTCACCTTGCTATGATTGTAATAGCTGTTCTACAGGCCAGTTTACTTTAACAAATAGTGGAAGTAGCAATATCCACACCTACTCAGGCTCTTACATTGAAGCCAATAATGTAGAAATAGGAGAAGGAGTGACATTAGAAGGCAAAATGAAAGTCTATTGTGACTTTAAAATTACTAATAGTGGTGGATCAGAGCTTACTTTAATTGAAGGTGAACTAGAAATTGGTAGAGAACTAAACATTGACACTTGGGATACAAGTTGTTCTGATAGTGGAGGATCTTTAAGCAATAAAATCAGTGGGTCAGGAAGCATTTCTGTAGAACAGACAAACCCTCCCTGCCTAAAAGATTGGCTTGAAGGTAAAAATCTACTACCTGTAGAGTTAATTTTCTTCTCTGCTAAACGTCAATCTTCCAATGTGATGCTTACTTGGGCGACAGCTTCAGAAGTAAACAATGACTACTTTGAAATACAACGTTCTACTGATGGTAAAAACTTTGAAATCATTGGTTCTGTAAATGGAAACGGAAACAGTCAAGCCAGAATAGATTATGAGTTTATAGATACAGAAGCTCCTAAAAGCACCATTTATTACCGATTGAAACAAGTAGACTACAATGGGCAGTTTGAATACTATCCACTTATCATTAAAAGTGATGCAGCGAGAGAATTGAGTATTCTTAACCTGTCAGGCAATCCTGTAACAGGTACTTCCCTAAAACTTCAGGTCTACAGTCCTATTAATCAAGTAATTTGGTTTAAACTGATTGGTCAAAATGGGATGGTCTACTATTTAGAAGAAAAAACAGTATTTAGTGGTAATACACTGCTAACTATTGACATTGGACATATCAATCCAGGCGTGGTTATACTACAAGCGGCAACAGACGATTTCTCACAATCATTGAAACTAATAAGGCAGTAACAATACCTTATTAAAAGTAATTCAAGTTCAACTTTCGCAGTGAAGGTTGAACTTTTTTCATTCACAAAATTTTAGAATTCAAATACCTCTCTCTCAGAAAAATACAACTCTCCCTCTATATATGCGCACGCATTTATATACTTATACTGACTTTTTATATGAAGAATAAACTTTTTACAATAATAATTTTAATTCTTTCTTACTCATTCGGCTACTCCCAATGCACTGAAACTGTAGGCAATACTGTATACATAAAATGTGATGGTACCTATGATAAATCAACTGTATTGTCAGGAGGAGCTAATATCATTGTAATCAACGAAGGAGTTCATGCCACCTTTAACAGCTGGGATACCAACCCATGGAATCTTGAGCTAGAAGTTAATGGTGAGATCACAATCAATTCAGATGTTAATATCGATGATTCGAGAGGAAAAAAACTGACTATTGGCAGTAATGGCACCATGAATGTAACAGGAGACCTCAGTATTTCAACAACTGCTGAAATCTATGGTAAACTGTATGTGGGCTCTCCTTGCTCTGATTGCACTAGCTGTACTACAGGTAAATTTACGTTGACAAATAGTGGAAGCAGTGACCTTCACGCCTACCCAAACTCGTACATTGAGGTCAATAATGCTGAAATTGGTGAAGGGGCTATCTTGGAAGGGGAATTCAAGTCTTATTGTGACTTTACAATTATCAACAGTGGTGGTGCTAACCTCACTCTGATTAACGGAGATCTTGAAATTGGAGGGACATTATCAATCCCTGACTGGGCTAAATATGACGACTGTGGAAGCTGTTCCACTTTCATAAATGGAGATGGTTCCATTTCTGCTGGTGCATATGATCCTGATCCAGAATTAGCTGACTGGTTGAGTAAAAACAACTATTTGGCACCATGTGATAGAAGTTACACTGTTGACAACTCAGCACCTTCAAGTGGTAACTATACCATTGACACAAGCATGAAAGGAACCCTCACTATCTATGATGGACAACAAGTAATCCTTGATGGAACAGGTGGAGCTATTAGCATGAAGAATATCGACATGGAGGGTGGTAGTACAATTATTACCAAAGGTGATGTTAGTATCAGTAACACATTTACAGCTACTGTAGAACAAGGTGATACTGAAGATATCAACATATACTTTTGTGAGACTTTTACATTTCCAGATAACAGTGGATTCAAATGGTACATAACTCTTGAGAAGAACAGTACACAAAATGTCAATATTTATGGTGACTTTGACTGTGGAGATATCAAGGTACAAATTGACATACAATCAGGTGCTACTGGTAAACTAACAGTCAACGGACAGGAGTATACATCTTCTCAGTCAGGTAAGTGTACTACAATTCTACCTGTGGAGATGATCTTCTTTTCTGCTAAACGTCAATCTTCTGATGTTATGCTTACTTGGGCAACCGCATCAGAAGTAAACAATGACTACTTTGAAATACAACGTTCCACTGATGGCAAAAACTTTGAAATCATTGGTTCTGTTAATGGAAACGGAGATAGTCAAGCAAGAATAGACTATGAGTTTATAGATACTAATGCTCCTAAAGGCACAGTTTATTACCGTCTGAAACAAGTAGATTACAATGGCAAGTTTGAGTATTTCAACCTGTTTATCAAAGACAGTGCAGACAAGTACCTTGATATCACCAACCTGTCAGGCAACCCGATGAGTGGACAAGAGCTCAAACTTCAGGTTTATAGTGCGACTTCTCAAACAGTATGGTTCAACCTGATCGGACAAAACGGTACAATACTGCACTCTGAACAGAGAACTGTACCAACAGGGGTAACCTTACTGACAATAGGCTCAGACAGGATTATTCCGGGAATTGTCTTACTACAGGTTATTGCCAATGACTTCCAAAAGACACTGAAAATAATAAAACAATAGCCTAATCACAGGTCAAAATTGAAAGCCGATTTCTTCAAAGAGAAGTCGGCTTTTTTTCATTCACCACAACAATAACAACCCATAACCAATCTCTCCCATTGGAACAAAAATACAGTTTGTGAATGTTTACATAAAAACTTGAAACACCCTATAGCCCTCAAAAAACACCAACCTATCCCCTTTCCACTATCTATTACCCAACTAAACAACTGTAACTGTATGAAATCACTTATACGCCTTTCACTTAATATGAAAGGGCATTATATCATTCCCCTCACCATTTTCTGCTGTATTTTTCTTTCTATAAATGGCTATACACAAAGTTGTACAGTAACCCTTACACCACCAACCATAACAGTGAGCGGAACATGTACAGATACATATACTGACTTGAATGACTTTTTGACGATAAATGGTCTTACTATAAACGATTGGAACAACAGTTATAACCTGATAGTGGTAGAAAGTGGAGTGGAATTGACCTTTACTGATGACGTGGCTTTTCAAAATAGAAAAGATATTGAAGTCAGTGGCAAAGTGACATTTGAACAGCAATTATCCTTTGATAATGGAATCATGACAATCAACAGTGGTGGTGAAGTCATTGTCAGTGACTTATTCCTGATGAACTCCGATGCCGGAATGGATATAGATGGTGTATTAACTATTACGAATAGTTTTGACTATTCAAGTGGTGTCCCACAAATATTGGATAATGTAACTGGAGCAGGTGTTTTAAACTGCCCTACTACAGACCCTGACTGTTACCTCTTATTCCCTAACTTTTCCAACGCTTGTGCCTATACCGTCACTGGCGGTGGTGCCAACCCCAATCAAGCTGAAGATTTTCCACTCACAGATGTGATTAACTATTATACTTCTGGAGCAGGCAGTAGCTGTACAAGAGCCTATATAAATATCACTAGCAGCTATGTAGGTGCCACCAGTGGCAATATGGACATTGTGGTTGATCTCACCCCCATTGACATTCCCGTTTCCTTTACCATTGAACCCAGTGGTTATTTTGTCATGAATGCATCCAATTCTAACGACAACTACCTCCTCTTACCTGAAGGTTCTGAAGTAATTATTGAAGACGACAACGGCTGTCCTAGAAGTGACGGTATCATTGTCAATACAGGTATGGGGAATAGCAACCTGCCTAAGATTTATATATTGAAAGACCTCAATGGTGATGGAGATGCCATTTTTGGTGACGGTGATTTCGTTGAATATCTTGCTGGTGAAATTGATGATATCTCATGTGCAGGAGGAGTAGATGATACAGGTACAATCAGCACTTCGGTAAGAGTAGAGAACTTCACTGCCATACTCACTGATGCAACAGGCAATGGCTCAGCTGATATCAATTGGGACGTCACGTCAGTGGATACTGACAAAGTGAACGTTACAGATATCAACCTCTACAGGGATGATAATGGTGATGGAGTTCTTGATCCGGGAGAAGAACTTACGGGCTTTACTCCAACGGGAGACTTCAACTCCCCTGCCTCCTACCAATTTACAGATGCTCCCACTGGAACTGATATATCAGGAGGTGGAGGTACACTTCAGTACTATATTGACTTCACTGTTGAAAGAAAAGATGATTCAGGAATGACTGTCAACTGTACAGGAACAGGCTGCGATCAGGTAGCTTCCAATATCAATTATGTCACTGTACTACCTGTTGAACTTATTTTCTTCAATGCCAGACATCAGGATGGAAAAGTTGAGCTCTTTTGGGCAACTGCCTCAGAAGAAGGTAATGATTACTTTGAAATACAACGCTCAACCGACGGTCAAAGCTTTGAGGTGATTGGAGCTATTGAAGGAAGTGGTAACAGCCAAACCAGAATTGACTATGAATTTACAGACGAACAGCCACCAAAAGGAACGTTGTATTACCGACTCAAACAAGTGGATTACAATGGACAATTTGAACTTTTCACAATTTCATTAAGAGATTTGGAAGGTACAGCAACGGAAGTCAAGAACCTTTCGGGCAACCCGATTACCAACAGCACTTTACAGGTACAAATTTACAGTCCAATCAGTCAGTATTTTCATTTTAGGGTGGTGAGCATCAATGGTACACTCGTCCATGAAAATCAGGTATTGGTTCCTTCAGGTACAACCTTGCTAGAGCTTTTCTCTGAAGTTCCCAAAGGACTTTTTATTCTTCACAGCACGACCAACGGTTATAGCAACAGTATAAAAATCATCAAACCATAAAAACATCTCTATCCCTGCTATCAAAAAGGATCCAACTGTACAAAGTTGGATTTTTTGTTTATACCTAAAACTATCTAGAATTCTTACAAAGTGATATTTAATAAAAAACGCTAGCTAAAACCTGCTTTTTACTGACTGTATTTTCAAAAATCACACAGATCTGCACCTATATTTTCTGGTTCGCCACCTGAAATCACAGGTATTATTAAATATATTTCAACAGAAAAATCCCTGATTTACAAATAATTTCAACTTTTTTGATAAAATAAATTACAAATTAAAGCTTCTTCACAATATCACTTTTCAAAGCTAGTGCTTTACATAAAGTGACATTCTTCAACCCTCTTTTAACTTCTAGAAGATTACTTTGCCTTTTTTCCGATACATTTCCTCCTACCTAACCCCAACACCTCCTATTTCTTTCATATGTAATGAAAAGTGATTATGACGCCTACATTAAAATTTGTTTACTAGCACATTTGATTATGCGTAAGGGAAACAGACACTTAAGCACATTTACTATTCAACTATACAAATATCCGGATATTCTTACAGAGGAAAACCAATTCACATAAATCTACGAATATCTGCCACCTCCACCACCTGTGAATCAGCAAACTATTACCACTATGAAAAAATTACAGATCCTATTTACTATCGTTTCAATATTATCATTTCAATTAGTTTCAGCACAGTCTACCTATAGAAGTAATGCTGGCGGATGTTTAGATGGCTGTAATTGGACTATAGCCACAACATGGCAAGACCTAGTACAAGGAGCCCCTTCGTCCTCCACTTCCAATGACAGTATTTTTATCACAAACCCTGGTGAGAGTGAAACTCCTGCCACTTCACACACCCCAACACAAGTCATGGCAAGTGACCAATATGTCTATCATGATGGCGACCTTATTATCGGGTCAGGTACCACGCTGATCATAGAAGGGGTATTGTTGGTGAATGGTAACTTTTCTGTTGATGGTGCTACCGTAAATATTGGAGCTAACGGAGCCTTAGTAGTTACTGAAAGTATTCAGGTCAACAACTTGGGTGAGGTGAATAACAGTAATTATATTGTCGCTTATGGTGATATTATCGTATCTCAACAAGGAAATGTAAACATCGACAATACTTCCGGCAGCATTGTTACTTTTGGAACATACACAGACTCTAAAGCCGGTCCACAGTCAAACACAGACAACACTGGTGGTAATATTTATGCTGAAAACGTCAACAGTACAGGTGGCGACATTGAAGGTAACTCACCCAAGAATACATCTTCAATTGAAGGAGATGACTCAGAGTTATACAATCTTATACTTGAGGCAAATGAAAAGACAGGAAATTCTGTACTTCCAGTTGAATTGATATTCATGAGTGCTCAACCGAACAGCGAAGGTGGAGTACACCTGACATGGGCTACTGCTTCTGAAGTCAACAACGATTACTTCGAAATTCAACGCTCAACTGATGGCAAACACTTTACCTCTATTGGTTTTGTGGAGGGAAATGGAACAGCTCAACAACGCATTGACTACAGCTACTTTGACGCTGAAACCCTTAACGGAAATTTATTCTACAGATTAAAGCAAGTGGATTACAATGGTGCTTTTGAATACTTTCACCTTGTGGTAAACCATACCCAACCTGAAAAGTGGAACATTAAAGCCCTAGCCAATAATACATCAACACAAGGTCACCTAAAAATTCAACTTTACTCTCCTGATACACAGGACATGCAAATTAGCCTGATGAATATTAATGGAACTGTATTGTATCACCAAACAATCTCAGCTCAACAAGGACAATCACTATTTACAATCCCTCACAACAAGTTTTCTAAAGGCATAATGGTCCTTACGGT
Organism: Limibacter armeniacum; assembly: GCF_036880985.1. Lineage (NCBI taxonomy): Bacteria > Pseudomonadati > Bacteroidota > Cytophagia > Cytophagales > Flammeovirgaceae > Limibacter > Limibacter armeniacum. The sequence goes on from NZ_JBAJNO010000009.1 coordinate 1,576,150, forward strand.
TTACTCAAAGGATCAAAAGAAATCCATTAAAATTATACGCTAAACACGCACACACTCCATTTCCATTGCCAGACTTGTTAAACAGGTCTGGCTTTTTTTGTTCAATAAGAAAAATCATATTTTTTGAAAAATACATCCCTTAACTTCGGTAAATATATCAGGAGTCTCTCAACTACTCCTCCCCTTCCTTATGAATTAGTAATCAAATCATTACAAACACTTTCAATACAACTTCCCTATCAAACACTACACTGCTATGAAAACATTTACCTTACTCCTGCCTTTAGTCTTCTTCTGTCTTGCATTTCCGTTTCAGGGTTATGCACAAGATATTCCTGACATCAGAGACCGAGGTATTATTGTCTTGCCAGAGGTCATTACACAAAACAGACTAATCAATGATGTCAACAATGTATTCATCACCAAACAACAGATGGATGAAGGTGATCTTTCTATTATTGGTTCAGAACTGAATATTGCAGAAAACAACGTGGTAATCGTCAATGGCAATATGGAGGTAACTCAATCTGTCGGCGGTACAGGCGGTGGAGGTGTCAAAGTCAGTAAAGTCATTAACAATGGTGTTCTGATTGTTTTAGGTGATTTAAGTATTAGAGAAGGTCAGAATATCAATAATCAGAATACCCTCGAAAACTCAGGGGAAGGAAGCATTCTTATAGTTGGAAATCTTTTCAGCCGAGAATTCACAGAAATCATCAATGAAGGCACTTTGATTTCATCGACTGCCAATACTGCACAAAGTGATGAGCTAACACAAAGAATTACGCTACCTGACAATGAAGACACTCCCATCGATGGAGAAATCAATCCATCCTTGATTGATGCATTGACAGAACTTCAGTTCAATACCAGTATCACAACTGAGATTGCAACAGCTTTGGTAGCACCTGCAGCCATATTACCTGTTGAATTGATTTTCTTTTCCGCTAATTTTACTGTGGACGGTATCCTGCTAAAATGGGCAACTGCATCTGAGGTTAACAATGATTTTTTTGAAGTTGAACGTTCAGCTGATGGCGCCAACTTTGAAGTTATTGGAAAGGTAGAAGGAAATGGCAATACCCAATACCGAATTGACTATGAATTCAATGATAGATTTCCCCTTGGAGGTGTATCCTATTATCGGCTAAGACAGCAAGATTTCAACAGCGATTTTGAATACTCCCCAATAGTAAAAGTCAGTAATCAGGAAAATGGTCTGTCAGTTACCAACTTGTCAGGAAATCCCGTTTCTCAAGATCAGCTTGCACTACAAGTCTATACACCTTCATCCACATCACTGATCATTCAAGTCATGGACCTACACGGGAGAGTTATTCTGGAGCAAAAACAGATGTTCGAAGAGGGATTTACCACATTTAGACTGCCAGTTCCGCTCCCTCAAGGTCCTTCCGTTTTGCAGGCTATAGACCAACATGAAAAAATTATTCTAAAGTTGATCAAACAATAACCAAAAATTTAATCACTACTATTCATTAATTTTTTAATATTAAATTGTATTTTATCTTTACATAAGATATGATTGTATTTGCAGTTATAAGACTAGGCTTACAGGATACAAAAGCCTGATGTTCTTTACCTTTCAGACACTTTTTAATTATTTAATTCTGTTTTGAAGGGATTGTGTTAATACCCAATACAAATACGCTATGGTAAAAGAGCTAGAATTTATAAACAATGATCAAGGTGATGTTACTGCCGTGGTCATTCCAATTGAAGAATGGCTTAAAATCAAAGACTACTATCAGCAAGTAAAAGAAGAAGAGAAATGGCGTCTGAACAACAGAGCTACAAGATCTTCCAATACTATATCTGACAGGGATCTTGAAAGTCGCAGCATGCGGATGCTGGATGACGTTGTTCAGGACAAATAGAAACTTTCTCACTAGCAGATATAAAAAAACCTCTGGCACTATACCAGAGGTTTTTTACTGCTTTATAACTTAAAAGCAAATTATCTCAGTTTCATATCTGCAATAATTCCTTCTATTCTATCATTCAAGTCAGCATCCACTTTATCAAAGTCCGCTTTATTGTCTAGCTTGGCATTAACGCTGAAATAGAACTTGATTTTCGGTTCTGTACCTGATGGACGTGCAGAGATTTTTGAGCCGTCGGCTGTAAAGAACTGTAATACATTTGATTTTGGTAAGTCAATTGCCGTTTCCTCACCTGTTTTAATATTCTTTGCAATACCTGACTGGTAATCTCTAACTTCGAGTAGTTCAGAGCCATTGATACTCGCAGGAGGATTTGCTCTCAGTTCTTTCATCATAGTGGCAATTTCCTCAGCACCACTCATTCCTTTTTTGGTAATAGAAATAAGCTTTTCCTTATAGAAGCCATACTTCACATAAATATCAATCAACTGATCGAACAGCGACTTCCCTTGGTGCTTGGCATGTGCTGCCATCTCACAGATCATGGCCGCTGAGGCAACTGCATCCTTGTCACGAACTGCATCTCCTACCAAGTATCCATACGATTCCTCACCTCCAATAATGAAGTTTTCCTTACCTTCTTTCTCCTTGATTACCTCTGCAATAAACTTGAAGCCCGTCAAAACATTGTAACAAGCCATTCCTTGTTGCTTAGCAAACTCATCTATCAGGTCTGTTGTCACAATGGTCTTACAAACAAAGTCATTGTCCTTTGCTAGTCCTTCCGCTTTTCGATTCTCAATTACATAATTGAAAAGCAACGCAGCTGTTTGGTTACCGTTCAAAAGTACCCATTCGCCTTTATGGTTCTTGATAGCAATACCTACTCTGTCAGCATCTGGGTCAGTACCTAAAAGAATATCTGCATCCAGTTCTTTTGCCTGTTTAAGAGCAATGCTCAAGGCTTCAGCTTCTTCAGGGTTAGGATAAACTACCGTTGGGAAGTTTCCATTTGGCTCCTTCTGCTCTTCAACAACGTGTACATTCTCAAAACCTAATCTTTTCAGAATCTCTGGCACCATCACAATACCAGTACCGTGAATTGATGTGAAAACGATTTTCAAATCTTTTTCAGCCTTGATTGTCTCAGGAGAAATCGCATTACCTTCCAGCATTTCCAAATAAGGCTCATCCACTTCTTTACTGATTTTTTCAATCAGATCTTCATTGCCTTCCCATTTCACATCTTCGATGGAATGGATTTGCTGTACCTCAGTAATGACATTCTTGTCATGTGGAGGTACCAACTGTCCGCCATCAGCCCAATACGCCTTATAACCGTTGTACTCTTTTGGGTTGTGGGAAGCTGTAAGTACTACCCCTGTATGACAACCTAAATGACGGATAGCAAATGACAGTTCAGGAGTTGGTCTCAATGAATCAAAAAGATAGACCTTGATACCATTGGCAGCAAATACTTTAGCTGTCACTTCAGCAAAATAATCACTGTTATTACGGCTGTCATATGCGATTGCCGCTTTCATTTCCTGACCACCAACTGTCTTTTTCAGGTAATTGGCTAATCCTTGAGTTGCCATACCTATTGTATATTTATTCATTCTGTTGGTACCTACGCCCATGATACCTCTCAGGCCGCCTGTACCAAACTCCAATTCTTTGTAAAAGCTGTCAGCTGCTTCAGTAGGGTTATCCTGTAGCAGTCTTTTGATTTCGTTTTTGGTATCTTGATCATAGCTTCCTTCAAGCCACTGATCCACTTTTGCTTTAATCTCTTGATCCATTTTTAGATTTTTAATGGTGGTTGTCTTATTATGTTATTTGGTTTTATATCTAATCAAAGATAAATATTATTATCCGAAGAGGTAACTCAATATAGAAGCTTCTTCGCCACACACATTGTTCTCCACCTTTTTATTTATAGCACCTAACAAGCTTCATCAAATAACCATATCGAAATGATCATTCTGTTTTGTACTAATTTAATTTTTCGCCACAAATATTACATATATTCATTGAATAAGAAATGATTTTACTTTTCTACGAATAGTTCCCTCGTTAGTAATCCCTCTTTATTAACGAAACTTAATACAGCATTAATTCATTGCTTTATACTCTTTAATTTCTTCAGATTTTAGTATATTAATTACATAGCAAACAACGTTAACCATCACTTCAAGGAATTGTACCTTTTTTATTTCGACCAATTAATTTACTAAACGGAATTAGCGTACACAGCCACTAACACACAGTTACCATCATAACTTTCACTTTTTCATTAATCCAAGAAACTCTATTAACGAAGCTTATTTATAATCTTTTGCTTCTACTATAGTGTACTGTTATCCGTATATACCTAGAATAACTTAACCCAACTGTATATATCAGACAATTACTACACATCACGATAGTAGCCCAAAACTAAGTGGTATGAATACTTATTACGAAATTCTAGAGGTTAGTCCGAATGCAGCCAACAAGGATATCAAATCTGCCTATAAAAAACTGGCGATTAAATATCATCCGGACAAGAACCCCGACAACCTACATTCTGAAGAAAAGTTCAAGGAAATACTAGCTGCTTACCAAGTGCTATCAAATGAAGCACAGCGAGCGCTATATGACCTCCATTTGAGTTATTCTCAGTTTAAACACTCAGCTACATGCTCCGCAACTACTTCTTCCTCTACCTACTATTCGTATCCATTTAACCAAACTGGTTATAGTGCTACTGACAGTGCCTTAAGTAGAGAAGAGCTCTTACGAGAAGATCAAGCAGCTCGTAAATGGATCATCATGTCTGTACTGGCATTTATGATTTGTGTTTTTGCCTTGATACAACTCAGACAATACCTCAAAGAACAGGAGTACCAAGCCACCATTGAAAGACGAGACTCAACCTTTGCTCGTGCACAAGAATTGATTGGTGAAGAGCGATTAGGTGAAGCAATATGGGAAGTCAACACCATATTACGGCAGTACCCTGAGTTTGAAATCTATGGGGTAAGGATGAAATACCAAGCCCTCAATGACCTCAAGCAAAAAGCTGCCGAAGCTTTTAATCAAGGTAATTATAAAAAAGTGCTGTTCCTTTTACAGCCTATGCGAGACAATGGCATGCGTGAGCTTACGGGAGATTTATTTTACTATATGGCAATGAGTTTCAAGTACCTTGACCGAAATATGGAAGCTGTTGGTGCTTTGGAATACTGGCTCATGCGTGAACCCAAAAACCTGAGAGTATATGTTGAGTTAGCACATTTATATGATGAAGAATTCAGGGAAACAGATGTCAGTATCAACTACCTGAATAAAGCCACACATATTGCAACTGAAAGTTATAAATCAAAATACGGCTCTGCCTATGCAGTGGTCATTTCACCGAAAGAAGTCCCTGAAGAACATTTTGAAGTGTATTATACCAGAGCCAAACTGCTTTGTAAGGAACACAAGTACGGAGATGCTCTCAAAGATTGCTTATGGGCTGAGTTTATGCGTCCAGAGAGAGGTGAAGTATACAACATTCATGGTAAGTGCCTGTTTGAAACAGGGAAAAAAGGAGAAGCTTGTTCATTTTGGGAAAAGGCGGCAAAGCTCGGAAGCCTTTCTGCCCAATTGGAAATGAAACGGTACTGTAGAGGGGTATAATGGCACTCCCTGTTTGTTAATTTTTTTTGAAGCATTTAAGATTTATTTACTTTGTAGGCAATTCAGTCTACACTGAATCCCAACCCAAAAGGTTGGGATTATTCTTTTGACTGCATATTTCAAACTTGGCTATACTAAAAGGAAGTTTTTTTGGCGAGAATCTATCACTTTTGTTTTCTGACCCTTATTCTGTGTTTAATGATATGGCAAAAGGGAATTGCTCAGGATACGCCTTTCTCTAATTTGAGGAAGAAGTGGATTCCTGTAACAGCTGTTCCTTTTACCTTCGATTCGCTATCTGTTTCACCTTCCAGCATAAAGGTTCTACAGTACTCCAAAGGAACACAACTTCCCCAAATAGTCTATTCACTATCTGAAGATGCTTTTGTTTTCAAAGGATTAACAGACTCCCTAACTTCCAATACCAAGGACTCGATACTGATCTCCTATAGGGTATTTCCTCCTTCATTAGAAAAACCTTATTCACTAAGGTCTCAAAAGGATTATGAAGAAGGAAAATATGCCAAGGAACACCCTATTGAAGAGCATGAAACTACTCAGCCAATTTCATTTGGAGAGGAAAGAGAAGAAATTTTTCATACCGAAGGAATCCAAAAAACAGGCAGCATAAGCAGAGGAATTTCTGTAGGTAACAGACAGGATGTACTGATTAACTCAGGGCTTAATCTTCAACTCGATGGAAAGTTAAATGAGGATATAGAACTGACTGCTACAATCACAGATCAGAATATTCCGCTTCAACCCGAAGGAAACACCCAACAAATTCAGGATTTTGACAAAGTGTATCTCCAGCTTCGGCATAAATACGCCTCATTGGCTGCTGGCGATATCATTCTCAAGAATGAACAATCTGAATTCCTACGTTTCAATAAGAATGTTCAAGGAGGACAAGTTGTGGTAACTGTTGGTAGTGATACATCAAAAGTTTCCGCTATTACAAAAGCTGGAATATCAATCGCAAAGGGACAATTTCGCTCTGAACAGCTTGAAGCACAGGAAGGTGTTCAGGGACCATACAGACTCAGCGGACCGGAAAATGAAACTTATGTAATTGTCATCGCTGGATCTGAAAAGGTCTATGTAGATGGTAATTTATTGGAACGGGGATTCAATGCTGATTATATTATCGACTACAATCTGGCTGAAGTCACTTTTACAAGTAAGGTTCCTATTACCCAATATTCCAGAATCCGTATTGATTATGAATATGCCGTACAACAATACAGTAGAAGTATACAGCAAGCGAGCCATTACCAGCAATTCGGAAAGCTCAATACATTTGTCAATGTGTATCAGGAAGGAGACAACAAGAATGCCCCACTCCTTTTTTCATTATCAGAAGAAGACAAACGTATTCTTTCTCAAGCTGGAAACGAGCAAGCTTTAGCGCCTGCTATTGACACTGTTGATACATTTGACGCCAATAGAGTACTGTACACCTATACAGATCAAGTAGATGACAATGGCAATACACACCAGACACTAACCAAAGCTGAAGCGGGTAACAGTCCATTACTGCAAGTATCTTTCACAGAAGTGGGGCAAGGAAATGGCAATTACATTCTGGATGAAATTACAGCTGTAGGTCGAGTTTACCGATGGGTTGCACCTGTTGAAGGGAAAGCACAAGGAAATTATGTTCCTATTCGAAAACTCACCCCTCCCAATAGAAAACGAATGGTAACAGCAGGTGCCCAACTTGCATTATCAAAGCATGAGACAATTTGGACAGAGATAGCTTATTCTGAACAAAACAGTAATCTTTTTGCTGATGAGTCCTTAACCCAAAAAGCAGGAAAAGCCATAAAAACAGGTTTTAAAAGTGAAAAAAGGGCAATAGGAAATTCTAAATGGAAATGGAGTACTCAAGCAACAGCCGAAATAGATGAAGCTGCTTTTACACCAATTGACAGGTTTCGTTCTGTTGAGTTTGACAGGAATTGGGGACTCACAACTAATGTTGCCTCTGCTAGAGAAGAAATCCTTTCGGGAAGTATTGAGCTCAATAAAGATAACCAACAAAAAATTAGTTACGATGTCACTAAACGTAAGCGAGGCGACCATTCTGATGGATGGCAACATACTGCCAGTACATCTAATACATGGAAAAATATTCAATGGCAAAACCAACTCTTCTTACTGAACAACAGCATGACCGATACACATGCTGAATGGAAAAGGGTTGCTTCTGAAATTGCTTGGCGAAACAACATCATAGTTCCGGGTTATCGTTTCACAGATGACAGAAACTTGCTAACTAATACCGAAACGGATTCTATTATCAGTACCGCCATGAATTACAGAGAACACCGTTTCTATCTGGAAAACGGAGACAGCCTAAAATGGCAGTTTCGTATTGATTATGCGCTTCGAGAAGACATGGGGCCAGAGAATGGCATCCTGACCAAAAATACAAATGCCAATACACTTACGGTCAATACGGGATATAATGGTAAAACACAATCCCTCAACTTGCAGGTTACCTACCGTGAAGTGGACAACTTCAGGGATGCAGAGAACCGTCATGAAAATTACTTTACCAGTAGAATTGACTGGCGAGCAACTGCATGGAAGAAAAACATACAATCCAACCTGACCTTCTCCACATCTGCTAGCCGTGAGCTGAAACGTGAGTTTATCTATGTCAAAGTTGAAAATGGAAGAGGTACTCACACTTGGCGTGACCTAAATGGAGATGGAGAACAAGATTTGGAAGAGTTCTTTGAGGCTATCAACCCTGATGAACGTAATTATGCCAAGTTTTACACCCCAACCACTGAGTACTTGCCTGCATATGCGTCCAGTTTTAACTACCGCCTACAACTCAAGATGCCTCAAGAGTGGAAAAATGCTACGGGGCTGAAGCCACTATTAGCAAGATTTACGCAGCAGTTTTCATTTATATCAGACCGTAAAGTGACTTCAGGAAGTTTTGTACAACGCTTTAGTCCTTGGCTATCCAACATTCCTGAAAGAGATCTACTTTCACAAAAGTTACAGCTTCAGCATACCGTATTTTTCAATCGTGCCAACCCAAAATTCAGTGCTGATTTCCAATGGCTCAACAGAAACCAAAAGCAATTGCTGACCAATGGCTTTGAACAAAGGCTTTACAACGAACAAAACCTCACATCAAGATGGAACATGGCAGCAGGCTGGTCAGTACTTTGCCGTACCGCTTTAAAAGAAAGTGAGAGTAAATCCGACTACATCAGCGACCGTAACTATATCATCAATCAATACGAAATCGCACCAGAGCTGGCATGGCAACTTGGCAGTAGCTTCAGAATAACGGCCTTGACAAGTTATAAAAACAAGCAAAGTCCTATTCAGACAGAATCCAACGATACCTTACTGAGTACCTTTTGGGAAGCAGGCTCTGAAATAAGGTGGGCTAAAGCAGCTACTACCATGATCTCTACCAGTTTCAAACTGACTGAAATTGCTTTCAATGGAGATACCAATACGCCTGTCGCTTATGAAATAATGGAAGCACTACAGCCTGGCAAGAATTACCTTTGGGGTGTCAATTGCCAGCAACGTCTTGCCAATGGCTTACAAATCAGCTTAAACTACAATGGGCGAAAATCTCCTGAACAGCCCGTAGCCCATGTAGGAAATGTACAGATCACCGCACTTTTTTAATCTATTATTTCAGTCCGTACTTCAATTACGTCCTCCCCACCGAGATTAGCATCACAAACTTTTTTACCCATTTAAAATAAGAACAACATGAATTATCTCTTCTTTGATACAGAGACCTCCGGATTACCAAAAAGCTGGATGGTTTCAGAAAATGATATCCAGAACTGGCCTCGCATCATCCAATTGGGATGTATTTTGGCCAATGAACAAGGTCAAATTATGGAAGAGTATCAGACCATTATACAGCCAATAGGTTTTAGCATTGATGCCAGTGCTGCTTCAGTACATGGTATCAGTCATGCACGTGCCATGAAAGATGGAATTCCTGTAAAGGACGCCATGCATCGGCTGGAAGCAATGATCCTGAAAGCTGATATGATGGTAGCCCATAACATCAACTTTGACTTTCCTATTGTCAATTGTGAATTTTTGAGGCTCAACCAAAAGGTTCATTACCCAGCACTCTTCTGTACTATGCTTTCAACCTGCGAATTTGTGGGAATTGAAGGGAATTACGGTACATACAAATGGCCTAAGCTTGAAGAGCTGTATATTAAGTTGTTCGGACACAACTTTGATGGTGCCCATAATGCCATGGCAGATGTACAAGCTACCACAAAGTGTTTTTTCGAGCTGAAATCAAGAGGAATTATCTAGCTAAAAACTATATACCAAATACCCTGTACGGTTAAATTCCGTCAGGGTATTATTCTATTGCATTCTTTTATTTTTATTCAAAGCCTACATCCTTACCCCGTCACACAACCTTTTAATACTGCCTGAAAATCACTATCATTAGATAACAACACCTAATATTAGCTACTGCTTTTGCCAAAGGACCATAGACTTTTTCAGCATTTTCCAATTACCAATTTTTCATTCCTTCCATAGTCAACTCTTTTAGCTGATCCTATTTTTCAACATGCTGATGATACATTTCAGGCAAAAGGTATTTGCGTCAATAACTGTTAGACTTCTCTGATAAAAGCTAACCAATCGTTTACCCTAAATACGAATAGTTATGACAGTCAGTCCCTTTTATCAAGAATCTGTTACCTCAAAGCGCCACCAGCACCTGCTGATTTTGCGGGCACATGATTGCAGCTGTAGGGCTGAGGCATTCCATATGAGTAAATACTTAACCAATGTATTCCTCCACACCTCCCACTCAGAACAACGATGCAGTCAGAGGGGCATCAGCGATGAAATGATCAAAGTCGTACTTACTTATGGAAAAGTTATCCGTAAACAAGGTCTCCAATTTTATATGGGTGACAGCAAAAGCTTTCCTGAATTCCTTGACCATGAACTCATAGAAAAATGTAGGTATATAGCTGTCGTGGTGAGAGGCAAAGAGGTAATTACTTGTTACCGTAACCCTAAAGCACAAAAGCACATACGTAAAAAACCGACCCGCTTGGTCAAATAAAAAAGGGGGACAACTTACCTTGTCCCCCTTTTATTTTGTTTGCTATTATTTCATCATGCTGAATGAGAAGAGCAGCCATTACATCTTTTCTCCATTTTGGCTATATCATAGTGTTTCTCAAAAAACTCATCACACCAAAGACATACATTCTGCAATACCTCAGTCCGTTTACGGGCATATTCTTCAGTGACCCCAATACTTTCTCCCATCCTAAATGGATCTCCCTCATTGATCCTTTGAAACACTTCAGACTGAGCCACTTTTTTCAATACATCACTTACTTTCTCCTCTCTTGCATCACCAATTGGCTTTTTGGTTCCCGGACAACATGGGTTAATTTGCCAAAGCTGAATTGATATTTCCTGTGGTATATCTTTTCCTCCAGTCAAAAAACCAATCCCTCCTGAAAGAATGGCACAGAAATTATGATTTGGATCTTGTTTCCAAATGTTCTTCTGCATCGCTCTTCCTCTAGCCCAGTTACCTCCCAACCACATATCTTCTGTCGCACCCCAATGCCCCCAACTTAGCGGAAACGCAGAAAGGTAAGTATCTTTCTCCACCAATGGCGCTTCGTTTTCTCCATTTACGCCCCTGGATTCAAATAATTTAGCAAGTTCTTCCAGCTTAGCTCCCGCATACTTGTGGTAGCGATCAATACTTGCTATATCAAAACGGGAAATCCCCTTTTCTATCAAGGTATCCAAAATTTCACCTGTTAACAGGTCTCCATTGGTTTGCAACATTACTTGTACCCGCCCTTGATACCGTTCTTTCAACTTATCCAGAATTGCATAAAGCTTTTTACGTTCTGCCAGTGGTTCTCCACCAGACAAAATCAGCCTTCCCATACTTTCAGGAAGATTGTCTACGATTCTCAGGCAATCCTCCTCACTAATCCTAGCCCCTTGTGGTCCCGACAGGTTATAGCAATGGTCACATTTATCATTACAAAGCTGTGTAAACACCCAATAGACTGATTCGATATGTTCAAAGTTCTGCTCACTCATCGTATCTCTATGCTTTTATGTTCAATTTCTTTCCAAAACAACAACTCACGCTGTACACCTGTTACAGGGTCTTTCACAAATGTCTCCTTGTCTTTATAGACAGTGAATTGCCCATCTTCCATTAAGGCAAACTGATCTCCTATCACCAAAGCCTCCTTGACATCATGTGTTACAAAAAGTGCTGTTATCTGATAATCACGGGCTACTTTCAGGAAAACCTGCTGCATTGTACTTCGTGTCTGAGGATCTAGGCTTGCAAAAGGTTCATCCAAGAGCAAAACCCTAGGACTAAATACCACAGCCCTTCCAAAAGCTACTCGCTGTTTCTGTCCTCCTGACAGCTGACTTGGCAACTTTCGCTCATGTCCCTCCAACGCTAGCTCCATAATCATTCTGTCTACTTTTTGCTGAACCTCAGTCTCAGAATACTTTCGGATTCGTAACCCAAAAGCGATATTCTCAAACACATTTAAATGTGGAAATAGCATGGGTTCCTGAAAAACATATACCATTTCCCGTTCAGCAGCAGACAACTGGTGAACCGGTTGATTGTCCCAACTGATTTCTCCTAAATCTTGAGACTCCAAGCCTGCCAATACTTTCAGCAAAGTTGTTTTACCACAGCCCGACTTTCCTAGCACTGCCAGTACCTCTCCTTCTGAAAGACTGAATGATATTTTTTTCAGTACATCCTGCTTATCAAAGCGCTTTTCAATTGAATTTACCCTCAGCATCAAACCAGTTTTGAAAACACAAATCGTTTATTCAACCACAATAACAGACAAGGTGGTAGCATCAGCAGCAAAGACGCCAATGCAGCATGGAAAATATTGGCTTCGTTTACATACTTAAATACCAATATGGTCAGTGTTTTAATTTTACCAACCCCTATTAACTGTGTAAGACCATACTCAAACCAAGATATCAGAAATGTCTGAAAGAAACAGATCAGAAGAATGGGTGCTGCTATCGGTAATAGGATTTGACGAAATACCTGTACTGTACTCGCTCCCAATGTGACAGACTGCTGATACAGCTCAAGTATATAATTACTCCAGAAGCTCTGAAATAGTATCACGGTATATGGGAAAGCCAACAACAGTTGCCCAAGAGAAACACCTATAAAACTGACACTCAATCCGGCATAAATAAAAAACCGTTGTAACAGGATTGCCAGCACAACAGGTGACAAAACAAAAGGCCAGTAAGCCAACAGCAGCCAAGTGTTTCGCTGTTTGGCATAAGCCAGTTCTTTACTTACCCAAAATCCTAACAACGTAGCAACGGATGCCACTCCCAAAGCCATCAATAACGAAAGCAGTAAACTTTGCTGTAACTCACTTTCTTGGTGCAAAAGCAACTGCCAATGTCCAAGTGTAAAGCTTTTAGGGAAAATATCAGGATAGAACCACCCTTTACTGACAGACAGTAACCCCATCAGCAGAAAAGGCAATAGAATACCCAATAATACAATCAGCAGTACCCCTTTCTTAAACATGCTTTTTATTCAATTTTACAAGCCCCCAAATACACCCCAACAACAATACTGTGAACGCTACACTGATCGCATATCCTTCAGGAATATCATGTAGGTTAAACCGCTGAAACTTCCGCACTGCCAATACTGAAACCATCTGAATACGTTGGCTACCAACCAACAATGGCACTTCATATGCCCCCACGACAAACAGCAGGTACAGTAAAATATTAGGGCTAGCTGTTCTTAACATCAGCGGAACTCCTATTTTTATAAGAAATGTTTGCTGATTCCCTCCCAATGTTTGGGCAACCTCTTTTAACTGATCCAAATGTTGATCATGGTAAATACTATTAAGGAGCAGGGTAAAAAAAGGGATAGCCATCAGTGAATGAGCCAGTATAATGCCTACTCCCCAATCATCCTGAACCAGTTCAGGAAACTGCTCCAAAGTATCTATCCAACCTAGGTAATGGAAAACCCGTGACAGCATTCCCGACTTTGTCAGCAGCTGAAAAATGAAAAAACCAGTTACCACAGCAGGGATTGACAACGGCAGAAACATTAGATATCCTGTAACTCCTCTCGTCAAGGACTCCTTGAAATACAGCACTAACCAAAAGGCTACGGAGAGTGATACTGTAATTGTTACGATTCCGATATAAAAGCTATAAGCTAATGATTTCAGAAAAGTTCCTCCTAACAATACCTCTTCCCAATAAGACAGTGTAAAACCCTCTGAAAGTACACCAATAATACCAAGGCTATACAGTAACGCGAACCCAAGTCCGATAGCTACAGGTAATACAGCTAATACTAGAAATACGCTTTTCAGAATACCAGACGAAAGTTTAGGCATCCTATTTTTCGATAACCTCTTTTCTAAAGTCCTCATACAGCCTGATCATATATTCTGGAGCTAGCTCCTGAAATGCCTTATCCTGAATTGCTTGCCTATTTGGCGCATTCTTCCTTTCAGGGATATGAGCAAATCGCTCTTTCCATTCAGCAGGGAGTTTCTCAATATCCAGTACTGTTCCGTCTCCCCAAACAGCTGGCTTCGCTTTTTCAAATTGTGCTTCAGGTGAAATCAAAAAGTTGATAACCATTAAGGCAGCCTCAGGGTGTTGTGCATTATGCAGAATACTTAAATAATGTGAGTTCTGAATAGTACCAGGAGCAGGTACATACGCCTTGGCTGTAGCGGCAAAAAGCCCTTGCAAAATCTTATTATCTACTTCAGTATCATTATTACTGAAGGTAAAGGTGATCTCTCCATTGGCAAACAACTGATGCTGCTGTGCCAATGTTGCAGGAAAAGTCCTACCCTCTTTCCAGAAGTAAGGTTTCAACTGATTGATCTTCTCAAACAGCTGTTGACTGTATTGATTGTATTTGACCTCATTAAAAGCGCCCTCTAATTCCTGCTCCCCTGCCAAAGCAATCATCCACGACTTCAATAAGGTCATTCCGGTAAATTCATTCGGAATGGTAAACTGCCCCGGGTTATCTTTGACATACTGCGCTATTTCTGAAAAAGACACCGGCACTGTTTCCGTACGGTTTTCATCATAGATAAATGCCAACTGTACATTTCCCCATGGACATTCCATACCATCCACTGGCTGTTGAAAATCTTGCGAGACAAAAGGGTTTTCCCAATCAACATACTGGTTGTTCGGTAACAAGTCGGTAAACTTCCCAAAAAGTGCATTCAGCTCCCGAAGCTGGAAAAACGTCTCCCCGTTGATCCAAACCATATCAATCTCCCCATCAGTTTTACCGGCTTCCAGCTCCCCAAGCACATGCCCAACAAGATCTTTTCCCTGCCCTGATGAAATATTCAACTCTATACCATACAGCGACTTTAGCTTTGGCTTTACAAAGTCCTTCATATAAGTATTGATCAGTGGGTCGCCCTGCCACATCATCATATTGACTTCTTTGTCTTGCGCTTTTTCAGTTACTTCTTCCCATGTCATGGAAGCCAATGCTATCCGCTCCTGCTTCTTTTCTGCCGTACATGCAGAAAGCCCCATAAGGATCGCAAACAGCCAAATAATTTTGTATCCTGTTTTCATATTCATCCTAAAAAATATATCCAATCTATTAACCCTTTTAGAAAACATACCTGACTCCAAACTG
The DNA here is from genome assembly GCF_036880985.1 of Limibacter armeniacum. Lineage (NCBI taxonomy): Bacteria > Pseudomonadati > Bacteroidota > Cytophagia > Cytophagales > Flammeovirgaceae > Limibacter > Limibacter armeniacum. The sequence continues at coordinate 1,591,444 of NZ_JBAJNO010000009.1, forward strand.
AAATTGTCTCGGTGGTGCAGCATTACGTTTTACCAATACACCACTGGAAGCAGGTCCTACCTGTATCTGGTTACTTTGTGTGGCATTGTTTGAATAGCCACTCAGGTTTTCAGCATTGAAAATATTGAACACATCTGCCCTTAACTCCAGTCCTCCCTTGTTTACCTTTCCAAAAGGGATATTGTACTGTAAACTCAGGTCAAATGTATTGGACCAAGGCAAACGGTCACTGTTTCTTTCTTCTCCGGGATACCGATCACTGTTCCCAACATAAGCATCACCAAATGCACTACCATCACCATTCAAGTCATTGGTAAATACAGGATCTCCGCTTCCACTCAAAACAGGGTTCCCTGACTCATCCACGACCATAAACTGGGTCGCATCAGGAATACGGTTAACGGGTTGTCCACTTTGTAGTAAAGCCACTAGTGTTACCGTCATATTTCTGATTGGATAATAACTGTAGATGGCGTTGAGCACGTGCCTACGGTCATTGATACTCGGTCCCCATTCTGCCTCAAAGTCATTGGCATCCATTGCCCTGAAATTGATATCTTCTGTATTGTTTTCAAGGTATGATAAGGTATAAATCAACCTGAATGAGTAATTGTCAACTCCTTTGTCCTTCTGCAAATTGAAGCTTGCTGCATAATAATTACTCTGACCATCTGTCGTAGTCATCACCAAGTTTCTTGATACCCCATTTACCAACTCTCCATCTATTATAGCTGAGTTACCATTGATCAGTAGCGGTCTGGTCTGATCTGCCCAAGCTGAACTTCTAGCCACTCCTTCCTCTAGGCTTCGGTTATAATCCCATGCTGCTGGTGCGTTCAGATTGACTGTTCTGAAAAGGTTTTCCCCTCGGTTATACACCAAGTCCAAAGAAAATAACTTGTTATCCTCTATCTGAAGCTGATAGCCCAACGTCATTTGATGTGTAAATGGATTCTGATAGCCATTTGGATTCAGGATGCGACGCTCATTGCTAAAAAGGTCTCGCTGTCCTTCAAAGCTTTCAGCGGATGGTCCATCCAAATATCCATATGGTAACCCCGCATTATTGCTTTCTCCCACTGTCAGGTTTCCGTTAAAGGTCACCTTGTCCAAATCAGTATTCTCAGGGAGCAGTCCTTCATCTATAAAATATTGAATTTGCTTACGAAAATCAGAAGAGACATTATTCTGCTGCAATGCATCACTGTAAATCGCATAAAGGATCTTGTCATAGAAAAGTCCGTAACCACCTCTTATACTACTTTTGGGTGTCAGCTGGTAATTGAAACTAAAACGCGGAGCAAAGTTGTTGTAATCGCCCTCGGTTCCTCCTCCTTCAGAGAGGTTATCATAGTCGTAACGCAACCCAAAACTCAAGTTCAAACGCTCTGTTGCCTTTAACTGATCTTCCACATAAATGCTGTAGATGTTCTGACGTTTACCGAATGACGCAGGTCTCAGTTCTACCGAATACGCTGTTACCAATGCATCAGATGGAATATCATTGACTGAAAGGTCACTCCCCTTGTTCAGTCCTTTTACTTGCTCTACCTGATCAGCCGTTAACTGTACAGTATAACTGCCATTGGGGTTTCCACCACCATACAATTTATGATCAGTACTCAAGATTTCTCCTCCTACCTTAAAGGTGTGGTTATTTGTTGTCCAAGTTGCTTTCTGTTGAAACTGCCAAGTATTCTGCAAACTCTCAAAGATATAGCCGGGGTGTCCTAGTACTGCAATGGTCTGTCCTGAAGGATCATTGACTGTGACGTTTGGGCTATCGGGATTTTCAGGCTCGGCATAATCCCAACGAAAATGGCTGAACTGAAGGTTTGTCTCAGAAGTAAGATTGCCGCTCGTAAAGATGTTGGAGGTGGCTAGGTTTAAAGAATTTCGAACCTGTGAATTAGCCGCTGATGGAAAGTTAAGTCCTCCGGTTAATCCGCCTGCTTGTCTGCCTACAGAGACCAAACCTATATTGGTCCGGACAGATGTCTTGAACCTTCTTGACCAAAAATGGTCTAACTTACCACTTATATAATCAAAAGTATTGTTGCCACGAACCGTCTCATTGACACCTAGTTCAGGACTGTTCAACAAGTTATCCTTAAGGTCAGAGGTATGTTCATAATTGATGTAATAGAATGTCTTGTCTTTGGTAATAGCACCACCAAACCCCACTCCAGCTTGATACCGCTGAAAGCCATCCTTTACCAAGTTTCCGGAAAGATCACGTTGTGCAAAAGGCGATGAAGCATCAAATATCCCAGGACGGGACAACACAAAAGCCTCTCCCCTAAAATCATTGCTCCCTGACTTGGTTGTGATATTGATAATTCCATTTCCAGTATTGCCAAACTCTACTGAGTAGTTGTTGGTAAGTACTGTCACATTCTGCACAAAACCAATGGGTGTATTGAAGCGCAACCCTCCCAAAAACTGCTCATTATTATCCAATCCGTCAATCATATAATTATTGAACAGTGAGTTCGCCCCATTAATACTGACATTGGGTGCTTCCGGAAAAAAGCCTGTCGCCTGTGTTACATTTGGCAAGCGATAAAGCATGCGGGTAATATCCCTTCCCTCAACAGGTAATTCCTTGATTTTTTCAGCTTCCATCTCCGCTGAGACTTCAGCATTATAGGTATTGATACGGGTGGTATTGTAAGCCGAGATACTTACTTCGTCCAACTGTACAGTTGTTTTGGAAGGTAGCACTAGCGTTACATTCCTCTTAAAGTTGGAACGCAATGTCAACTTTCCAGACTCAATCGTATGAAAGTCTTCCGAGTCAGCCGAACGAACGAAATACTCACCTGAGGTATTCAAGCCACTAAAGGTTGCCACTCCTTTCTCATTGGTCACTCGATCTACACTCACCCCAATTGCCTCATTGATAGCTGTAATGGAAATACCTACAATAGGTTTAAAATGGGTATCTACCACATTCACCTCTATCTCTCCCTTTTGGGCAAAAAGAGTTGTAGCAATAGTCATCAGGCAGCCCACAAGCAGTAATATTCGCATCAGAAAAGTCAGTGTTTTTGTGAAGAATGATAAAAAGCTTTCCAAGCCCATTTGGTTACAGCATTGCTTATTCAATAATAAAAGTTAACAAAATTCAATTATCCCATTATGCTTTATTGAAATAATTATATGTTAGAGCTTCTTATTTAGTCGCTTAACAATGTAATGCACACAATTTCGTATAAGTGTTTTTCTTATACTGTCCTAAACATGACGGTTTGACCGAATACCCCATTTTCCTGCATAAAAAAAGCGGATAAGCTACTCACCGCTTTCCGCCCAACTACTTTTAAATTTTAAAAAGCCCTTTAGCTTTTGACCATATTTGACTCCATTCTCCTGATCAAATTTTCATAACTGCGCTTCTCCTCATCTCTTAAAAATGCATCATAATTTCTGAGTGCTATTTCAAATGTCTCCGAGTAATTTTTTGATCTGCGATGTTGCTTCAGAGAGTAAATTTTCTTCATCGTGCTATTGTTTTGGTTAGTCCACATTTAATTACCAATCAGTATTCATTTTGTTTTCATCTACCCAAAAAAATCACTGTAATTTTGAATGTTTCACAGCTTCCTCTCACATACTAGATTCCTTTCTCTAACATTACCCTTACTCTGAGCATAAAAAAAGGCTTAGCCATCAGTACAGCTAAGCCAAGCAATGTTTCTAAAGGAAGATGGATTATGCCTTGAAAAAGTCTTTCAAACCTGTCAAAATACTTTGTGTTGCATAAGCCGCCAATATCAGCCCCATAATCTTACTGATTACAGTGATTCCATAATCCCCTATTCTCTCCTGTACAAAGCGAGCTGCCAGTAGCATCAAACAAGTAATACCAACTACAACCAATACCAGCAATGCTGTCATTGCCTGCTGCTGTATACTATAAATATTGTTGTCTGTCATCAGTACTACAGCCATGATTGCTCCCGGTGAAGCCATTGATGGAATCGCAATCGGAAAGACTGTAACGTGCTTGTAATCTCTGATCAGATGCTTCTCACTCTCAGGTTTACCTTCTCCAAATACCATCGTCAGTGCAAAAAGAAAGAGAATAACTCCACCAGAAATCTGAAATGCACTTAAGGTGATATCCATTCCCTCCATGATCATTTGACCTACTACAATAAAAAAGAGTAAAATAAAAAACGCCAGAATGGAAGCTCTTATCGCAATCATTTTCTTATGCTTGTCGTCAAATTGCTTGGTTGCTTCCAAGTAAACGGGCACAGTTCCAAATGGGTCTATTACGGCAATCAAAAAGAAAATCGTGGAAATAATATCAGACATACGGTAGAATTTAGTGGACTAAAAAATGCTATACTTTTCTATAACCGAAATTATGTAACTAAAGTTGAACCAACTTGCTTAACCATCACTAAAGTCTTGTCTGCTTTTGAACAAAAACAGGAATCCATTAGCTTCGCTAAAACTATTTTTAAAACTAAAATAACTTCTGTCCCAAGCAGATAAACCCTGACTATGACTACAAGCAAATCTCTACTTATTCTTTTATTTATACTGACTACACAGTCCATAAATGCCCAGTCGCCTACCTTTTTTGCAACAGGTGGTTTTCCCTTTATAGGCACTTATCAAAACAATGGCTTTGTACCTGATAAGTCTTTCCAACCAACTGTAATCAACAGTCGCTTCAAGAAGAACATGCCACTTCACACCATTTCTAAGGATGGCAAAATGCTACAGCTTTCCATTGAGCAAGTCAATACCGAAAATATAGGAGATATCGGAATAGATGCACCTATCCAATATATTGACCAAAAAAGTCCACTGCTGGAATGGTCTTCTACCATAAAGATTAAAAGTTTTGCTCCTACTATTGCTCCTGTTTCACCACAAATTGAGGCAGAAATCAGAGCTCTTATTTCGGCACAATACGATGTAATACAACAAAAAGTAAAGCAAAAGATGTCTACATCTGACACCTCCCAATCATGGCAAAAACACTGGAATCTAGTACTTGAAACCATTCAACAAGCACGGGGAAATATACAACTTGAAGGCTTTCAAATTCAAGAAGAGTTGGATAAGGTCTTTGTTTTGGTAAACAAAAGCATCTTTATCTATTCAAAAAAAGAGGGGCATATCACCTATAACCCCTTTGATATTTTAATCGCCTATGACAGCCTATCCTCAACTGAGGCAATACCTATTTTATATTTCAAAATAGAAGGTAACCCTGATCTATTTATTTTATGCGATGCTTTTGATGGGTACGACGGATCTTATCGCTTTATCTTAAATGCAGCCACAGGCAAGCCGGCAATCTACAGCACCACCATTTAACCAAAACTATTTATCCATTTCAACTGGCATAAGTGTTTGGTAAGCTGGAGGCAAAGTCTGTTCAATTCTGTGAAATAAGCTACTAAAGTCCAATTGCTCAAAAACCTCTACCCTATCCAATGAAACACTTTCTGACTCCATCTCATATTTTACAATGAGGTAACCAACATATGGGGAATATTGGTATTGCTTTTCAGGTATTTTCTCAATGTAATAGATGGCATAAAACTCCTTCAGGTTTTCCTGATTTAACCAAGTTTTAGAAGGCTCGTTTATCATACGTGCCTTATTGTCTGTCTTTTGATTAACCAAACTGTTAAAGTTAGCTGTTACTTTAGCTGTCAGTTGTTGAAACATATCACTCTCGCCTGAAATCAGGTGAAAACTGTAAGGGATATAATCCCTAGATATAACCGCATCAGGCAACGCTTCAGAGACATCGGGAGTGATGTATACATAATACAACCCTTTAGGGTTTGATGGGGTCAGGAAAATCACCTTAACACTATTTGCCCATGCTTCTGGAAAGTTTTCCAATTCAGCACATAGCTTTTTGGATGTTTCCAACATAAATGACTTATCAGGATCAATGTCTAACGTGATTTTAATATTGAAAGTAGAAAACTGGATATTGCTATACGAATTACCCATATGCTTTCTGATGGTTTCTTCCATCTCATACTCCTCGACAGCATCCTCATAAAGCTCTCTTAACGTTGGAGAGTTTTCACGATAACCATAGCTAAATTCACCAGTTTTGGCATCCCAAAAAGAATGAAACTGAATCTGTTCATTGTCCTTATCAGCAAGTACAATCACAAACATATTTGGATTCATATTCCCTTCATTGAAGAAACGTTCTATCTCTACAACTTTCCAGATATCATCATAGTCTTCTTTTAATACCTCCTTTAACCTATGTTGTGCTTTCCTTTTAGATATACATGACTGGCAAAATAAACCTACCAATACAATCAATACAGCAAGACCAATTTTATACATTTCAATTTCATTTTGTGAAGTCGTGAACAGCAAAGTAGAAGTAAATATAAAACTGAAAACTTATACCTTAGTATACTGTTACTATATTTCTATTAAGACATACAGGGACTCATTTTGGTGATTTTTTTAAAATACTAACGGCATGATAAACAGGATTGGAATCATATCAGATATTCATGGCAATAGCCTTGCACTGGAAGCAGTAATTGAGGATATGGAGAAAAACCATGTCAATACTATTCTCAATCTAGGAGATTCACTTTATGGTCCACTGGACCCTGCCGGAACATTCGAGCTTATTTCAGAGTTGAAGATGATTAGTATCTCGGGCAATCAGGATAGGTTTATTCTTGAAAGCAGAGAGTTCAAAAACAAGTCCAATGCTACACTTGAATTTGTACTGGAAACGCTTCCGGAAGATGCTTTTGTTTGGTTACAACAACTGGAGCAGGTAGCGGAATGGAATAAATTTTTCCTGTGTCACGGTAACTTACAACACGATGACGTGCCATTGATTGAAACATTTCAGAATGGACAAGTCCACAAAAAAGACCCTAAGACACTGGAAGAAGAAATCATGCAACTGAAGCAACCGATTATCTTATGCGGTCACACCCATGTACCTCATATATTACAGCTTCAGGAAAGCAAGAAATGGGTCATCAATCCGGGCAGTGTAGGGCTTCCTGCCTATGATGACGATTTTCCATTCTACCATAAGATGGAATCTGGTTCCCCATATGCTAAATACACAATACTTGACCTTGAAGAGGACGAAGTAATTTCGATCTCACAAAGAAATATCAAATACGATTTTGAACACGCTGCCCTTCAGGCTGAAAAACTTAATCGTTCGGATTGGGCTTATTGGATCAGAACAGGGTTAGTAAAATAAAGACGCTTTTAAAGTTTTATCATACAATGGAAATAATTGATCTGAGCCAAGAAATATATGTGGGGATGCCTGTTTTTAAAGACCTTCCACAATTTAAGATGACAATTCACAAATCACATGAAGAATGGGACAAAATTGAGAATCCTGTAACCAGAACACCCAGTGTTCATCGGTTGGAACTTGGCGAACATACAGGAACCCATGTAGATGCCATTAACCATATGGCTCGTGAATACGAAGGACAGTCCATTGATACTATGCCCCTTTCAATGTTTTATACAGAAGGCATATGTCTGGACTTTTCTCATAAAGGGCTAAAAGAACTGATAGAACCTGAAGAAATAGAAGAGCAATTACAGAAAGCACAACTTGAAATAAAACAAGGTGACACAGTACTGATCTATACAGATCACTTCAGAAAATACTTTGGAGGAGAAGATTGGGGCAAAGGTCCAGGTGTTTCGGCTAAAGCTGCCCGTTGGTTAGGTGAAAAGAAAATTGCAGCATTTGGCGTAGAGACCATGTCTCCTGGTGTATCCGGCGTCTCCAACAAGGAAGTACATCATATTTGTGGTGAATTGGGTTTTACTCATTACGAAAACATGGTCAACCTGTATCAGCTGATAGGACGCGGCAGGTTCCGTTTTATTGGCTTACCTCTTAAAATCAGAGGAGGCACAGGTTCTCCTGTTCGGGCTATTGCTGTATTTGAATGACAATTAAGTTTCAGAATAACTGATTGACAATCCTCTTGTACGTTTGACCGATAGGAATTTCTGTTTCACCAATCATGATTCTGTTTCCCTCTATGACGTTGATCTTTGGAATGGAAACGATAAATGACTTATGTACCCTCAGGAAAGTCGCTTCCGGTAGCAGACTTTCAAAGTAGGAGATTTTCTCATGGCTGAGGATAATCTCCTCTTTCAGGTGCAGCTTGCAGTAGTTGCCATAAGCTTCAATAAATAGAATATCCTCCCAGAAAACCTGATGGTGTTTTTTGTCTCCCTTGACAAAAAAGCTGCTGACAGGATCAGCCATAGGCGTAGACGGAAGGACTTTCTCTTCTTTTGGCTGTGTTTGCTTAGTGTTTGTTGCCTTGTTGACAGCCTGTACAAGGCGCTCAAATCGGAAAGGCTTTAATAGGTAGTCTACCACATTCAGCTCATAACCTTCCAAGGCATATTCCTGATAGGCAGTTGTAACGATCACCTTCGGAGGATTGGTAAGGGTTCTGAGAAAGTCAAACCCTTTCAGCTTAGGCATATTCAAATCCAGAAACATAAGGTCCACCTCATTATCGTTCAAGAACTGCATGGCTTCCATCGCACTGTAGCAGTGTTTTTTCAGTGACATATGCGGTAGCATATCACAAAAACCTTCAATAAGGTCATGCGCCAGAGGCTCATCATCTACGATAATATAGGTAATCATATAGTCTGTATGCTTAGGTTTACTTGAAACTGTTCTCCTTCTTCTTTTATTTCCAAATGATGTCTGTGAGGATAAATCATGGACAACCTGCGCTTCAGGTTTTCCAATCCAATCCCTTTTGTTTCGCTTTTTTCCGAAGGATCAAAATTATTACAGATTGTAAAGTGAATTACATCATCTGTACTGCTGAGCGTCATATGGATATAGGCATCAGCTTCCAGATTTTCAACCCCATGCTTGAAGGCATTTTCCAACAAAATAATAAAGAGCAAAGGCGCTACTTTCACCTCTTCCTGACAGTGTGAATGATCAAACTGTAAATCAACTTTCTTATGATAACGTATGCTATGCAAATCTATATAATGCTGCAAATAAGTAACTTCATCTCCCAAAGATACAAGGTCTTTTTTGCCTTCATAGATGGTGTATCGCATCATGTCTGAAAGCTTCAGAATTACTTCGGGTGCTTTGTCTGAATGCTGTACCGTCAGTGCATAAAGGTTGTTTAGGGTATTGAAAAAAAAGTGTGGGTTTACCTGTGTTTTCAGTAAAGCCAACTCAGCTGCTGCCTTGTCTGCCTTCAGGGATTTCAGCCACTTCCATTGCTCATAAACCCATAATACAAATACAAGCGGAATGGGCAACAGGAACCAAATGATGACAGAGGCCTTATGTTCCTGCTGATAAACTTCAAAACTTCCTGATGCCAACCGAACATAAGTCCAGTAAACAAAAATCAAAGCATAGGCAGCGATAAAGTAAGGGCTGTATTTTTTGAAAAATGTCGGCACTACCAAATAGACACAACCCATCCAGAATGTGATAATCATAAAGATGGACAAGGGGTTATCAGGAATATTCAGGTAAGAATCCTGTAAGATCATCACTACCATCAGCAGGATAAGCAACAAGACCTTCTTAACCGTATGGTGCCGCTTTTTGAGAAAATGGTAGTAGTGGAATGGCAAGGAGAGTACTATCCACCAAAAGATAAAAAGTATGGTATTGACGGTAACTTCACTGCTGTCAATTCTTATAAAACCGATTGAACTCAGCAATTGTGTCAATACGCAAAGGGTACCTAACCCCATTAGAAAACCCTTATATTTCTTTATCCATCTTAACATACCCCAAAATTAACTTCTGACCCAAACTTCCCTAATTAAAAGGATAAACGCATCAATTTTTGGCTTCAACCCATTCGTTTTTTATACCAACCTGTTTCAGCATTGATAAAGTAAGGTTTGTCATGCCTTATTGGGTGTTGCTCATTCTTTTTTTCAACCACCCAAAGTCTCCATTACTTTCATCAAAAATCAATTAAAAACATTTCTGATGAATAACTTAACAATCAAACAGCTGAGTAAAACCTATCCAAATGGCGTAAAGGCACTTCAGGATATTAACCTGACGATTTCGAACGGGATGTTCGGATTGCTGGGCGCAAACGGGGCTGGCAAATCAAGCCTTATGCGTACCATTGCAACATTGCAGACACCTACTGCAGGGGATATTATTTTCAATGGACAGTCCATTCTTGAAGATCCTGTCTGTATCAGACAATTTTTAGGTTACCTGCCTCAGGAGTTTGGGGTATATCCTAAAATTTCTACTGAAAAACTACTCGATCATATTGCGGTATTGAAGGGCATTGTCTCATCAAAAGACCGTAAGGAGCAGATAAATGCTTTGCTGGAAAGAACCAACCTTTATCAGCACCGCAAGAAAGCTGTCCACACATTTTCGGGAGGCATGCGTCAGCGGTTTGGGATTGCACAAGCATTGTTGGGGCAACCCAAAATCATGATCGTGGATGAACCGACGGCAGGGTTGGACCCGCAGGAACGTAATCGTTTCCTTAACCTGCTGAGTGAGATAGGGGAACAGGTAATCGTGATTCTCTCCACCCATATTGTAGAAGATGTCTTGGGACTTTGTACTGACATGGCCATTCTAGCCAATGGGCAAATCATCAAGACAGGTGCTCCGGCCAGGATGGTTGCCGAATTGGAAGGGCAGATTTATACCAAAACCTTAACCAAGGAGGATACCCATACGCCTTTTGCAGAAAAGGTGCTTTCGAGCCGACTGGTTGCAGGGCAAACACAAATACGTGTAAAAGCAAACCAACTGCCTGAAGGGGGATTTGAAAAAGCCAATCCCAATCTGGAAGATGTTTATTTTGAAGCTACCCAAAACCTGAACTAATGCTGATCAACTTACTCAAATTTGAATGGCTGTACCAACGCAAACAATTGGCACTTCCTATCCTTTCCATGATTATGCTAGGCTATGGACTACTGGTTGGCGGACAGGGACATGCTCCTTCTGGACTGAACTTTAACTCAGGCTACCAGATTCATTTCTATACTGGGATTTTCACTTTGGGAGCCGCATTTATTGCCATGTTTTTTTCTATCAGTGGCGTTATCCGTGACAAGCATCATGGCATGGAAGAAATCCTTTACAGTACAGCACTCCCTAAGCGACAATACTTCCTGAGCAGGTTTATGGGGGTGTATGGATTTACCTTGCTAAGTATTACGCCTTTTACAATTGGATTTATGTTGGGGTCTCTGTCTCCTTCTTTGGATCCAGAGCGAGTAGGGGATTTTGACTTTTTTACTTACCTGCAAAGTTGGTTGATCTTTATCGTACCGAATACTTTTGTCTGTACAGCGGTGGTATTTACGGTTGCATTGCTGACCAAAAACAGGCTAGCCACTTATATCAGCGGGATTTTCCTTTATCTGCTGTATATGATGAGTTCGCTAGTACTCAATTCACCTATCATTGCCAATACCCCTCCAGCATCCGAAGAAAGCTTGGTTATGGCATCATTAGCAGACCCTTTTGGAATGGCAGCCTTTTTTGAGCAAATACAATTTTGGTCCATTTACCAGAAAAATTACCAGTCACTTTCTTTCACTGGCTTCCTGCTTTGGAATAGGGTATTGTGGAGCAGCTTGCTAAGCCTAGTGCTGTACATTGGTTACAGGGTATTTTCTTTCAGAAAAGTTCAACGGGGAAAGAAGACAGATAAGAAGAATACCATATCTGCAGGTAGGATAGGATATTCATATCATCCTGTTTCTGTTGTGATTAACTTTAACATGCAATGGAAAGCATGGAGGTCACTGGTCAAGTTAAAGCTGCAAACTGTTTTCAAGAGTCTTCCTTTTTGGGGAGTAATGTTGCTTTGGCTAGCATTGATCATTGGGGAGTTTTATGGGAATGTAATCGTTGGTGGTCAATACAACAACAGCAGCTATGCTACCACACATTTGCTCGTCAGGTTGATGGGAAGGCCATTGGAACTCTTGGGACTAGTATTGATTCTGTTTTATGCAGGAGAATTGGTTTGGGCAAAACGTGACTATCAGTTTTCAGGAATTGTAGATGCTACTCCTGTCAGCAATGCAGCGTTCTTTTTAGCCAATCTGACAACTGTATTTATGCTGCCACTGTTGCTGTTGACTTCCGGTATTCTTGTGGCAATCACTTTTCAACTAGCTACATCCTATCCGGTATTTGATTGGTCTATGTATGTTGCTACCTACTATTTTTATGGCGTACCGCTACTGTTTTACAGTCTTTTTACACTTTTTGTCCAAAGCATCATTCCGAATAAATATGCAGGAATGGGACTGTCAGGGTTATGTATCCTGATGTTTGCTTTCTTCTCCGTTCATATTGGCATCGAACATCCTTTGCTGAGGCTGGGCATGATTCCAGTTCCCAATTATACAGCCATGAACGGATACTCCGCAGCCATCAAGCAGATTCATCACCTATCGTTTTATTGGCTTTCAGTTGGAGGTGTATTGGCTGTGCTTGCCTTTAAGTTTTCTCAAAGAGGAATAGTTACCAGTTTAAAAAACAAATGGCCAAAGGTATGGCTAGGCTGGTCCATTCCGCAACAATTGATGCTGGCATTGTTCACGCTGATGCTCTTGGTGTCAATGGCAACTGTATTTTACCATACCAATATTGCATCACCATACCTGACATCTAAGGAGCAACTTGACTTGCAGGAAGCTTATGAGTCGCAATACAAACAGTACGATAGTTTGGACAGGCTGAACCATATTTCCTTTAACACGGAATTGGATCTTTATCCTTCACATAACTCTTATCATGTAAAGGGACATCACCTTTTAAAGAATAAAAATGAGAACCCTATCTCACAGGTTTTTATCAATGAGCGAGAGAAGCTAAGCAAAATTTCATTGGAAGGCGGACGACTGGAAGCCTATGATTCCATTCAGGGTGCCTATCTTTTTCGGTTTGACAAACCTATTGCCCCACAAGACACCATTGCTTTGGAATATGAATTGACTTACAAACCCAAAGGATATGCCTTTAATAAGGCAATTGTCAAGAATGGAACTTTCATTCCTATAAGAGATTTTGAACCTATGTTGGGCTACAGTACAGGCAAGGAAATTTTGGATGCTTTTGAAAGAAAGAAAAGGGGACTGCCACCATTAGAGGTTACCGAAGATGCGGAAGTTCACCTGATGCAGGATAAGCAGACGCTAGGTAAGGTAAATTTTGAAGCTATTATTTCAACAGAAGCAGATCAGCGGGCAATCACATCTGGAAACCTAGTTAGGAAATGGACTTCAAATGGCAGAAACTATTTCCATTACAAAACACCGATCAAGGTTTCTCCTTTTATCTCCTATTTCTCTGCGAGATATGAAAGTGTTATTACAGATTATCAAGGAATTCAAATCGAACAATACTACCATCAGGGACACGACTACAATTTGGATTGCATAAAGACGGCTACCCAGGAAGCACTGGCATATTGCCTCCAAAATTTTGGAGCCTATCCATTTGACCATTTGCGAATAGCTGAGATTCCGGGGCATTGGGGCTTTGGAGGAACTTCACACCCAAGTACCATCAGTATGGTAGAGGATAGACTATATCTGGTAGATCAAAGAGATACCACAGCATTTGACCTTGTCAGCAAGCGGACTATCCATGAGGTTGCCCATCAGTGGTGGGGAAATAGTCTTTCGCCAAAGGTAGTGGAAGGAGCCCCACTTTTTGTGGAAGGGTTTGCCAAATATACAGAAGCAGTAGTCTTGGAAAAATTAAATGGAAAAGGTTCACTATACCAACTGAGTGAAACGGCAAATCACCAGTACTTTTCTGGGAGGTCATTCACCTCTAATCCAGAGTCACCTATCTATTTACAGGATGATGAGTTTTACTTGGCGTATGGAAAGAATTACACGGTTATGATGGCCTTACGAGACCTGATTGGGGAAGAAGCTGTCAATACAGTCCTGAAAAAGTTGGCGGATAAATATCGGAATAATGCTGAACTTCGCTTGACAACGCTAGAGTTTATGGATGAGGTGTATCAGGTATGCCCAAAAGCATATCATCAGTTAGTTGATGACTGGTTCAAACGTGTCATAACCTATGACTTGTCCATTCAGCAGGCTGAAGTTTTACCTTTGACAAATGGACAATTTCAAATTGATTTCCAACTGAATGCTCAACGCTTTGAGATGAATAAGTCGGGAGATCAGAAAGAAATCACATTGGATGAACCTATCAGGATTGGTATATTCAATACTCATCCACGAAATGTCAGGAAAGATCAGGGTATGCTTTATTGGGAAGCACATAAGCTGACCAATGGCACTACAAATATGAGAATTATCGTAGATCAAAAGCCTGCTTATATTGGAATTGATCCATATGGCTTTCGAAATGATGAAAATTTGTTTGATAACCTGAAAGCACTGTAAAGCAATATACAAAAGGAAGTAGCGCATTTAGCCCTACTTCCTTTCTCATCAAACTACTAGTACAATTTTACCCGCTCCGTGATTCCCTTCCATAAATTGGTGGGCCCCTTTCAGCTCCGAAAAAGGGAAAAACTTACCTATCTTAGGCATCAACTCCCCTCTTTCAATACTTCTGATGAATTCCTGAAAAGCCTTATCCCCCACCCTTAGCTGTCCACTGTCATAGACTGTCAGATACACTGCGGCAGGAATAAAATCCATAGGAGCAAATTCATTCAATGACCATTTTTCAGAAAGCATACCTGTCATACAAACACAGCCACCTTGTACTACACAGCTCAAGGAATCCTTGAGTGTTGGTGTACCGACTAGTTCAAGTACTTTATTCACCTGAATGTCTTCTGCCTTTACTTTTTCTGCCAAATTTCCAGCATCAATCAAAACCTTTGCGGCTCCATTTTCGATAAGAAATTCACTTTTTTCTTTGTTACGGGTAGTGGCTATAACTTGTAGCCCATACTGTCTAGCTAATTGTGTTGCCAACAAACCAACAGAAGAAGTACCTCCACGAACCAATAAGGTTTCTTCAGGCTGTATTCGAAGTGCCAAATGCAGTGAGCCATAGGCTGTCTGAAACATCTCAGGTAAAGCGCCCAGTACTTCCCACGAAAGTGTACTTTCAAATGGCGTAATAATCTGCATTGGCAATACAGTGTATTCTGCATAACTGCCATCATATTTGCGCCCCATTTCTCCCATAAAAGCAGCCACCTTCTGTCCTTTTTTGAAAGTACCTGAAGGATCTTCCTCTACCTCACCCACACATTCTATTCCCAATACTCTCGGAAATGTGACATCAGGTGAAAAACCTTTTCGGGTCATCAGTTCGGCACAATTCAGTCCAAAGGCTTTCACTTTCACCAAAACTTCTCCTTCGGCAGGCGTTGGTATATCTCTATTCTCAATTGAAAAACTCTCTGGACCACCTGGGTGGTACAATACGATGGCTTTCATATTTATTTGGGTTTTTGGTTAAGAAAAAATCAGGGTTAAAATACTTTTAAATAATTGATTGACAACCTATTCAAATGTATCTAATATACACATAAACAAGGATACAACTTTAGATTTTTGTAGTACCGCTATCTACAATATTTAATAAAAAAATAGAGCCGAAGGCACACACACGCTTCGGCTCCTTAAAAAATATATACTGATGAAAGTAAGCACTAATAAGCTTCCTCTGCTGATGGGAAATCCTGACTTTTCACATCACGATGGTAAGTGGCAAAAGCATTTGTCATGATTTCCTCTAGGTTTGTGTACTGCCTAACAAACTTTGGCGAAAATTCCTGATTCATTCCCAACATATCATGAGAGACCAGTACTTGCCCGTCAACCTCATTACCTGCGCCAATACCAATCACGGGTATACGTAATGACGAGGCAATCTCCGCCGCCAAAGTGGCTGGCACTTTTTCGAGTGTAATACTAAAACACCCTGCCTCTTCTAGCAATCGTGCATCTCGTTTCAGCTTTTCAGCTTCCTGATCCGTTTTGGCTCTTAATCCAAAACCTCCATATTTATGTACAGACTGTGGCATCAAACCCAAATGCCCCATTACAGGAATGCCTGCCGCAATAATTTTCTTGATATCAGGTAAAAGCTCCTCCCCTCCTTCGATCTTCAAGGCTTCTGCTCCTGTATTTTTAAAAATAGTAGTCGCATTTTCCACCGACTTGTAAGGGTTTCCACTACAGCTACCAAATGGCATATCTACCACCAGCAACGCACGCTTTAAGGCTCTTCTTACCGATCTTGCATGATACATTATCTCCTCCAATGTAAGCGGAATCGTTGTATCATAACCTGCCATTACATTGGCAGCAGAGTCTCCCACCAAAACGGCATCAATTCCAGCCTGATCTATGAGTTTCGCCATCGTAAAATCATATGCTGTCAGCATACTAATCTTCTCCTTATGTTGCTTCATTTTCTGAAACAACTGAACAGTCACTTTATTGACACGCTGTGGCTTGGATATGGACATAATTAAATATTCAAAATGGATGTATGTAAATGAATACGACTCCTTATAACCTCACCTTCAGAAATGGATTTTAGACTACTTAGTCAAACTTTTATCTCTAGTTTTCACAAAAGCAAAAGAGGCTAAGCATATAAAAAATCACACAAAAGGCGACTTTTATTGTTTTCAATATGAAGTCAACTTCAAGAGTTATTTGAATAGGCAAAAGTCCTTACTCTTCAATAGAGTATCCATGCATAAAAGAAAACATTGTATGTCTAAAAGTAATATTGAGAGCACAACCAGTGAAGTACCATTCAAAAGCATAGAGATTTCTGCAATCACCCATAAGATTGGAAGTCCCTCAAAGGTATCAGGACTAGCCCTGTATGACTCCCTACAAAACCCCACTGAGTTTATCTTTGAAAAACCCTTTCGTTCCAATCACTTTTCTATTCTCATTGTTACTAAAGGAACGCTAAAACTAAAAGTGAACCTTCTTGAGTATACATTACAAGAAAGTGAAATCATTATCATACCACCATCTGCCATTAGGGAGTTCACATTCCAGCAAAATATCCATTTCAAATCCATTCTATTCACTCAGGAATTTCTAAAGCAATCTGCATTGATGGGGAAATACCTCAGCATAGCCAATTTTTTAAAAGAAGGGATTTCAACATGCCAAAAGCTAAAACCAGCAGATTATAACATCATCTTACAGCTTATAAAAACACTGACAGACTTACTTAACAATGAAGCATTTCATTCCAATGACACAGAGGTTGTTAATAGTATTTTTAAAGCAACCCTATTAAAAATCAGGCAGTATTATGATGAGATGCATATAGATAATGCTGTCACGTCCACCGTAATCTACAGGTTTTTGAAGTTACTCTCAGAACATTATTTGGAGCATCGGGAAGTGACATTTTACGCTGAAAAATTGCACATGAATGAAAAGTACCTTACCCAACTGCTAAAGAAAAAGACAGGAAAGACAACAAGGGAGTTCATTACCGAAATGGTCAATATAGAAGCGAAAGTACTACTTAACAATAAGCAGCTAACGATCAAAGAAATTGCGCATCACCTGAATTTTATGGATCAGTTTCATTTCAGCCGCTTTTTTAAAAAATACGTTGGTATATCACCTAGTCAGTACCGTAAATCAAGTTAGCCTCTCAAGAATATACATATTAGGTTACTAAGACTTGTTTCTCTAGACTAAAGTGGGCACCGTATTTCTGTTTGTGTTGAGGCTAATTCAAAAACATTTATTTGATATATCAAACAATTTGATATTTTTGCCTTATAAAACACAGACAATATGGAATTTAAGACACCCACTTCAACTGTTCTATACTCAATAGAAGAGACTATAAAGGCATATCGCAAACTGTGCACAAAAAATATCTCAGAAGTAATACCAGATATCACTGTTGATCAGGCCTTGATTCTAATCATCTTGAACAAGAACAATAGCTACACACAAATGGAGCTAGCAGATCTAGTTTTCAAAGATTATGCTTCCATTACAAGGATATTGAAACTGA
Organism: Limibacter armeniacum; assembly: GCF_036880985.1. Taxonomy (NCBI): domain Bacteria; kingdom Pseudomonadati; phylum Bacteroidota; class Cytophagia; order Cytophagales; family Flammeovirgaceae; genus Limibacter; species Limibacter armeniacum. Next base: position 1,609,472 of record NZ_JBAJNO010000009.1, read on the forward strand.
TGGAAAACAAAGGCTACATAAAAAAGGAGATTGATACCAATGATAAGCGACGCTCATTTGTAACAATAACAGAAAAAGGCAAAAAAGCCATTTTGCTATTAGACCCAATAATAGAACTCAATAGAAGTACTGCTTTAAAAGGAATTACTGAAGCAGAGCTCATACAATTATTTGACTTACTCAAAAAAATAACTCAAAACTGCACTTACTAAAATGAAAAAAGCAATATACATATTAACTATCTTTTCTGTTTTCTCTTGTAAACAAGAAAAAAACACCCCACACCAGGACAAGAAAGTAACTGAAATCAGTCATTACCTTGACTCTTTAGAGGGCTTCAGCGGCACTGTCTTAATAGCCAAAAACGACAGTATCCTATTAAAAAAAGCTTATGGATTTGCTCACTTAGGACACAAAGTAAAAAATAATACAACCACTAAATTTTCATATGCATCAATTGGCAAATCATTTACAGCAATTGCCATATTTCAACTGATTCAGGATGGTAAACTATCATTAGATACTCCAATTGGAAAAATCTTACCCAATTACCCTAATAAGATTGCAAGAGACTCATTGACAATTGAAATGTTATTATCCCATAGGAGTGGCTTACCCAATTATTTTAGATCAGAAAAGTATATCAATACTTCAAAAGAACAATTTAGAACCATCGCAAGTATTGCTCCTCTATATGAAAACCAACCAATGGAATCCAAACCAAACGAACAGTTTTCGTATAGAAATACAAACTATATATTGCTTGGTCGAATCATTGAAGCAGTGACAAAAACGCCTTACAATGAGTATATAAAAGAACATATCTTTTCAGTAACACAAATGGAGAACACGGGCAATTTTGATGCTGATCATTCCATTGAAAATGCTGCTGAGAATTACACATTGTCAGATGTCTACCCCAATAAACTTCAAAAGACCTTTTTTATGAGTGCTGTTAAAGGCAGTCCAGCTGGTGGAGGTTATTCAAACGTAGATGACTTGTACAAATTCGCAACCGCATTTAAAAACAACCAATTAATAAACAGCAAGTATACCACGCTTATGAAAACCGAACCATCAAATGGTTCTTACGGTTACGGAATGCAATTCGCTGGTGCAAAAGGTTCAGGCATATATGGACACAGTGGCGGACATTTTGGAGTAGGTGCTGAATGGAGGGTTTTTGAAAAGCAAAATTACACTGTAGTTCTGCTCACTAACAAAGACCTAGACCAAGGATTCTTAGACGCACGCTTTTTTATAGAAAAAACAATTACTGGTCCTACACCAAAGCTGGATAGTTACTTTTTCACTAAAAAAGTGATCAAAGCTTATTTAGAGAATGACATTGCATATGCAGAAAAGGTTATAACAAACTCTAAAATTGAATTATCCGAACTTGACATCAATGCCAAAGGTTATGAAATGATCAAAAGAGGTTTTTACAAGAAAGCTATTGACCTATTTGAACTTGAAGTATTAGCCTTCCCTACATCCTATGATGCATTTGATTCTCTTGGTGAAGCTTATATGATGAGTGGCGACATCAAAAAATCAATTGAAAACTATAAGAAAAGCCTTGAATTGAATCCTGAAAATACAAATGCAAAAGAAAAAATAAAAGAATTAATGAACAGCTAAATATTATTACTTTATTCAAAATAAGAAGTGAACTTGAATAAAAACAACTGGTTACTGATGTTTCTTTCACAGTTAGCAAAGTCATTACTCAACATGAAAAAAACTGGACACTCACAACTCATTTCAGTATTTTACTTAATGCTTTTGATTGTTTTTGTCGGTTCCTGTACAAACCAAAACACTTCTATCAACAAACCCACAGAAGTTTCCATAACTAGTAATGAAAGTGAAACGGACTCAGTTTTACGACTAGAATTCCACTCTATGATACGATCTGTTTTTGAAGACAGTAAGGGTAATTTTTGGTTTGGAAGCGACAAGGAAGGTGTATGTCGATATGATGGAAAATCATTCACTTATTTTTCAACAAAAGATGGTCTGTGCGATAACCAAATTAGAACAATTCAAGAAGATCAGCATGGTCATATTTGGTTTGCAACAGGAAATGGAATCAGTAGTTATGATGGAAAAAAGTTTACCACACACACTTCTAAACCTTATGCTATAAATACGCTCACTGCATCTAGTATTTGGAAAAAGGAAGCTAATGACCTGTGGTTCAATGGAGAACTTGAAGGAGGTATTTACAGGTACGATGGCGAACACCTTAATCTATTAAAATTTCCTGTGGTAGACCCAAAAGGTGAATCATTTAGTATTGCTGGAACTGTCACTGGCATAAGTCAAGGTAAAAACAATATGCTTTGGATTGCCAATTATAGAGGAGTAATTGGGTTTGATGGTAAATCCTTCGCTTTTATCAGTGAACGCGGTATAGAATATCATGTCCGAGGTATTCTAGAAGACAGTAAAGGAAACCTTTGGATTGGAAACAATGGAATCGGAGTACTATTTTATGATGGTAAAACGACCGTCAAATTATCAGATAAAATCACTCCTAAACCTACCTCTTCAAACAATTTCCCCTATCATGTTTTTACGGTAGCAGAAGATCACCAAGGCAACATTTGGTTTGGAGATAGAGATTCTGGTGCATGGTGCTACAACGGTCAGACTTTAACCAATTACACTACTTCTGATGGTCTGACTAATATGTTTGTAAGAGTAATTTACAAGGATAAAAAGAATGATTTATGGTTTGGTTTAGCAGATGGTAGTGTCTGTAAATTCAATGGAAAATCATTCGATAAAATGTTTTAGTTTAATTGAGTAACAATCTAGCTTCTTAAACCAGACATTTCATTTATAAAACAAACCCCTTGTAAGCTTTAAGAGTTTACAAGGGGGTTTAAATTTACAGTAAGTGGCCTCGCCAAGAATCGAACCTTTTTATATGTATTAACAATATCTTGATTTAACTTACTAAAAACACTACTTTTTCATCACTTATCCATATAGAATTAGGCTGTTTTTTGTAATTTTTATACAGATTTTGTGCAACAACTGTGCAACATTTTAAAAGCACAACTTCAGTGTGAACACTTACACAAGCCTAGACTGATGATCAACTTCTATCTTAAAAATGTGGGAAGGGGCAAGACTTCCTCCATTGCACTCTACATATCCATTAATGGAAAACGGATTTTCTTTGGTACCGGACATTCCTGCAAACCTGCCGATTGGCTGAAGAAGCGTCAACGCACCCGCAATAATGAGGAAATCAATGCAAGGCTTTCACGTATGGAGACTGAGGTTATCCAATACTTCAGGAAACAGGAAGGCAAAGCCCTGCCAATGGAGGAGGCCAAAGAGCATATTCGGGAGCTTATCCGTATGGTGAATGGAAAAGTGATACTGCAAGAGGATCACCATATGCAGTTTTGGGATGCCTGGAATGAATTTCTTAGGATCAAGCAGGTTGAGGTTTCGGCTGCCCGCATGAAAAAGCTTCGGTCTACTGAAAAACATATGAGGGCTTTTGAGCAAGGCCACCTCAAGTTTAAGTTTAACCGCCTTGACAGCAAGCTGTTTGAACTGATCACGGCTTTCCTTTTGATAGACCAGAACCTAACCAACAACTCTGCCAGCTCCTATATTGCCACATTCAAGACATTCCTGAACTGGACACGAAAACATGAGTACCACAACAGTAGTGCTTTTGAGGATTGGCATATCAAGCAGGAACAAGCGGACACCTTTGCCCTTACTGAACAAGAGTTGGAGCGTATTATTCAACTTCAACTTCCTGACCGACTCAGTCGTGTAAGGGACTTGTTTGTATTCCTATGCCATACCGGACAGCGGTTCGGTGATACCCAAAAAGAACTGGACATCAGGGACGGACGTTTCTGGTACAATGTACAAGGTAAAGGGAGAAAAACTTTTCCTGTTGTAATACCCCTTTCGCCTACGGCACTGTCAATCCTGAAGAAGTATAACAATGCGTTGCCGAAAATTTCCAACCAGAAAGCAAATGAATACCTGAAGGAGATTGGCCAGTTGGCTGGAATGGATGCATCCTTTACCGTGATCCGTTACCAAGGCAGCCGTAAGTTGGAGCAAAAGCAACCAAGGTGGCAATTGCTCGGAACGCATACCGGCAGGCGTACCTTTACCACGTTATCACTGGCACGGGGAATGAACCCTGAGATGGTCAAGGCGGTTACGGGACACAGTGACCAGAGGAGCTTCCAGAAATATGTCAGGCTGGTAGACAGCCAGAAGCGGGAAGCGGGAAGCCATGGAGCAGTTCTGGGCTGAGTAGCCAAATGTATTTAGGCAAGGAAGGAGTAAGTATACAGTACCATTACAGCAGGTAGCCCCAAATGGGAGACAAATAGGAGAAAGGTACTAGTTAACCTAGTTTGTGTAATGGGGTAGTGTGTTGGACAATTACAATGTTGGTCAGTGGAGGAGGGGAAGAACCTGCTGCTCCTTCAGGCCGGTGTACAGGCAGAACTCCGTAATGGTGACGAGTTGCTTTGGCTCCTTGCCGTACTCCTTGCGGATGTCGGAGAGGATGCGGCGGGCAGTGCGTTCGCTTTTGCCGGTCAGGAGCTGGATGTCCTTGGGGTAGATGCAGATTCTTTTCATATGGTCGAGGTCAGGTTAACATTGATTACAAGATAAGGATCAGGGAGGTGAATCGGGAGGACAATGGCGGTAATTTCCTGCCAGAACGGTCAGGGTGGTCGGTGAGGTTTGGAGTTGTGGTGGCTGGCTGGGTATTATCGGGGAAAGGCTCCCAAAGGTGATGCCTTACTTTTTTTCAACCAGTGTTTAACCTAATTACGACAACAGCCTATGGCAACGGTACAGAACCCGATTATCGGCAGGGCAAGTGGCACAATGGCCAATGCGGTGTTTTCCACCTGGAAGGGCATCAACGTGCTCAAGTCCAAGCCACTTTCCAACAACTCGAATACGGATGCGCAGCAGAAGCAGCGTGGCTTCTTCAAGACGGTGGTCTCGATGCTGAAGTATTTTTCACAGGCAGCAAGGATTGGTTTTTATGAAAGGGCGCAGGGTACTTCCTACACACCTTGGAACCTGTTTGTGAAGAGCAATACGGCGGCTTTCACTTGGGATGAGGCCAACGGGACGGTGGTGCTTGATGCAACGAAGTTTACGGTAAGTGATCCGGCGGGTAATGTGCTGGACACGTCAGGTGGAACAGCCACTGGTGACTATACCAATATTACGCTGAACTTCCCTGCCAATGCAAATGCCAACTACCATATCCTGATGCTGAACCAGAACAGCTACACGCCTGAGGCGGTGGTGGTGCACGAAGGGCAGTTGGATGCCACAGGGCAGGCGGTGATTCCGAGGAACTGGGATGATTCGGATGAGTATGATGTATTCTACTTTTTGGATGATGGGGTGAATGTGAGCCGCAGTGCGGGCTTCTTGATATCGTAACAGTTTTTTGCTTGCATGGACATATGAATGGGCAAGACCACAGGCTTCGGGAGGGGCTTGTGGTTTTTGTATTTAGATTACAGTATTGAGTAATAGCATTTATCACAATTTCCATAATCTAGTAAGCCTTTTCAGTTTTCATCATTCTGAATAAAGTCATTTCTCCTCTAAGCTTGAATATACCCTTAGGGATTGTGTGTCTCTTGATGTCACTGCTTTATCTCTTCCGTGTCTAACTACAGCTATTATACAAAGGGTGCTTTTGCATTGGATAGGGTGGTAATGAGTGGGAGGTGATCAGGGGGGCAGGTCACTATCTGGTGTGGGTGAACTTCAATATTAAAAGTAAATATAAGCCCGCTAATTAAAAGTTTACTTCGGCTATACTCAGCTACCACTACCAGATTTCTGAGTGGATTTATGCTGAGCCTGCCGAAGTAGTCAAAGGAAATTCGTCTAGTGCTTAATTCAAGGGGCCGTCAATCCATTTGTCACTATTGAATGGGGCTATACCTGTATTTGCACTTGTGATGAAGGTATATCTCAAAGACTCCAAGATTAAGAAGCGACTACCTCTGGATTTATTACATACTTGTCCAAGTGATCTTCAAATCGCTTAAAATCTTCCTCGATTGTTGGGTTTTTCCAAACATCGTAACATACGAAAGTTGGCAATGCTGTCATTCCAAAAAATCGGAAGTTCATATGTTGTGGAAAGAATAGGTCATCTACAGATTTACCTTGGAACAAATATTCCTCTTCGTTGTTAAAAGCTCCTTTTGGTGCATTAAATGTTAGCGAGAGCATATACTTTGAACCTTTTAAGCTTCCTCCTGTGCCATAATTGGTGTGTGGGTTAGATTCATCTCTTCCATCATACAGACAGAGTTTACCGACCATACCTGCCGTAAAAACTTCATCCATATATTTTTTATAGCCCCATGTTATCCCCATCCAGTTAACGGGAGTCTGAAGCAAAACCATGTCAGCCCAAACGTGCTTCTCTACTTCTTCTTCTATGTCGTAAGCTTCATAAACCGTTGTCACTTTTACTTCAATGTCATTGGCCTCAAATTGTTGTTTCGCTCTTTCAACCAGTGAAGCCGTTAACTTCCCTTCAGAAAAGGAGTTAGGCTGGAACCCATTTACGATTAGTATTTTTTTCATTTGATTTACCTTGCTTAGGTTTTAATATTAAGTACCTCACAAAGGTATCTCACTGCTTGGGTTAAGCTGTTAAACAAAATACCGTATCAATTATACATTTTACTTGTTTCTAAATTTGGAAGGTGTAAAGCCTGTTTTCTTCTTAAAAAAATGGGTGAAGTATGAGGGGTATTCGAAACCAAGGCTATATCCAATTTGACTGATGTTGGCGTTAGGTTCTGACAGTTTTATTTTAGCCAGCCGAATGATGTGATCATGGATATGCTCTACAGGTGGCCTGCCTGTAAAATGCTTAATAACATCCCCAAAATAATTGGAAGAAAGGTTGGCTTTGTCTGCAAAAAATGTGACAGTTGGCAACTGGTATGACTCATTCTTTTCGTCAAAATACTGATCTAGATACGAATTGAAATCGGAGACAATTTGATTATATATTTTTTGGCGTGTATCAAATTGCCTTTTGTAGAATGAATGAATGTATGAGAGGATTAAATTGGAGTAGGACAGTAAAATATCTTCGGAGAAATTGGGCTTTAGGTATTCCGCATAAGCTTTGTTGAAGATATCAGCCAACAGGGTTTCTTCTTCCTGATTTAAGAAAAGTGCTTCATGCCTATCATACCCTGAGAAATTATAATTCTTCGCATAATCCTTGAAAAGGCTCTTGTGTATTAGAATATGGAATCCTTTCCATGGTCTTTTCACATTCCAGCCAGTCAAGGTTTTGGGCTTGTCGAAGTAGGCAAAGGAATTGCGTCCATCATCGTATTCAGTTTTCCCGAAGTTTTCTTCCGTTTCAAAATCCATTTTTAAAGCTAAGAAATAGAAGTCGATCAGAACAGGTTCAGAGTATAGACGCAGGTCTGGGTGTGCATCATACTTTGATATATGAATCATGTCACTCTTATTACCCGAGATATTTAGGTACTTTAAAAACTGTGGAATTTGGTATTCTTTTATCATGAGTATTGTTCACCTTAATTAACCTGCAAAGGTAATCATCCAAATAGCACGAGTCATTATACATTTTAATGAAGGAATGACAGATTTTACTGTTCTTGAAAAGCTGCTTATGTCCTGTTGCCACATTCTCAAGCTTTCTATTAATAGGAACTGTACAGGTCAAGACTCATTCGACTACACCCTGCCGAGCCAATAATTTTACCTGTTGTTATTAGCGGTATCAGGATTTAAGTATTGCCCGGTTTGCTAGCAGGAAACAGTTTAGCATCTTATAGAACACTTCCATATATAAATAGTCCGACCATTACGGTAAACCCTAGCATAAATGCCCAGTAGGAAAGTTCCAGATGCAGGAATGCATCTCTTATGTATCTTTCCAGTATATAGGTGGTTCTGACCTGGTTACCTAATTGCAGGTCCTGACTCTTAAACACTTTATCGTAAGCTTCCAGGTACTTTTGCAGAGGAGTGCTGTCAAACATCCCTACCGAGAAAACTTTTTCTTCCAACCTGTGGTGACCTGTGCCTATCAACTGGTTAAACCTCCTGTAGAGTTTGAAGATGTGGGGCCTTGATGCATTGATAGCCAGTATTAAAGAGATAAAGGAAGCAATCACCATGACTGCACCGATATACTCTCCCATTTCAATCCCTTTGATATATTCGAAAAACACGATGATGGCTGAAATAATTGTGGCATTGATCCTGATCATAATTGCCGCCTTCCGGTCAATCATATTGAAAGCGTTAATGACCATCTTATTCTGGTTTCTCAGAAAAGTTTGCAGGGATTTACGTGGCTCCTTTTTGGTTATAAACAACCCTTCATCCAACTCTTTACTGTCCATAGTCTTCAAGGTTTATATTACATTTTTAATCTGTTTACGGGGCAATAAGAAATATGCAGTCGGTACCAGTATAAATATAGCTGAAGATAGGTAGATATTCACATAGCTTAGAGGTATTGCCGAAGTAAACAATAGCGTAGCGATCAGGTTCATCTTGCGTGTATCTGCCGTCCGTTTATCTCCGGACAGCTTGATGGCGCTTTCGTCCAGCAAAAAGTAGAACAGTGTTGCTGAACCGAGCACAATGGCAAACATGATATGACTCCTGTTGTCATAAAATGACTTGTCAATTGTTCTGGTAGCCAAAGGTATCAATGAGGTTGAGAACAGGAGCAGGAAGTTAATCCACAAGGTTGTGTGATCCACCATTTTTACATGCCTGAAAATATTATGGTGGTTAATCCAGAGGATGGCAATAAAGGCATAGCTGACCATGTAAATGCCTATTTGAATCAGGAACTCATAAATCCCCTGTTCGTTGAAGTTAGGCAATTCAATTTCCAGTGCCATAATGGTGATGATGATGGCCATCACCGCATCAGTGATCGCCTCAAAGCGTTCTTTTTTCATGGATTGACCTATCAGTTCGTTTTATCTTTACTTTTGAAAACTCCAAAATTCTCTAACGGCACAGTCAGGATGAGATAAAACTGATGCCTTGGGAAAAGCCCTGTATCATTCTGCAGTACATACCAGAATTGTGGTGAGAGCCAGTCAAATGCTTTGAGGGTCGCCCCAAGGATCACCCTGTTTCTGGTGAAGTTACCGTTGTCCAGACTCCAGAACAGGGCGTCATGTACAAAAATATCGGCAGGTTTGTTAAACAGCCTGGTTTGGTAGATCAGTCCGATCCGGTTTCTGTAGAACGATACGGCGTCTTGATTTTTTCTTTTCAGCCTGAAGTACATGTTTCTGTCGGTAAGGGTAAACCGCTTACCTAATTTGAAGTTTAAGATGAGGCTGGGCAGGAAGTGGTGCTGCAAGTTGGTGAATATATCATTGCCATCGGTTTTGGTCATCATGTAACCCGGCATCAACTGAATATTCTTATGCAGCTTGAAGAAAGGTAAGGCTACCAATGACTGAAAGTTGTCCGAAGGGCTGTAGCCATAATAAAACACGAACTTATTATTGCCTGGAATACCCATAGAGACCCCTGTAAAGAGAAATGTCCCTTTTTCATCCACTGCTACCTGTGCAGATGCAGCAAGTGAAAAAATACAAAGTACTATTGAAAGAAAGACTTTATGACATTTTCTGCTAGACATGTCGGCTATTCTGTAAAATCTATACTCCTGTACTCATACTCGCCATTTTCATTTTTCTTTACCTTGCCGAAGGATGGACTCTTGAAGTGTATACAGGTGTAGAGTGTTTCGGTGTCCGCAATTTCCTTGAATATTCTCCGGCGGCTTTCTATTGACTGTTCCTTACTGAAATCGGCCGCCATCGCCCAATCTGGCTTGGCTATCTGACAAGGATGATGGCACATGTCGCCTCCAATAATAAAGGTATGCCCCCCACTTTTAATCTGAACAGAAATGTGAGCGGCTGTATGCCCCGGTGTAGACAATAATGAAATCCCATCGCCTAGATCAGCATCCCTGTCGACAAAATTGGCTAACCCTGCACGAACTACAGGGTATACTGACTGCATCAGTACGTCCTTGTGTGTGATAAGGAAGTCATTAACCGGTGCAACTTCATGCCACCAGTCATATTCGTCTTTTGCGAAATGGTATTTTGCTTTAGGAAATGTTGGGAGCCAGAGGCCACCTTTTTTGTAGGTGTTCCAGCCCACGTGGTCAAAGTGCAAATGGGTACACAGTACATCGGTCACGGAATTCCTGTCAAAACCTATTTCATCCAAGGTTTCCAGGAATTCAAGTTTCAGGTTTGTTAAGAGTGGGAACTCCAGTAACTGCTTCTCGTTACCGACACAGGTATCGACAACAAGCACCCGTTTGTTTACCTTGACAATAAACATCTGGGAGCTTCCTTTCAGGGAAAAGTCCTTATTGACATGGTGCGATGCTTTTAGCCAACTGATTTTCTGAATCTCTTCAGGAGTTGCCATTGGCAGAAACTTGGTGTAGTACTGGTCAATGGGTTGCTCTACCACTTGCATCACTTCCATGCTGCCTATTTCTGATCTGATTACTTCCAAAGCCATACTTTACGGATTTAGTTGACTGATTAAATTTTCAGTTTTTGTTCCACTTCATTCAAGAAAGTATTGATGTCCATTTGTTGGGTCATACGACCACGAATGATGTAAATATGCTGAAGGAAAGTGCCTCCATTTTTTTCAATCAGCTTTTTAAACTCATCAATGTAGTACTGCTCAAACTTGCTGTTCATGGTGTTGAACAGTACCACCACTTTACCTGAGAAATCATTGTTTCTTGCAAACTGAAAAGCAGGTGGAGCAGGGCTGTACAGCCATATGGGTGATCCAATATAGATGGTGTCGTATGGGGCTAAGTCTATTTTGGAGGGCGTTATTTGGGCTTCAGTGTTTCGGGCATCCTGTAACGCCTGAACCCAACCTTTCACCCCGATACGGTACTGACTTGAAGTGATGGGGAAAACATGTGCTTTTTTTATATCGGCAATTTTCCTGGCCATCAGTTCGGTATTGCCTGAGCGGGAGAAAAATACCACTAAGGTATTGGAGGGTGTCACCGTTTCAGTTATTGACTGAATTATTTTCTGGTTCTGATGGTACTGATATCCATCAATTGATACAATGGTGATTACTGATCCTATCACTAACAACAGACAGAGTCCTGCCACTACCCAAATCATTCTTTTATATTTGTGTTTGAATTTCAATACTTGTCCAGTTAGTGAATCAGTAAAATGCAGGTTTGTCCCCTTCAGTACCAGGTTTGTTTATGCCGACACTTGATCTGCTGTCTTTTTCAGGATGTAGAATGATATCCGCTATATAATGGCCTACACTTTTTCGGGACACTTCCGTACCTTTAAAGGCTTCTTCCTTCTGAGTGGTTTCAAAGCTAATTTCATCCTTGTTTGTTAGCCATGCAGGTCTGACAATAGTGTAGTCAAGCGCTGATGCCTCAATAATGTCGGCTGCTTTTCGATAGGTTTTTAAGGCATCGCCAATCATGCTATTATTCCACTCACCAAACTTGCCTGGAACTTCATTGTAAATACCCAATGAGGAGACAAATAGCAGTCTTTTTGCCTTGCTTTCTTCCATCTGGTGAACAATTGCTTTGGCTAAGGCTTCCATTGGACCAGACAGGTTTGCATAGACGATGTCCTTGTCTTTTAGGGCTTCCTTTAAGGCAGTTTCATTCAATACATCCCCTTCCACAACCTGTGTACTGGGATTTTCGAACTGCTTTATTTTATTGGTATTTCTGGCAAAAAGCGTTAAGCTGATGTTACTATCTTTTTGTAACGCTTCTATTGCATGTTTAGCAATTGCTCCACTTGCCCCTAATATGAGAATGTTCTTCATTGTTATGTGCAATAAGTAAAGTCGGAGGAATACTCCGACTTTTGTACTGATTCAATTTTATTTCATATGACTATCAAGGAAGGCCAATACTTTTTCAGGTGTTCTGCCAAAGTAGTTATAGCCATCTTTGAACCTGTGGGTGGTACCTTCAATCCAGAATAATTCTTTTTCAGTACTTGGAATGGTATCAAAGGTTGCCTGTGCATCACCCGGGTTCTCTACCCAAGCATCATCTTTTACTTGCCACATCAGCAAGGGCATTTTGATATTTTTGGTATACAGTTTAGGATCCATTTCATCGCGGGTAAAGCCCCCTGCCCTGATGAGTTCAAAGTCCAATAGGTCAAGGTAGTCACTTACACCCAGCAGCTTTGAGAAGGCATTGTAAATAGAACGCATGGAGGGTACCAACGGGCTGCACATGCATTTTACATTTTCAAATAATTCGGGTTTCTTGTCGATTGCCACATACTGTGAGCAACCACCCATACATTGGCTATAGAGTGCTACCTTCATTTTACTTAATCGGGGGTGTGCGTCTACATATTTTTTCACGCCCACACAGTCTCGCCACTCCAGTAAGCCAATGCCACACATACCGTCATTGGCAGTGCCACTCTGACCATGGTTTCGGATGTCATAGGCCAGCACGTTGTACCCTGCATCAGTCAGGTGTTTCATTTGGATGACGAAGTCGATTTCAACCGCTTCAAAGCCACTCCAAGGTTCTCCCATATGACCTTGGAAACCTGCCCTACTCATAGGTAAAGCGTGATTGAAAATGACCAGCTTATCACTCTCCCCCCCTTTGGCAGGGATATACCATCCGTTTAAAGGGACACCATCATCGGCTTGAAAATAGATATCTTCCCAACCTTTCATTCCGTAATCGTCTGGGGTTTTGTGCAGGAGACTTCTCCATTCCCGTTTACAGACTTTGACCATTCCCATTATTTTAGCATAGTCTTCTTCAGAAATTCTGTTCATCTGGTCGACAGCATTTTCCATCATTTCCTTCGACATTCTGGCAGTACTTGTTGGCTGGTTTTCGATACCGTCTAGATTTATCTGATGTTCCATAGTAGTTTTTTTAGTTTGTACGGGGAAGCCTAAGTAGTTCTTAAGCCGATTAATGAAGAAATGTCTCAAGCTTAAAAAGCTTCTAGAAGTTGTGATGTGATACCTGCAGAATGATCAGAAGCTTTTGCAGTTATGCGGCCTTCTTCATTGACCTACTGATTGTGTTATGCAAGTTAATTGTAAGCAGGATGGGAGTTGGATAAATATCCCGATAGAATGGAAACATTTTACTTATGACCACATTGGCATATGTTCCGTGATTTAAACCTTACTTATTTTTGACAGATTTTTTCTGTACTCGTTGGGGGAAAAGCGGGTGTATTTCTTGAAAACCTTTGCGAAGTAATTAGGGTATTCAAAGCCTAATTCATAGGCGATTTCGGAGTTGTTCAGCACCCCCTCCTTGATCATGGAAGTGGCTTTTTTGATCACATACTCATGGATGGTGGCTATAGCTGACTTACCGGTGTGGTGTTTGATGATGTCTCCCAAGTAGTTGGAGGTAAGGTCTAAATTATCTGCAAAGTATTGAACGCTGGGTTGCTGTTTGACATCATGGTCATAATAGGTGTTCAGCAACACCTGAAACTCCATTACGATGCGGTTATACTTTTGTATGTTTGTTGAGAACTGTCTTTTATAGAAGTTTTCAACCAATGAGACGAGTACTTGGACATAAGATAGTACTACCCCTGACCTGTCATTATACTGTTGGGAATGGCTGATGATGAAGTCAAAAATTGTCTTGATTTCGTCTGCCTCCTGCTGGTTGAGGAACAAAGCCTCATGCTCCCCATATTCCATGTAGTTCTGGAAAAGGTAACGATGCTCATGAAGGAATTTCTTGGACAGCTGAAGGTATAACCCCTTCCAAGGTTTCTTGACGTTCCAGCCATATTCTTTTTCGGGACTGTTGAAAAAGACAATTGTTTTACCGAAAAGCTCTTCTGCATTTGGAAAAAACCGCTCATCGGGATAAAAATCTGACTTTATGGAAATCCGGTAAAAATCAACCGCTACGCTACTGGAAGTCAGCTTCAGGTTATTTCCTTCATAAAACCCTACATCAATATCCTCACTTACCGGCTTTGGCAGACCAACGTACTCGTTGAATTCAGCTATAGTCTTGAATGTTATCATTTTGCACTATCTGTTTATAGTAACTCCAAGATTCAATTTATAGACCCTTGAGTTAAATTTAATGAAATATCCTTCGGCTACTTCGGCAGGATCGGTATAAATCCGCTCAGGAGCCTATTAACGGAGACTAAGTGGGTCGGAAACTGATAATTAGTAAATCTATAAAATGAGAAAATTAGTGTAAAAACCACACTGAAAGTTCCTTTGTAATCATACAACCTTCCTTCGTTTCCTAAATGTTTCATGTGACTGTAAAAAGAGCCCTACTTTTTTTGGCGGGTAAAAGTAATGACAAAAGATAACATGACTTTCGCATTGTTTGATATTCATACTTTCAGGTTTGACATTCATGCAGAATTACACTCACCTACATGCTAATTTAGCGACATCACCTATTCGATTGACTGAAATATAAATCGTTACATATGATGGAAGAAAGAAAAGTCTGGTTTATTACCGGAGCTTCGAAGGGATTAGGACTCAGCATCGTAAAAGCTGCCCTGCTAATGGGCGACAAAGTGATTGCTACTGTACGCCAAGGTTCAGAAGGGTTGAACTTAGGCTACAGTACAGATCAGTTGTATATTCTGAAACTGGATGTCACCAATGAACAGCAGGTGAAAGCGGCTACAGCTAAGGCTTTAGACAAGTTTGGACGAATAGATGTCCTTGTCAATAATGCTGGTGTCGGTTTGCTGGCGGGCGTGGAAGAGGCGTCAGCCAAAGAGGTATTTGACAACTTCAACACCAATGTTTTTGGGCTATTGAATGTGATCCGCAACATACTGCCTTACATGCGTGGGGCCAGGTCAGGTCATATCATCAATATTGCTTCTATAGGGGGGCTGGATGCTTACCCTGGCTGGGCGATCTATGATGCGGCAAAAAATGCGGTAATAGGTATAACTGAGGGGTTATCTAAGGAGATGGATCAGTTTGGGATTAAAGCCACTGTCGTGATTCCTGGACTTTTCAGAACAGGTTTTCTAGATAAATCATCACTTGTCAGAGGTGCCAAACCAATAGAAGACTACAGTAATACAGTAGGACAAATGAGATGGCTTACCACAGCAACAAACCACAAACAGAGTGGGGATCCTGATAAGTTTGCCTGCGCCATTACCAAAATCGCCTACAGCCATAAACCACCTGTGCACTTATTGCTAGGGGCAGATGCGTTGGACCGTTATCGTACAAAAGCCATTAAAATGGATTATATGGTTGAGCAGTGGCTTCCGGTAACAATGGATACAGCATTTGACTTAGAGCTCCCCCTAACCGATTCCAGCCATTCACAGACTGATTCAGAGACATCTCAGTACAATCTAAACTGAAGTGGACTACTGTAAAACCCAAAGAAAAAGACTATGAAAATCAATGTTATCCATTTCCTGCTGTCGCTCCTGTTACTTTTTGTGACAGGTCAATTTTCAGCTTATGGACAGCCTGAAAATGCGGAAGTCTATGCCATCACCCGAGAAGCAGTGGGTGATATCGCCTTTACTGCTAAAGGTGAATTAGTGGTGAGCTACCATCCCTTTTTCAATCCAGAAATCAGGGTGGCAAAAGTGATATCCGGAACTGACACAAAACCATTTCCCAATCTGGCATGGAATACACCATGTGAAGATAGTGATCGTTTCCTGTCTGCCGTATCCGCTGTACGAACCGATGCAAATGGTGTGGTATGGATGCTTGACATGGGTACTGCCAACAATATTGCACCAAAAATGGTAGGATGGGATACGAAGAATGATAAGTTATTCAAGGTTTATAATATTCCTGATCAGGTTTGTCTAAAGACATCCCAGTTTGATGACTTTGTTGTAGACCTATTGCATGGTGTATTTATTATTGCCGACGTGGGGATTGCAAGTGAAGGCGACGGTAGTCAGGCGGGGCTTGTGGTACTGGATATGCAAACAGGCCAGAGCAGAAGGGTGTTGGAGGGGCACTACACGACAACCCCTGAGGAGGTACCGTTACTTTACAAGCAGAAACACCTGTCAAGGAATGGGAAACCTATTCTTGTAGGTGTTGATGGCATTACGGCTGACAGGAAAAATGAATGGCTGTACTTTGCCCCTCTGAATGGAAGACAAGTTTATAGGATGAAAATTGCAGCATTGATTGACCCGAACCTTTCCATTCAGCAAATGGAAGCTGGGATAGAAGTCTATGCTGCCAAACCCAATAACAGTGGCTTAAGCATTGACCGTCAGAATAACCTTTACCTGACCAATCCGGAAAATGCCAGTGTGGATATTATTTTCCAGTCTGATAAGTCAGTGGATCAATATGCCATCAATGAACTGTTGGATTGGCCAACTTCGCTGAGCTTCAATGCCAACGATGGGTATATGTACATTTCTGATGCTCAGCTGCATCTGGGAGCTACCTTCAACGAGGGAAAAGACAGGACTACGTCGCCATTTTATATATTCAGGGTCAAGCCTTTGGCGAAAGGAATAGAAGGACGATAGCCAACTCAGTACTGAATAGCAATACCACTATCAGCATTTATTACCAGTACATTTTAACTAATTGACTTTTTCTGTATCAATCAATTTAGGGAATGGGAAATTGATATCACGATTGATTTCCTATTTCCCTTTGTTATTTAAAAAAGCAACATCACTTGCCAAATTTTATGAACATGATACCTGCCAATGAGTCTGCCGATGCGAAAGTCTTTACCATGCTAGAGAACCTCTCAGATCTTATTCCTATGTACAACAGCTACTTCAACGACTGGAACATCAAGGTTTTTAACAGGACTCAATACCCTTGCCAGAACTACCTTTCCGCTAACCGACGTAACTTCTATAAAATACACCTGATTACCCAAGGAGAGGGTCTACTGACCATTGGGCTGAATCATTACCATATCCATCAACCTACCATTTTATTTCTTCACCCAAATGATATCCTTTCATGGAGAAGTCTTGCTGCTCCAGGGGAAGAGAAAGGACATTTCCTGTTGATCAGGAAAAACTTTATAGGTCACCTCCCGATGTTGAAGCTTACCATTGATACATTGGGACTGTTTTCAAACAAAGCAAGAAGTGTGATCACACTGGGTAATGAGGTAATACCCAGATTTGAGAGGTTGTGGGTAAATATTCATCAAGAGGTTGAGTCCAATAAGGATTTTGTACTTGAATCTGTACAGGCTCATCTACAGCTGCTACTAGTGGACAGTATGAGGGAAGGGAAATTTTCAAGTCCGGAACCAGTCAGAGGAGAGTATAGCCATGTACACAGGTTCTTCAGGCTGCTTGAGGAGCAAATCGCTGAAGCTGGGCTGGACAATCCATTGAAAATGCGTACCGCTAAAGAATATGCCGTATCCCTTGACTTACATCCTAACTATCTTAACAAGATACTGAAGGAACAGACAGGTGAAAATGTGAGTACACATATCAGGAATCGTCTAATTGAACAGGTCAAGATTCTGCTAAGTCAAAGCTCTCTAGGAATGCAGGATATAAGTTATATTGTAGGGTTTTCAGACTACTCGAACTTTCATTATTTTTTTAAGAATAATACGGGCATTACTCCTACCGAATTCAGGAAAGTGAATCAGGATAAGTTCGACACTCTTTCAGGATAGCATGATGGATATTATGCTCGGCTGAATAAATGACGTGAACCATGGATTATGCTGCCCTTTCGGGGCTGAGAATATCATTTACATGACGATGGGATAATCGCGCTTGCAACAGCCATCGCTGATATATTTTGTCCTTTCGTGGGCAGGTGTGTATACCTCCAAATAAAAAGTCAATCTTAATTATCCCATTGACATGATGTATGCAATATTAAGCTCTAAAAGGAGTGAATAATGGTAATCTATAACCCAAGACTTATACATTTTTTACAGATTTCCTTAGTTTCTAGAAACATCATAAGCTATTCCTGTCTTGCAATAAGTTGACTGTTTGCAATATCGTTTTTAGTCCTTATAGGGTTGCGCCTAAAACGGTTATACACGTTAGGTTAAAATACATTCAACTCCTATGGAGTTGGGTCAATGTGATTTACTTATGCCACAGGCTTTTACCTGTGGCTACTATTGTTGAATCCCTTTGGGATTATCTTCTCTTACAGAAAACTCCAGATGGTAATCTGGTTTTACAGAATTCAATATATTAGATAAGCAAGAGCTCTGAAAGGGCATTATTGAACAGTAATAGGGGTTACTACGCGCCATGTATTGGTATTTATAACCCATAGTCTATGTCAAATAGCAGTCAGCTAATGGAGATAAAAAAACCGTGAGAAAACTCTCACGGTTTCAATCTATCAATAAGCTTCTTACAAATTGGAAGTAAAGAATGGGGCAAGTACAGAAGCCGCTTCATCTACATACTTTGGTACATCATACAAAGACATATGATTTGCTCCCTCTACAACATGGAATTTTTTGTTGGTACTTGATGCTCGTTCGAACAGGTCATCACTCATCCATTTACTGCCGGCATTGCTACCTGCAATAACCTGAAGCGGTTGAGTAAGGAAAGCTTCTGCCTTATTGTAGGCATCATAGGTAATGATCTGATTTAAGCTTCTGGCTGTTGCATACCCTGGTGCAGTAGGATATTGACAACGATCAGTATGGTAGTACTCCCATGCTTCCTCCAGTTCGGCATTTGGTGCATCTTCTTTTCTCAATGGAGCCAATGGAATGGTAGCGATATCATTACCACTTGCATCACTTGTTCTTGCTTGAGAACCTGCATCCACGTAAGGAATCGCTTCTGCATCTTTTACATTGTTGTCCCATCCATTTCGGAACATGGAACCAATATTAACGGCGCTTACGGTTCCAACAGCTTTGATACGACGGTCATTGATTGCTGCATTGGCTGTATACCCGCCACCAGCACAAATCCCCATAGCGCCAATTCTGTCATTGTCAACATATGGAAGTGTAGTCAGGTAGTCTATGACAGCACTAACGTCCTCTGTCCTGATATAAGGGTTTTCTAGCTGGCGAGGTTCACCTGTACTTTCGCCTTGATAGGATGCGTCATAAGCTATAGTGACAAAACCGTTCTCTGCCAACTTCTGAGCATACAGTCCTGCAGTTTGTTCTTTCACACCACCACCTGGGTGACTGACTACAACAGCGGGGTAATGCTTGTTTTTATCAAATCCTTCGGGAAAGTTGATAACGGCAGACATAGTGATTTGCTCATTATTACTGTTCTTGAAATTTACTTTTTGAGCCATAATTGTTATTCAATTTGTTGACAATTAATTTATTACAGAAGCAAATCTACCATATATCACTTCAGAAGTCGGAAGACATTTTACACTTAAATGGAAACATTTTACTGATATGCTCAAGCAGTTTATTTTCATGTGTCGCATTTGGTAAGCTGGTGGTATTTTCGGGCTGTACTGTACGGTTTTGCCCGTTTCTATATAAACCTAAGGGGGAACGTGGTGGTAACATATAAATCAGTGTAGGTGCGAATAGATCTCTACTTCCACGGTGGCTTGCTGATATAGCCACGGCAAGATAAGTTTTGCAGTGGCTATTTTGTTGCTATTCCCTTGCCTGTAGTACTAGCCTGATGATGTCTGGTCTTTTCTGTAAATTTTGCAAAAGATGGATGGCTTTCTGTCTGCCTCTCATTATGAAACGGTCCTGATGGAAGTAGTGGATAAAATACACAGTACCGAGTTTCTTTTTGCTGATACCCGCAAGCGTGTAGCGTTCGGGCTGTAGGATCATGCCGTAGAAGGCTAACTGCCTGTCATAGTCAAACTGTTCGGCGTGGTTAAGAAACTCGTTCCTACTGCTTGCCGAAGTGGTCTTGAGATCAGCTATAAACTGACGTTCTCTATAGAGGTCCAATCTGGCTTTACAAGCTATTCCTGTACTAGGGCATTGCCATAGCACTACCTGTTCCTTGCGAGTGTATGACTTGGCTAGCATTTTTTGAAGTGGAAAATTATGCATTGCGAATGCAGCCAGTTCTTCGACCTTGGCGCATAGCTCCGGTTCTTTGTCCTGTGAGAATATCTTCCAACGTTCGGGTTCTAGTAATGCCATGTGTACGGCTCTGCCGAACTTGAATGCTACTTGAGGCTTGGGTTGGGGAATGCCTGCCAATAAATACTTGGCAGTGGTCAGGTCGCTATTGGAGATGGCAGGAAGGCGGCGGTAGTCTTCCTCGGGCATGGTGATGATCTTGTAGTTGACTTTTAGCATTGGTATCTGTGGTTTTGTGTTGTTCTTTTTCCTTGATGGAAAAGAACCAAAAAATCAAGGCTGTGAAGCTTGGGCTAAATTCTCTTTCCTTCGGCTAAAAATGCTGTAACTCGCTGCGCTCAAACAGCAGCATTTTCTTTACGCCTCTGTCTGTCGAATTCTTTACGCCCATGCTTCAAGGCCGTATTATTTTATGTTTTCAATAATATGGGTCAGGTTGTAGCCTATAATAGGGGCTTGCTCTGCTTCGGGCATGGTGATGATTTTGTAGTTGACTTTTAGCATTGGTATCTGTGGTTTTGTGTTGTTCTTTTTCCTTGATGAAAAAGAACCAAAAAATCAAGGCTGTGGAGCTTGGGCTAAATTCTCTTTCCTTCGGCTAAAAATGCTGAAACTCGCTGCGCTCAGACAGCAGCATTTTTTTACGCCTTAGTCTGTCGAATTCTTTACGCCCATGCTCCAAGGCCGATTTCAATACTGTATACCGACTAGGGGTTCAGTCGGTTAAGTTCCTCGCGGGCTGCTTCGATTTTTGTGATCTCGTAGCGGTAGAAGGCTTCGAGTTGGCAGGTTCCTGTGATGGTTTCGGTGCGGTAGAGTTTCATTCTGGCGGTGGCGGCTTTCAGCTTTTTGGTTGCTTCGGTGTCTGCCACTTCAAAGTCAAACTCGGCTATAAAGTACTTGGCATTGGCTTTCTCGTTTTTCTTTTCTGATAGGCTGCAATGCAGGATAATCTCTGCCATGGTCACTTCGGAATAGAAGAGCTTGGCAGCCAACCCTTCAAGGTTTTCTCGGCTGTAGCCGTGAAAAAGCAGGGCGGAAAGGCAGCCTTCGGCGTCGACAAAAAACAGTTCGACCCATTTTCTTCTGTCCATGCCGAGGATTTCATCGGTGAAGAAACGCCAAGCCACAGGCTGAAAGGTGAGTTGGTTGCCCAGTGGCTCTATGCCGTTGAGGTTAAACTGACCTGCCTTGCAGTCTGCTCGGTACTGTTTGGGGCTTCCTTCGTAATACTTTACGGTGTTTTGTGATTTGGTTCGTGTGATGTTTTTCATTGTTATAGGTGTGTTTCGTAGAAGATTTCGGTAATGGCTTCTGTGAGGTTGAGGTTTTCTATGGTGTCGGTGATGTTGACGGGGTGGCCTGATGGGGTCATGGCTTCTACGCTGTGGAGGTTGAAGAATGCCTTGTAGCCTGTTTGGGGGTCATCTTCATCGACATAACCGGAAATGCGGAGGGTGAAGTCAGCGCCAAGGATGTCGGCGCTGATCTCGAAGAGGTAAAAGCCTGGTATCAACATTTTTCGATGGTGATTTTGTGGTGCTCGATGCTGACCTTGACCTTTTCGCCTGCGGCAAAACCGGCGGTTTGGAGCTGTTTGCCTTCTAGGGCTAACGAAGGGAAGCATACCTCGCGGAAGCGGCGGCGGTAGTACTTGCGCTGCATAATCTTGAAGGTGGTTTTCATTTTGGTTGAGGGGGTGAGGGATGGGAAAATATAGGGCAGACCTGTAAGCCTGCCCCTGTGGGGCTAAAAAGGCAGCTCGTTGATGCCTGCTTTTTGGATGCTGACATAGTGGTCTTGCTCAAAGTCTGACCACTGGCGAAGCATCTTGATGGCATGGCGGCGGATGCTGTAACGTACCGATAGGTACATGCGGTGGGGGGTGCCGATGGCTGTCAAACAGGTATGCAAGAGGGAGAGCCACTGCAACGCTTTTTCTCGCTTCTGCTTGGTGTAATCGTTGCCTCTGGTCTTGTAGTGCCGATCTGAGGCAAGGTTGTACAGGTAGGCGCACAGGCTGCGAATGGCGTGCTCTTCTACGACAGGCAATAAAACTTTAGCGTAAGAAGGTGTGAAAACTGCTGGAGATTGGTTATTTTTCATAACGATGAATTTTAAACGGGCTGCAAAACTTTGCCGAGGGATACAGTCCGTTTTTTTGTGGATTGAAAGTTGAACTATAAGAGGATAAAAGGAAGGTGATCGGGGTGCTTATTTCCTTAACCCTATACCCTAATATAGCTAAAAAATGCCACTTTTTCAATGTATAAAGCTGATTTATAATGAATTAAAGTTTGCTTTTTGATCGAAAATACTACCTTGAAAACTTGTACTAAAGAAAGAAAAGCTATACACTGAGGGAGGGCGGCGCATCCCCTTCTTCTTAAGATATGAGCGAAGCGAATGCTGCTAACTGGGGTGGGTAATGCAAGGGCAAAAGCCCAGGAAAGAAAGCTACCCCGACGGAGCCACGGCTGCAGAACCCCTATGCTGTACTTACTGTCCATGGCTTGGGCCAAAAGCAAAAGAAGTTGGGATTTTGGGGTGATTCTGTGCGGCTTTTGCTTTTGGAATTGCAGGGTTGGTATTTGGCGGCCATGGTTACCTTGCAGCATAATGGGGGTGCATGCCGTTGGTGCAGTGGGGATTAGCTTTTCGGGGGAGTATTGCACTTGATAGTGTGTGGTGGTAGTTAGGGTGACTACTGTCCTGTCACGGGATACTGTCCTATGTGGTGGGTGGGTGTGGAACTGCTACATTACTGCGAGCTGTGTGTAGGGTGTCGGCGTGGGAGCCGCTGGCAGCAGGCGAATGGGAGCGGCAGACCGAAAGAGCTTTTTGAGGGTAGATTGGCTGCCGAAACCCGCCGGATGACAGGGGCTGGAAGGGTTGGCAGTGGGGGCATGTAAGGTTGGGAATGATATTCTACCGCTGGTGTAAGGTATGTCTTTATAACAGGCAATGGATTTGTGTATCTTTTGTATGGCGCTTAGCTGTAAGAGGCTAATGCCGTTAACCTAATTTTGATGCTTGGGATACATGCGTGGTATCTCAATATTAACAACGTACAGCCATGTCAGTTAACTTACAGAAAATCGATTTGCAAAATGTGATTACCACCTTGGGGATTATGTCCTTTTTGGTGACGATACAGGTACAGGTTTCTTCCAACCAGGCTACCAGTGCAACGCAGCAGGCGACGCTTTCGGAGGTGACCGAGAAGGTGAGTGTACTGAAGGCGGAGATGGTGTCTCGGGAGGTGGTGGACTTGAAGCTTCAGAATATTGAGCAGAAGCAGGAAAGTACCATTTCGGAGATTAGGGAGCTGAAGGAGATGATAGAAAGGATGAGGAGGTAGTGGCTTTGGGGTGGGGTTATTTTTGCTTTGGGATTTATGAGGATCTATCGTGCTTCTACTAATACGGTTTATAACATTTAGTATCTGTTTATTCAATGTTGATATAGTCCTATCTTGAAAAGGTTAAAGCCTGAATACACAAGCTAAAGGTCAATATTAATAATCTTCAAAAACCTATCTACTAGATAATTAGGCTCAAGGTCATTTCTATTAGTGAGCCACCACTCTATCAAACCTGCTCCTGCTGAAATAATAGCTTGCATCATTATTTCTTTGTCTATGGGGTCTTTGATGGTCTTACTTTCTACAAAGTCGGTTAAACCTATCCGAAGAATTTCTTCCATTCTTCTGCGGAAGAAAGTGTTGTCCTCCCCTGTGAGCATTACTTTATAAAATGAAGCATTGTCTTTCAAATAGTCAAAAGTGGTAAGCATAGCTTTTTTGGATGTGAAGAGCTTCTGGTCTCCGCCTGTACAGCTAGTCATAAGCTGATTAAGGTGCATGTCAATACATTGTTCTCTTAAATCAAATTTATCCTTAAAATGAAGGTAAAAAGTCCCTCTGTTTACATCGGCTTCTTCTGTAACCATAGCAATAGACAACTTTTGAAAAGGATGCTCAACCATTAGTTTAGTGAATGCATCAAATAATGCCTGCCTTGATTTTTTAACTCGTCTGTCCATTGTTTACTGTTACTATTACTCAACAGTTTGATCCATATTGTTGATTAAACAACAAAAGATGTAAACCATTTCTTAAATCTTTCAGCAAAGGTAAATAAACGTTTGTTGATAAATAAACACCTGTCTATTATTGTCTTACAACAATGCATATACGATAGACAATTATTCCAATTTTAGCTGATGGGCATTACAAAATCTAATAAAAAGAACAGGTTAAGGATGGTATTTCTTCTGGGTAGTTGCCTTATAACCTTTGGCATTTTTGGAATTCTGAAGGCTCCAGCCAAGTCAATTAATCAAAATCAAGACGTGATGATAATAGGAGATAAATCAATTCAGGCAGACATTAAAAGTGAGTCTACTGTACTTGTTGAAGTTTGGTCTGATTACCTATGCCCTTGGTGCTATATCGGTGAAGCAAACCTTGATAATGCGATTACGGAATTGGGTATCAATGCTATAGTAGTATACAAGAGTTTTCAATCCAACCCTACATTGCAAGGTGCCTATACTGTAAGTGAAATTGCGAGGCAAAGCGGGTTTAGCTTGGAGGAAGCCAAGAAAAAGTCAAAATATATTGAGGACATGGCCAGTAGAGCCAATGTGGAACTACATATGGACTCGGTTATTATGGTCAATACCATGGATGCGCACCGTTTGGCTTATATGGCCAAACAAAAAGGTTATGGAAAAGCAATGGCAAAGCGCCTTTTTGAAGCCTCCTACATGGAAGCTAAAAATATAGCCGACCCAAATGTATTGGCAGCAATAGGTGAGGAATTTGGCATTTCGAAAGAGGGAACCTTAGCCATGTTGAAAAGCGACCAATATCGAACTGAAATCAAATCGGAAATACAAGAAGGTCTCAATAACGGCCTACAGGGTGTACCCTATTTTGTCATCAATAAGAAATACTCACTATCTGGTGCACAACCTAAAGAGGTGTTTAAAGAAACGCTCTCAGGTATTTTAAAAGATGATGGTCCTTACAAGCCTCTGATAAGCAAAAGCCCATCCGGATATACATGCGATGAAAATGGTTGTGAGGTTCCAAATAAATAATAATCAACTTTAAATTCTCTAAAATCATGATATTAATAACAGGAGCGACAGGTCATTTAGGTTATCTGACCTTAACTGAACTATTAAAACAGAAATCAGCAGACGAAATAGCGGTGTTAGCTCGTAAGGAAAGTGACAAAACCAAGGAAATAACAGCTTTAGGTGTTGATGTTAGAATTGGTGAATATGCCAATTATGATTCGTTAGTAAATGCCTTTAGTGGAATTGAAATCTTATTCTTTGTATCCACACATGAAGCCGCAATGGACATTACAATTCATAAGAATGTGATTAGAGCTGCTGTCAGTTCAGGTGTTCAAAGAATTGTATATACCAGCACGCAAGGTGATAAGCCTATTGGTGGTGATAACGCTAACGGCGCGGCTCGTATGCATGCATTGACTGAAGAAGCAATTAAGCAATCTGGGTTAATCTATACCATACTGCGTAATGCACCTTATATGGAGTCATTACCTATGATCTTAGGTGAAAATGTTTTGACCAATGGATATGCTATGCCTATGGGAAGTGGAAAACTGTCCTTTGCTACCAGAACTGATATGGCGATTGGTTCAGCTAAAGTTTTAACCACAGAAGGACATGATAACAAGACCTATGAATTTGGAGGTATACATTCCTATGGCTTTGATGATATTTTGGGAATACTGTCTAAATTAATTGGAAAGAATCTGACTTATACTGCACTTACCTCAGATACCTATGAAAAGCAAAGTAAAGAAGCAGGTGTTCCTGAAATGTATGTTATAGCTAATCTTGACTTTGCGGCTCAGGTAAGAGAGATGTATTTTGATCATCCTACTCAAGATTTGGCTGAAATATTAGGAAGAGAACCTGTTTCAGTGGAAGAATATTTGAAAAAAGTTTATGAATAATAGCGTTTAAATTTTTTTATGGAAAAATAAGAAACACTACTAAATAAACAATGTGTAAAAGGTGATGTAGTTGAAAGACGTCTTTCAACTAGTTGAGCCAGCCCCTGATGGGTTTGGCTTTTTTTGTGACCAATTGTGCCTACATGTCTGAACCTTGATCTTAAAGATCTAAAGGATTGGGAGGATGAGGGAGGGTGTTGAGCAGAGGTAGGAAAGTACCATTTCGGAGATTAGGAAGTTGAAAGGGGGAGTGAGAAATTTGAACAAAAGTAAGAATCCGCTAGGTTAAAGAAGTTTTTGATATAGTGTGTATAATATAATTTTTCTTTTATCCTTGAAATAGACGGCTATGTGTCACTGTGCTCAATTCACAATTGACCTCACGTTTAAAAATAAAACTATTAACTTTCGGGCTTTAAACGCTTTAAAATGACCGATCGTAAACGGTCTTCATTTTTATCGCCCCACTCTCCTAGCGCAGAAATTACGGGAATCAATGTCTTGCCAAATTCCGTTAAACGGTATTCCACTTTGGGGGGTACTACCGGATAGATTTTTTTGGTAACTAATTCGTGTTCTTCGAGTTCTTTCAGTTGAATATTCAGTACACGTCTAGTCGCATCGGGTATTTTGCGTTGCAGTTCACTTGGCCGTAAAAATCCTTCATTGATAAACCACAGCAAGCGGATTTTCCATTTGCCATACAACACTTCGCCAATCAAATCCAAACCGCAATTTAGGTTCGGTAAAGTTTTCCTTTCGTACATAAGACAAAAATAAACCTATGTTCTAAAATGCGCAATAGGGGAATAGTTTATCCCTATATGAATCGTATTTCCGTACTTGTGAGAACAGTACATAAGACTGAAATTTGCCCTAAACATTTCAATCATTGGAACAAGTATTTAATTACAACAATGGAACAAGTATTTAATTTCAACAATGAATTATCGGGCAAAATTGCATTGGTAACTGGCGGAACAAAAGGAGCAGGAAAAGCCATTGCAGAACGACTTTCAAATGCAGGTGCAACGGTAATTATTACGGCAAGAAATGCACCTGAAACCACCAACAAAGTATTACATTTTATTTCAGCGGACTTAAGTACTTCAACCGGAACACAAAAAGTAGTTGAAGAAGTTTTAGTGAAATATGGCAGATTAGACATTTTGATAAACAACTTGGGCGGTTCTGAAACAAAAGGTGGAGGTTTTTCTGCTTTGACCGATGAAGATTGGGAATATTCAATTCAGACTAATTTGCTTGTGCCGGTTCGTTTAGATAGGGGCTTTTTGCCAAAAATGATTGAGCAAAAAAGAGGTGTGATTATTCACATTGCATCAATCCAAGGAAGGTTGCCACTGTATGATTCTACTTTGCCTTACGCTGCTGCAAAAGCAGGGTTAATCAATTATAGCAAAGGTTTGTCCAATGAAGTTTCATCAAAAGGTGTAAGAGTATTGACGGTTTCACCTGGTTGGATTATGACTACTGCAGCAGACAGAATGATGGAACGAATTGCTGACAGTTCAAACATAACCAAAGAACAAGCTATACAAAGCGTAATGGACGCATTGGGTGGAATACCTATAGGCAGACCTGCGCAACCTCAAGAAGTTGCTGAATTGGTAGGCTTCTTAGTTTCACCAAGAGCCAATTATTTGACAGGGACAGAATTTGTAATCGATGGTGGAACGGTCCCAACTATTTAATAAAAATCAAAAAATATAAACCATGAACTTACCAAAAGTAATCGCAGACTTAGTAAAAGCACAAGACGATTTTGACAGTACGGCTTATGCCAATTGTTTTACTGAAACAGCTGTGGTTTTTGACGAAAGGAAAACTTATACGGGGAAAGCAGAAATAAAAAATTGGATAGCAAAAGCCAACAAAGAATATCAAGTGACAATGAAACCGCTTGAATATCTGGAAACAGAACAAAGACTAAAAGCCGAAATCACAGGTACTTTCCCAGGAAGTCCGCTTGTATTGACTTACCATTATGAATTTAAGGGTGAGCTAATTCAATCTTTGGAAATTGTATAGAAGTCGTCTGTATGAAAATAGTTAACAAGGACTATAATATATTATAGTCACATCGCTATAAGCTATTCGGAATAGTCCTGTGTTTTGAGGATATAAAGAAATATAGCTGTAAGGAAGTTATTTAAAGGAAAGAATAAAGTTTAGCCAGACCCTGATGGGTTTGGCTTTTTTTGTGACCAATTGTACCTAAATGTCTGAACCTTGATCTTAAATATTTAAAGGATTGGGAGGATGAGGGAGAGTGTTGAGCAGAAGCAGGAAAGTACCATTTCGGAGATTCGGGAGCTGAAGGAGATGATAGAAAGGATGAGGAGGTAGTGTATAGGCTAATGCCTTCTTTAAGGCATATAGGAGGTTTCTCTTTTTTAGCTGTTACCGGCTTTCATATATGCTTGCCACTGTACCAGCACGTATTTATTTCGGTCATGTTCGGTGATTTTCAGAAAGCCATACTCAAAGACAAAGAGGTACACCTCCCCTTTTGCATTTTTCCAGTAATGGGTAAAGAAATTAGGGTCAAACCCTTCAGCCAATAGCGCCTCACAACGTACTGTTGCCTTTCCTGCCTTGTTGTATTCTTTCAGGATCCTTCGGTTCTGTCTTAACTGCTGACTTACCTGATGGTAGAAATCGGGGGCATCTTCCTTTGTTTTCTGATAGTGATAGACACTTTTGCAGTAATTGTCGCAGAATTTCTTGCCAGCTCTGCCTGTAAGCGATTTACCACAGGATAGGCAATGTTTTTCGATGTGATCCATAAATGGTTTTAGAATGCTAACCGTTGATTATACGTATATTAAACGTTTAATCAACGGTTAGCCTATTATGGTTTTGTATCTTATCAGGTATGAAAACACGCCAAATTACGCTCAAGCATCTGCTGATAGCGGGCAGAAAGTATATCGGGTTGCAGTTCTACCCGGACAAGGTGGTACAGGCACTTGTCAAGGAGCTGCCCAGTCCGAGGTGGAGCGAGCAGTACCGGATGGTATTTATTCCCAACACCAAGGAAAATGTGCAACTGATATTTCGGAGGTTTAAGGGAGTGGCTTGGGTGAATGGGCAGTATTTTTTCCGTACAGGAGGAGCCAAAAAGGGAAATCCGTTTCCTGATGTGGAGGCATACCGGCATCGCAAGCTCAGCGAAGGATACCGTCCATGTCCTGAATCCTATCTGGAAAAACTTGAGTTGAAGCGGTATGCCATGAACACGGTCAGGACCTATGTAGGCTGTTTTGAGGCATTTATCAACCATTTTAAGGACAGGGAACTGCTAGAGATCAATGAACTGGAAATCAGGACTTATCTCCAGCAGCTGATTCGTGAAGGGAAATCCGACTCAACTGTCAATCAGGCACTCAATAGCATTAAGTTCTACTATGAAGTTGTGGAGGGTATGCCCAACCGATTTTACGAAGTCGAACGGCCACACAAGAAAGAGCGACTGCCGGAGGTATTAAGCCAAGAGCAGGTACTGTCCATGATCAGGAAAACAAGGAACCTGAAGCACCGCTACATCATTAGCCTGCTTTACTCGGCAGGATTAAGAAGGGGGGAGCTGCTGAACCTTGAACCACGTGATATAGAAAGTAATCGGATGCTGATCAGGGTAAGGGAAGGCAAGGGAGGAAAAGACCGTTACACCATTCTTTCGGAAAAGCTATTATTGGAACTGAGAGCCTATTATAAAGAACACAGACCCAAAAAGTACTTGTTTGAGGGTGAGCAGGGAGGACAGTACAGTACCACAAGTGTCGCCAGGATTGTCAGCCGAGCTGCCAAGTGGGCAGGAATCCGTAAAAGAGTGACGCCCCATATGCTTCGCCACTCATTTGCCACACATCTATTGGAAAATGGGACAGACCTACGATACATTCAGTCGTTGCTGGGGCATAACTCAAGCCAGACAACAGAAATTTATACGCATGTGGCAACAAAAAATTTGAACAAAATCAAGAATCCGCTAGATTAAAGGAGTTTTTGACACAGTGCGTATATCAACCATGGTGCTTTTACCCCCTGATTTTACGGAATATATACCACTGTGCATTATATACAATTGTTACGGCTAATCAAGCAAAGAAGATTTTTTATATATGATTAAGGAAACAGATGCATATGTGATTGTAAATCATTTACAGTTTCATTTCGGGGATGTATTAGAGAGAACAAAGAAAATTAATATTTTTAATGCAGCAGATGTCTGTGGAGTTTGTTTGCATGTTGAGTATTATTATAGATATCAAGGAATTTATGAACTAAGTACTGGTCCTGCTCAATATCTAGGTTGGGAAACAATTGATACTGTTTTTAAGCTTATAAATGCAGATGATTATAT
This sequence comes from Limibacter armeniacum, assembly GCF_036880985.1. Taxonomy (NCBI): domain Bacteria; kingdom Pseudomonadati; phylum Bacteroidota; class Cytophagia; order Cytophagales; family Flammeovirgaceae; genus Limibacter; species Limibacter armeniacum. The sequence continues at coordinate 1,640,013 of NZ_JBAJNO010000009.1, forward strand.
ATCACTCCTTAATCGTTCTAAAGCTATTAATGTACTTGATGAGAGTGATGAAGTGAGTAAAAAAGACAGTGAGATATTATTTGAGTGGAATTCAAAGCCTCTAGATACAATATTCAATAAATGTGTGGATTTTCTATCAAAAAATTCACAACCACATTTACTTGAAGAAACAATGTCTCTTTTACCTCCTTTACCTAATAAAGAAAGAGAAATCCTAGAAGCCGCTGGTATGGCTGATTATGAATGGATCAAACGATTATTAGATGCTGGAGCAAATCCTAACATTACTGATGGAGATAATACCCCTCTAAGTATAGCTTGGTATATGTACAGTGCTTCATATGCACCTCCTGAAACATCTATGGCATGTGTAAAATTACTAATTGAATCAGGATCAGATCCTCTTTTGGGAGATAATAAGAGAATGCTTAGGGAAAGTCTGTTCCCTTTTGAGGAAGATCTCTTTAAAATGCTACTAGAATATGGGTGGGATATAAATTATTACACGGATGAATCGCCTGTATTTATCCTAGTTAGACAAATACCATCGATAAATAAGTACTACGGTAGCAATTTTGAAGCAGATAAACAAAAGTATATAGATCGTTTAGATTACTTTCTTCAGAAGAGTCCAAATCTCAATGACCCGACCCTAACAGATGATAGATTATTACCTTTATCGATTTCAGAATATAAAGAAGTATCTGAGAAATTATTAAATCATGGAGCAAAATTGCAAGTAGAAGCTCAAGATGGATTTTATTATTTAACTCCCTTGATGATGGCTGTTTCCAATGGGAAGTTAGATGATGTGAAATATTGGGTTGAGAAAGGAGTTGGAATAAACTGTAGACTTGGGAATCGCTGTTACTTTCCACTTAGAGATAATAAAATGATTCCTGCAGGTTTTACGGCTTTAGATATAGCTAAAGTGGAAGATAAAACTGAAATAGTCAATTATTTAGAAAGTCATGGAGCAATTTCTGGTGAACAAATTTCATGGAAAATTAAGATTGTTAGATATAATGGTAATCTGATGAATGTAAAAGACATTGAGTCATTAGCTAAAGATTTTAGTTCTGAAATTCAACAGGTGGTAGGCGATGATTATAAACTAAATAATTTAGAGTGGAATATAAAATATATGTTAGAAGAGGATACGGCTATAAAAACAAATGTTTTAGAGAGTTCAGATAAAAGTCTAATTGAAGCATTAGGTGAAAAATTAAAACAGTTAGATTTTGATTTTGAAGTTTCATAGGTTTTTTATACCAAAATAAACTAGCCGTAACAAGGGGCATAGTTCACTGTCAGTTGCGACGCAACCTGCCAGCGATACCATGCCCGATTCGTTAGGCATAACTAAAATGAAAGATTTTAAATTTTCTGGAAATTGGAGCTCGTACATTAATCTCCACCATTTTGACACTTATTATTCAAAAAAATATTCTGCAAGTGGAGTTGAACTGGAACAGAAACAAGGAAATGAAATAAAATTAGTATTTGCCGATGAATACCAAGATTTTGACCCTGACCCTAAAAAGGAACAAATTAATACCATCAATTTTCTTCTTGACGAAAAGAATCAATTAAGTATCATTGAATCGATAATTGGCTATTTAAAAGAAGTAATTTATCCATATTATAAAGAAGAAATTTTTCTAGAAGAGGAATATCCTCAATTCTACCCTGAAATTGTTACTATTGACGATTTTCAGAGGTATTTTAGACTTTATCAGATTTCGATTTACACACTGAACAGAGATAATCAAGCATATTACTGTCTTTATTTTGACATTAAATTACTTGATAGTGAACATGGTTTATCCATTGAAGTTCACAAGGACAGAAGTGTGGATCATGGTGCTAGTGACGGAACAGACGGTTATATAATTGCAGAAGAATTAAACCTGGAAAACAATGTTCGTGATCTTATGCATCAAATAATAGATAATGAAAAACCTGTTTTACATAAACCTGACCCAAAATACGGTGTATTAAAGCCTTGGCAAATTGATTCGAATGATCGTTTTGCTTTCAATGCATACAGAACAAATGAAGACGACTTATTAGTTGAATACATTAATTCAGGTATTAGGGATATAGGTTATTTCAAACGTTTCTATGAACTAGCGAAGAAAGATGGTCGAGAAAAAATAATTTCCGCTTTGAAAGATTACGAAGAACTAAATTAAAATATGCCTAACCTCACCTATGACACCATGGCGTGTCAGTGGGTTACGATAGGTTTGTGGTTACTTGATATCCCGCGAATTCTCTGAATTCGCTACTTAGATAAACGAAACGAAATACGAACTTAAACACGCCACGGAGCATAGCTACGGCGTTGTAGTTCATTAGAAAAATGATAAGAAGACTTATAAATACTCTGAAAACTCAGGCCATTAAGGATTCTTACTTCGGTGAGATGGGTTCGACCTATGACAAAATTGAAAGTTGCTATTATCTTGATAAGGATATTGTACTTGAATCGATACATACACCTGTAATCTTATACATTGTATCAAATGATCAGAGGTCAAATAATAACCAGCAGAGAGCTTTTGAAGAAATCAAAAAGGAATTTCCTAAAATCTGGATTAACATAAAATCGTTCCTTGCAAAGAGTGAACACATAATTACTGAAGAGCAACTTAGAAAAGAATATAGACTTGAATCTCTGACAATCCCCATTGACATTGAGAGGGATAAAATGGAGTGGGAAATTGACTTATTAAACTTAAAGGACGGGTTTTCAAAAATAATAGTTGAAATGAAAGGTGATGAACCTTTTCACTTTTCTGTAGAATCTTAAAAAATAAAAACGAACTACAACAATGGCTAAAATGCATACCCAACCAACCTAACCGTTGCACGACATCTTAGCCGGAACGTTGGTAGCTATTAAAGAATGAAAGAAAAAGTCAAAGAGTTTGTTTCATCGAGGTTAGGTGTTCCCAAAAAACAGATAACAATGGACTCCAAAATTGAGTCTGATTTTGGAATGGCAGGACTTGACACCATCAGTTTCTACCATGAATTCTTTAAAGAATTTGAAATAGAGAATCCTCAAGATTTTGATTTAGATAGATATGTTACTTCGGAAAACTTGGAAATTTGGTTAATAGTGAAATCTATTTTTTCAAAATCTGCTCGTGAAAAACTAAGAATTGAAGAGGTCTCTATTAATCACTTGATTAACGTGGCTGAGACAAAATTTTGGACTGAAGAAAGAAAAACAGCTACCAACAAAACCTAAAACTGCATTAAAACGCATTTTACATTAACCGTTGTAGCGCATTGGAAAATGAAAATCACCAAAGACACATATAACCTCTTCTGCAAACATGGTAGTGAATTGCTATGGGTAAGTGACCCAATAAGAGAACCAAGACCAAAAGGGACTAGTGAAAAAACGGACGAGGAGTTTGTTGTCTTAGCAAATTTGGACAAATGCATGGAATTGTTTCATAACGATTTCTATAGTCAAAAAATGAAAATGGAATATGCAGATAGAATCGAGAGTCTAAAGGTCAAAGTGACTGATGAAGTATTCCAATTAATAGAAAATAAATACAAAAAATAACGCGCTACAACAAGAGCTAAAATGCATACCCAGCCGCACGACATTTTAGCCGGAACGTTGAGTGTAATAGTTGAAATTTAAAAACATGGATGACTTTGAAAGCCAAAAACAGAAAATAGAGATTCGAGAGAAAAGATTAAAAAATAGCACGATATGGGTATCAACATTGATTCCTTTATTGACTGTTATTATATCAATTGTAACAACAAATTTGACTATTCAAAATAAGATAGATATAGAGAAATTGAATTTCACTCAAGAAAGAATAAAAACTCTACTAAATGAAGACGATATTTCAGAGTCTAGAAAAAAGTTGAAATTTCTTATTGAAAGTGGATTGATTGGCGAAAAGAATAATGAGGGAAATTTGTTAAAAGCTTTGAACTCAAACTTAATTAATGAAAGTGAAAGTACTTTGCAATTTCTTTTAGGAGTAAAGAGTTTTGACAGAGCTTTTAATAGTAAAAATCTGGATACAGTGATGACGTTTTATACTTCATCAATTAATTATTTTATGAAAGCTTTAGATTTGAACCCCAATAATTATGAAGCAAGATCATATTTAGGGGCATCCTACAATAATTTAGGGATGGAACTTGGCTTATATACCCTATATGAAAAAGCATTAATAGAGTATGACCGGGCACTCAAATTAGATTCAACCATAATGTATGTTCATGTTGATAAGGCCAAAACTTTTGAGAATTTGGAGAAGTATAATGAACTATGTAATGAATTAGGTATGGTTGGTTCTCTGATTGGATTGGATTCATTTAGAATAAATGAGGTTAGTAGAATGAGACTCCTATACTGCAATCAAGATACTACTCACAACAAATAATAAGCTCAATGAACAGGCTTAGTCATAATCAAATTTCAGTATGAAAGAGTAACTTTAGAATTAATTTGAAAGGGTATGCTCACTGAGCTTATCTGGACGTTGGCACCAATTAAAATAAAACTATGGCAAACCAAGACAACATTGACAATCCTGAAGAAGAATTCGATAAGGATTTAAGCTTCGAATTGCCGAATGCAATTAAAAGGACTATCAGTATTCCCACAATTATTCTGATAGCTTTAATACTTGGAATTTATGCGTATAATAATTGTTTGCAACCCCGGTCATATAGACCCTGAAAAATTTGGGCTGCCGACAACTCTCATTGCTCTGATAGTAATCTTGATAGTAATCAATTTACCTTGGGACAAAATGGGATTTAGGGTTAAGAAAATAGGAATGATTGAACTCGAAAATGTAGTCAAAACTCAGGCTCGTGGGAACTCAAAAGAACTTGCTGACTTACAGCGACAAATTGACGAACTAAAAGCAAAACTTCCAGAAAAAACTGAAGATAATGATAGTAGTTTGGACGATTTAGTGACGAAGTTTTTAAACCAATACAGTCAATGGGCTTTCTCAGCTTTAAGAATTAAAAAATGGGGAGCATTACAAAGTGGCTTTGAAGGTTTAAAAAATTATGAGACTCAAGAAATAAGGGAAAGCCTTAGAAGATTACTATCAAAGAATATTGTCGTGACCAGAATTAGTAAAAAAGGAAACACGATTTACAAAATAAAATAACTGGTGCCAACACGGCATATAGCTTATGGTGGATGAACGGCTGCCAGCAAGGTTTTCGCTCCGTAGCCAGCTTTGGTTTCGGTGGACAGGAAAGTCCTTCGAAACCGCCACAAGCCATATGCAAACCGTTAGCATCAATAGATCAGAATAATGGATTTTTCATTTGGTGAAATATATAAGCATCGCTACTTTCCAAAGCAAATTCTAACTGGAATAGAGTTCTACTACACTTTGCTGGATTACTGTGATCCTTTCAAGATAAATGAAGAACAATGTCCTATTTCCAGAAATGATATCCAATCTTCAATACTAAATCTAAAAAGAATTCCTGAAGACCACCAAGTTCATAATTTAAGTCATAGTCACCCGTTTCTATCCGAACCCCTTGAGTCAATCGAATTCTACCAGAAAAAAATGGAGGAAAAAGCAGATTTGGGGATGTTGGATATGATGATTTTAACATGGTTAATTAACCTTGTTCATACTTCATCACACATTGTTTACGAAAAATTCCGACTGGATTACGAGAGAATAACTGACGAATTGAGTCCTGTTGAGACCCTGAAAAAACTATACGAATATAAGGCAGCATGTCAAAAGAACAAGCAGAACTATACGAAAAAAGTTATCGAGGACTGTCTCAACCTAATTTCAATTGAGATTGAAAAAAACAAGTCCTTGACAGAGGTGGATAACTCCAACATCAGTGCAGAGATCAATAATATAGTTCAATCCTACCTGAATAAATTAAATGAACTACTTGATAAAAATGACCTGTTAGACTCTCTTAAAAATGAGAGATATGAAGAGTTTATATTTAAGATTAAACGAGTTCTCTATATACCAAGTTATTATGATATCAGTTCAACTGATAAAGAGAAAGTATTCCATGTGTATCTCTTAGGGGTCCTTCAAGGGCGCTTAGAAGAGTACCTTGTGAAATCAAACAAAGAGTCAGGAACCGGTCGCTATGATATTTGCCTAAATCCAATGGACAAGCGAAATCCCGGTGTAATATTCGAAATAAAGAAGGTGCCTGAAAACTCAAATACCATGTTAATCGAAAAAGAGTTAGATGCCGCAATGTCGCAAATAGACGAACGTGAATATGTGTTTGAGCTTAAAGAAGATGGCATACATCAGATTCTTTTCATATCATTAGTCTTTAATGGAATAGAGCCTGTTGTTAAATGGCAAATATCGAAATGATGCTAACATATACTATCATTCCATAAGCTTTCTGAGCTATTTGCAAAGACTGGTGCTATCCTTTTATAGAAATTTGAAAAGTCCAGCTTACGGATGATAGTTGGTCGTTATCTATAAGAAAATATGAAGATCTGTAAACTCTGCGATAAACAAAAACCTTTGATAAAAAAAATCCCATATCATATCTAATTTTATGTACAAGGATATGAAAGATGAAAAAGGAAGGTTAAATAAGCTAACTTTTGATGGTAGTGGTAAGATTAACCATGCTATTCTTCAATCAGGAGAATTTGAAGGTGGGATATTATGTGAGGAGTGCGATAATAATATTTTAGGAGGTGAAGAAAGATACGTTGCAAAAATCTTATACGGGAAAAATTTTGAAAACCCTCCTATTCGTGAATCATATAATTTTAATGGCTCAAGAGAATTATTAAAGTTCTCAAATTTTGATTATAAACGGTTCAAATTATTCATATTATGGAGGTCTAGTATTTCTTCAAGGCCAATGTTTAACTACCTATCACTAGGTGAAACACTTGAAGATGAAATTAAGAAGGTGATTAATGATGGAGATGCTAGAGAAGATACGAAATTTCCAATAATATTGTCAACTTGGAGATATTCATCAAAAGAGGAAAGAGGAATTGTCTCCTCACCAATCAGTATAGAGATTTCAGGAGGTATTTCATATTTGTATATAATTAATGGTCTAGCATATTGGGTTTTTTCTTCGGAAGAAATTATTCCAAAAGAATTAAAGGAATTAAGGTTGAAATCAGATGGGACAGTAATATTATATGACTTACCTGAAATACTTAAAAAATATATAGATAACAAGGCCTAAAAAAGCATAGCGTTATTAGTGAAATTGGTGGGTTGTTGTGTGAAAGAAATCCCACTACAAAATGAAAAAAAATTTAAAAGTCTTGTAGCTATTTAGTAGACGGAACATAAGTTCTTTTCAATGCTTTTTAGTCGAGTCGTTGTGGTGCATTAAAAAGAACAAGAAATGAGTAATCTATCAGATATAGGTTTTGACATACAAAGTGAAGAAGACTTTTATTCTTTACTTGAGAGAGCATATGAAAAGTCGACTCCTTTAAATACGACAAAGGGTACTTACTTTCAATTTTCCGATAAATCTGGAGCTGAATTGTGGATTCAAATGAGTAAAAAGAATGAATTACTAGGAGCAAATCCGCATTTCAAAGGAAAAAGTAAGAGAAAGATTTCAATAACAGCCAGTATTGATAGATCTGAAAGTGTTTTAGATGGTGCATTTCATTCTTGGGCAGACCCGTTGGATAATGAAAATCCTGAAAGTGGAGCCTACCCGTTTGTTTTTGATGTTCCAAATCACAAGAAATATGTAGGAATTGAAACACCTCAAATAATCGAGATTCAGCTTTCGGCATTTGCTCAGGAATTTGATTATTATGATTCTGAAGAAGCTTTCGCCAATGGACAGGAAGGCGAACCTAAATGGGCTTCACAATCATTTGTACCAAGTGGATTATTTAATCCAGGAGAAAGAGATGACCCAAATCCACCAGAAGCTTTAGGACTATTTGCTGGTATAATCAAACAAACCGAAAAAAGAAAAAATGAATTTACAGGTCAGGAGTTCTATTGGATGCTTGTTGACACCCTTGGTGGTGAAATTGATGTACTAGCAGACCTTCGATTTTTTGAAAATTCTACACCTAGAGTCGGTGGAGTTGTGCACGGTCAATTTTGGCTTTCGGGTAAATTGTTAAGTGAACCAAAAATTGGAGATAAACCAAAAGCAGGATTTTTGAAACGACTGTTTGGAAACTAAAATTACGACACCACAACACGGTATATAGCAAATAGGGCGTTCATTGGGTTAGGAAAGTCCTATGGTTATTTGAAACACCGCCAAATCGTTGATTTGGCTTTTAAGAATGAATAAATTAAAAACAAAATAAACGATTTGGCTCGAAGTAACTCGAAAGTTCAGTGCTTTCTACTGCCCTACTTGCCATATACAAATCGTTATCCACAATTATACAATGAGACAGATAATACTTCTATTGGTTATTTTGACTATTAGTTGCAGCCAACAAACCGCGAAGGAAGACAAGGTGCAGAATGATTCTATTGCAAAACCAGATCTCGTGACTGAACCAATTCAGGTGGAACAAACTAAAAAGATACAAGCTGACTATAGCACTATAGTTAACAACTTCCCCGAAATCAATTCTCTTGATATTGATTCAGAGCAACTACAGAAATCTAGATATACGAAGTACCACTCTGAACGTGGCCTGAATAATTACTATTTCGAACTTTCTGAGCTAACAACTGCTGACAAAAAAATCATCGACATTGAAGACAAGGAAAACTCAAGATTGTTTTATTTCGGAAGAACGGCAATTGGCGACTCTAATATAGTGTTGATTTTGAAAAACGACACAACTAGTGAAGGAATCAAAGACACATACTATGCACAGGTGCTAAACTCAAGCAATGAGGTTGAGAAAACATTTGAACTTGCCAAGATTGATGCGCCTGAAATCGAAGAATCAACAGAAACAACTTCCAAGCAAATTGATGGAAAGGTTCTACGGACAACAATTTACGAACTATATGAAACTCCAGTTGACGAAGAACCTTTGAAGCGAACTGAAAGGCAGGACACCATATCATTGAAGAAATAAAAGTGGATAACAAATGCTATGAATGAATGAGGTTTCATCGGTCAGGAAATTTTCGTGAGGATTGGAAAGTCGGGGACGCCCAGTCTACCACAATTTTTAATCAAGGCGTGGCTATTTGTGAGACGAGAGGTTAGTGCTTTTTAATCCTCACTCATCATAGCTGATCGTTATAGGCAAGCAGAAGAATGGAAAAGTTTTCAAATAATAGAGAGAATTATTGGAATCAGATTAAAAAGGAGTTATCGGATGTAAATGATTCCGGAGATTTTCGATTTCAATATCTCGAAATTGGACAACTCTTGTCTCACGGGTTTTCGGTTACTCTAACTGAAAAGAATCCTCGAGAGCTGGTTCTGAAAACTTGGAATGCTGAATATGACAACCAAAGATTTGATAAAGGGATTTTTAATCTTGATAGGTTGGCAATAACTGACAGAAAAGTTGAATTGAATTCACAAGAGTCAAAAACGATTAATAAATTATTAGATTCTAAACTTGAACTGACCAATTGGGGAGGAATAGTTCTCGATGGATTATTCTGCCAGTTTGAAACTAATGACAGAAAATTGGATTGGAATACTAATGAAGAAATTAATGACGACTTGATTGAGTTAGTCGAATTATTAAGAAATAAAGCAATCCATAACACTGTGTAAAAATTCATTTTACACTAAACGTTATAAGCCATTCGGAAAGTCCTGCATTTTGGTGGAGAGGTGGCAAGCATGGAGGTAAGGAAGTTATTTAAAGGCAATAATAAAGCTTAGCTAAGCCAGACCTAATAGGTTTGGCTTTTTGTTTTGATGGGTTATTGTCAAAAGAGAGGCAGAGGGCAAGATGCCTTCTGCTTCTACTTTTATTTCAGTTGCACTGGCAGCTGGAGGAAGTAACCCACTGTCCTTGGCTGCCTTGATACTGGCTGAGAGAAAACCCACTGTTCACTAAATCCAAATGGAGTCCTTTGGTGTTGGGATGCCATTTGGAATACCAACTCCTATGGGGAGCGGCGGTAGGAGGTGGTTCTGTTGAGGTGGATGATATTGACCATCTCGTGGAGGCGGTCCACCATGCGGATATCGTAGCGCTGTTCCATCTCTGTGATGGTGAGGTTTGTGGTGAAGTGGCTAGCGACCTGATGCTGTGTGAAGAGCCTGTGGCGGATATAGAGGATCTCGTCCATGGCGTTGATGTCGTTGCCGTAACGCTTGACTTTGTGTTCGATGCCGAGGTCGTCAAAGATCATGGGTTGTTTCTTGCGGTAGCCTTCCAGGTACTGGTCTGAGGCGCGTGCCTCGTTCATGATGTCGTGGCAGTAGTAGAGCTGTCCTGAGAGTTTCCTGAACTTGCGTCGGAAATGGCTGATGGCGGCTGTCTTGCCAATGCCCGGTGCGCCAGAGAGCAGCAGTCCCTTGTGGGGCTGGATGTCGTACTGCTTGCAGAGGGAGATGCTGCCGACACAGTAAGCGGTCAGGATGGTGTAGAGTTCCCTTGTCCAGTCGTCAATGGTGCCGTATCGTGAGCGAGCTTCCTCGATCATAATGCTGAAATACTGGTTGGCGAAGTCACGGGCTACCTGTTCGCTAGCATACGCTGATGTAGTTGCCGATGACTTTTCCTGTGAATGGGTTGATGTTGGTATTGAATTTTTTGGGTACTTCTCCATGTCTTGCTTGTCTGTTTGCTTGTTGATGGTCTTCGAGGTTAAGCTGTATGAGCTGCTGTATATTGGCGGCGATCTGCACCAGGCGGGTCTGCCGTGAGAGGAAGGCATCTTTCTGTTTGATGGTGTTCCACTCGGTGAGGACCTTTTGCCAGAGGGTCAGTTTCTTTTCTGCGATCAGCTGCCTTGATGCCTTTGGGTAGTGGTGCCAGGCGACGGCTTCCAGGTAGCTTTCGATGCTGCGGAGTGCCTTGCGGTCTGCTGCAGGTGAGGCATGGCGGTTGGGTGGTATGCCCAGTTGCTTGTGGCAGAAGCTGTCGTAAGCCTGGAGGTATGGGTTGCTTTTTTCTTTTGGCGGCACTTTTCTTTTTTCCTGCGGTGTGGGTTTCTCTTCTTCCCTTTCCTTGGTCTGTATCGATTTATTGAAATCAATCTGTTTTTGTGGTGAGGTCGGTGCGAAAGCACCCTTGCTTAAGTCAGTATTTGCTTTAGGTAAGTCTTTGCTAACGTCAGTATTTACTATAGGTGCAGGTAAACCGATATTCGGGTTTTCTGAATGTCGGCTGAGCTGAGTATCGGTTTTGCTGACGGTTGGTTTCTGAAGCATAGCACGCTGTGGTTTCTCGTGGATGATCCACTCCTTTCCGGTGACCCTGCCGCTTCGGGTGCGGAGGGTACGCATCTCGGCATAACCAAACTGCTGCAATTCCTTGAGTCCGGAGCGGATGGCGGTGGTGCCGTCTGGGGATTGCTTTTCAAGGTCCTTGAGGTTGATGCGCCAGTGGTCGGGCTTGGTCATGATGTAGATCATAATGCCCTTTGCCTTGTAGGACAGGCGTCGGTCTGTGGCAAAGGAGTTGTCTACGGTGGTGAAGCCGTGGGTACGGTTGGGAAGTCTTACGATGGACATGGGATATTGGGTTTGGAATGGGCAATGGCAGGCAGGTATTGTTACCTGCCTGCTGTAGACAAAATCAGAATAGGCTTTCAGTAGATTCAGGTGGATACAGGATCGTCCACTCATGGGAAGTGGTCGTCTTGCTGTGCTTAAGCTGGTGTGTGGCCAAGCCATGCCTGACCAGTTCCTCAAAGCCCTCGACTGGGTAGATGTCTGGGTTCAGGGAAATGCTGGGTAAATAACGGATGCGCCAATGGGGAAGCCTTTTGGCTACATAGGCATAGATAAGTCTGGCCTTTTGGGAAACGTTGTCGGATGCTAGTAACTGTTTTACCTTCCTGGTTTTAAGTTTTGGGCTGACGCCTTTGGCAATTAGGTGTACCATAAAAGTGATTAGGTTTTAAAACATGAAAAAATATTGGAGTGGCCCATCAAAGCTCGCTCCTGCGAATAAAGATCTTCTTTCCTCTTTTCTTGGAAGGAATCTTCCCTTGCTTCAGCAAACTGTAGACGGTTGGCAGGCTGATGTTGAGGATCCTTGCGGCTTCTGCCGGGGTAATAATGTCATCGCTGTTGATGCTCCACCCCTCACTTTGCTGATATAGCTCGATGGCTTTCCGGGCAGAGGACTCTACCAGTTCGTTAAGTTCACTCTCCGATAGGGTTATATAGGTTATCGTTCTCATGATAAAGTTAGTTAATAATATTAAGCGTTATAAATATATATTTGAGATATATAAAATCAAACAAATTTAATTATAACTTGTATATGGTAAATTAACTACACATTTTAAATGTATGGAGGTGAATACAACAACAGAATTCCGGAAACTGGTGGAAACAGCCCTTGAGCGGGCAGGCATGCGTAAGTCTGCACTGGCCCGAGGCATGGGCATTACGCCGCAGAACCTCAATATCATGCTCAACAACGGCAACCCAAGGCTGGAGACGATGCTGATGATCTGGCGTGTGCTGGCTTCTGAAGGGGTGGAATTCAATGAGGTGGTGCCCAGTGATCGGCTGGATGACCCACTGGTGGTCTTTATCATGTCGTATGAGTTTGAGCAGGGGATTTCCGGGACACCGGAAGATGGGGAGCGTCGCAAGAGTCGCAGGGAACTCGAGGAGGAGCTTTCGGAGTGCAGGGAAAAGATGGCTAAAGATGGGGAGGAATTGCAGGACCTGAGGGCGCTGGTGGCTGAGCAGCAACTGGAGATTTACCGACTGAAGAGACAGCTGGAGGCAAGGTCAGGACTATGAAAAGTGTGCAACAAACTGTGCAACAATAAAAATAAAAACCCTATAAATTGTTGATTTACAGAGTTTTAAATTTGACGAAAGTGGCCTCACCAAGAATCGAACTTGGATCTAGAGTTTAGGAAACTCCTATTCTATCCATTGAACTACGAGGCCTAAATGAGTTAGCTACTGTCCCATTTAGTATATTCAAATATACATTCCCCCAATTGTTAATGCAAATACTACCTAACGGATATAAATATCCACTTTTCTATTATTCATAATACTTAAAAGCATTTAAAACCCTATTTCTAATCCGCTCTCGTAACTTCTCAGGTCCCAGTACTTCTATACGGTCTCCATAACTCAGTAACTTAGATTCCAGCTCCAAATTCAGTTGAACCTCAAACTCCAATACAACGCCATTCTCACGTTCTTCTACCTGCTTTTGGGTATTATGAAATGGCTTAGTTAAAAGATAAGGAGCATCTTTTTTACCGACCCAAATACGAACCATTTCTGTTTTTTGTCCCGGATTCGCTGATACACCAATCACCTTGCTGAATAGTTCCTTCAGATCAATAGTTGTGTTTTCTCGGTAAGCATGGTGTTGGGAGTAGCCCACATTTTCAATACGGTCAATCGCTAGAAATACCAAAGGCGCTTTCTTCTTGTTTCCCTTTGCTCCTACCACAAACCACCTACCATTATATTCCTTCAATAGGTAAGGATGAAATAGAATTCTGCCTGGCTTTTTTGCCTTAAAGGACTGATAAGAAATATCCAACGCCTTTTGATGGATAATCGACTGATACAGGAAATCAAGGTACTCTAGTCCTTTTAGGTTCTCATTGGTATCAAGGTCAATAACGGAGTCCTCTTTCTTTGCCTGCGTATGTACCTTGTCTTCCAATTTGGAAATCATGCCATTCAATTCCTGAAAATGCGAGAATCCCTTGAACTGCTTTAGAATGGATACAGCTTCGTTAATGGTATGCAAATCCTGAGAAGACAGGCCCAGATTAGTAATGGTATAGTCAGGGTCTTCATAGGTGTAGTACTTCTTTTCCACCACCACAATGGGCGCATTGTAGCCCAGTTTTTCACTGCGCATCATTTGGATATCAGCCTGTACTGTCCTCCTGCTTACCCCTTTCTCTATTCCTTCATATTCATACAGGGCTTCTGAGCAAGCTTCAATCAGATCAGGCATCGTCCACTTTCTATAGCGGTTTCTCAGACAGCTGTCAATGGTACGGTATCGTATAAGGGCATTTCGGTTGATTGGCATAGGTTCTGAAAAATTTTTCACTAAAAATCGGAAATAAATCCATGTGTGCAAAAAGATTGCGCACATGCTTATTTGCTTTACAAGCGTAAACAAAGAGAAAAGAAATTATGCTATTGACGATCACAACTACTCACTACCCTGCCACTGACTTGGGATATCTACTGCACAAGCATCCGGACAGGATGCAGTCAGTACCATTGTCATGCGGAAAGGCACATATATTTTACCCAAAAGCTTCAGAACAGAAATGTACGGTGGCATTACTGCTTGAACTTGATACTGTAGAAATGGTTCGAAACAGGAAAGGTCCGGCAGGTGACAGGCTACAGCTCACTCATTATGTAAATGACCGTCCTTATGTGGCATCGTCCTTTATGGGAACGGCACTTTCTAAGGCTTTTTCTTCAGCCATGAACGGTACATGTAATGCAAAACCTGAATTGACAACAACCGATATTCCACTTGAAGTGGAAATTGCCGTACTGAAATCAACTGGTGGTGAACAGCTTATTCGTGATCTCTTTGAACCGCTTCAATATGAGGTAGAGCTCAAGGAACATATGTTGGACGAGCAATTTCCAACTTGGGGCAAAAGCCCTTACTATACAGTCAAACTAAAGAAAAAGGAAAAACTGAAACGTGTGCTTTCACACCTATATGTGCTACTTCCTGTTTTGGACAATGACAAACATTACTGGATTGATCAGTCTGAAAAGGAGAAGCTGATACAGAAAGGGAAAGGCTGGCTGGATACACATCCGCTGAAGGAAATGATCACAAAAAGGTATTTGAAACATTTGCAGAAGTATACCTCCGATCTGCTTGAAACGGATGAAAGTTTCAGTCAGCCTGTCCATGAATACAGATTAGAACAGATCGTAAATCAGCTCAAAACGCTCGGCATCCAATCAGTCATTGATTTGGGTTGTGGCGATGGCAAACTACTGGAGTTACTGATCAGGGAGAAGCAGTTCAAAAGAATAGCAGGCATGGACATTTCCATCAGGGAACTGGAAAAAGCCAAAAGAAGGCTTCACTATGATCAGCTTCCCGAACGGGTAAAAGACCGTCTCACGCTGATGGCAGGTGCATTGAACTATCGGGATGAGCGAACCAAAGGCTACGAGGCTGCCATTCTTTCTGAGGTAATTGAGCATATAAATGAAAACAGACTGCCTGTTCTGGAGGAGAATGTATTCGGGTTTGCACAGCCTCAGTATGTGATCGTAACCACACCCAATGCGGAATACAATGCCCTGTTTGAGGAGTCTCAGGGATTCAGACATCAGGATCACCGCTTCGAGTGGAACAGGATGCAATTCAAGGAATGGACAAAGAAGGTTGCCTTGCAGTTCGGCTATATGGTTGAAGTATTTCCATTGGGTCCTGAAGAAAACCCAACATTCGGTACCATCTCTCAGATGGCTGTATTTACCAAAAAATAGCAAAAACATGAAAATCAATATACCCAATATATCGCTGGTGGCACTGGTAGGCATATCCGGCTCCGGAAAATCCACCTTTGCCAGAAAGCATTTCAAGGACACAGAAATTGTCTCTTCTGACCGATGCAGGGCAATGATTGCCGATGACGAAAATGAAAAAACTGCTACCAACGAAGCTTTTCAGCTCTTGCATCAGATCGTTTCCCTGCGCCTGAAACGTGGTAAGTTGACAGTTGTGGACGCCACCAACACACAGAATACGGGCAGAAAAGAACTTGTGGCATTGGCTAAAAAGCATCATGTATTGCCTGTTGCCATTGTTTTGGATATTCCTGTCGAAACTTGTCTGGAGCGAAACCTCAACAGGACAGACCGTGAAATTCCGGACTATGCAATCAGAAGACAGCACAAGGAACTGAAAAGGTCATTACGTCAACTGAAAAAAGAAGGATTCCGTCAGATTCAGGTGATCCGCTCTGTAGAAGAAATGGAAGCGGTAGAGGAAATCATCAGAACCAAGCTATACAATGACAAGACAGAGCTGACCGGTCCGTTTGATATCATCGGAGATGTCCACGGCTGTTTTGATGAACTGGTACTACTACTTGACAAACTGGGATACCAAATCACAGAAGTACCGGAAGCCAATGGTAACTACGGACTTCAGGTAATACCTCCTCAGGGCAGACAAGCCATATTTCTAGGCGACCTTGTGGACCGTGGTCCAAAATCACCTGAAGTACTGAAACTGGTTATCAGCATGGTTCGCTCAGGGGCAGCACTCTGCGTTCCCGGTAATCATGACATCAAACTGATGAGAAAACTGAAAGGAAACCCAGTACAGGTAAAGCATGGATTGGAAAAAACGATGGAACAGCTGGAAGGTGCCTCTCCTGAGTTCCTGCATGATATCCGTTCATTTATAGATCAGCTGATCAGCCATTTTGTTTTGGATGGGGGGAACCTTGTCGTGGCACATGCTGGACTGAAAGAGGAGATGCAAGGCAAGACATCTGGCGCTGTCCGGTCATTCTGCCTGTTCGGTGATACCACAGGAGAAACGGATGAATTGGGATTGCCTGTCCGTTATGACTGGACACAGGATTACAAGGGAGCTGCATTGGTTGCTTACGGTCATACACCGGTTGCAGCAGCCGAGTTCTCCAACAATACCATTAACCTTGATACAGGCTGCGTATTCGGTGGAGAACTCTCCGCCATGCGATACCCTGAAAAGGAGATTATCTCAGTTGAGGCTTTGGATACTTATGCCGTTTCTTCCCGACCATTCAAGGAAGTAATCAATCAGGATACCATTCCAAACATACAGGATGTGGTAGGCAAAAAAGTGGTCAGCACTTCCCTAATGGGAAATGTTACCATCAAAGAAGAAAACAACTGGGCTGCACTAGAAACCATCGGACGGTTTGCAGTAAACCCAAAATGGTTGATCTACCTGCCTCCAACGATGTCTCCAGCAGAGACTTCTTCCTTACCTGATATGCTTGAACACCCCGACGAGGTCTTTAAATACTTTGCCAATCGGGAAGTGAAACAGGTAATCTGTCAAGAAAAGCATATGGGTTCAAGGGCAGTTGTCATTGTCTGCCGTAACGAAGCCGTGGTCAGAAAAAGGTTCGGCATTGAAGGGGAAGGAATCGGAACCTGCTATACCCGATCAGGAAGGGCATTCTTTGACAACAAAGACACCGAACAGGCATTACTGAAAAGACTTCAGGAAGCGCTGACCAAGGTAAACTTCTGGGAGCAAATGCAGACAGATTGGGTTTGCCTGGACTGCGAACTGATGCCTTGGTCTGTCAAAGCAGGTGAGCTACTCGAAAAGCAGTATGCAGCCGTCGGCTGTGCTGCCAATACAGGACTGGAAATGGCTATAGCAGCATTGCAAAATACAGCAGAACGGGGCATAGATGTAGGAGATTTACTTCATGACTTTCAGTATAAAAAAGATTCGGCTGCCTTGTTTACAGATGCATACAGACACCATTGCTGGGAAGTCAAATCCTTGGAAGATTACAAGCTGGCTCCGTTCCATATTTTGGCTACAGAAGGAAAAGTCCATACAGATAAAACACACTTATGGCATATGGAACAGTTACATCAGCTATGCGCAGCAGACCCTGCCATCCTGAAAGCCACTACTTACAAAGTGGTAAATCTGGATTCAGAAGAAGCATGTAAACAGGCTACCAATTGGTGGATGGAGATGACCTCACAAGGTGGAGAAGGAATGGTGGTAAAACCCCTTGACTTTATCAGCCTTGAGGATGGAAAACTCCTGCAACCTGCCCTGAAGTGCAGAGGAAAGGAATACCTGAGAATCATCTACGGACCTGATTACACACATCCTGATAAGATCAGTGTGCTGAAGCAAAGAAGACTTTCCCATAAACGTTCCTTGGCGGTTCGGGAATTTGCACTGGGCATTGAAGGATTGCAACGATTTGTTGCCAAACAGTCATTTGCCAAGGTACACGAATGTACATTTTCAGTATTGGCACTTGAAAGCGAAGCCATTGACCCTAGACTTTAAAATTGAGATGGAAAAGAAAATACAAGCACAACTTGATACAATCGAAAAGACTTACAATATCCGCATCCTGTACGCCTGCGAAAGCGGCAGCCGTGCATGGGGCATGCATTCTCCCGACAGTGACTATGATATCCGGTTTATCTATGTCCGTGAACCGGAATGGTATTGGAGCATTTCGGAAGGA
This sequence comes from Limibacter armeniacum, assembly GCF_036880985.1. NCBI lineage: Bacteria > Pseudomonadati > Bacteroidota > Cytophagia > Cytophagales > Flammeovirgaceae > Limibacter > Limibacter armeniacum. The sequence continues at coordinate 1,658,348 of NZ_JBAJNO010000009.1, forward strand.
AAAAAGGACACCATTGAAACCATCACACCTGATAATCTCGATCTTGTGGGATGGGATATCCGAAAGGTATTGCAACTGACTGCCAAGTCCAATGTCGCATCAATGGAACACCTGAACTCCCCGATCATTTATAGAGAAACACCACAGATTAGAGAGTTGCTGAAAGCCGCAACTACTGACTGTTTCTCTCCCAAGGCAGTAATATACCATTACCTTGGACTGGCAAAAAACTTCAGCGAACTGCTACTAGAGGAGAAAGTCAGCGCCAAAAAAGTGCTGTACATTATCAGGTCTTTACTGGCTGCCAATTGGGTGGCAACCTATCAGACCATTCCTCCTATTGAAATTGAAGAGTTGAGAAAACTGATCGTATCAGAAGTACAGTCAAAGGAATTGGACAGGCTGCTTGCCGAAAAAATGAAAGCTGGAGAACAGGAAAAAACAGTCTTACCTACCGCCATTGCAATCCTGATTCAGGAATTGATGGCAAAAGCGTCAGAAGCCGTTAATACCGCTGCCACCAAGAAGGCTAATTACATAAAACTGGACGACATTTTCAGACTTATACTGAAAGAATATGGAAACACGATTGCTGTCAATTGAACAACTGAAAAAGGGCGGGCACCTGATCTTTGAATGCATCAGCGGAAGTAGGGCGTACGGATTGGACACACCCACTTCTGATACGGATATCAAAGGTATTTACCTATTGCCTGAAGCGATGTACTTCGGACTGGACTATGTACCACAAGTCAGCAATGACACCCAAGACCTGATGTATTTCGAGTTGGGACGTTTTGTGGAGCTATTGGCTGCCAACAATCCAACAGCGCTCGAAGTCCTGAACACTTCCGAAGATAAGGTGCTTTACCGGCATCCGCTGATGGACAAACTGGAAACCCGTCTGTTCCTGACCAAAAAATGTAAAGACTCTTTTGCCGGTTATGCAAACTCTCAGGTCAAGAAAGCCAAAGGACTGAACAAGAAAATCCATAACCCGATGGAGAAGGAACGTAAAAGCATCCTACATTTCTGTTATGTCACTGTTGAAGGGAAAACCCTTCCGCTGATCAAATGGCTAGAGACCAACGGACTGACACAGGAACAGTGTGGACTGGTCAACCTTGCCAATATGAAAGACCTGTATGCCCTCTATACTGATACCGATGGCGCTTATGGTTTTAAGGGAATCATGCAAAAGGAAACCGCCAATGCCGTAAGCCTAAGCAGTATACCAAAAGGACTGGAACCTGCCACTTACCTGTACTTCAACAAGGATGGCTATACCAAGTATTGCAAAGACCATAAGGCGTATTGGGATTGGGTAAAAGACCGAAATGAGGCAAGGTATCAATCCACCTTGGAGCATGGCAAAAACTACGATGCCAAGAATATGATGCATACGTTCCGCCTGCTGAATATGGCTGAGGAAATACTGCGAGACGGTCAGGTCAATGTCAAGAGAGCAGACCGTGAGTTTCTGCTGGCTGTCAAAAGCGGGACTTTCAGCTATCAGGAATTGGTGGAAATGGCACAGGAAAAGCTGCAACATATCGAGCAGCTGGCAGCCACTTCTCCCCTACCTGATGAGGTGGATTTGCTACATATCAAACAAGTGGTGTATCAGATACGAAAGGCATGGTATACCCAATAAAAAAAAGGCTGTCAACTACATCGGTTCACAGCCTTTTCAATATTTCCAATTCAGTTTTTATTGTTCATTCTCCAAATGCAACACCTGCTCTTTCATTGCATCCCTGCCATTGGCATCCAATGCAAATAACAACAAGTGGTAATCTCCTTCAGGAGTAGCCATCTTATTTTCTTCACCATCCTCTTCTTTCCACTCAAGTCCAGTCGCTGAGTTGATGTACAATGGAATTGCAATCTCATCCTCTACATCTACCAAAGTTGTACCTGTAAGGTCTACATTGCTATTAAAGTTCCAACCTATGTTGTCAACAGCTACACGGTGGCTATGTCCATCAAATGCTGGGTGAATAGTGATTTTGTAAGCTGTCACACCTGCTTCTCCTGAAATAACCGCTTCTACGTCCATTGTGCTTCCAATCGTAACATGTACCTCCTCTTCGTCATGTTCCTCTTCTTCTCCTTCATGATTGTGTTCGCCTTCAGCCGCATGAACAGCAAACTGTTCAATGACAGGTCCATCTGCTATTTCATCATCAGAGTCATCACAAGCCCAAATCACCATTGTAGCTAACAGTATAGTAAGGATGTTTCTTAGTTTCATCTTGTTTCTGAGGTTAGTGTTATAAATACAATGCAATTATATCTCTTTTGCGACACAATTGCAAACATGAAATAAAAATCAAATCAGTTCTGAAAAACAGCAATAAAACTATCACTTCAGCCAAAACAGCAATATTTAAATAAAAATTTGATTACCAACATCTTAAAACCCAATAATGGAGTTTTCAAAATTTAATCTCAATTTCTTATTTAGAATAATTCTAATATCTTATTTGTAATTAATCTAAATTAAAGTACATTTGCATCACAAACATTGGAAAAATCATCATAACTAAATCAATGAGAACGACTATTATTTCTGCCCTGATGCTTGCGTTATCTGTAAGCTTCTCATTTGCACAAAAGAAAAAGATCAAGGAAGATCAAGAGGCCATCAAAGACATGTGTGGCTGTTACGAAGTAACCTTTAACTACAGTGAGACATTTGCACCAGACACAGCATATCAATTCCATGACAACTACAAAACTGGTGGATTGGAATGGGTAGAACTGGTAGAAGACACTGACAAGAAAATTGTCATGCAGCACTTACTTATTGTTGGTGACACGATGATCATCAAACACTGGAGACAAGACTGGCTGTATGAAAACACTGACCTGTATATGTTCAGCGCCAATAATACTTGGGAGTATGTTTCACTACCTAAAGATCAGGTAAAAGGTCAGTGGACACAGAAAGTATTCCAAGTAGATGACAGCCCACGCTACGAAGGCACAGCTTCTTGGGTACACGTGGATGGCAAACACTATTGGGAAAACGCAACTCCAAGTCCACTACCAAGAAGAGAATTCTCTAAAAGAAGTGACTATAACCTGATGGTCAGAGGTAACCGTCATGAAATCACAAGCGCTGGTTGGGTACATGAACAAGACAACAAAAAAATCATCCGTTCAGAAGCTGGTGATGAGCTATTGGCTGAAGAAAAAGGCATGAACACTTACCACAAGGTGGATGATAGCCGTTGTGCAGTTGCTCAGAAATGGTGGAAAGAAAACCAAGAATTCTGGGGTACTGTCAGAAACGAGTGGGATGAAGTATTTGCTAAAAAGCAGAAACTGGAACTGAACAGCAAAGTGGAAGGCAAGAAGCTTTTCATGTACCTGTTCCCACTACCAACTGAAACTCCTAAAGAAGAGATCAAGGGTATCATCAATTCATTCGTGAAAAAATAATCCTATTCCTCTCGTTGAGACAGGAACTATTGTTGAGACAGGGAATGTCCTGTCTCAACAATATACACCAACCACTTTTTTGGCTGTATGCATACAGCAACACTCGCAATTTATCTCAAAAACTGATAACCAAATAATGTCATGCGCTGGATTATACTTTCCACTGTCGTGCTGCTATGCAGTTTGACACAGGTGAACTATGCCCAAAGAGTAGCGATAAAGGTAATCGACAAGGTGACCCAAGAGCCTTTGCCATCAGCGCATATCTGTTTGGAAGATACGCTGACCCATAACCAAAGTTACTATAGTACTTCAACTCAAGGCAAGACCGAAATCACTTGGCATAACAATATGCACTGTGCCATATCATTTGTCGGATATAAAACTCTATGGCTAAAAACTAAACCCAATCAAACCATCACGGTGGCTTTAGAACCGAACCTGTTTATGCTCGATCAGGTAGTATTGACAGGCTCCTATACACCAAGGACCAAGGACCAATCCATTTATCAAGTAAACGTGATTGACAATAAGAGACTGGAACTGATGGGAGCCAACACCTTGGGTGACGCATTACAGTTTACAAGCAACATTCAAATGCAACAGGACCCTGCCCTAGGCAAGTCTATCCTAATGCAAGGACTAAGCTCCCAATATGTCAAGATTCTGGTAGATGGCATTCCTCTTGTCGGAAGGCAGGACGGGAACATTGACCTCAACCAGATCAATATTGCCAACATTGAGCGTATAGAGGTAGTAGAAGGTCCGTTATCCGTAATTTACGGAACGGATGCACTAGCAGGAACCATCAATATCATTACCAAAGAGAACAAACACTCGAAGCTAAAGGGCAATATCAGCTCCTACTACGAGTCTATTGGAGAATGGAATAACAACTTGCACCTTTCTACCAAACTTAACAAACATGAGATTGGCATTGGCGCCAACCATAAGAACTTTGCAGGCATTACTAGAGAAGGAAATGACCGAAGCCAAAGTTGGAAACAAAAAAATCAGTTGGGGTTTCAGCCCTACTACAAATACAATAGCCACAACTTTTGGGTAAAAACAGGCGTCAACCTGTGGCATGAGGAACTCGAAGCCTTGGGCGAGCCTGTTAACCTGAATACATTTGACACCCTATTTACGACCCAAAGAATGATTGCCTACGTAAGCAGTAGCCATGCAATCAGAAAACAATCTGTGCTGACTTCACAGTTGTCCTACAGTCTTTATAACAGGAAGTCTAACCTGTATAACTGGAACAGACTCAATGATACATCAAAACTGATTGAAGACAACACAAAGCATGATACCACAACCCTTTACCGATATGAGGGCAGAGTGAATTTCTCTCATGACACGGAAAAACTACTGTGGCAGTCAGGAATAGAGGCAAGCAATGAAAATGGCAAGGGCAAACGCTTCACTGATACAGAAAATATGTATGAAGCAGCTCTTTGGAGTACAATAGAATGGCGTATCAACGACAAGTGGAGTATTCAGCCTGGGGTTCGCCTTATTCATCACTCCACATATTCAGCGCCAATAATCCCAACCATACATGGCAAATGGAAACTGGATGACAGGTGGACAGCCCGTCTCTCTTACGGACGAGGTTTCAGAGCCCCTACACTGAAGGAACGCTTTATGGAGTTTGTGGACAGTAACCACAATATCTATGGGTACAAGGACCTAAAAGCGGAGACATCCCATAGTCTGTCGGGACAACTGCTAAGAAGGCTGAACCTTTCAGCTGGCACAGGTCTGGAACTGGAAGCTAAAGCCTATTTCAATGATCTCAATAACGTCATTGAACTGGTAAGTATAGGCGATGACAACACCTTATACACTTACCGTAACCTTTTGAAAAAACAAACTGCTGGAGGAAATATCTCTTTCAACTTTCAGTCAAACCAAAGGTGGCGATGGACAGCTTCCTTCAACCTGACAGGAAGAAACTATAATGATGTAATAGACCAATTCTATTTCGGTCAGGACCTGACAAGTCAGCTATCATATACGTTCAAACGCTATGATATGACACTTCAGGCTGATTACAGAATATTCGGTAAGCAAAACACTCCCCGAGTATACAATACAGAAGAAAGTGAATCGATTGAAGTTGGTGAACGAGAAGGTTATCAGATACTGAATTTCAGTATCAACAAGCATTTCCTAAATAAGAAAGTCATGTTGAGAACAGGGGTCAAAAACCTGTTGGACATTACGGATATACAGAATACTGGCAGCTCCAATACAGCCCACTCCAGTGGCAGCAGCTCACAACCTGTCAGCTGGGGAAGAAGCTTTTTTGTCAGCCTTAAATTTAATTTTCAACAACTATAATACGCTATTTCAAAAATGAAAAAATTCTATTTCATCGCATTGGCTTTTCTTGGTTTCGCTTGTTCAGAAGAGGATACCGCCCCTGAGCTTTCTTATGATAGAAACATTATGCAGGTAGAACTGGATACAGGCTACAGCACACAGGTATTTATAGACTTTGACCTTGATCAAAACAATACCGTTTCTGTATCAAAAACAGAAAGTAACTATACCACTTTCGACTTTTCAGAAGAGACAACAGTTGAAGCCAATATCCTTGACAGCTGGGATGTAGTATTTACTCAGTACCATATTCTTATCCCAATGGGTGAAGGTGAATATTACCCTTACGATGTGACGGGTGCACTGGTTAATACTTTAGGAGGTGCTAAAGCTGTTGCCATTAACGATACAAACTTCGAGACGCTGACGCTAGAAGAAGCCATGACACTAGAGCTTACTGATGATATGCAATCTATTGGTTATAACTGGAAACAACTGGATTTTGCTACTTATAAATACGCAATGGTAGAAAACATGTACTATGTGATCAAAACAGAAAAGGGTGAGTTTCTAAAACTACGTTTCATTGATTTCTACAATGAAAATGGTGACAAAGGATACCCAGCCTTTGAATATCAAAGACTACAATAAGTCTGTCGTTTTTAGATAGAGAATGTATAAACCGTGATCGATAAAAAGCTAAGACCTAGACCCATTATTATGATAAGTGTGACTTGATTTTTCCACATAACTAATCTGTGGTCTATCAATTCAATAGCCCAAAACCCCTTAAAGCGACATAGATTTTCTATGTCGTTTTTTTATTTAAAAATGATTTACCTTTATACATTACCAACTTTTTAAATCTTGAACCGATGAATGAAACATCAATCCTTTCCGTCCGTGAGCTACAAGCAGAAGATATAGAACTGGTAGCTAATTATTGGGTAAACTCAGACCCTGACTTTCTTGCAGGCATGGGGGTTGACCTTAACAAGATGTTTACCAAAGAAGAATTCACTCAAATGCTGAAGGGGCAACTTGCTCTCCCTATTGAGAAAAGAAAATCCTATGCCTTAATTTGGACTGTGGATGGTATACCTGTAGGGCATTGTAACGTCAGCAACATTGATTTTGGGAAAAAAGCCTTTATGCACCTTCACCTTTGGAAGTCTGATAAAAGGCAACGAGGCTTTGGTACAGAGCTGGTCAAAAAATCGCTTCCCTTTTATTTTGAAAAGCTCCAACTGAAAACGCTTTACTGCGAACCGTATGCCCTGAATCCAGCACCCAACAAAACACTGGAAAAGGTAGGATTCGAGTTTGTCAAGAAACGTACAACAACTCCCGGTTCCCATACCTTTGAACAAGAAGTAAACCGTTGGAAAATGGAGGTAGATACTTACCTAAAAATATAAACAAAGCCCCTATGCAAAATATCAGGTTGCACAGGGGCTTTGTTCTTGAAGATTTTATACGCTTATCTTCCCATAAAATATCCCACACTAACCGAGACTACATTATTTCTGTATTCATTATCTGAAGCATTGCCCTGCATAATATCTTTCATTCCTAAAGTATAGCGCCCTTCCAGGTAAAAGCCTTCCCTACCCTCAATGGCAGCGCCAAAGTTGACACCATAATCTATTTCATTTGTATTATCCTCAAAGTCCGTATTCAGTCCCAAACTTCCACTTTCAGCTTCCAATTTGGAATCCAACAAAAAACCAACCTGAGGTCCCATCTGTAGGTTAAAACCATCAGTCAGGTAAAACTTCAGCATTACGGGCACATTCAAATAATTTAATCTTGATTTCACCGTCACATTGTTTTCTTCTCTCTTGGCTCCCTGCTGGGAATAAATTACTTCGGGCTGGATTCCTACCCCTTCTGACATTCTAAAAGATAACATACCACCAGCATTCAAGCCGACTAACCGTTCAGCCTCCAGATTTTTAATATTGGCAAAGTTAGCACCACCCTTGATACCAAAACGGGCTGTCTGGGCATTGGCAGTAGCGGCAATTCCTAACACAGTAGCGATTACAAAAAACAGTTTCTTAGTCATAATACAGTTAAAGGTTTTTGGTTTATAAAGTGATAGTTTGGCAGCCTTCTAGTGGCAGTTGGCTACCAAAGTGAGAAAACCATTCCTCCAATCTGTTTTTTAACCTTTGAAAAGAATTTTAGCAGTAATTAGGTCAAGAGCTGTTAAGGAATTGAAAAAATATTTAAGCAAAAAAGCGTTCTTGACTTTTGCCAAGAACGCTTCCTTTATTATTCGTGTATCTTTTTAGTTTACCTGTGGTGAGTCTGTAAATTTCCTAAAATCATAGGTACCATTCATATAATAGCCCAGTAAATAATAATCATTCCACCTGAAGATTGTCTGTGCTTTTGATACCTGATCACCATACTTATCTGTAAACTCCTTAGCCTTATCAAAAGCATTCATCTGTATATTTCCATTTATATGTTCGAAGCTTTCCTTCTCAAATATGCTTTTAAAATAAGTTGCTTTTGTCATTGTATAATTAACTGAAAAAGAAAATGATGCCGAATAAAAGAAATTTCCTGCAGGAATACCTGGTCCAAATCCTCCCATCATAGGAGCATTTCCTTTCATTTCTTTATAGCTTCCAATAGTTACCTCTAAATAGTTATCCATCGGGTAAACCGAAACACCTGGTTTAGAATCAACCATCTTTCGCAAGATTTTTCGGGTTTTGGTTAGTTCTCTCTTACTGCCTTGTGAAAAAATTGTACTACCTCCTTCTTGTACCAATGGAGAATTTTTAAAGGAAATTTCATCGTCTTTCTTTACTCTATGTTCTTTTAATCTGACACCCTTTACCAAGTCTGTTACTGATAAGCACATCTCATCACTTGAAACTACTACTTGATATAGCTTTCCCTGCTGATAGAATGAATTTGATTCAAGTGCCAATGGGTTCATTGCTGTAATACCTCGATGAAAAACCTGTGTCCCTCTTGGTACATACTCGTTAAGATCAAAGCTAAGTATAATTGTCTTGGCTTCCTCATGATCTAATGTTATCCATACCTTACTATCTTCTACATAAAGTTTATGTTCAGCACCGACCACCTCTATAGAATTAGGCATATGATTATCCACTTTCTTGATTTTAGGAGATAAGGTTAACCTTAACAAAGACTTGTTAGACTCCAATAACCTAGATAAATCCTTCTCCTGTCCCATTGTCTTTAGTTGATCCTCAAAGTCGACAACATCAAACGACTGAAAACCCTTCTTTGTCAAATTGTAAACCTTCACCCTTGAAGATTTATGTTCAATATTCAGCAAGAACATCTCATTGTTATAGGTGAATGCCTCCAAAAATGTTTCCTTGGGCATTTGATAGGGCATCTCTGAGATTTTAGAAGTATTCGCTTCTGCATTTATAGTTACGATACACAATGATGTCTTTCGATCCTCAAGAAAAAATAAAGTGTAATCGTTCCCTTCAATACATCCACCTAAAAGCGTTGTATACTTTTTCAGGGGCCTGTCTATGATAAATTCATTTACCGTATTCACCTCCTCATCTAACACAGATAAATAGATACTTTGATTATCCATCAAAAATACCAACAGCTCTCCCTTCTCTTTATTCTCAAGCGCATACGCCTCCCTCTTATCGTTTACACCACTACTTAACTTTATAGGTTTTTGCCAAAGCAACTCCTGGGCAAATAAATTAGTACTCAAAAATGTCAGTAGAATAAAAAATAATGTTCTTATCATAGTCATCAGCAAAGCCTTTAATTTTACGCAAGTGATTTTATAAGCGGACAAGATAAAAGTTTGAAAGCTAATATTCATCCCTGATATTAGCAGATAGACTTAACTTCTTAAAAATTTCACATATATAGCATAATAAGCTATCCCCAAAAACATAAAGAAATGCCTAAATTTTTAATTATCATCTTACTGAGCTATTTCGGTTGTACAAATGACTTATTTAGTCAAGTAACTCCTTCAGTTTATAAAACTGTCTTAAAGAATGAAACACCAAATTGTGCCGAGTTTTCAAATAACGGAAAGTATATTGCTGCGGGAGTGTATGGTGCTGTTAGAGTTTGGAATACCGACTCAAGTTCGTTTAAAGACTATAAGACAAAACTGAAAAATGAAACTCCTTCATTCGTATGCTTCTCTCCTGATAGCAAACACGTTACTACTGGAGTTTATGGTGCTGTAAGAATCTGGGAAATAAACACAGAGAAGTTTACAGATTATAAAGTGAAGTTAAAAAATGAGACTCCTAACTTTGTTTGCTTTTCTCCCAATGGAAAATATATAGCAACAGGTATATATGGTGCTGTTAGAGTATGGAACCTTCAAACTGGAAAGGCTGTAGATTATCCAGCAAGGCTAAAGAATGAAACGCCTAATTTTGTGAAATTCTCCTCAGATAGCCGTTTTATTGTTACTGGATTATATGGTGAAATACGCACTTGGGAAGTAGTTCACTAAATCCTAACAAGGAAATACAATAAAACTCCCAACTTTAGGCAAGTACTTCAACAAAAAAGGAATTAAATAAAGCCCTACACTATTTAAAATCAAACAACGACTAGCTTACAAAAACTATCTATTTTTAAATGATTACTCAAATACCTTATAAGCCTGAAATAATTAAAGAGAAACAAGATGATGCCTTACGGTTTTTATGTATTGGGATATTGGTCACACTTATGGGGATATTTACAGATGCCATTCTTTTCACTTCCATAGGAGGTATTACAAGCTTTGTGTCTGGTTTATCATTCTTATCTCACTTAAAAAGGGAAAAGTCCGCTTCACTTGAGCTTAATAAAAAGGGCTTGGTTGATCATATAGAATGGGTAAATTATGGACTTATTGAATGGTGTGACATCACAGGTATTAGAGTCGACAATCGATTTGAGAATATGATATTGATTGATGTCAAAAACGAGGAGAAATACCTGAAACAGCTAAAGGTTAGCAAGCGATATGGAGGAACATATAAAATGCAATTGAAGCATAACGACTTTGGCTATGGCACTGCTGTCTTTATTAAAGTTCAAAACCTAGATGAAGCCCCTGATATTATTCTAGCGACAATCACAAGCCATTGGAAGCAGTTCAGAATAGAAACTGATAATAACTAAACAATAGTTATAAAATTGAAAAATCCCCTATAAGTAGAAAGCTCACTTATAGGGGATTTTCTTTTTATTTTCCAAAACTAAGCATTCTTCACTTCCTCAATGCTTACCACTTCTGCGAATTCTTTATGCAGACTAGCCAGTGCGGTATCATGAATCAGCTGTGCCGTATATTTTTCGCCATTGACACCAACCTTATCAAAAGTGGCTGTTGCATCTTCCACCAAAAACACCTCATAACCAAAGTTCCCTGCCATACGGGTCGTCGTTGATACACAATGGTCAGTCGTCAGTCCGGCAATAACCAGCTGGGTGATCCCTAAGCTTTCAAGCCTTTCCTGCAAGTCAGTTCCTATAAAGGCACTGTTTACATTCTTTTTGATTACAGACTCTTCGCCCTGAGGTTTAACCTCCTCCCTGAAAGCATTACCCAGATGTGATGGGTGCAAACGGGACCCAGGTGTTGTAGAGCAATGCTGAATATGAAATACAGGCAAATCCTTCTCTCGCCATATCTGCAGCAGTTCACCTGCTTTTTTCTCAGCATCAGGGTTATTACGCCCGCCACCCCAATAGGCAACATCATCAAAGCCCTGCTGGATATCGATTAGCAACAGAGCAGGTTTGGATTGAAAGTTCAGTGTCATTTTAGTTTTTAAATTACAGCTATTACAAAAGTTATTCCTGAGATTTTAACCATCAATGTTATAAAAAGTTTTAATCCTTAGTCTTCCTCTTTACGCCCCTTACTGCTTCAGCAGTCCAAGGGTCTTCTGGCCATGCATGTTTCGGATAGCGGCGCTTCAGCTCCTTCTTTACTTCAAAGTAGGTATTCTCCCAGAAGCTTTTCAGGTCTGCTGTTACCTGTACAGGCTTAAACCCCGGAGACAGCAAGTGCATCAGCAATGACGTTTGCCCTTCGTTGATACGAGGGGTTTCTGCCAAACCAAAAACCTCCTGTAAGCGAACTGCCAATATTGGCACTTCTCCATCCATTCGGTATTCCAATTTGATATTGGAACCACTTGGTACCTCAATACGTTCAGGTGCCAGTTTTTCCAATGCCTCCTGCTTCTCCCAATCCAAACTGTGGTGCAATATATCTTTTAGCTTCAGCTTTCTCAGGTCATCAGGGCGTTTGACGCCATCCAAATATGGCGTCAACCACTCATCACAAGTCATTAACAACGTATCCACAGTCACATCTGGCCACTGGTCTTGCGGTCTCCATTTACGGAGACTCATGATTCTTGACTGCCATTGCGTCACTTCCTCATCAAAAGACAGTAATCGCTTTCCTTCTTTCTTGATAGCATCACATATGGCTTTGGTCAGGTGCTCCTCATCAGGATCCGGCAAAGGTTTACTGCTCAGCACAATGCTTCCTATTCGAAGGTCACGTGTAGCAACCAGTCCACCATCATCTGTATCCCATGTGATAATTTCCTTTTCCTTGACCATCGGCGCCAAGTCACGAGGGTTTAAAGGTGAAGCCATAAAGATCTTACCCAATCCATCACGGGCATCAATATGCGCTACGGCTAGCCAAGGCTCATAGGCTAGTTCATCCTTATGTCCAGCCGCAGCAATCTTCCCATTGGAAAGCTGGAACTGTGCATTGTTGCCCGGTCTCGCACAGGCAATTCTTTCCGGATAGGCATATGCCAGCAACACACCAGTCGCATAAGGATCAACAGGACCATTTTCCGCTTCCAGATCAAACAGCTTTCGGTACGAAGCAGCCACCTTCTCGATGCGTGCCATTTTACCTCCCTGCCTGTTTTCTTTACGGAAACGTCTTAAAGCTTCTATTCTCAGGTTAATATCAATGCCTGCCTCCCTTGGCAATGGGTCACGCTCTTCCAGAATAGCTGCAATATCGGTAGCCAATGCCAAGTGATCGTTCTCTTCCGCATTGACCAACATATGGGCAATCCTCGGATGACAAGGTAACTTATGAATGGATTTACCATGTTCCGTCAGCCTGTTACTATCCAAAGCTTCCAGCTGATGCAACATATCGGAAGCCTGTGCCAGCGAACCTCTTGGTGGAGGTGTCAGCCAGGTCAGTTCCATTGCATTCACAATTCCCCATTGTGCCATATCAAGAACCAATGGAGCTAAGTCAGCCTGCTCAATCTCAGGGCTTCGGTGTTCCGCTAGCCTGTCATGTGTTCCCTTTGTCCACATACGGTAACATACACCAGGACCTAATCTTCCTGCACGACCTGCACGCTGGTCGGCGGCATCTTTGGAAACCTGAACGGTTTCCAATCTTGAAAGTCCTGTGTTTGGATCAAATTGTGATGTCCTTCCCAATCCGGTATCCACCACGATAGATACCCCTTCAATAGTCAAACTGGTTTCGGCGATAGAAGTAGCCAATACCACCTTTCTCTTCCCTTGCCTGTTGGGCATAATTGCCGCATGCTGTTTTCCCTGTGGCAACTGACCATACAAAGGATGGATCGCAAAGTCCTTCAGTTCGTTTCTCAGAATTGCTTCACACTTCTTGATTTCACCTTCTCCCGGAAGAAATACCAATGTATCTCCCTCATGTTTACGGACTGCATTCAACACAGCCCGAGACGTCAGTTCCGGCAACAGGTAACGGTCTGCTTCCCCTACATATTCCATTTGTACAGGGTACATTCTGCCTTCACTCTCCACTACTGGGGCTTTAAGCAATGCAGACAAACGTGACATATCCAGTGTCGCGGACATAACCAAAATCCTGAGATCAGAACGTAATACCTGCTGCGACTCACGGCAAAGTGCCATGGCCACATCGGCATGCAAGCTTCGCTCATGAAACTCATCAAATATCACCATCCCCACACCTTCCAGTTCATTGTCAGAATGCAGCATTCGGGTTAGAATACCTTCTGTAAGTACCTCAATCCGGGTATCCTTGCTTACCTTGTTATCGAAGCGTACACGGTAGCCCACTGTTTGCCCCACATCTTCTCCCAACATGGATGCCATACGGGTAGCGATAGACTTAGCCGCTAACCTCCTTGGCTCCAGCATCAGGATTTTCCTGCCTCCTAGCCATTCTTCTTCCAATAAAGCAAGTGGCAGCAGGGTACTCTTACCTGCACCTGGAGGGGCTTTTACGATCAGGGTTACATTATCGGTTAGCTGCTGCTGCACGTCAGAAACAATCTCCTTTACAGGCAGATCAAAGCGGGATATATCAATTGTCATGTATGTTGCTGATTATTAAAACGGCAGCAAAGTTAGCGTTTTTTTCGGTGGGATATCCTAACAAAGGAAAAGCCCCCGATATTTGGATATATAGCAAAGCACTATAGATATCAAAGACTCCATGCACTTTTCCTTCTGTCATGATCAATAGTTTCAACTAAAGATTAACCTTTAATTTTTCTGAGGTTGGATCGGTGTATACAGTAGGCGCGGTAAAATTCTATAATCAGTAGGAAAATATTCTCCGAAAACCATTCTTGAGAATCCCTAAAATTGGGTACTGTCCTACCATTTGTGGATTTTAGTATTAAAATAATGATATACAGAGTGTTAAAAACAGCACAATATTAACCGAAAAGTCCTATTTATTCCATAATAACAAGAAGTATTAAAATAATTATCCTTAAGAAAATTCTAAAAGCAAAAACTAATTAAAACTCGTAAGAGTAAACTTAATAGAGTTTAACATAACAAAAGTCATTAACAAAAGGTGGCTTTTGTCAGCACACACATATAGGGTTAAATTCGTAAACTGCACTATTATTCTAATAGCAACAATAAAGTAACCATGGCCAAAGTAATTGCTAAACCAACAGTCATAGAAGCAGCTGGCAATAAAATCAAGTTGATCGAAGAATTTGTCGGCAGAGTTAACACTGGTACACCTGAAATAAGCATTGCCAAAATGGTAAGCCCCGAAGGGTGGGAAGAGCCTGGTCAAACGCCAGAATTCGATGAATACACACTCGTACTTAGCGGAATGCTCCATATCAAGACCAAAGAAGGTAACTTTGATGTGAGAGCAGGACAAGCTTTTGTAGCACCGAAATATCAATGGGTACAGTACAGCTCACCTTATGAAGGTGGTGCTGAGTATATTGCAGTCTGTTTGGATGCATTCTCCGTTGAAACCGTTCACCGTGATGATCATGAGTTAAAAAAATAAGTTCAGTAATCCTTATTAAATAACTCTATGAGAATGAGTATTTAATCATTCTCCACATTGCTATGTGAATATTTTAAGATATAGTTAGGTTTTAACGAAGCTAAAACTTTTCTATATTCGCATTGCTTTTTTAGGCAATGGCACCATGGTGTAATGGATAACACGCGGGTTTCCGGAGCCTTAGATCCAGGTTCGATTCCTGGTGGTGCTACTGAACCATTGATTTTGAGACAAAAACAGCTATTTGGCCCCTCGCTAAATAGCTGTTTTTTTATGCAAATAGCTCCCACATAGCTGTATTCCAACCTTTTATGGATTTGTAATTTTCGAGGTTACAGATTCGGTTACATGCGCTTTCAGGTTACGGCTGAGGTTACGGCAGCCGATTTAGGTTACGGCAAAATTTCTGAGCAGATCATGTGACTGTTTCACCTCAATTTTTCTTACAAAACAGTCCATAGAAATGACTATTAGTTTCTGGAAAAGAGCTTCGGAAGGGAAACATGCCGGAGACAACTTTCATATTTCTTGTCGCATTTCCATTGGGAATAAGCGATCAGAAATCTCAACGGGTATTTCTGTCAAAGGAGAAGATTGGGATCAGGACAAAAAGAAAGTAAAGAAGTCTGAACCACTACATACTAGCTACAATCAGCAACTACTAATGATGGAAGCTCAATTATTCGAGATTCATCAGGAACAGTTGCGGAGAGGCAAAACAGTCACACCTGCTCTTATCTCTAAGATTTACCGCAAGGGAACTGAAGAGCCGCTTAAAATGATCGATGCCTATGATCAGCTGATTGAATATAAAATCAATATTGAGCAGCTCAGAAAGAGTACCCTTAAAAAATACTATACTTTCCGTCGGGTATTGGTGCGGTACCTGGAAGAACAAGAATATCCCAGTATGCTGGCACTTGAAGTTGTACCGGCACATGGGTTACGGATCTTTACCTGGTATGCTAAGCAAAGCACGCATGAATCACTTTTCAACAGCAAACTCTTTGTGCGTTCCATCAGTGCGGCTTTGCGATTGGCAGCTCAGAATGGGCATATTCCTTTCAATCCTTTGAGTGATTTACGCTTTCCAACAGTGAAGGGAAAGAAAACAGTCGATGCGTTAAGCAAAGAAGAGCTGAAATTGATTGAAGATTATCATCCTAAAACGGAAGATATTCGCAGAGTGCGGGACCTGTTCCTGTTTCAGTGCTATACCGGGCTCAGCTATGAGGCATTAGCCCGCTTTGAGTACGATGAGCATGTCCACCTGGAAGAAGGTATTGAATATATCATTATGACCAGGGCCAAAACAGAGCGGGACTTTGTCGTACCTTTATTCCATCCAGCCAAAACAATCCTGTTGCGGTGGGGCAAAAGATTGCCGCCTGCTTCCAACCGTCCTTCCAAGCATAAAATTTACCACAACACCAATTATAACCGCAAACTGAAAGAGCTTGCCATTGACTGTTCGATTGAACCTCAGCGCATGACGACACATATGGGAAGGCGTACTTTTGCCACTCGAATGTTGAATGATAAGGGTGTCAGTCTGGAGGTCGTTGCGGAAATGTTGGGGCATGCAGACACCCGGATTACACAGTCTCATTACGCCAAAGTGACTATCGAAAGACTGAAGTTTGAGCTTGAAAAAATGCTGGAAGAGCAGAAAAGGGACCGTTAACGTTCATTTAACAAAATATAACTAAAACACACTACTATCAGCATCCATAAAATATTTTGCTTTTTGACTTGCAAGGTCTTTTCCAGGAACTCAAAAAAGGAAAAAGTACAAGTTTAGAGGCTTCACCTAATTAACAAAGCTCACTACAAATAAACATATCAAACAATGCATATTTGATGTTTCAAACCCATTTATATTTTTACTCCCACTTAATCATCAATGATTATGAAGAGTAAGAAAATAGAAAAAATGCAATTACTTTTTTGGCTTAGGAAAGCTGGAGGAGCATCAGTAAAATCGATCATTACGTGTCGAATTACGATCAATGGTAACAGAACAGAAGTGTCAACTGGGATTAAAATATGCCCAGCATATTGGGATAAGTTGAGACAGCAGGTGAGTAAGAAACTAAAGGAGGCGGACCAGTATAATCAGCAACAGCAAGTGATGAGTTCAGAGTTGCTGAGAGTGTTTACAGAATTACGAATCAAGGAAGAAAATATAACAGCCAGAAGAGTGGGTATGGTGTACAGAAAAGGTTTTCAGAAGCCACCTACACTGCTGAATGCATACGATGACCTGATTGAGCTGAAGCAAAAGGTAGAGGGCTTGGAGCCGGTATCGCTAAAGCGTTATCACACTTTTAAGGGATTGCTGCAGAAATACCTCTCGGAGCATAAGCTATTGAGTTTGGGTGTACAGGAAATGACCATTCAGGAAGGACGAAAAATGCTGTCCTGGTATATGGATTTCCAAACACACACCTCGCTGGTGACCGCTCGACTGTTTATTGGATCAATCAGAGCGGCATTGCGTCTGGCAGTAGAGAATGGATATATGGCTTCTAACCCACTTATCCAATTAAGTTTGCCGAAGGCGAAGCGAAAGAAGATCGATGCACTAAGTGTTGCGGAGCTGCAACGACTGGAAGCCTTTCAGCCAGCAAGTGTTCCTTTGCAAAAGGTCCGAGATCTTTTCCTGTTCCAATGCTATACCGGGTTGAGCTACGAAACATTGGCCCGCTTTGACCAGCAGCAGTATATCTTCGAGCGTGATGATATACAGTTTATCCGTATGACTCGCTCCAAGACGGACCGTGATTTTGTCGTGCCGTTGTCACTGAAAGCAAAGGTAATCCTGGACCGTTGGGGAGGGCAACTTCCTGCTTCTGGTCACTTTAGAGTGAAGAAGATTTACTGTAACCAGGTTTACAACAAAAAGCTCAAGCAGGTTGCGGTACAACTGGGCATCGCTCCTGACCGTCTGACTTCCCATATGGGCAGAAGGACTTTTGCCACCCATATGGTTAACCAAAAGAAGATCAGTATGGAAGCTGTAGCGAAGATGTTGGGGCACTCGGACACAAGGATTACCCAATCGCATTATGCGGAGGTGATGCTGGAGGGGGTGATTGATGAGATGAGGAAAGTTTTGTAATATTTTTAGAAATGAGCAGATCGTAATTCATTTACGGTCTGCTCTTTTATTCTTGTAAAAAAAAGAAACACAGCAATAAGTATTGCTAAAAATTAACACACTCACAGGTATTATGTATTAACACATGGAGTCTGAAAGAGCATGCTAATCAAGAATTTTAATAAGAGTCAGGGATCATTACCTATATATTGCAAAGTTTATTGAAAAATTCGAAGGCATACTCTCATACAAATAACATGATTGATTTAACACTCATTTGATGAGATATCAAGGAATAATCCATAATTTTACTGCTTGAATTAAATAATTCGCAGATGAACCGAATAAAAGTGGTTTTAGAAGAAAAAGGTATCAAACAAACTTGGTTGGCTGAACAATTAGGAAAAAGCTATAACATGGTTAACTCCTATGCTCAAAACAGAAGACAACCTAGTATTGAAGATCTTTACAAGATTGCTGAAATATTAAATATCAGTGTTAAAGACTTATTAGTTGAACATGAGTAAAAAATTAACATTTATAGACCTTTTTGCAGGTTGTGGAGGGTTTAGTGAAGGGTTTTATCAAGAAGGATTTGAATCTGTTGTCCATGTTGATTTTGATGCCCCAGCTTGCGAAACTATCAAGGAAAGAATGCGCCATTATAATTACTCAGAGAGTTCAATAGAACAGTCAGTAATTTGTGGTGACTTGACCTCAAAAGAGGTACATAAACAAATTGACAATGTAATAGCATCTAGAGAAATTGATGTCTTAGTAGGAGGTCCACCTTGTCAATCATTTTCTTCTGTAGGAAGAGCACAGGACAAACATTCTATGCGAAATGACCCTAGAAACTATCTATTTAGATCATACTTAGAAATTTTAGAAAAACATAAGCCTAAAATATTTGTTTTCGAAAACGTTTCAGGGTTGCTTTCTGCTAAACCAAATGGGAATTATATTTTCCCAGAAATTATCGATGGCATGTCTGACTATTATTCTCTTTGTGATAATAAAAAAACTATTTTATTAAACTCTGTTCATTATGGTGTACCACAGATCAGAAAAAGAGTAATTCTAATTGGAGTAAGAAAAGATTTGAATATAGATCCTTTAGAAGTGTATCAGGCAATTGAGAAAACTCATTATTGCCCTGAAATGGAAGCCAAGAATCAAACGTTAGGTCTTAAGAAGTATCTAACTGTAAAAGATGCAATATATGATTTACCGAAGCTGTTACCGGGAGAAGGGAAGGAAGTGGTTAATCATATGGTAGAAAAAAAGAATGCTTACTTAAGTACTATTAGGCCTAATAGTGCCTCTCAGCTTTTTAATCATGTAGCTAGAAAACATAATGACCTAGATAAAGAAAGATATAGGCTGTTAAGCAAAAATAAGTGGCAGCTTAAGGATTTGGCAGAAGTCCGACCAGATTTAATTCATCATGACCCTAAACATTTTGGCAATAGATATACTGTTCAAGTAGAAGATAAACCAGGTAGAACTGTTGTAGCTCATTTATATAAGGATGGAAATTTATTTATACATCCTGATCATAAGCAAAATAGAACATTTACTGTGAGGGAGGCTGCTAGAATACAATCATTCCCAGATGATTTTAAGTTTGTAGGGTCGAGAACCAATCAATACAAACAAGTAGGGAATGCAGTACCTCCATTAATGGCAAAGCAAATAGCTAAAGCTATTAAGGAATTCATAAAATAATTTTTCACTATCATAAGTGTAAGAGGTTTACTAGAGTGGTTATGGCAAATAAAGTATATAAATTTATTGATCTATTTTGTGGTGCAGGTGGCTTTGCTAAAGGGTTTGAGATGTCTAATCAGTTTAAATGTATTGGAGGGATCGATAATAAGAAAGCAGCAGTTGAGACACATAAATTAAATTTTAAGAATTCTGTATCTGTCCATGCAGATATCAGGGAGCTCCCACCTGAGGAGTTTCATAAAATGATTAATTATCAAGATGTTGATGTAGTCATTGGAGGCCCTCCATGTCCAACTTTTAGTACAATTGGACATGCAAAGATTCAATCGGTTAATAAGGATAATGGGGGCTGTATTACTGAAGATCCTCGTAATGTTTTATTCATGGATTATTTGGAATATGTGAAGTATTTCAAACCAAAGATGTTTGTCATGGAGAATGTTCCTCAGTTTTTGACAAAATATAAAGGAAAAACATTCGAGGAGGTTAAGAGGATTATAGAGAGAGATTTACCTGATTACCACATTGTTGAGAATGTTAAGGTGTTGAATAGCGTAAACTATGGTGTTCCTCAAAGTAGAAGGAGAATGATATTGATAGGACACCTTAAGGGGTATAGTTTTAAGTATCCTACTATTACTCATTGGTATAAAGGCTCTAATTTTAATATCAATCCAAACGATGACGATATTGATATAAATAGCTTGAAGCCTCATGTAAATGTCGAAAGTGCAATATCTGATTTACCTAATATCACAGATAATTGGAGAGTGAGTATTTGTGAATACTCTAAGCATGGGGACCTTGATGATTATCAGAAATTAATGCGCCAAAATACAAATGGTACAGTAGCGAATAATATATGTAGAATGTCAAATGAGAGAGCAAAAAAAGTATTTGCTCATATGAAGCAAGGTGATATTTACATGGATTTACCAAAAGAAGTTCGTCAAATTTTACCATTTAGAGAAGATATATTTAAGGACAGATTAAAACGATTGGTTTTAAAAAATCCTTCATGGACTATTTTGGCTCATATCGGTATGGATGGTTATATGTACATCCACCCAACAGAATTGAGAACACTTTCTGTGAGAGAAGCTGCAAGAATACAATCATTTCCAGACGATTTTACTTTTGTAGGTAATCAACAAGATACTTATGTACAGGTAGGTAATGCTGTACCTCCAATTATGGCAAAAGCGATTGCAGAGAGTGTTTATGAAGGTTTAACTCATGAAAATTAGATCATAGAATGATTTATATAAGGAATATTTTTAAGCAAGATTTACGTGATGGAAAGCAGATAGCATTTACAAAAGCGATATCTAATGTTTTTTTTAATTTTGATTATCAAAAACCTGATGAAGATCGACAAATAGAGTTTAGCTTTAAAGAGCAAAAATCAGGGTTACACTACTCTAATAAAAATGGTGAAGTAATAAAAACTCGTCTATATGCCGAACGTAGTGAATCACGTATTGATGGAGAACTAAAGAGTTTTTTAAGAGAAACTTTAGATGCACAGATAGATGATATTCTTCTATTTAAGAAGAAAAAAGAGGATTCATATGAATTTGAATTTTTTCCTCAAGCCTCACCAGAGTATCAATATCTTAAAGATATTCTGAAAAAAGGGAATCATGAGATTGTGGTAAATGAAGGTAAAACTGATGAGTCTGAAAGTGACTCATCAGTTTCAGTTAGTGATGATGATTTCGATATATCATCTTTTCAATTGGCTTGTAAAGAATCTGGATTACTGTTTGAACCTCTTTTAATTAAAAGGTTTGTATCATCATTGTTGACGAAGCCTTTTGTCCTTTTAACTGGTTTGTCTGGGTCTGGAAAAACAAAGTTAGCACAATCATTTGTACAATGGATCACTAAAGATGATAGTCAATATTGTATTGTCCCTGTTGGAGCTGATTGGACAAATAGAGAACCTTTATTAGGGTATCCTAATGCATTAAATTCGGATGAATATGTTAGACCGGATAATGGGGCTTTAGATATCCTGGTAAAGGCTAGTAAGAATCCTGAGTTACCTTACTTTCTCATTTTAGATGAAATGAATTTGAGTCATGTTGAAAGGTATTTTGCAGATTTTTTAAGTGTCATGGAGTCCAAAGATGGGATATCACTACACTCAAAAGAATCAGATATCCAAGGGATCCCATCAAGTATAACGCTTCCTCCTAATTTATTTATTATTGGTACGGTTAATATTGATGAGACTACGTATATGTTTAGTCCCAAGGTATTAGACCGAGCAAATACTATTGAGTTTAGAGTAACTGAAAAAGAAATAGAAAACTTTTTTAACAACCAACAGGAAATATCATTATCGAAACTTAAATCAGAAGGTGTCTCGATGGTTACAAGTTTTTTAAAACTATCGATGAATAGACGATTTAATAATCAGGATTTGAGCGATACATATAAAGTTTTTGTAGACTTTTTTGGGGAGCTTAAAAAAGTTGGAGCCGAGTTTGGCTATAGGACTGCATCAGAAATGATACTTTTGATTAATCAACTGACAGTTGTAGATACAAAATTAAAAGAGAGTGAGAAGATAGATATTGCTGTCATGCAGAAGTTATTACCTAAACTTCATGGCTCACGCAGAAAGCTTTGTCCCGTTTTGGAAATATTGGCTAGCTTTTGTGTAGATCGTAAGGTGATTACTGATGTCGAAAAGGATATATTCAATGCAGAATCGTTTGATGAAAATAAGAAAGGAATTATGTATCCAATTTCTTTAAACAAGATATATCGAATGTATCGTGGGGCAATAGATAATGGTTTTGCTAGTTATGCTGAGGCTTAATTATGGAAGTGAGAAATAATATCGAAATAAACTTAGACTTTATTGAGAATGGACTGACACTAACAATTGATGCAAAAACTAAAAACACTCTTTTCTATGTGCCTGATGCGGCTGAAAATGGAGAGGTAGAGTATCAATTACAAGAAAGCTTTACTTATGATTATGAGTTTAATGACAATAGGTTTTCATTTTTAAAAGATATTGTTGTTCAGCCACATACACGTAAACACCATATTGGCACGATTTCACCGAATATTTATGTCGGGACACTAAGCTTATTTGTTTATAGCGATGATAAACAAGTAGGGAAAGTACTTTTAGAGGTGCAATCACTAAAATCTAGCTATCGAAGTGATTATCGTGATATGCTAGAGTTTATAACACAACAGTGTACGGATTTATTATTACAAGTTAATTCTCCTGTAACTCATAACTTTGAAACCGATTTCAATCAAGATAGTAAGTCTCTTTATCAAAAATTCACTTTTATAAGATCAATTATGGAGACAGATGAGTTTTCTGAGTCTGTACATAAAATTGTATCTGCTCCAGTGACCCAATGGAAAGAAATCACCTCAGAGAGAGACATTAGGAACGTGAGACGTTTTAAAAATTCTCATATCAAAGATCTTCTTGGAGGCTCTAAACGTACTGAATTATCTAAGTCACACTTTTTACGTAGTCGATATGGATTGAAGACAATACCGGATAAACTATATTCTAGCCGTAAGGTAGACTCAGTGGATACTCCCGAAAATCGATTTGTTAAGTTTGCTCTTGAGAGCTTCCTTATATTTTGCTCTGAAATAAATAAACGCTCAGCAAAAGATTCGAGATTATGGAAAGAGTCTTTTTTGTTAGAGAATAAACTAGAGAGTTTTTTACATCATTCTCTTTTTAAAGAAATATCATCGCCTCATACACTGAAGTTGAATAGTCCTATACTTCAACGAAAAGAAGGGTATAGAGAAATACTTAAGGTATGGTTAATGTTTGATTTAGCAACTAAGTTGGTTTGGCATGGAGGAGAGGACGTTTATGAGGGTGGAAAAAAAGATATTGCTACATTATATGAATATTGGGTATTCTTTAAGTTACTATCTTTATTTGAAGAGATATTTCAAATAAAAAAAGAAGACATATCGAATTTGATTAAGGAAACTAATGATGGGTTAAGTCTTCAATTAAAGCAAGGAAATCATACAGCCCTAAAGGGTGTTTACGATACAGGAAATCGTAAATTGAATGTTCGTTTTAACTATAATAAATCATTTAGTGGTAAGAAAGGCTATCCACTTGGAGGGAGCTGGACAACTACTATGCGCCCAGATTATACCTTATCATTTTGGCCAGAAGGCGTACCCGAAAAAAATGCCGAATTGGAAGAGTTGATAGTACATATCCACTTTGATGCAAAATATAAAATAGCAAATCTTCCAGATTTATTACATAGCTCAAGTAATGATGTATTAGAGATAGAGAAAGAAGAAAATAGAAAGGGAATTTATAAGAATGCAGATTTGCTTAAAATGCATGCCTATAAAGATGCAATTAGAAGAACAGGTGGGGCATATGTTTTATACCCTGGAGATGTGTCTGTAAATAGAAAGGGATTTCATGAGGTGATACCTGGGTTAGGGGCTTTTCCCGTTCGCCCCTCAAAATTGAATGATGGAATAGGTGAGTTAAAGTCTTTTATTTTGTCTGTTATTAACCATTTCGAGAATAGAGCTTCACAAAGGGAAAAAATCGCTTTTAGAACATTTGATATATTTAAAGACAAACCCTTTAAAGGATCTGAACTTCATGAGTCTTTACCTGAGCCATATGGAAACAATAGGCATTTATTACCGGATCAAACATACGTATTAGTTGGTTATTATAGAGAGAGTAACTATAAATGGATTATTGAAAAAGGCTTATATAATATTAGAATTGATAGTAGCAGAGGTTCTTTGAGGCTAGGACCGAGTGAAGCCGGTGCTAATTATGTATTATTGCATACGGATAGTGAAAGTGAGACAAGTAAGCTTTTTAAAATTATAGAACAAGGTCCACGCGTATTTTCAAAGCAGGAGCTTTTGAAAAATGAATATCCATCGACTCCATCACAAGATTATTATCTTGTTTATAAAATACAAAAGGTAATTGAGAGTGGACTAGAAGGTAAATCATGGGATATTAAGAAACTCCAAGAATATAAGGATGCTGGAGAATCCGCATTACCTTTTTCTGTTACTTTATCTAGGTTAATGAAAGCTAAAATAGATTAAGTTTTAGACCTCTATGAGGTTCTTCCCAACCGCTGGACTGCCTCAGGTATTATAGTAATTATTTTTCTTCGAAGAGGCAAATTCAAGCCTTTTTCAAAATCCAACTAGCGTCTTGTAAAGACTGGCCTGTGTTCGTCTGCGGCAGACCACTTGTCTTTGCCTTTACAAGGCGTGGGTTCGGATTTTACTTTTGGCTTTGATACCGGCCACCTTACCACGCAAATCCATTGGGGCAGCTCACTAACTCTATCACTGCCAACATTAGCACCTGCCCGTTAGTATAAGCGTATTTGTAAATCTTCTCATATTTGAGGCTCCACCAGAACCACTTACGGTGGTTCTTCCCTTTCCATCCATACTGATTTTCACGCCCTCGTCAATCAGCTAATTGGTGAGTACTTCA
Organism: Limibacter armeniacum; assembly: GCF_036880985.1. Classification (NCBI taxonomy): domain Bacteria; kingdom Pseudomonadati; phylum Bacteroidota; class Cytophagia; order Cytophagales; family Flammeovirgaceae; genus Limibacter; species Limibacter armeniacum. Next base: position 1,683,770 of record NZ_JBAJNO010000009.1, read on the forward strand.
CTAGTAAACTGCGCCCCTTGGTCTATGTTGACGATCTCGGGCCTATCATATGTCTCGATACATTCTTGCATGGTCTTTGGATTGTCTACTTTAGTTTTAAATTCTAGGGTGAATTTTCTTTTGCATTTCATGGTACTGCAACTAAATAAATTATTGATTTAAGCGGCAGTCCGATTTGTGGGGTAACTGTATACTTCTTAGAAAACCGTTGAGCTTATTCAAAATCACATTTTGTTTTTCTTCATTATATTTTATTTCACATTCCCATATAGTAATTACATTCCATCCTTCTCTCAAAAGATCCATCTTATGGATAATATCATTAGCACGGTTTCTTGCAATTTTCCAACGCCAAAACTCTGTATTAGATTTAGGGAGCCTGAAATACTTGCAGTTTTGATGCCCATGCCAAAAGCAACCATGCACAAAAATCACGGTCTTGTATTTAGGTAAGATTATATCAGGCTTCCCAGAAAGCAACCGACCTCTATATTTGCCATGAAGCCTGAACCTAAACCCATAACGATGTAGGAACCGACGAATAATTAGCTCAGGTTTCGTATTCTTACCTTTGATAGAGGACATGATTTTACTTCGCACTTCGCTACTGAATTTGTCAGGCATAGCTTTTGGTAGAGAAGTTACGGAATATTCTTTTTCTTCTTTCTTTGCCCTTCCTCATGTTCCTTATTTCCTTTGGTTACCTTCCTTTCAAAGTATTTAGCGTCAAGTCACATAGGAACACCAAAAACAACAATGATGATGGCAAACACTCTTATATCAGTCAAGTAATCGGTAATTGGCGAGGTTAGCCACTCAACAAACTACATTATTAGTATTTTATCCATAGCATTCGATTTTCAGTTACGTAAGTTAATAATCTAAAGACTCTCCAAAACAATTAGGATCGAAAATCTAGTATGATGCCTCAATTAGAAGTCTCCCCTATTTCATTTTGACTCGCCTATCAAAAGAGATAGGATTCCCCATATTGACTAACTATAAATCAGCAAAATAGAGGAAGGGCCAGCTTTTAAGTCAATTAAGCGATTTCAACTATCCTATTGATTGAATGGGAGAGAATTTGTCTTAGTACAACCTTGAGCCATTCGTATGGATCGTTACCATAGGTTTTATAATTCATGAATAAGACATGAAGATAACTGAATTTTCAGCTGTCTGCTTACCCCCGCAAACATATAGTTTCTCATGAGTTCATCAGCATGCTAGCATAGGTCTTCACGCTGAGGTCAGGCGTGATCACCTCGTAGATCAACTGTATTTCAAATCGAGACAATGGTGAAATAAGATCTATGATCAGTAGCCCTTATCTAATAACTATTAATCCTACTTCCGTGGGATAGTGTCCATTTTCTCTACAATTTTTTCAGAAACTTTTTCCACACTCCTACCAATCACATACCCTCCAATTCCTAGCTCCAGCAGTTCCCAAAATTGAGGCTCTAGTTCCGTGTTAGGCAACCCAAAAGCTGGGGCTGCAAACTTGGCGTACAAGATCACAAAGCCAAAACTGAGCATCAGGATAGGACGCCAAAGACGCTGGAGCATATTGCCATTGGTCTCTGCCATCACTATCTGCATTTTAAGGTGTGTCAGTTGTGTAAGATGCTGTAAGATCATATCAGAGAATTGGTGCTTAAGCTGTAGTTTCTCCTCTTTGGTAGTGGTAATATTGTCAATCAGGTGATCCGTTTTTTCAATCAGTTCTCCAGCAGAAGCAGTTAGTAGTTTTTTAATCCAATCCATTAGTTATCTTTGATAAGGCATTTACTCCATTGATCAGCCATTGCATTAGCAATTCCTTGAAATGTCTTCGACCTAATTCTTTGTCGTTCTTCCTTAGGTTTGAAGCTAGCTTCATAATACCACTTGGGCTGTTTTTTCTTTTTGCCATTTTTATCTACCCATGTCACAAAGTCTCCTGAGGAGACGACATTGGTAAACTCTAATGCAGGCAAGTTTTTCAACCATAAGCATGTTTTCTTTTGAAATGAGTCACCGAACTGGTAGGGTTGTATAATCTGATCTGGTCTTCTTATTTGTGAACTTATCACGGAAACAGGGTTTTCAATTGCAATGTGATCAATTGGAGCTTCCATCAGATCTTTAACAAACTCCAAAGCCTTTTTCCGTTTATGCCATCGATCCTTATTTTTGGTTCCATTCTTATTATATAACCATGCATTGCCACTTACTGCTAAGTACGTACATGGAGGATGTGCAATCATCATATCATACTTGCCGGAGTATGCTTCTTCTAAAGCATCTCCTTGAATATGCCATTCGGGATATTGCCCTGATGTTTCTTTTATATCACAACTGAAAGCAGTAAAGCCAATATCTCTAAATGCCTTGGTCACTGTTTGAGATTCCTCACATGCAACCAATACTTTGGGAGCCTTATTTTGGGTTAAGACAAACCCTAACCCTGACAAGGCTAGTAACTCTATTATCATCTTACTTCTTGTCTATCAACTCTTCTTCAAATACACTATACTTATAATCCTCCCCTTCCGAATAGCGGTTCTTCTCCGCCACCGCAATCCCTCCTTTTTCAATCTGGATCACGGCTTGTGCATCGTATTCACTCATCAGTCCTCCCCTAGCCGTTCCGCCAGTGGTACTTTGAAAAATGACCAGGAAGAAAGTATTCGGAAATTCCTTGCGTAGCTTGTCGAAATCTTCCTGTTTTACGCCTTTAATTTTGCTGAATGAATCGATGGCGACTACATCAAATTGTTTGGCTGCTTTTCGGATATCTTGCATGCCATTGGGAGCGTCTGAGGTGATATAGACTTTGGGCTGGTACCCTTTTTGGATATAGGCATCGGTCATGGATTTGACCAGCTTGGAATTGCGGTCTATTTCCAGGGAGAAGTAAGCCACCTTAAAATGCTTTTTGGCAAAAGCATTCATCAGCTGATAGAGAAAGCGGGTTTTACCGGCTCCTTTAACGCCTCTGAGTACCAAGGCATATTCTTTTCGTTCGACGGCATGAAGGAATTTGCCAATGTCTCCATCCAGATAGATCAATTGGCTGTTGTGGCCTACCGTATCAATCGGCACTAGATTTCCGATAACCTTGGACTGTTGTTTTTGGGCTTGGCTTTGGGGAATGCTACCAACGGTTGCCCCGCTTGGGTTGGTAGCATTTACTTTTTTGACAATCCACAGGCGCAGTGAATGCCATTCAGTGCCATAGGTGAGATTGGAATCATGCTTTCCTTGGCCTGCAGGTATTGGTTGAGCGCTGATTTGGCTTCCTTGATTTCCTTATGGAAAATATCTTTAGACGTCACCTGCTCTTTTCCCAAAGCACTGTTGATGCGGTTAAGCAAACGTTCTACCTTAGGCTTATCAGGGTTGATGCTGCCTTCCAAACCGATAAAGGATTTGAGCAAAACGACAGAGGTTCTTACCCGGTTCTCATTGGCTGCATGAACCACTTTTTCAAAGAAATCTTGACCTGCTTTACTCTTGATTTCAACATTAACCAGTTCTTCCTCTTTGGTATTCTTGAGTATTTGCGCCAATAGTTGATGAGCTTGCTGCAGCAGTGAGGCATACTTGGCTTCTTTCTGCACCTTCTGCTCTACCATCCTTCGCTCCATATCCTGATACACTCCCAATAGCTGTTTACGGGTCTTTTCTTTTCCGATTAGCGCTTTAAAACGGCGAAGCAAACGGATATCTTCAGTAAAATGAGAGATCAGTGTAGGTTGCTTTTTGGTTGTTGCGGCTTTCGGTGCAGGAGCCTTTTTAACCGTCTTTGCAATAGAAGTAGCACCTTCCTTATTAGACTGAAGTAACCCGCTTTTGATAGGGTCTTCAAAGAAGAAAAATACATCGTTTCCGTCTTTGTGGCTGCTTATCCACTGGACATATCCTTTTTCAAATTTCCATTCAGTGGCTTTTCCCCAAGTCATGGAAACACCTGAATCTTTATTGCCTTCGTAGCTGGTGGTAAAATCAGAAGTCCCGACTTTTGTCACGGTACGCTTAAACTTCTCCTTTTCGGCAAATACTTTCTCCTTGATTGATGATAGCGTAAAGTGCGAGATATTCTTCTCATTAAAGAAGGTAGACTTACCTCCATACACGACGTAAAGCGTCATTCCTTTTTTGAGAAACCGTTTGAGTTCCGCCAAGCTTTTTGCTGCAGCAGTAGCCTTACTTGCTTTTGTTTTAGGTGCTGCCTTGGGCTTTTCCTGTTTATCGACAGCCTTATTCAATTTGTCCAGGTATAAATCCACAACACGCTTAATGGCTTCACTCTGACTGTATGCAGGAAGCAGTTTTTCCATTTGCTGATCTGTCTTTTGCAAAGCGTCCGGCAGTTGGGAGAAGTTGATATCTTTTCGTTGGGTGAGATAGTTTTTAATTGTGATTGACATGGTAGTTCGTTTATTAGATTTCCAACAATGCTAGTTCTAGTTCCAGGGCTAAGGCTTCTACTTCGATCAGTGCCAGCTCTGTAGCTTCCTCTTTTGGTCGTGAGTTTGGTTTATTCTCTGTCTTTGGAATGACACAATGGGTATGATCAATATCCTTAAACTGATAACTCAGCAGGTAATTCAGGTTTTTAAACTCCTTTACCCGCTGCTCGATAGAAGCTCCGGACACTGCCATTTCCTTTTTCTTTTGGGCAATTCGTCTGGCGACTTCCAGAAAGTAGTTATCCGACTGAATACGCTGACGGTCCTTTTCAATAGCCTGATATTCCCGTTTCAGTTCATCGATCAGTCCTTGAATATTATCTTCAGGCGTTAAGCCTTTTGGCGTCAGAATTTGAGAGATAATCTTGTTGTACTTCTTAAGTGCTTCCTTGAATTTCTCCACCTTTAATCCTCCATAGAATTCTTTGTACAGGCGACTGAAAATGGTTCGTATGCGGATAATGTCCTTGTCATTGATCGAAGAACTTTTTATTACTTTCTCCAGTGTTTCTTCGTGCAGCGCAATTCCCTTTCTGGCTTCATCCTGCAGTTTCTTGGTGTCAAACCGCTTTTTGATTTCTTCCTCTGAAGGCTTGTTGCGGATAAAGTCATAGCTTTCCAACCGTTCGAATCGGGTACGGATTTCTTTCAGCACTTCATCCCGGTAGTGGTGATAATTGCTTTTGATTGACTGAAATTCCTCCAGCAATTCAATATTGCTTTGCACCTGACTTCTCAGTCCAATAATCTCCTTGTATTCGATCTTGATATCGTGTTCAGCGAGTACCTTTTCATCCGAGATCAGAGCATACTTCACCTCATTGGTATCCAGCGATTCTTCATCCAGTACGTTGCCACGATCAGAGCGGTACCATAGGTCATTGATACGGGCAGACTTTTCATCCAGCTTCTGAAAGACAAATACGTCCATGGAGTTTTCCACCAGTGGCATCACGATACGTACAAAGCCAAATTCATTCTTCTGTCTCCAGATCCTTCCTTCCAGCTGACGGATATCGGTGGGGTTCCAATTGGGATAACAGTTATAAATCACCGTTCCCTTTTTCTGCAGGTTGATTCCCTCCTTGATCGTAGAGGTACCGATCAGCACCTTACAGGTTCCTTCCAGAAAAGCATTCTTGATCTTTTCCTTATTAGTTTGCGAAATGCCACCGGAAATAATCTCCACTTCGTCCACCTTCTGACGAGGGTTAAACTTGGTGGTGATGTTTCGCTTGAAGCCTACTTTCTCTTCCAGGTACTGCTTGATAAATGGGAAATAGTCTTTGCCCCGGTCGATATAAAGTACCTGCCCCGACACTGCCTCTCCACGCTTTTCATGATACTGCTTCACGCTTTGAATACAGTCCAGCGAATATTTGATCTTGGGTGATGACTCCACAAAATCCATATAGCTCTTAGGCGCTGAACCCTTGTAAATATAAGGCGACAGCGCATTGTTCAGCGAGTCATTCATAATGCGCAGCAATCGTCCGGGGTCGTTACGACTGGCTCCTTTGGAGGCTTGTTCAGAGAGCTTATCCTGTATTTCCTTTTGCTCTGGTGTCATCTGCAGGTAAGTCAGCGTTTGCTCCTTAACAGGCAGCCTAACCAATTCCCCATTGCGCACCTCGCTTACTTTCGGCAGGTTGATCTTGCAAGGTCTTGGCACACCTGCTTCCTCTCCGGTTTTGTAGTTGATATGGTTGTAAAGGAGTTTCTGCAATACCAATCGGTTATTGAAAGAGCGTACCACGTTTTTCTCCACAATCCGACCATCAGCCCCAACGGCATATTCAGTTGTTTCCAGCACAAACGTCTCGAAGAAATCATTGATATTGAAAAGGTCCATCTGCACCAGTTGCTCACGAGCCACCAGGGAAAGCATGGAATAAACTTCCAGCGGGCTATTGGAAAAGGGAGTTGCAGTCAGCAGCATCACATTGCGGCCAAACTTTCGCTGAATATAGTTGCAGATAAAGAAGGCTTTCAACCCTTGAAAAGACGGTTCGGAACCGTTCTGCAAATGGAATCGCTTAACGGATTTACCGTCTTCTTCTTCGGACCTGCCTTTGACACTGGTAAAGATGTTTTTCATATTGTGGGCCTCATCGATTACGATATAGTCAAAGCCCAAGGTCTCCACATCCGCAATGGTACCCGACTGCCCCACCCCTATCTTTTCACGGTATTTCTCATTGGCTTTTTCCTTGGCACGTTCAGAGAAATCTTCCTGATCCAGGATATTGGACAGCTCATTGATAAACTGCATTTCCACATTGTCACCAAAGCCCAATTTCTTAAAGCCTTCGTAAGTCACCAGCGTAATGGACTTAGCCGGAAGTACTTTGTTAAGGTCGATCGACTTTTCAATGCCTGCGCCTAAGTTATACCACTCATTGATCGTAATACCTGTGCCGGTCAAGATGCCATTCAGCTGCTCCCCTCCTTCATGCTTGCCAACCATTTCCGCAATCCAGTTGCTATAAGTCGGGTTGGGTACCACCACCAGCGGACGTTTGCATTTTCCGGACTGAATGGCTGAAGCCAACTCTGAAATAGCGGTGATCGTTTTGCCCACGCCGACATCATAGGCGATAATGCCGGAGCCTGTCATTTCCATAAAGGCCACTCCCTCCCGCTGTGCTTTCCGCAACTCAAAAGGAAAGCCATGGAAAGTAGGCGACACATCCAAGGCAATCGGTACCTTCTGATAGTTGACATCAGAATGTCCATTGTAAAGACGGTTCCAGTGAATATCGATCTTTTGTTGATCGCTGATCTCCAAGGCACGGTAAAGGAATTCTGAAAAAAGACGTTCGCCTTCATCCCGGGTCAGTTTCTTGATCGACTTCCAGGCTTCCTTATCCACATAACGGGGTTTCGGATTAGACAGCAGATAGTAATTGACAATATCATTGGCCGAAATGCCTCCCTTGATTTCATTGGAGTCAATCGCATACAACCAGCTTGAATAAGCTTCCTGCAGCGTGCGCTCCTCTTCCAGAATCACACCGGTCTCATCTCGCAAAGTGCTGACCTTAAAGTTCAGGGCAAACTGAGAAATGGATAGAATCTTTGGTCTTTCGGATGCCTGAGGGTTGGTAATGGTTAACCGCTTGGGGGTGTTCTTCTGAATCACCTCCAGATGGTGCTGATAGATCACTTCCCCAAACTGTTTGACAATCGTTTCCTGCAACGCTTCCACTTCTTTCAGGCGGTCATACATATTGCCATAGGTGAAAACTGCATAAGGCACATAACCTTTTTCGGTTACGTATAACGCCTTTCGCTTCACCAGTTGTTGCAGGTCTTTTTCAGTGCCTTTTAGCAAGTACTTCTGGGATTGCAGCCAGTTGGTCATCGGTACATTCTGCTGGCGTTTGTACCATACCCAAGCTTTGATTTCATCTTCGGTAATGCCTTTGTTCAGGCGCTGGACGGTGGTGTCAAAATCTCCGGCAGGTGCATTGCCTAATCCATCCACTGAAGCGATCAGTGCCTCCAAGGATTTTTGGTGGGTACGGATCAGTTGCTGTATATGGGGCGCAAGTTGGCCCCTGTATCGTTTTATCATAGGTCTAGTAAAAACAATTCGAGTGCTAGGGCGACGGCTTCTGCTTCCAGGACGGAAAGGGAGGAGGGTATTTTGGCAGGACCAATCGTTCGCTCAATGGTACGGATCACCTCTTCTTTGGTACCTCTTACTTGTACCGGAAAGTACAGGGAGGTAGTATAAAAAGGTGTTCCGGCAATTTTTTCAGGATATAAGTTGAAATAGGTATCGTGGCGGCTTAGCTCAAAAAAGGATAAGGGCTTGTTAGCTGTGCTGGGGAGTAGTTTGGTTAGCTGCTCATTGAAAATGGATTCATGCTCTTTGGGAATTACGCCTTGCTGGTAGTACTTCTTCTCATATTCCTTTTCCTCTTCCCGATCCAAACCCAACGGCTCATAGAGCAATTTTTTCCGGTGATCCAATAAGTGATTCCTTGCCCGATAGTAGCTGGCATCTTTTGTCATAGCTGTGCTTCCAAGTGGGGAATACAGGCAGTGGCTGAGATATGCTCCTGCACCATCATCTCAATGATTTTCTGTTCGATATTTTGATAGCCCTTGGTGGTTTGGAGGAGATTGTGGACTTTCGGCGCTTTGGTTGGGGAGGTTTGGGAGAGGGCTGTGTGGATGTGGTTTCTTAGGGGTTTCATAGCGAGTTGTTCATTTTGTTGTTTCGTAACGTTTAGTATAACAAGGCGTTTTAATGCTTTTTATACATTGTTGGCATTAGTTTTAACCTCATATTTTTCATACAATTCCCTCAATTTCGTAACATCATGATCGAATTGGTTTTGCATCCATGAATTGTAGTGTTCATGAATCTTTGCCATGGAGTGAGTTTTCGATTGCTCAATCAAATGGGCAGCCATCATGCCACTCATAATAGCTTTCAGCACGCCGTGAGAAGCTCCTGGATCTAAAACAAATGCCGCGTCGCCTACTAAGAAGCAATTAGCAAAGCTGCATGGCTCGGCAATTCTCCAAGTTACATCCACCGCTTTTCTTCCTCCCGTTGACTTACCATCTTTGAGTTTTGTTGGAATCCAATCATTATCCACTTTTCGGTGCACATCCAAATCTAACCTTACCCAAGCCGTAAGATCATCCTTAACCCGCGCAATCCATGTCCAACCATTTTCATCCCATTCGATTCTTGGATTTTCGGGTTGAAACGAAGCTTCTTTTACATAACCGTAGTATGCAATCTTTTGAGCACCTTTCCAGCTAAATCTCACCCCCAACTCGTTAGCCAGCCAAGCTCTTTTCCCTGTGGCATCAATTATAAAATCAACATTTATGACGGTATTGTTTACTTCAATAGATTCTACAAATCCCTGATTCGTACTTAACTTGGATATGGTACATTTTGGAATGAATTGAGCGCCCAGGCCAATTGCTTCATTCAGAAGTTGATGGTCGAAATCTGCTCTAAAAAGCTGAAAACCTTTCCAGGCTTCATCTTCATTATATGCGATGAACTTTGATTGGCTTTCTTTTAATGATTCGATTCCCTCATGTCTCATAAAGTAGCCGTTTTCAAGAATACGAGAAACACCTAGTTCTTTTAACAAAGGTTCTATGCCAGGATGCAGGGTTTCACCAGGAGCATTTCTTGGGAAGTGAGAGCGGTCTATGATTGTAACCTCATGACCAGCTTTCAGCAGCGATATGGCGCAAGAAGAGCCGGAAGGACCGGCTCCTAGAATAATGATTTTACTCAAGTTACTTGAATTTGATTGTTTGAGTCAACGACAATAGTGACACTATCTTTAATCTTTAATGTAATCCAGTCCATCCCCTCTGAGTCAACAGAGGAATCGAGTAAAAAACGAAAGATGTAGTCATTGTTTTTGATATTGAAACTTATTAGCCCTTCACTATTTTGAACTCTAGATTTTACCTGAATGAAGCGATTAACACGATTTAAATATTCTTCCGTATCAATCTTTGCCAATTTGTGATAGTCAAATTTATTTTCAAAAGCATTGATCGTGTAGTCTACATATTCAAATTTTTTAAATCTTATTAATTCTTCTCCCTCAACTACTGTAATAACAGGTCCATGCTCACCATCCCAGCCCAAGTCGCCATTAGAACCGATTTCTTCATCAGTCAAAGGGATGATTGTGTTTCCTATTCGTCCATTCCAGAAGAACGATCGTGCAATATCTGGAGCAACAGCTGGCCAAAATGAGCTTAAAGCAGCACAAAGTTTTGCATCTTCAGGGAACGGACTTCCCAAGCCATAAGCTGCAAGATGAGGAATGTTCACTTGACCATTTGAAACCATGTCAAAGCTTGTATCCCATCCAGGTGCAAAAACGCCGGAAGCGGCATCAGTTAAATAAGAAATCCTATGCTCAATTTTAGTTTCATGACCTGATTGTGTTCGACCATTTGATGTGTTTGCGCAAATAAGTGATGTGCATGTATCGAACGCCTCAATACCCTCGAAAAGAAGTTCTTGATGCGATTGAATATTAGGAAGAAGTCTTAAGTCACAGAGAGCTTGAGCTGCTCTCGACCAAACTCTTCTGTGCCTTAAAGAGTCAAAAAGCTCTACTTGATCACAGTACGGAAAATAATCAGGTGGAGCAACTATTGAATATGCATTGATTGTTCTCCAATTGGCAAAGTCGAATGACCCATCATCAAATTTGACACCAACAAAACCATCACCTGAAAAATCTACGTAGTGGATTGATTCGTAATCTTTTCTAGCAAGCTCAGCTTCAATGTTAGCAAGGTTGTTTAAATCCGTTTCACTTCCATTATTGATTTCTGTTCTGATGTGAGCGTATTCAGGTACTGAACGCTGATCACCTGTACTCACCTGAGAAATTGGGTTTACTCGACCGCTTTCTCTCATCTCTAAGCTTGAACTGAATAGTGCCAAAGAGTTATTGTTTCTTATCAGAGGTCTTGGCCTTCCTTCTGAGTTCACCGGTATTTTAAAACGCTTCTTTAACGTGAAATTGATTCCATTTTTTTCAGCTTTTTCAACCAATGCCGGATGCACAACTGGTTGAACCAGGTTATTCGTTTTGTCGAATACGGCAATGTTCTCTTCAAATTTGTAAGGATAAGAATCCCGATCTGCAGGATTACTTCCTGTATCAGAAGAAAATGCACTTGAAATGTAGTTGTGAATTCTGGCAATTTTTTCGTTGCTATGCACAGAATCTAGATTGAAATTTAAGTTTATACCTTCAAGACATTCATCTCCATTAAATAGTTTATGAATTGGAACCCAAAAACTTAGATTTTCATCGCTAGGAGTATTAGTAAAGTCAATGGGTAAGGTTAGATTAAATCGTTTTCCAAGGATATCTGATGAACCATTTTGTCTTAATCCAATATACAAATTGTACTTTGCCGGCAGCACGCGTATCTCATTCGGATTTTTAGTAAGCGGTTCAAATCCTCGCTTTTCAGCATTGTATAAAGAGCTAGCATTACCAAGTCTTGCTACACCGGTCCGAGAATAAACCATATCTGCATGCATTTCATGAGGAGTATCAACTGCAGTCCGATATTGATTAGAAAATACAACAATGGCTAGGTCTCCGCTGGCATGAGCACTTAAAAAATCATCGAGTGATTTTTGAGAAGAAGCATAGATGTAATTTTCAATGATTTCCAGTTGTTCATAGCTTGGGAACTTAGGGATTTTGTTCTGCGCATTTTTGTCAACCCAGACTACATTCGGAGATGCAAATGCATGATATAGTAGACTTAATTCTGGCTTTCCAGGTTCAATAGCCTTCGTACCGATCAAAGAAAAATCTTTAAATCCAGGAAAGTCTCTATCGATATTCAGTTCTTTATGTAATTCATGTTCTAAGTCGTCGACTGTAATATCTAAGCCAAACTCATTAAATAACGTCTCCCAACCATGTGGACCAAGTTCATCAAGAATGTCTTTTACTTTATCTATAAGTGCCATAACCCATTACATTTTTAGCTTTTCACCCCATCCTTCTAGCTCTATGATGATTTCTGTTCCGAAGACATCAGTTAAATCGAACTGGAGATTTTGTATAACAATTGCTTTACATGGATCTCCGTTGTTGTCATGAGTAATAACAAGAGGTATAATTGGTGGAAAAGATTCTTTTTGAGTTCCATCCCATAATAATTCAAAATCATGCTCTTTACATCCGCCACCAAAGCGAACTTGTACTTCAAGCATCTTCTCCCAGACAAAAGCATTAACTATTGAAAAATGATTGCTTGCTTTTTTAGCTTCCAGTAATTCACTTGCTGTCACTTTTCTTAAAGTTGAAGGAGTGCTGCTTTCATCAAGGTTGTTTTTAGTTTCGGCATCTATCATAGTAACCACCGAATTTTCAGAGGCATAAATTTTAATCCCTCTTAAATCAACTGGAAAATCTTCCCAAACAAATTCAGCATCAATTTTAGAAATTGCTTGCGTTGATATGCCTGTCGGCGGATCAGCAACAAAGTCAAATTCATAGATACCATCAATAGGTGGAACGACATAAACAAAAGGGACTAATATTCCATTTGTCCAACCATCAGTTGGAACGGTTCCCTTTGCCTTAATAAGCAAACGAAGAGGATTTGTTTTCTCGATTTCCAGACTTACATCTGAAATATTTAAAATTTTACTAGGCATACCTTCTTTTTTTATTCACGAAACATATTTTATGATATCCTTTATTGACAGTTTTTCCTCGTCCGTTGGGATATTAAATGGCGATTCTGAATTGTCGTTCATTATTGAGTTTGGGTCTGCTTGTAGTAGCCCAATAATTGTTTCTCCTACGATTGTGCCTCCAACATCACCTAGATGTTTACCTGAATGTTGTTTTTCAGCTTCTTTTAGGATGTAATACCAAAGAGGTGTATTATTCGCGATTGCACTCGGTGCTTCATTCTCTAAAATATCTTCCTGTGAAAGTCTTGTGACCTCAATGCCAAGATCAATTAAAGCAGTTGCTACTTGCTGTCCATTTGGGAGTTCAAATCTCTGACCAGATATAAGATTTCTATGGGCTAAAATGTTGTTTTCTCTGGGCGCAACTTCCAGATTAAAGAGCACCGGAGGTAACTTTGTGTCTATTTTACCGGCAAAGTTATCAGCATCAACTAATGGTCTTAAAATTGTTGGGTCAAAAAACCTCATCAAGGTATTGCCATTTCCTTGAAGTGTCCAAATATCGGTAATCTGATGACCACCATCAACTGGTCGTCCTCCAGGGAAATCGAAGAACAAACGAGGGTTGCTGAAACTATTGTTGAAAGTATCGTTAAAACTGTACCGATCTCGAACCATACTATGTCCAAAACGGTAGCACGCTCCAGCAAATTCTAGGGGCATAAAAACCTCTGAAAGGTCTGATGCTATGAATAATTTCCTTCCATTAGAGATTATGGATTCAACACGTTCTTTGCCAATGATTAAAGGAAGAAACTCGTTTAACACTACAAATTGATAATCCTTAAGAACTGTTTTTTTCGCATCTTGGAAACTAAGATCTTCTTTGTTAATGAGTTTGTTATGAAACCGTTGGAAGAGTAGTTGTAAGGAAGCGACGATAATATTCTCATCATTCCTTGGGTCAGGAATCATGGCTTTGAAATTTTCATCTCGCTGAAGATCTCCTTCAGGGTTTCTTTCGTTACCCACAATAAATGTTTCCTTACCCTCATCACCTTCATAAAGATTTGAATGTTCCTGCGAGCCGGGACCATTTCCATATAAACTATCTAAATCAAATATTGGTGTCCTTGCATTGATACCCTCTCCTTTGTCAAAAGTGATATCATGATCAACAAATTGACCGAAATATGTCCAACCAGATGGTGTTTCTACATTGGGCTCATCCGCCGGTCCCATAATACTGGCCATTGCCAAAAAAACTTCATTTGGATGTTCTTGTGCTTTTAGGTTAATGAGTTTCTTAAAGTCATTAGGTACTTGTCCGTGTTTCATTTTTCTTATGTTTTAGTTTTATTATTAATGCCAAGAATCTGATAAACGTCAAATGGTGTTTATTCCAAAAAAAAGGAAATAAAACGCAATTGCTTTATCCCCATTTTATGTGAAAATCTAATTTTTTCATTCCACACCTTTAATATATAACAAAATACACAACGATTTAATTTTAATTTATTTTTTTCTCAAAATAATCACATCCGTCGGCACATCCGTACTCCCAAACACCTTCGGCATCCGATAAGCATCCACCAATTCTGCTATTTCTCCAATCACTTCTTTACTCTTATCATAGATCCCTCCATTCCGCAGAAACCCTGACGCCGTAATAAATACCAATAGCCCTCCCTCTTTCAATAGCTTCAGACTCTTGTAGATAAAGAAGGTCTCCAATTGTGGAAAAGTCCCTTTTACATTCACTTTCTGTCCATTCAAAGTTTCTGTTTTGAAGTAGAAGCTATAACGGTTCTGTCGCTTTCCATACGGTGGGTTACCTATTACCAAATCGTAAGGAGCATCCGGTAACCAGGTGGCTGACTCTTTCAGTGTTGTCGTAAAACGAGGTGGCTGTAGAAAGGCTGTTTCAAAGTATTGATTGTGCCATTTTGCTTCCGGGTACAGCACCTTGGCTGCATGGTATAAGTGTGGGTTAATCTCAAAAGCGGTAACATTAGAATGCAGGTGTTCGGGGATTACCTCCAGGAAGCGACCGATTCCTGCAGCTGGTTCCAGAATTGTTCCTTGCTCGTTGTAGCCATAATGTATTGCCAGGCGGTACATCAAGTCACATAGATAGGTTGGGGTGAAGTATTCGTAGAGCAATCCTTGTCCGCTGCCTCGTTTGGGGTCGTAGTTGCGTAGCCAGTCTTTTTCTGCTGTGGTGAGTGTCCCTCCCTTTATCAGTTTGTCTGAGATCGCTTCCAGTGTCATAGCTCGAAGGTTCTTACTTTTCCCTTTAGCTTGGAGGGTACCTGTTTGGTGTCTACTCCTTTCAGTGTGCTTTCTTTTTTCTTTTTGGTTCCTGAGCTAAGCAGCAATAAACCTAAGCCTGCAATGGCAATTATTTCCATCATATTACTAGTGGTATAGTTTTAAAAAAGCCCAACACGACGGCTGGGCTGTTTTGAGTATTCTGAAGCAATTAAATTTCTTACTATCTGTATTTGAACCAATAGAAGGCTGCCCCTGCTGTCAGGATTAGCAAGCCACTGATCGACTCGTAAGCATAGCTTTGGGCTCTTGCCAGCCATCCTTTCAGGAAGACGGACTGTGAGGGGTTGGCTGCTACTATGCGTTGATAAAAGGCTTTGCGCTCTTCCACCAGCTGATTGAATAGCATATAACCATTCACTGCATTGATGGCTGCAAGAGTATTGTTGCCCATTACGCCATCTACTTTCAGCATCTGCCCGAAGTGTTTATTCAGGGTGTCCTGTACCACTCGTATGGCTGAGCTGCTGGAGTTGACATAGAAGTCAAACAGCAAACCTGCCAACTGTTTGTCTCTTACCTTGTCGAATAGTGGTTTTTCCCAGTAATGCGTCTTGAAGAAGCTTAGCACCAGCTTATCCAACGTGGCATCTACAATGCGGTAATTGTGTGGAAGGCTACCTCCATTGTTGCGCTTTTCCTGGTCTACAATCTTCCAGCCTTCCCAGTTGGGCCAGTACTTTCGGGCAATGCCCCGGTAGGTTTCCCCACCACGGTCCTGAGCAACATTGGCGTAATAGCCTTCGTGGCTCATCGTCTTGTTGAAAATGTATTCGAAGGTTGTCATATTGGTATAGAGGTGTCCGTTTCTTGATCGTTCAAATCGTTTCATAGGTGAGCGTTGTTTTATGGGAGCCAGTTCCACCAGCTGGAAGCATCCGTTTTCTGATTGGTGGCGGCCATACCGAGGATGGATTGGAAAAGGGCTTAATCAATCTGAGCTGGAAAACCCATATGCACTCTTGCCCTGTCGGTGCCCGGTCCCCATTTGCCATCGGCGCCTCCTGTACTGTTGATCGCCTGTCTTACGGAGCTGTCTCCGATTTTGAGCATGGCTTCCTGCAGTTGCTTGACATAGCTGTTTTGGGATCCGTAGCGTAATGGGAAAGGTGATGAGGCGGGTTTGGGCACAATCGTTAAAGGGTCTGAGGGCTGTACAGGTGTGGCAATTTCCAGCCGTTTGCTGCTGTTGCTTATCAGGTATGCCGCTACCAGTGCCCCTCCAATTAGAAGTCCGGTCATAGTGTCGTTCGTTGGTTGAGTATTTGGTTGAATTTGACCATCTGTGAAGCACTCAGGTCTCCCTGCAGGTCACTGATCAGATGTTCTTGGTAGAGTTTGTTATAATAGCTGGCCACTTCGGAAAAAGGAATTTGGTACAGGCGCATCTGTTTGGCCGCTTCATAGAGGGCTTCCTCATCGGTTCCCCATCCGCTGATGGCTGCATACATTCGCATGGCCAGCTCGACTGCCATTCCTTCCCGGGTGCCGCTTCCTACCTGCTTGCTGACTTCATTGATCTTGGCATCGGTATTGGCCCTGCTGGACCAATACCATGCGATGCCAAGCACCACCAATGCGCCTGCTCCGAGCAGTACTCTCTTGTCGAGCAGTACGTCTTTGGCCGCATTGGCAGCTATCCCCTGAGGGGTAAGATTGATGAGACTACTCATATCATATTCTGGAATAGCTTAATCTTTTGGTTGATGCCATTCAGGCCACTTTTCGCCGCTACAATGGCCAGAGAAGATTCCGTCAGGTTATTGCCCAGTTGCTGCAAGGCCTTAGCTTTCCGCAGCGCCTCTTCCTGGTTCTTCACCTCCAGGGTAATGGTTACTTTTGCCTTCATGGTTTACTTTGAATTTTGATAATATCTTGTCCAATACCGATGGGTTAGCCCCGATGATTTGCGTCAGCACATAGTACTTACTCACCACTTCCTCTGTTTGCGTTTTGAGCCACTCTTTCACCTTCTCTCCCACTTCTGCAGCCACACTTTCATCAGCGCCTTCCATTTTCACATGAGGCATTTCATCCTGTTCTCCGTTCATGGTCATCGGAAGTGTCGCATGCGGTGACTGATCAATTCCCATAATGCGGGCGAGTGCTGTTCCTGCGAGTCCTGCCAAAACAGGGTTGGCAGCGACTTTCTCCAGTACCCCATTCATGCCACCACTTTTCTCCAACTCCACCTGCCTTTGGATCAGCTCAAACTCCTTGTCCTTAAAAGCAGATTGCTTTTCGAGATTGAAGTTGTCCTTGCGGAGTTCCTGGTTTTCTTTTTCCAGATATTCCAGTTTGCTCTGAAGGGAATTGTTTTCCCGTTCCAAGCGGTTGATCACAAAGTTTTTGTAGTCATCCATACCCGGGTGAGCCACTGGCGCTGCTGGAGGTGCGGTAACCGCTACTCCTGACAAGCCGGGATACTCCGTTTCCGATAAGCGAATGGTGGTATAGTAATCCAACAGCTTGGCTGAGGATCCATTCTTTTTCCTTCGCTGGATATGGAGCTGGTCCAGCTCGAAGCTATTGGCGATGTTCCGGAGAAAATGGGCGATATCACTAGCGTCATGTTTTTTGATATTCTCATAGAGCAGTTTGCGTTCTCCCTGCAGGTCAGCGAGTATATCAAATCCATATTCGTCCAAGGCCAGAATTTTACTGATTTGATTAATGGTGGTGGTGTTCATCGGGGCGTTATCGTTTAGTTTGCTTGCATAAGCCAAGTATTGGGTATTATCTTCTTTTTCTTCTTGCGCTACGTCTTCGTTTCAGTGCAGCTCTCAGTTTATTGGCCAAAGCCTTTTTGTATTTCAGGCCGAGCGCTCTTTGGACTACGGAAGAGACCTTTTTGCGTCTTTGAACCTTCACATTTCGTTTAGGTGCTACGACCTTTTTTGGTCTTGCAACTACGACTCTGTTTTTGGGTAAAGACGTAGGCTTTTTAGGCTTTGGTTTTCTACGATTCAGTAAAGCGATCCTACGTTTAGCCAACAAGCTTTTCTTACGTCTGAGTACTGTCCTTTTACCTTTGGCTGAAGTATTGCTTTTGGCTCTTTGACTCAGTACCGAAAGCTTTTTCTTAAGCCTGGAGATCATTGCATTTTGCTGCTTGATCTTCCCCATGTAGGTTCTGACCTTTTGGTTGCTGACGCCTCCCTTCTTTCGCTCCTTTTGGAGCTGCTGAATGGCTTGCTTGTTTTTGCTCTGGGCACTTTGCAGCAACTGCGTCAACTTCCCTACTCTTGATTTTAAAGAGTTCACCGTTTGTGCTTGCTGCTGCTTATTCTTTTCCTGAATAATCTGCTGGGCTACGGGATTGCGCTGCGCATTTACCCGAATGGTTGGGATGGGCTCAAGGCGTTTTATTTTCTCGCTCATGTTCTTCTTTTTTCAGTTTCTTGATCTCTTTATTCTCTCGATAAATTCTAAGAAGAAGCCAGGTGGTAGAGAGAGAAGACGTGATGATCAGCGTAATGGCATCCACATCGTCCATGGTCAGCCGGATATTACTGATCGTTGAGATCATACTTAAAGGAACCGCCATCGAAATGGTGGCGACTCCTATTTTATCTATAAGTGACATCATAGTGATAAGCGGTTATTGGACAATCCACACAGCCATTTGGTACTCTTTACTTTGTCCGTACACAGGCTCAGAGGCGATGAACTTGATACCTCCATTGGTAGCGTTCATGTTCCAACCGTTGGATGGTTTGACATTGACTGTCATCGGGAAAGATGGGGAGTTAAACTGCTGAGTCAATACCCAGGATACCTGCGCTGTTTCACTGCCTCTATCGGTCAGAATTTCCAGACGTCCAATCGGACCTGAACCGTTTATCGTTAGCTGAACAGTTTCACTTGAGGACTGCACCACGTTGTCAGAGTAAGTTACACTTACCGAGATAGGCGTAACGATATTCTTATTGACTGTCTTGGTGCTGGATACCGAACCTCTATCATTGGTCAGGGTCACACGGTAAGTAACCGTTCCTGTACCGGTCGTCTGCAAGCCTGCCGGTAAAGTGATGCTATTGATTGTGCTGGCTACAGTGCCTGATTGAAGCGTTACATAACCTCTTCCCTCCTGCACCTCTACCTTGTAAGAAGTCACCCTTCTGCCTCTGGCATTCCAGGATAACGTAATGCTCTGCGTTTTTGAAGTAATCGTGCTTACGTTGCAGCTAACGGAGAATGGTGAGATAGGTACCTGAATATTTCCTCCGTTTGTCCAGAATGCGCCATTGTCATACTCTCTTGTGTATTTCAACTGAGGCCTGACATAGGCCACATTATCCGGAAAATCTGAAGGGAATTTGGCTGTTGGGGTAAACGCTCCATTATTCAGTCGGGTCATTCCTTCGTCAAAACCAAAACCTATCACAAAGTTATCGCTCAGATCTCTGCCGTGATAGTAAGCTCTTAGCTCTCTCAGCGGAAGGAACTTTGATACCACCCAGCTGATACCCGGCATCAGGGCACCTGCCACAATAGAAGAATGAGCAGCTGCAGGATTACTTACACTGTAAGCATTCAATTCGCTTTCCTTGTAAGGTGCCAACTCCATTTCACTTCGGAAGTCTGAAATCATGGCCAGCGAGACATACGAGTTATCACTCTTGATGTAGTAGGCCTGCAAAGTGTGTGTATAAGGAATCACGGCACCGTCCAGTACCTGGTTGGTGATCAGGTCCTCATCAGTGGTGTGCGCAAACTCATCCGAATGAATATAAAAGTCCCACTCATAAGCACCTCCAACTGTATTGGATGGGAACCTCAATACATAGTTGATACCCTTAAAGTTGGAAGGAATAGCCGTGTATTTATTCCTCAGTGCTTTTCTAGTCTGAGCTACTCGGATAGTGATATATGGACTCTCTGAAGTATTGACTTTTTCAATCCCTGATTCAGGATCTTTTCTTCTTGCCTCACCCACAACACCAGCCGCCAAAGGAACAGGAAGCCTATAGACATTATTGAAGGACACCTGCTGGCTACCATCAGAAAGGTAAGTTGTGGAAGCAACCTCCACCACATTGCCATTTACATCTACCATAGGCAGCGATTTACCTGCTCTCACAGTGGTAATGCCTCTCATAAAATCTGCAGCACTTTTCTTAGCGCCATAGATCCTGTTGCCTACCATATTGAGCACCCGGTAAGTTGCCTTTTTCGGATCGAACAAGGCTCTGCCTTCCTCTACCAGTCCACGGGTTGTGACACGAAGTTGCTTCTTGCCATTCTTCAGCTCATAGGTACCCAGGACGCTTTCTGCCACAGCTGTCGTTTTGGAAGCTGCACTGTTACGGCTACCGGCAGACCTTTCGTACATCAGGTGTTTGGTTGCAAAAGCATTCAGGGAATCTGTAAAGCCATATGGCGTTGAGATGGCCAGTACACTGAATACACCCGTTCCTGAGAGTCTATAAATCACATCTTTTCCTGTTGCCGGAGAAGCGTTGTTATAAAAAGTGCCCGCATCAAACTGAATGCTTTCATACGTGCCTGCAGGGAAAGTGTAAGCCTCTGAAATCAGCAGCATATTATCTGTATGTCTTCTGACCAGCATTCGCAGCTGAAAGGAAGCAGTTGCTACATGTGGTTGCTTAAGCCTTAGGTTTATTTTTTCGTTGCCATCTACGGACAACCCGATTATTTCTGTAATCGTCTTTGCCATTTATTGGTGCGTTTTTGGTTAAAAAGTGATTTCTCCCAGGTAAACCTGATACACGATACCTCCTGTCTTGATCACCTCAAGTACATAGCTGTATTCCTTACCGGCATCTACTTTATCCGTACCCGTATTGAGATTTGAATAAGAGTTGGTTGCTCCTCCCGTTCTGGTTGGATCAATCTCACGGTAATAGGCTTCTCCATCGGTGATGTTCTTTCGGTATACCCTGAAATCTGTCTGGGTCTGTCCGTCATTATCCGTCAGGTTCCAAAGCAGGTTGACACTGTTGGAATCCTTTTCCAGCTTTAGCGTGCTAAAGTCAGTTGCCATCACGTAGACAAGTGCCTGCTCGGTGTAAGGCTTCCCTCCTGACTGGTAGGTAATGCGGTATTCCACTTCTGTATTGGCGGGTACCAAGTCCACATGTTTACCATCGGCATACAAGGAATCGATGGTATTGACCGTCACCCAGCTGCTGCCTACCAGCTTCTGTAGCTTGGCCGTTCCTGCATCAATCGGGTTGGCATTCAACAGCTCTTTAGGGAAGTCTGTCTTCTTACTTGAGTACAGGATATCCTGCGGTTTTGGATTGCCTGCCGACGCCGCTTTGCCGTAACCGATCTTGATTCTACCAGCCGCCACGTTCATACCCGGATCCAGTTGGTTACCCTGAAAATCAGAGATTCCGACAATCTTGTCGTTGGTCGGCAAAAGCAAGTTGTAGATACCGGCACCATTGGAAATATCATGGCGGTGCGTTACGTCGGCATCCATAAATCGGGCCTTGCCTTCCAGAATTTCCTTACGGGTTGCCTCAAAGATATCACCCGGCTTCTGCGCTTTCTTAAAGAGGAAGCGCTGCTCTCTGGTCGTGTCTTGTGTTTTCAAGTTGTTTGTTCGTTTGTTGATTGATAATGAAGTAGAAAGGACGTCCCCCTTTGCAGAGGGACGCTTAAAATAGATAGGCTTACATCATGTTCATGATGGCTTCATCTTCGCCATTGAGGCCTTCAAGGTCTGCCATCAGGTCATCCTCATAGTCTCCGTAGAAACCGTCCAGGTCTTCATACGCATCGTAATCACCTTCCATACCGGCAGTGATTCCCAGAAGTTTGTCGATCTCTGCTTCGGTACCGCTCAGGTCCTCAAAGTCATCGAAGTCATTTTCACCGGCCAGTCCGCCTACCGTGTAGTAGCTGTTGCCATACTGGTCCTGCACGAGTTGTGCGCCGCCAGCCATGGCTCCGTTGATACCACTGACATGGTAAGGATTGCCCTGTGCGTCGAAGATGATTTGTCCCACACCTCCATTGACGCCATTCAGGCCGTTACCGTCCAATCCTTTCAGAAATGGAAGCTTCGCCTGCACGGCTGCATGGGAAAGGGTGCCCATCACCCCTGCAGTCATGACCCCGGTGGCGATTGCCGGGTTTCCCTTGCCGGAGGCATAGAGGTAGGCCCCTCCAGCCAGCGCTGCCAATGCTACAATGGGGCTAGGCATCTTGGAGAGCGTCAGCTTTCCGAGGGCAGCACCTGCAGCAATCGCACCACCGTGGGTCAGTGCTTTTTGATAGTTGTCTTTCAAGTTGCTAATTGTTTATTGATTTGATTGATAATGGATTTGCTGTATTGGGGAAATGGACTGCATTACTTTTTCTGCATGAAATAGATGACTCCTGCCAGCGCCAGTCCGCCCATCAGCAGCATTTGTTGACTTTTCTTGTCGTCGTCCCGTGTTTTTTCCAGCTCAGCCAATCGAAGCTGTGTTTCCTGATTGGCCTTATCGACCATTTCTTTCGCTTCCAGTTTGGCTTCCATCTTGGCAAGGTCCGCCGATGCCTTGGCAGCAAGCAGTTCCTTCTCCATTTTGGACACTGTTTTTTCTGTCGAAAGTCTCGATGCCGCATAGGCTTTGCTCGCCTCTGCCTTGATCAGTTTTTCAGCATCCCCTTTGTCCAGCTTAGCGGCTACCTCATCTTTCGTGGCAGCTTTGGCTTCCAGGGCGCTGACTTCCTTCTTGGCAAAGAGGGCTGCAAACTTCTGGGCATCTTCTGCTGATACCCCAACTGCTTTTGAGAGGTTCATCACCTCCTCATGCGAAACGCCTTTACTGACATTGCTGACGATATCAAAGACCTCCTTCATCTGCAGTTTTCCGTCTTCCCCTTTCCCTTGCTGGACTGCATCCAGCACAGAGCGATACTTGCCTGCCAGACTTTTGTAGTCTTCCACTTTGGCCAGCAGCTTTTCTACGGCTGTGTTTCCTTTGGGAATCGGTAAAGCAGCTTGTGCCTGAACAGCTGGTGTGACAGTTGAAACAGGGGTAAGTTGAGGTTGCGTGGCCTGACTGCCATCCTTATTCAGCAGATTGGAAGCGACGTTCATCACAGCGCCACCTCCCGGAATAATGGAGGCTACCAGAGGCGTTGCCACCTTCACTACTTTACCGGCAAAGGATTTGGCCTTTTGCCAGAACTTGGAGTTTTTCAGCTTTTTCAGGAAGCCGAGTTGCGGCTGTCCATTCAAGGCCAGAAGTGGTTCGTAGTAATCCACCCCATCGAAGTAAACTGCTCCTTGCAATCCAAAACGACGCTGGTAGTTAGCCGCATCGGTACTGTAATAGACATGTTCAGGTATACTTCCTCTCAGGCCATCCAAATAACGAATGGGCATTCCCTCCAGCCCTCCCAAACCGGAGGGAAAGCCATTCAATGCAAGTGGGGATGGAATCATGATTCGGTCATGCTTCTGGGAAAACGGTTTCTCCTGATCGAAGTGGTCCAGCACGGGGTCTATGGTGATGTAATTTTCTCGTTTGTTGAGGGAAAGCCCCTTCTGCTTTGGTACAATCACATAGATATGCTGAAAATAGCTTCGGCCATAATATTTCGTTTTCCGGAAAGCATGCGGAATACCCAAATTGTGCAGCACACTTGAGATAAAGATGCTGTAACAATCACAGTCCACACCTGTCTTTCGGTCTGCCCACGATCGGGCAGGACGTCTCAGTTCTTCTTCCGTTGCCTTGTCCGGCTTGTATTGGATATGACGATAGATAAAGTCAAAGATGTTCTGGCTGGTCTTCTTCAGGGAATCTCCCTGAAGCACCGCTGCGATTCCCTTTGTGTCGGGCAAAGTCTTGCGGACAATATCCTCCATAAAGGCAATCGTGTCATAGGTATCACCATTGTATTTCAGGTAAGGATCCAGCTTGTTGGGCTTGGGAAACAGATGCTCGTATTCTTTCCCGGAGCGAAGCTTTCGTTTCCTGTCGGCGACCACTCCCAGTCCCCCATCCAGGTACTTAATTCTCATTCCGCTCATTCAGGTCAAATACTTTTGTTTCTTCAATCATTTCACCGCCCACCTTCGCCTTGGCCGACACCAGCAGCTTCGGTTTTTGTTTGCTACTCAGAAACGACAAGGCCAGTACCCCTACATTCAAGGTTGAAGCCTTGATCGTAATCTCAGGCAGCAGGATCGGTTTCCCACCTCCCTCAATCCGCACTTTCTGCAAGGGGACACCATTGGCAATTTCAGTCGTGGTACCGCTGTCCTCCATCACCGCAACAGACACGTTGAGGTGTTCCATATCGAAGCCATAAGGAGAATCGTTCCGAATGCTGACCTGCAGCTTAAAAGTCAATTCCTGAAGGCTGACCTTATGGATCTTGAAAGACTGTATACTGGTAGAGACACTGTTCTTGACCTCTTCCACTACACGGTTGTAGTACCAATAAGCCAAGGCAGCCAATCCTCCCGCTCCTGCAATCCAGGTTAAATTTTTCATGAAGTAGTTTGTTGGTTTCACAATGCCACTTCAGAATACTCATGTCAAATATGAAAGGGAAAATCAAGGCTTGCAAATCGCTGATTTCAAAGGAGATCATCTTTAAAAAAGACAAAGCAGGGAGTGAGGAAATGAGCTAAAAAAAGGCAAAATAGCGCACTTGATGCAAATGAAAGCAAGTTGTGGCAAATCCGAAAATTAGTCTATCTTGGAAAGATTATATTGCATCATCATCGTGATCTAATGACTCTTTAGACTCGTGCTACTTCGACAAACAATGATCACGGAACTGAAAACTACAAACAACTAAAACTAACTCAAGCGATGAAAATGAACATCGGCCCTTTTGTATCCAAAGAAGATTTGTCCTTTCTGTATGGCATCGGCAGAAACAAAGTAGCCGCCCTCTGCAAACGTATCGGGATTGATACCAGAGAACGGCTATCGCCTGTAGAATTTGAACGGTTTCAGAGTGAATATGGAATTCCGAGGAGGTTTCGGTTGGTGGAGGAGGGCTGACCTTCTCGACCATAAGTTATATTTGCAGTACAGCCTCTAGAGCATTCATGCTCTTCTGCAATTGGCACTTTTCCAGTAAATAGAAGATCGTTTCACTTATATTTTCTGGAGGGTTTTGATACATCCTGTGATTTCGTTTCAATGGAGTAAATAAAATAATGATAAATTGCCAGCAGCTTAAACAGGTTGCCTGTATACCAAATACTGCTAACTACCCTCATTGGGAGGCATCCACAATATAAGCTTCCCGGAGTATAAAGTTCATATACTGGATATCATGGTCATTCAACTCTAGCACACCTTCCATAATGATAGGCTTACGGTATTCCTCGTAAGTGATTTTTTCGGTTGGGTAAACCTCTGCTACTGTTTCTGGACCAGCCATTCCACAGAAAAAGCATTGGTCATAAGGAAACCTAGAAAGTACTATCATGTCTTTTCCGGTATAATCAAACGGCATGACATAGCCTTTGAGTCTAACTTTTCTTCCCTCGTACGCTTTGATGTCGTCTGTAAAGAAAGGGTGCAGCACCTCTCCTCCAAATTCCTCTATGTACTTGGGAGTAAACTTGACATTCTTGAAAAGCTTCCATCCCTCAATGGTGGTGTTGGTTTGCGCTAAAAGTCCGCCTATAATGCCTTCTGCAAAAATGAAAGTGAATGCTATACGCTGTAAAAATTTGGTAAATCTTATGTGCTGGTATTTTCTCATGTCTATTGGATTGGTGCTTTTTTAATCGTTAGTCAATACTCATAAAACACAACAGTACGCTATTAAACCGTTCCTCTGCTCTCTTGGTCAATAAAAAAATAGACAAAGTGTATAATTAAGAACATTCCATACAGATTCCTTCCAGCGTCAGGCTGCAGGTATTCACTTGAAATCCAGCAGTATCACAGACAGCAGGCACTGATATTTCTCGCATACAAAAAGTCTTGTCACATGCCTGGCAGATAAAATGGGCATGCTGCCTGACGTTTCCTTCTTCGGTATCTTCAGGATAGTACAAAGCATACCGGGCTACGTTATCCTTTTCCGGTACCTTGTGAATGAGTCCACACTCCAGAAAGGTAGCCAGCGTTCGATAGATCGTTGCCTTGTCCGCCTTGCCTTTTGATCGGGTTTTGATCTCACCAATTGATAACGCATGACTACATTCTCCTAGAAGTTTCAGCAGTTCAATTCTGAAAGTTGTTTTTCTGAGCTGATGTTGATGAAGGAGAGTCTTTGGTTCGGTCATAATAGTCTAAATTATTTTGACAAAATAAGGTGAAAAAAATAATATATGCAACAGTGTCGCATTATTGAAATATCTTCTATATTTGCAACATAGTTGCATTTAAAAAAGATTATTTATCATCATGATCGCATCTCTTCATAAGAAATCAGACCATATCGGAATTATGAGTTCGGCAGTTTGTCTACTGCATTGTGTGGCAACCCCATTTCTTTTTGCCGTTAAGAGCTGTTCGATGCATGGCTGTCAGCAGAGTCCTGTTTGGTGGGTATGGACAGATGTTTTTTTTCTGGTTCTTTCATTTATGGCAGTTGTGAAAAGCGTTCAAACCTCTCCTCTTAAATGGGTCAGTACAGGCTTGCTTTTCTCTTGGCTAATTCTGGCATTCCTGGTTATTCAAGAGTATACCCTAGAGATAGAACTTCCTTTTTACCTGATCTATGTACCGGCTCTTACCCTGATTACGCTACATTTTTATAATCTTCAGCAATGCCGATGTAAAGCCCAATGCTGTCAAGTTGAAAGCGTAAATCACTAACAGTGATTAGAAAAATAGCCGCTATTTACAAAATAGTTGCAAAAAATTGTTTTAGTGAAAAGTTGCCATAAACTAAATCAGAGCAGAAAGTGAAATGGCAAAGGGCGAATGATTTGCATTCATAGATCAATCAAGTAAGGTAAATCAGATATGAAATTTTGGAGACGTCTCTTCAGTTGGATCATACTTTTCAGCATTTCAGCTTCCCTTCAGGCACAGAAAAAGGAATGCACTTATAACATGCAGGGCAAAATACTAGATGCCGAAACGAAGGAACCCATTCCTTATGTGACGGTCAAGGTAAAGGATTCCAATCAATATACGCTGACTGATCTTGAGGGTAATTTCGTCCTGAAAGAACTCTGTGAGCAGCAACAGACCCTGATCATTTCATGTTTCGGGTATTGCGATTCAATTTGTGAACAGAATCATCAGCATGGCAAATCTCCGCATATCTACCTGAGGCAGGAAGTGCGAGAGCTGGATGGGGTCGTTATTACGGCTTCTCCTGTAGAGACCACCGGCACTGCCAGCCTTGCTCAGGCAACACTCGGACGCGGTGTAATCGATCAGGATCTGACGCAGTCACTGGCAGCCGCCATCTCGGAGGAGGCTGGTGTGACGTTTACTTCCACAGGCCCGAATGTGGCACTTCCTGTTATTCATGGGCTTTATGGCAACCGGATTCTCGTCCTGAACAACGGACTGAAACACGGTTTCCAAAACTGGGGCACCGACCATGCACCTGAGATTTCACTGGCCGCAGCTAACAACGTAACGGTTCTGAAAGGTGCTGCCGGTGTGCGTTTCGGTCCGGAAGCACTGGGAGGAGCGCTGCTGGTGGAATCGGCTCCCCTTTACCTGAACGAACCGTTCGAACTGGAGGCAACGACAGGCTTCCAGTCCAATGGCAGAGGAATACTGACCTCACTCAAAACCGGCAAAGGAGGCGAAAAATGGAGTTATCAAGTGGGCGGCAGCTACACCAGAATTGGGGACCGCCACGCGCCGGACTACTCTCTGACGAACTCCGGAAAGGAAGAGCTGTCATTGCAAGGAGGCTTGCGCTACCGCCACAAGGATTGGAGCGCCAAGCTTTATTACAGCTTTGTAGACCAAAATCTGGCGCTCCTGTGCTCATCGATTGCAGACAGCGGTGATGCTTTTGCCAATGCCATCAATTCAGATGAACCGCTTTACATATTTCCTTTCTCGTACGACATCAATGAACCCAATCAGCTGACTGTCCACCACCTGGGAAAAGCGGAAATAGACTGGCACTATGCCGAAAACGGGAAGCTGACATTCAGGACAGGCCTGCAGCTCAACAAGCGGCAGGAATTTGACGTGAGAAGAAACGCGAACAGCCCCATCATTGATTTAGATTTGCTGACTGCGGATTATCAGCTGGAATGGAAACACCCGGACTGGGCCCGTCTGGACGGACTGGTGGGCTTGCAACTTTTTACCCAGAACAATGACAACAATCCCGGTACAGGTACTACTCCTTTTGTGCCCAACTACAATTCGACCCGCTACAGTGGTTTTATCATTGAGCGCCTCAGAAAAGAGCAGAATACTTTTGAGGTGGGGCTGCGCCTGGATTATGAGCATAACAATGTAAGAGGACGTGAAACCAATCAGGATATATTCCGGGATGATTACGAATTCACCAACCTGACGGCTTCGCTGGGGTACATCCGTGAGCTGTCTGAAAGCTCGACCTTTCGCACCAATTTCGGAACCGCCTGGCGTACCCCCAATATGGCAGAGCTGTACAGCTTCGGTCAGCATGGCTTCAAGTCTTCTTTCGGACTGTTACGTTACGGAGTAGAAAACGGAAGACTCACCACTGATGAAGTGACAAAGCTGAATGAGAGCAACATAGAGGCTGAAAGGGGATTCAAGTGGATCAACGAATGGCAAACACAGCAACAGGATCATTCCCTTACCCTGACAGCCTATTCCCATTACATACAGAACTTTATTTATGACCGACCTGTTACCGTCACAGGCTCTGTCAGAGGTCCTATGCCTGTCTTTATCTTTGAACAGGCGGACGCTCTCTTCTTGGGAACGGACTTTACCTGGCAGCAGCAATGGAGCCCTTCGCTACAGGGGCGCTATTCCCTTAGCTACCTATGGTTCCGCAATATTGAGGACGATGAGGTACTGATCAATCAGCCTCCACTCACTACTGCCTACAAGTTGGAATGGACGACGCCCGATTTCTGGGAAATCAGGCAATCCACCCTAACGGTTAAACCCAGCTATACCTTCCGGCAGTTCCAGGCACCCCGCACCGTTTCTCCCGACCAGATCATTGACGGTTCGGTCACCATCACACCCGATTCCGAAATATTCGATTTCAGGGATGCACCGGACGGTTACTTTCTGCTCGATATCTCCTGGGGGTTCAAAGTGGGAGATTTCGCAGCCAATATTGCGGTACAGAACCTACTTAATACCCGCTACCGCAACTATCTGAATGAGATGCGGTACTTCGCTGACGAGCCTGGCAGAAACTTCCTGCTGACAGTCCGTTACCTTTTGCAGTAAATAAACCCTCTTGGATTTACCGGAGCGCTTCATCAGTCTATTTCGAAGCCTCCTTCCTATAGTATTGTTTTGATGACAGGCAGTTGCCATCAAGCTTTTTCACTCAATTATTCACTAAAATTAATGACTCAAAAATGGAAAACTTAAAACGATTTGGACGCTATGCCCTACTGCTTGCCGGACTGGCTTTTATGGGTTGTGATGATGACGATGATGCGCCAGCACCTGAAAACGAGACGGAAGTAATCACGGACGTCACCCTGGTCTTTACCAATGATGCCGACCCTAGCGATGTAGTAACGGCACGGGCTGAAGATCCTGACGGAGAAGGCGTGGATGACCTGGAAATCATCGATGAGATTAACCTGACGGCAGGTACCACCTACACGCTGACGTTTGAGATTGAGAATAACCTGGACTCTCCGGGTGAGGATATCGGGGAAGAGATTGCCGAAGAGGATGACGAACACCAGTTCTTTTTCAGCTTTACAGAAGATGCTTTCTCAGACCCGACAGGGAACGGCAATATCGATAACACCTCGGACCCGGTCAACTATGCCGACTCGGATGACAATAACAATCCGGTAGGGTTATTAACCACCTGGACGACTTCTTCCGACGCACTGTCCGATGGAACCTTTACGGTACGTCTTCAGCACCAGCCAGACATCAAGTCCTCGTCTACTGGCGCTAATGACGGTGACACTGACTTTGATCTGACATTTGTGCTGAATATCCAATAAGAAAAACTGTGCAGGGCTGGTGACATTTTTTGATCCCTCGTGGTTCGTCATAGTCCTGTACCTATTTATTACCCCCTTATTATGCTATCAACGTCATTAATAGCCATTGAAGAAGGGAACCAATGCCTTCTTCAGTTTGAGAAACGAGGTGGCTTGCTGCCTGTCGCAGTGCAGGAACACGCTACCGGTCAGATCCTGATGCTGGCTTCCGTCAGCAAAGAGGCATTCGAAAAAACGATCCGAACCGGTAAAGCCACTTTTTGGTCAACTTCCCGGCAGGCGCTCTGGACCAAGGGTGAAACCTCCGGTGAATATTTACAGATGGTCGACATACTGGTGGACTGTGACCAGGATGCACTGGTCTATCAGGTCACCATGGAGAGGAACGGTGCGTGCCATACCTTCAGTCAGTCCGGGAAACCCCGCAAGAGCTGTTTTTACCGCCGGTACGATATCGAAGAAGAACAACTGGATTTTATAGAGAAATAATAAAAATGGACAAGAACAAGGAAGCACAACTGCTCTTTGAGGAACAGGGTGATCAGCACCTGATGAGCAATATAGAAACGCCTATGTTGCCTCAGGCATTTAATATCAGTGATGAGGAAAAAATTGCCACGATACAGGAGTACTTTGCCGGTATCATGGAAACACTTGGGCTGGACCTGAAGGACGACAGCCTGAAAGGAACCCCCTATCGGGTAGCGAAGATGTATGTGAAGGAAATATTCAGCGGGCTGAACCCTGACAATATGCCTTCCCTATCGGTTTTTGACAACAGGTACCAGTACGGCAAGATGCTGGTCGAAAAGAATATCACCTTCCATTCGGCTTGTGAGCATCATTTCCTGCCGATTGTCGGCAAGGCACATGTCGGGTATATCTCTTCCGGAAAAGTGATCGGTCTCTCAAAAATCAACAGGCTGGTGGAATATTTCGGTCAGCGCCCGCAGGTGCAGGAACGTATGACGCTGCAGGTATGCCGCACCCTTCAGGAAGCACTGCAGACAGAGAGTGTGATAGTGGTCGTGGAAGCGGAGCATTTATGCATTTCAAGCAGGGGAATAAAAGACCCGACCAGCTCAACGGTGACGCTGGAATACGGGGGTGAGTTCAATGACAAAGCATTAAGGGAGAGCTTTCTTCAGCTGATTCAGTAACGGTATCCTTTTTATTTGACCGTTGATTGATAAAGAAAAATCGCCTTTTGGTCGTCTCATCCTAAATAGGACAGAACAACCAAAAGGCGTTTAGGTATTTATTCTATAATACTACCTTATGAAGAAATGAGAATCAATTTCTTTCACGGTCATCTAATTGTGACGAACGAACGATACTCATGCGTTGGTGAAGTTGATCAAGACGTTTTTTTAATTCCTGTTGAATGGCAAGCATCTGATTCGGAGTAACCTTCACTTGCTGGTGATCATGGTGGTGGTGCCCGCCTTCATGATCATGATGATCTTTGTTACCAGGAACCTCAACAACATCTTCTTCCCACGTATCGAGATATTTTTTCCAAACTTTAACTGAATCTGTTAAAGCATTGTTGAGAGAATCTCGTCCATAATCTTCCAAGCGTTCCTCAAGAATATGGGCTGATTTTATCATTTCATTGTGAATTTCAGCAGCCTGTTTTAGGGTCTTTTCATCCCTTTCATGTTTTGTACCACATGCTCCCATTATCAAGCAGCATAACAACACACACGGTTGAATTTTCATGTAATCCTACACTTTATAAGTTTTTGTAAATGGCTCCACAGCAAAATTATTTCAATATAATCGCAAATGCAATTTTATTGCATTTATAACAAAAGAATGATAGAAAAACAATTTGCCGAACAAATGATGATCGTACCCAAGATATTGGTCGTTCAAACAAAAAAATCCTGAGCATTGATCTTCTTGTTTACACTACAAAGATCTAACTCAGGATTTTCTTTTCAACCATCCACTCCTTAACAGGGTAGTACTATGATCTACTAGTGAGGTTTACTTTTTCGATAACCCCTTCTTATATTCTAAAAACTTCGTTTTATCCACTTTCACTTCATGCCAGATATCCATCACCATCGTTTGGATTTGCTGATCAATTAATTCCTGAAGCTCATTCCGGTAAGTCTGGTAATCATCGTAGTGACTTTGAGAGACTGCGTTGAATTGATTCTGGAAAAAAAGAATCGGGTTGAACCAAAAAGACACGCGGATCAACCTGTTTTTCTCCAAATGGTCATCCTCAATGGCAGCAATGCTCTCTTTCATCATCTCATTGACCAGAGCAGGCACCGATCGTCTTGTCATCATGCCTGCTTTTTCAGCATCTTGTGCTACTGGGCTATCCGCCAGTTCAGGAAACAAAGCATCGAGTTTGGTTTGCAATGTACCATTGGGAAGCTGATATAGCGTTTCGCGTTTGTCCCGCTGAACATCAATCAGGTCCACCATCAAGTTAGTTGGATGGGTCAGGCTGATCCACTGATGGGCAATGGCTGGGGCAATGAAAGCAAACAACAGCCAGACGGCTACCATCTTAAGGGTATTACCCATAATACTTTTCCCCTTTCTCAGGAGCAGGTAATAAACCGCTGACCAGAAAGCGAGGTACAAAAAGCTGTACAACACCATTTGACCAAAAGCACCACTTGCAGTGATTAGAATGTTGGTCAGCATTGCCCCATACAGCAGCAGCCCTACAATAACCAGAAAAAGTAACCCTAAGTAAAAGGCAATTCTTGAAAGCATCCAGGTGTGCTGTGAAGCTGTCTGCACTTCAATTAACGGCAGGAACCCTTGTTCCGCTTCGGCACTTCTCAGGTTGTAAAGCCATATCAGCAAAAGCAAGGGCAGAAAGTAAAGCAAGGAAAAGGAAAAATCCAGGGTTCCTGTCAGCAGACGCTCAGGATTTGCAATTTCCTTGGCCATGTCCGCATCGTAGGGGCTTGCCGACAAGGTAACATGTTTGTAGTAACCGTATTCCTCCGCCTGTCCAATACTGTAAACCAGTGCCGGCGAGGGTGCCTTTATATGGTAAATATTGCTGTATCGGATTGCCCAGAAAGGATCTGACAGGTTAACCCACGGACGACCTTCGGGGCTACTTTCTCCTTTTTCGTAGAGTGAGAGGTATTCCTTGGTTTCCTTCTCAGCTTTTGCCTCTATATGTTCAATTTCAGCCAAACGATCTCGGAAGAGGTTGGCACCATTGTGAAGACCATAACCACTAGTCACGATAAATAGCAGCAAAGCGACTATCTTGAAAGGACTGCGGGTAAAGTGCTTCCATTCGTAAAAAAATATATGAAGACCTCTCATAGTATCTGTATTTTTTGGGTTCCGACAAACAATAAACCACTCACGAAAAGTACCCAGACGACCATCATAGCCATATCCATTGCGTAATGTGAGTAAACAGAGACCAGCGCAACCGGCTTGTATTCAAAGTCAGGAATTGATCTAAAAAAATCGTTGTTCGCTTTCCAACTCCAATCGCCAGTTCTGGAGCCCCCGTAAGCGTGCTCGTTATTCAATGCCTTGATCAGATCTCTTCGGTAATTTTCTGCCTGAACTAAAAATTCATGATGATGCAGGTTGTCGCTTGCCGCAAAGCCCATACTGGCATTCTGCAGGGAAATAAACGGATTGATGATGCCTGCCAGCTGATAGCGTTGTTTCTGCAGTCTTAGTGTCGTCCTCAAGTTTCCGAAGTGCTTGTCCCACACCTGATTGCCATATTCCTCATCCGCTTGCATCAGAATGCCATCAAAATTAATGGGTAGCTGGGCGATAGTGTCCACCCCGTATTGCTTCAACACCTTCTCTTCCAGCGCTGCAGTCCGATCATCAGCAGGGTTGTGCCCGTCCAGACCTTTTGAACGGTCCTCTTTCATCGCAGCCTGAAATACATTGCGGCTGGGCAGTTCGTACCAACTCTCTACGGCACTCATCAGGATGTTGGGCAGGAAAACCGTCCAGAGAATCCAGATGCCCAGCATTGACGTCAGGGCAACGGTGGCGTTTTGCCAACGGGCAGAAAGGTAGATGGTAAGTGTACTGACTATAAAATAATACATGCCGTAAGACAGGTAGAAAAAGAGTGTCCTGACCATCACTTCAGTACTGATTTCTGTCAGATTGACGAAGGCATATGCCCATACTGTCAGAGTCAGCAGTCCAATGCCGTACAACCAGACCGAGAGTGCTTTTGCCCAGACAAGAGAAGACAGCTTTGCTCCCTGAAGTATCAGCAGCTTGAGTCTTCCGCTCTGCTTTTCGCTGCTAACGCTATGGAAAGCCAGAAATACCAGCAGCAGCGGAAGAATGTACTGCAGCAGCAACGCACTTTTTAGTTTTCCGAACCTGGAAAC
Organism: Limibacter armeniacum; assembly: GCF_036880985.1. Taxonomy (NCBI): domain Bacteria; kingdom Pseudomonadati; phylum Bacteroidota; class Cytophagia; order Cytophagales; family Flammeovirgaceae; genus Limibacter; species Limibacter armeniacum. Next base: position 1,718,162 of record NZ_JBAJNO010000009.1, read on the forward strand.
TGCCTGCATCTGGGACGCTTCCGAATGAACGACCTCGTTCTGTACATGTCCCTCTACACGCAGTACATTTCCTGTAACGCAGTAAATCCCCTCGTCAAGACTGCTGGACAGGTTAACAGGCTTGAACACATACGTTCCATAGTGGGCGGCACTGTGCGGATTCATTTCGTCAATGTCTTCCCACTGTGCTCGAAGGTGATCTTTAGCTATCTGGTAATGAATCTCCTGCTGATCAAACTGAAGGTTCCCCAGATAAACCGCCAATAGCAATGTCAGCAGAAAGCCAATACTGATTCGGAGAAAGGCACTTGTCCTGATCAGAAAATGCCATTCATTCTTAATGATTTGCCACATAGTTCCGATTAGTTTTGCATAAAGTTCAGGTACAGTTTTTCCAGTTCATTCGCACTTACTTCCTCACTGCGAAGCTCCTTGACCAGGCATCCGTTTTTGAGGATCCCGATACGGTGACACACTTCCCGAACACGGAAAATATCGTGGGAAGCCATAACGATCGTTGCGCCTTCAGCAGCCAGTTTTTTCAACAGGTCAGACAGCTCATTGCTTGCCAAAGGGTCCAGACCACTTGCAGGCTCGTCCAGCAGGTAGACCTGCGCTTTTTTGGCGTAGGCAATCGCAATGCCCACTTTCTGTCGCATTCCCTTCGAATAGCCAGACACTTTCTTGTGATGCGCCCCTTTCTGCAAACCACAACCCAGAAGAAACACTTCCAACTCAGCCTTGGTGTATTTCAGTCCCGCTAGACGGCAGAAGTAATCCAAGTTTTCCACCCCGGACAGGTACGGGTACAGGTTCACATTCTCAGGAATGTACCCAATCATTTTACGAACCTCATGAGCACGACGGAAAGTATCCAGCTGATTGATACTTACCTTTCCCGAATCAGGCTCCAAAAAACCCAACAGCATATTGATGGTTGTAGACTTACCTGCTCCATTGGCTCCCAAAAGCCCTAGAATTTCTCCTTTTTTAACTTGTATAGTTAAATCCTTAACAGCAGTCATTCCCTTAAATGATTTTCCTGCATTTTGTATCTCTATCATGAGTAAATATTAATTAATGCGACATTGTTGCAAATATAGAAAAGTGATTCCCAATTGCAATAATGTTGCATTTATTTAATGTGGTGTTATATGAACATAGAAAGAGTGAATTCGTGTGTTTATGATTTAATTGAAGTCTTATCAGCAAATAGTCTTAAAAATAAATGCGACATGATTGCATATGATTATTTAATATTTACATTTGCGACATGATTGCATATGCGAAATATAATCTATTGCGGATGAATTGATCGCTAAGTTTACTTATAGATAGAATTTACTATCAGTAGACTTAACGTTTGCTCCACTAGGTTAGCAATTTGTTTTATTGTCTATCTATTGATTGTCTTCAGCTTGTTATTATCAAAAAAATGAACGTTACAAAGTATCCTTATAGAAAACTTTCTTTCTGGCTAACGACAATACTTATTCTTTTTCTGAACTATTCTATACAAGCTCAACAGGGTACTTTAAAAGGTGTTGTAAAGGATAAGTCAAGTGAGAATCCGCTGGAGTTTGTTACTGTGTCTATCCATGACCTTAAAAAAGGAGCTTATACTGACAGCGTTGGGAGGTTCTCAATAGAGCGTATTCCATACGGAACCTATGAGTTAAAAGTATCCTATGTAAGTCATCAGGAGCAAAAGCGTCTTATTACTATAGATAAGCCTAGTACCAGTCTTGAAGTTTTACTAGCTGAATCATCAGAAAGTCTTGAGGAAGTGAAGGTATTTGGGATATCAGAGGAAGTACAAAGAGCGAAGGAAGTAAAACAAAAAGTGATGCCGGTGACGGTGATTACTTCCAAGGAATTTGAAAATAGGGCGAGTAACCTGAATGAGTTGCTAACGAGACAAGCTGGCGTACAGATCAGGCGTTCAGGAGGTTTTGGTTCCACTGCTACCATTTCAGTAAGAGGGCTGGAAGGGAAGCGTGTACAGGTTTTTATAGATGGTAATCCTGTAAATACACCCGATGGTAGTTTTGGTATCAATGATATTCCTTTACAGTTAATTGAAAGGGTAGAGATTTATAAAGGCACGATTCCCGCATATCTGGGAGGGGATGGGCTAGGCAGTGCTGTCAATGTAGTGACCAAGCACCGTAACTACAGTTATATTGATGCCAATATTGCAAGGCAGTCCTTTAACACGACGAATACCGGGTTGATCGTAAAGAAAGCATTTGATAAGGCAGGAATAGAAGCAGGGGTAGGAATTTTCGATAACCGTAGTGACAATGATTATATCATGCAGTCTCCTTACCAAGAGAATATGGATATAAAAAGGGACCATGACAAGTTTCATAATCTGCTCATAGGGGCATCGGTTCGTTTTCACAAATTATGGTTTGATGAGGTGGAAGTAGAATTTGCTCATAATGATGTCTATAAAGAACATCAGGGAATACAGAGAAATATTCAGCATGTGACCTCTACTGCCCAAACAATGGTAATCGCCAGTAAACTGGAAAAAGCAGATCTTCTTAATGATAAGCTTGATTTGAAAATCAATCTCCTGAAGCTCAATATCAATAGTACTTTTACTGATACCAGTGTCTATGCTTATAACTGGGATGGTACTCGAGTAGCTAGTCTAATAGGTCGTGGGGAGCTGGGTATTGGTCCAAATTTATCCGAAACCAAACAAGATGAGTTCAGGGCAAGAGCAAACTTTAATTATCAGGTATCCCCATCTTTATCTTTAAACCTTAATCATAACTTCAGGACGAGCTATTTCAATCCTAAAGATGATTTGGGAAATGAGTATGCAAGTAGGAATGTTTATAACTATGATGGCTATCTTGAAAGTTCTGTATTGGGATTTACCGGAGAAATTGAAACCCTGAACAAAAGACTTCTATTATCAGGAGCCATTAAGCATTACTACAGCCTGGTAACAGGTTATAATACCAACCTCTATATACAAGGAGATCCTGATGAGGTGTCTTATACAACCAATAAGTTGGGCTATAATATGGGGATGAGGTATAATTTTACCAAAACACTTTTCCTGAAAGCGAGTCATGAATTAGCCATTCGTTTGCCTTTGTCTTCAGAGTTATTTGGTGATGGAGCCTTGATTACTCCTTCTATTTACCTCAAGCCAGAAGAAGCCTATAACTATTCGATAGGAATGGTGTATGATAGGTATCAAGAACAAGATAGAAGACTTCAATTGGAGTCTAACGTCTTTTACCTTGAGGTCGACCACTTAATTCAGCTTGCAGGATCGGGGCTAACAACCGGGTATACGAATTATGCTCAAGCACAAATAGTGGGGATGGACATGGATTGGAAGTTTGATTTGTCCAAGCATTTTTATGTAAGCTGTAATGCTACCTACCAATCTGTAAAGGATGTCAATAAGTATATTCCGGGAACCAATAATGTTGAGAATCCAACTTATGATAAGGAGATTCCTAATATCCCTAAACTTTTTTCTAACTGGAGCTTGGAATACCATGCTGATAATATCGTTGGGAAGGATTCCCGAACACGATTGACTTATGAAGGGGGATATGTACATGCCTATAACTATGGCTTTGAGTTGAGCCGGAATGATAATTTCAAGATACCTACTTCTCTGACGCATAATATTATTTTAGAGCATAGTTTGCGCAATCAAAGATGGACGATTACAGGAGAGGTTCAGAATCTGACCAATGCCGTTGTTATTAATAACTGGAATCAGCCATTGGCAGGGAGAATCTTTAGAATAAAGCTTAGGTATTTATTGCTAGACGAATAAAACAAAACACTTTTAAAATTAATTATCAATACACTATGAAAGTTTTCAATCGAATACTTTTTGCCATACTACTAACGACTGGCTTCATTTCTTGTAGTGAGGAAGAGGGAGTTAATACAGCGGATGGAAAGCATGAGTACCTTATCGTATCCAATATTACGACAACTTCTAATGTAAACTCTTACCTGGGAACATTTAAAGACCTTACTGTTGGGAGCTATACGAATGCAAATGCATATCAAACAACTTCTTATCCTTTTGTAAGTATTTTTGGGGATGATGTTTTTGTTACTCAAAACAGGGAAGGAGATCAGGTGATCAAATATACACGTACGGAAGACGGTAATCTGGTAGAAAGTGGAAGAATCACCATGCCTGCAGATTCACAACCTATGCATGTATTAGTAGAGAATAGCTCACGTGCATTTTGCTCACTTTATAACACAGGGCAAATTGCAGTGTTGGATCCTTCCAGCATGACGCTTACGGAAACCATTGACCTTTCTTCTTTTGCAAAAGGGGATGGTAGTCCTGATCCAAATGTGATGTTACTGCATAACAATTTACTTTATGTTGCAGTCTCTCAAACGACAGATACTTTTACAAGTACTAATCCTGCTGAGATTTTAGTGATTGACCTTTCAAACAACAATACGGTAACCAGTATTACGGATGATCGTGCATCATTTGCAGGAAGTGTAGAAACTCCCGGTTCATTGTTCATGGATGAGAAAGGTGATATCTATATTTACTGTGTGAGCTCTTATGGTTTTGGACCAGGTCAAAAAGCAGGGTTTTTAAGAATAAAGAGTGGTGAATTGGCATTTGATGATTCCTACTTCTTCAACACTACAGACTTCTTGATTGAGGGTATTGAGGGAAATCATGTTGATTACCTTTACCGACCTACATATGCTGGCAATGGAATGCTTTACAGTTCAGGAAATGTTTATGCACTAGCAAGTAATCCACCTGACTATATCAATGACCGTACATTTGGTAGCTTTAAGTTAGATCTCTATAACCAAACAATAGAAGTATTGGATCTTCCATTTTCCAATAGCTATGCAGCTTCTCCTTTGGTAACGGACACAGAGATATTGTTTGGAATATCCGGCAATGATGGAGTGGGAATTTATACATATGATCCGAATGCAGAAGAAGGACCATCAGCACCAATCATTACAACTCAGGGTGACCCTGGTATTATCTTGAAGTTTTAGTAAATAGTTTATCCCAAAAGACTGAATGATCAGTTTTTAATTAAAATGAAAGCTAGTGGTTTTAAACCGCTAGTCTTTTTTTGTGAGTTTTATAGTACTAATTATTGCGTCAGTAAAATAGGTTACCCTACTTTTCTTTCATATCTCACTTTTTACCTTAAACGCAAATGCAACAGTGTTGCATTTATAAAAGTTAGAGCTATATTGCAACAATGTCGCATATATAGAAGCGAATTGAAACTCCCATAAACTCTCAGACCATTAAAGTTTATCAACCCTAACGAATGTTGTCTACAACAGAACTTAAGGCTAATCAGGACAAAAATCATCAATCATTTAATACATATGATCTCAGAAAATAAACTTCCAGTAACCGTCTTGAGCGGTTTTCTAGGAGCAGGGAAAACGACTTTACTCAACCATATTCTGCATAACAAAGAAGGATTGAAAGTAGCTGTTATCGTCAATGATATGAGCGAAGTAAACGTGGATGCAAGGTTAGTTGAAAATGAAAATACCCTTTCAAGGACGGAAGAAAAGTTGGTGGAAATGAGCAACGGCTGTATCTGCTGTACCCTTCGGGAAGACCTGATGGTAGAGGTTGAGAAGCTGGCAAGGGAAAGGAAATTCGATTACCTGCTGATCGAAAGCACAGGCATCAGTGAACCCGTTCCCGTAGCGCAAACCTTTTCTTTTGTAGATGAGGAAAACGGCATTGACCTTTCCAGATTCAGTTATATTGACACCATGGTAACGGTCGTGGACTCCCTGAACTTCTTCAAGGATTTCGGTTCCAGCGATCTGTTGCTAGAGCGTGACCTGACCGATATAGACGGAGACTTCCGTACCATTGTCAACCTACTGACCGATCAGGTGGAATTTGCCAACGTCATTATCCTGAACAAGACCGATCTGGTTGACAAGGATACGTTAGGCTTGCTGAAAGCCGCCATCCACAAGCTTAACCCAGATGCCAAGATTATCACGTCCGAATTCGGGAAAGTGGCACCGAAAGAAATCCTGAATACAAAGCTGTTCAATTTTGAGGAAGCCCAAAATTCAGCAGGTTGGCAGAAAGAGCTGCAAGCCGAAAGCCATACACCCGAAACGGAAGAGTACGGCATCAGCTCCTTTGTGTTCCGCACTCAGAAACCTTTCCACCCTGAAAGATTCTGGAAATACCTCAATGAGGAATACCCGCATAGCATTATCAGGGCAAAAGGATTGTTCTGGTTGGCTTCAAGACCGAATGATGCCCTTAACTTCTCACAGGCAGGCGGCTCCTCCCGAATGGAACGAGCAGGTGTCTGGTGGTGCAGCATGCCTCACGGTGACAGAATGCTCTATCCAAGTTATGTCGAGAACAGGGATTTTATTGAAAGCCGTTGGAGCAAGCAATGGGGCGATCGTATGAATGAACTGGTGTTTATCGGACAGGATATCGATCAGCCGAAAATGATTGCTGATCTGGAAAGATGCCTGCTGCAGGACAGCGAACAGCACCTGTTTGACAACAATATTCGATTCAACGATCTATTTCCAACAGAAATTTAATCTATGAATAAAAATTTTGATGTGGTCATTGTGGGGGCAGCCATGCAGGGCTGTTCGCTGCCATGGCTTTAGGTAGAGCTTTGCGGAAAAGACGAAAGTACAAGTCCTGAAATACAATACCGTCGAATTCTTAAATGATTTTGCGGTGAGTGGAAAGAAAAGCGAAAATGGTTTTGAAATTACCACAAAATCAAGTGAGCTATTTAAGGCCAAGCAACTTGCGTTTGCAACAGGAGTCAAAGACATCATGCCTAACATCAAAGATTTTTTTGGAGTGTTGGAGTATTTCGGTGATTCATTGTCCATACTGTCATGGTTACGAAGTCAGAAATGAAAAAACTGGAATTATGGCAAACAGGAGCTTTACATTTCATTCTACTCATCCGTAATTAGACAAAAGACCTTACGATTTTCACGAATGGAAAATCCTCCCTTACCCTAGAACAGATTGAAAAAATCAATCAGAATCGTATTCCAGTACTCCAATCATCGAAAAAGAGATTACTTCACTGGACCACAAAAACGGTCAGATCAGCCAAATCGTGTTCAAGGACAATGCAACAGTTGAAATGAAAGCAACCTATTCAAGATCGTCTTTTGATGATCTAATAAAGCTGTTACATGATTTTTCTTTATAGAGTTCAGGTTAGGTCTCCTAATTACTTTTCATTTTTAGCATTATCAGCAACAAGTTAAATGCAACATTATTGCATTTAACTCACACCTCATTATATTTGCGACTACGTTGCATTGACATTGTAAAAGATGAGAATGACAACCACTATGAAAAACTGACTAGACTATTACTGAATTTATCATGTCCTAATGGAACGACAAAAACAAACAAGCAAAACATCACGAGTTTCATCTATTGATATTTTACGAGGTCTTGTAATGATGATTATGCTGTTGGATCATGTAAGAGAACGCTTCTTTTACCATATTCCAATCAGTGATCCTATTGATATAGAACAAACAAGTGCCTCCTTATTCTTTACTCGGATATTGGCACATTTATGCGCTCCTGTTTTTGTATTCCTGACGGGTTTGTCTGCTTGGTTATATGCGAACCCTAAAGGTAAAGCTCCTCGCTCAGCCAGTTCTTTTCTGTTTAAAAGAGGTCTTTTCTTAGTTTTGCTTGAGGTAACTGTCATCAACTTATCATGGTTTGGCTACTATCAGACGCTGTATCTGCAAGTGATCTGGGCAATAGGACTCAGCATGATCAGCTTATCTGTACTGTGTAAGCTGAACCGATTTTGGATCGGGGGTATTGGCGCTTTGATTGTTTTTGGACATAACACTTTGGTTCCGATTTCTTTTGAAGCAGGTGAATGGGGTTACACATTGTGGACCATTCTACATGACAGAGGGTATCTTATCTCTGATGGGGCACTCAAGATAAAAGCGTCTTATCCGGTATTGCCATGGATTGGCGTGATATTACTTGGCTACTTTGCGGGTCCGCTTTACAGCAGTAAAATATCGGCTTCGAAAAGAAACAAGCTATTAATTGGTCTGGGACTTGGCTTGCTTTCCTTGTTGTTGATCTTGAGAGGATTTAATCTCTATGGGGAAACATTGCCTTGGGAACCGCAAGAGACGCTGATCAAGTCAGTCATGTCTTTCCTGAACTTCACTAAATATCCTCCTTCTTTAGACTACTTGTTGCTGACAATTGGGATTGCCTGTTTACTGCTTTCTTGGTTTGAACAAACTGAATCTAAGTGGACAGAGAATTTAAGGATCTTTGGGGCAGCCCCTATGTTTTTCTACATTTTACATTTATACGTTCTGCTTATCCTCTACAAAATATTTGTCGCGGTTTATGGCATCCAACAAGGAGAGTACTTTGGGTTTGACGCACTCTGGCAGATCTGGTTATTTACCGTCATACTTTTAGTCGTTCTGTACTATCCAACAAAATGGTTTTCCATTTATAAACGTCAGAGTTCCTCGAAGTTGATCAAGTATTTTTAGGCTTAAATATTCAGGAACGAATTCGATATACATACTATACAACCAAACTATGAAAAAAAGTTTACTGCTAGGTTTAATCCTACTGATTCACAGTATGGCATTTGCACAAGACGGTTCTATCTTCGGTACCGTTCAAGACGAAAGTGGAAAACCTCTGGAATTTGTCAACATCACCATAAAAGGCACTTCTACTGGTAGCACGACCAATCAGGATGGAGAATACAAGCTTGAGAACCTAAGTGCAGGCAGTTATACCTTAGTTGCTTCATTTATCAATTATCTGAAACAGGAAAAAACAGTTGAGCTATCTGCCGGGCAAGCGCTACAGGTTGATTTTGACTTTACGGAAAGCAGTACCGAGCTTCAGACAGTTGAGATTACGGGACGTAAAAGTATAAGCTATGACAATAGCTCATCATTCGGCGCAACCAAAACAGCTACCCTTATTAAAGATACGCCTCAGGCAATTGGTTTTGTAACCAAAGAGGTGATGGATGACAGACAAGCCTATAGGGTAAACGATGTAGTAGAAAACATCAGTGGTGTTAGTCAGTATTCTTATTACAATAACTTCACTATCCGTGGGTTTCAGTCTCAGCAAGAGCTGATCAATGGATTGAGAGTACCTACCCTTTTCGGTCCTCAAACTTTAACAGCCAATCTTGAGCGTGTAGAAGTGATCAAGGGTCCTGCTTCTGCTGTCTTCGGAAACTCTTCTCCGGGTGGAACCATGAACCGCGTTACCAAAAAGCCATTGGAAGAGGAGCGTAAAGCCATTAGCTTCACTACAGGTAGCTTCAATACCCTTCGTTCTACCCTTGATTTTACTGGATCATTGAACGAGAAGAAAACCCTGCTTTACCGTCTGAATGTTGCCTATGAGAATGCAGACAGCTTTAGAGACTTACAGGAATTCAAGTCTTTAATGATTGCTCCTTCCTTCTCATTTATCCCTACTGACAAGACGAGTATCAACTTTGATTTGGTGATTACCGATTTTGATGGCAAACTGGACCGTGGACAACCAATCTTCGGTGGAACGGCAGGAACAAACCTTTACTCTACGCCAACTTCTTTCGCTATTGGAGCAACCAATGATTACCACAAGACCAATGTTGTTTATAGCACATTGTCTATGAACCATAAGTTTGCTGACAACTTTAGCTTCAATGCTTCTTATATGCGCTATGCCTATGAAGAGGATTTGTATGAGCACCGAACTTCCAGTAACTATGCAGTGGACACTGAAGGAAATGAAATTCCAACCTTAATGGGAATGCGTATATCGGCACGTCTGCAACAGCAGATCAATGATAACCTTAGCTCTTATTTTGTATGGGATACGCAAACGGGAGGTATTGAGCACAAGGTGCTGTTTGGTTATGATTTTATCCAAAGCATACGGCCTGTAGGAGGTTCTGCAATCTATACAAGTGGCAGTTCCATTTACCGTACTGTAGATGGAGGTTTGGCAGCATATGACCCTGAGAACCCTGAGAATTATATCATGGTAGACGGCTTACCTCAACCTAATATACCTCACTTCGATTTGGAAAATCCGGACTATACCATCGGGTATACGAGTGATTATATACTTAACCCTTATGAGTTACCGTCTACCCGATACTATACGCAAGGGGTATATATTCAGGATCAGATGAAGTGGGGACGTTTACAGGTACTGTTAGGCTTACGTCAGGAATTTTACACAGACATCTATAACTACCAGCAGAATGATGAGGAAGAAACTGTACACCAAAAATTCTTACCAAGAGTTGGGGTAGTGTATGCCTTGAATAAAGCTATAAACCTATATGGTACGTATACAGAAAGCTTCCAGCCACAAAACCCTACTGACCTTATCGCAACGGCCACTGAGGGATCTTATGATCCTTCAGAAGGAAAAATGCTAGAGATCGGTGCTAAAGGTACCTTCTTCAACGATCGTCTTTCTGCAACTTTAGCAGCCTACGATATTACCAATACGAATATCCTGACAACCAACATTAATACAGGACTGGTAGAACAAAGAGGTGCGGAAAGATCAAGGGGTATAGAGGTAGACGTTAACGGTCGCATTGGCAGTAACCTAAGCCTTACAGCCAACTATGCCTATAACAAGGCGACAATTGAAGAAGATTCGGACGAAGCACTGATCGGGAAAATCAAAGAAAATGCACCTCTCCATTCTGGTGGCGGTTTTGCCAACTATGCCTTTGACGGAAGACTAAGTGGTTTGAACCTAAATGTGGGCGCTCACTTCGTTTCGAATAGAAATACCTTTGATCAGGACTTACAGCTTCCAGCCTATACACTTTTTGATGCAGGAATTTCCTATAAGGTCAATAAAGTAAAAGTTGCGCTTACCGTAGACAATGTATTTGATAAAACATATTGGGTTGGCGGTTACAGCTATGCCCGTTTGTTCCCGGGTGCGCCAAGAAACTACCTATTGAGTATCGGATATACTTTTTAAGAGATGATCGTTATTAATAATGGGAATGTGACTTTGAGTATCAGAAATGAGGGGAATTTTTATGGAACCAACGTCAATTTTAAGCAGGTTTAAACTAGTGTGGTACACATCATGAGCTATACTAAATGTTCAGCAAAGGTTTGTCTGTAATCCCTGAGAAAGATGGATGTATTTCAGACCCGCTTCCTAATTGAGTAAGGATCATTGACGAAAATGGATAGCGTGTTCATGCTCTTCTTGAGCTACTACAAATCCATCTCTGTCTAGGTTAACTCCCACTTCCGTTACATCTGTTATAGCATTTTCTTACCTTACTAAATTAAGCTGAAAAAGACGGTAGTATATCGGGAGTACTTCCTGAGCGCGTGAGAATCATTGACAACGAAGGCAAAATCGTCCATGCATCGACCCTTCAGGTTGCAGGCATTCATGGCAATGCCTCAGATGGACAAGCTGTACTGTTCGGTTTTGCAAGCGGCATACTGGTTGTAGAAGCCAGCGGTGAGCAGCACCTGATCGAGTATCCCGCTTCTTTCGGTACAGCGTGGATCGGGTCTATCTTTTATGCCAAAGGAGCAGATAAATTTATTGGTTATACTGCTAGCAAAGGAGCCTACATCATTGATATCGACAATAACCAGCTGACTCCTATCTTTGAGACGGCAGAGCTGCTGGACTGTGTGAAAGACATGAAGGGAGAGTCGGTTATTTTGACTGAACGTAACGGAACCCTGAGCCACTACAACCTGATGGCAGGCACACTGATACAGCAGAAAAACGCATTTGATGCCATTGCGGCGGATACGAAAAACAATGTGTCAGTAAAAGCAAGTAGCCGTTACATCTACCTGCTGTAGCCTAGCAAAGAAAAGATCAGCCAGATCAGTACCAAAGACATACATGAGGCGAAGTCTTTCACTGTGTCAGGCAGCGCCTACAAAATAGAGCTAGTAGGTATGGAGGCTAACTTCGGCCATTAATACTAGTACTTTTCAAATAGAAATAATGAAAAGTATTTGTAATTAAAATTTATTCATCGCAATATTGCAATGAAATAAATATTCAAACTATGGGTGTTACGAGAACAGACTTATTTACAGACGAGCAAAACAGATTGGCTACTATAGCTAAGGCTATTGCCCACCCTGCAAGAGTCGCTATTTTACAGCATTTACTCAAGGCGAATGCCTGTATTAATGGTGATCTTGTACAAGAGTTGGGTTTGTCTCAAGCAACCATTAGTCAGCATCTCAGAGAGCTTAAAAATGTCGGAATGATTCAGGGAACGATTGAAGGTACTTCTATCAGTTACTGTATCGACGGAAAGCGCTGGATGGAAATCAAGTCGCTTTTCACTGAAATGTTTGATGCTTATCAAACACCGGACAGTCAAGAGTGCTGTTAAATTTTTTTACTCTCATTCATCGTAATATTGCAATAAAGTTAACAATTATGAAATTGTCAGAAATCAAAAAAGTTCTATTAGATATAGAAGAAGTAACATTCATCTTGCCTAGCGGTGAATCAGTACCCTCCCACTTTCATGTTACAGAAGTTGGGTGCGTCCATAAAAACTTCATCGATTGTGGCGGTACGGTAAGAAATGAAGCGGTAATCAATTTTCAACTATTCACAGCTTCAGATTATGATCACAGGTTAAGTGCTCAAAAACTTCGATCTATCATTGAGCTTTCTGAGAAGCAACTCGAACTGCAGGATTTAGAGATCGAAGTAGAATATCAAGGCGAAACAATTGGAAAATACGGTCTGGAATTCAGAACCGATACATTCCAATTAACCTCTATGCAAACCGACTGTCTAGCTAAAGACAAATGTGGTATACCTCAGGAAAAACCAAAAATCAGACTCTCTGAACTCCAAGCTCAGAAGAATACCTGTACTCCTGGTTCTGGATGTTGTTAATATCAAAAATCAAAATAAAATGGAGCATCAAAAATGTATCATCATCGGCGCTGGACCTGCAGGATATACAGCCGCAATCTATGCTGCTCGAGCTAACCTTAAACCAGTAATGCTTACAGGATCACAACCTGGAGGACAGCTTATGATCACCAATGACGTGGAAAATTTCCCAGGTTACCCTCAAGGAATCAATGGTCCACAAATGATGGATGAATTCAAGCAACAAGCGGTACGCTTCGGCACTGACATCCGCTTTAACCAAGTAATGGAAGTTGACTTTAGTCAACACCCTTACATACTAAAGCTAGATAACGGTACTAAAATTTCATCTGATAGTATCATTATAGCTACAGGAGCATCAGCTAAATGGCTAAGGTTGGAGTCAGAACAACGGTTAAATGGTTCTGGTGTGTCCGCTTGTGCGGTGTGCGATGGTTTCTTTTACAGAGGCAAGGAAGTAATCATTGTCGGGGGTGGTGATTCAGCCTGTGAAGAAGCTTTATACCTGTCTAATCTATGCCCTACTGTACACATGTTGGTGCGAAAAGACCACTTGAGGGCTTCCAAAATCATGCAAGACAGAGTGCTAAAAAAGGAAAATATTAAAGTCTACTGGAATACAGAAACTGTTGAGGTTTTAGGTAAACAAGAAGTTGAGGGAGCTAGAGTAAGAAACACTGAAACAGGTGAATCTACTGAAATCAGTGCAGAAGGATTTTTTGTGGCCATTGGTCATAGACCTAATTCTTCCTTTTTGAAGCCGTCTATTCATACAGATGAGCAAGGATATATTATTACTAAAGCAGATTCTACAGAAACAAATATCCCCGGAGTATTTGCTTGTGGAGATGTTAAAGACAAGAAATTCAGGCAAGCTGTTACAGCTGCTGGATCTGGCTGTATGGCAGCCCTTGAAGCGGAAAAGTATCTAATGAGAATAGAAGATCAAATCACAGTTTAACTAAAACAAATAAAAGGATGAAACGAATTGTACTCATTTTAAGCATGACAACCATGTTGTTTTCATGTAATCAGCAAACAGAAAATAAAGAAAATATTACTGAAAGTCAGGAGGCTACCCTTGGTAATACAAAAAGCCAAGTAACCTCAGAAAGTAGTCAGAAAGGAACTGAATTTCATGCTGAAATAAACGCCTACATCGAGGATGCTATTAAAGGATTTGACAGTATTGATGAAAAACGCAAAAAGCAATTAAAGAAACTAGCTTTGTATATCAGATCAAAATCAAATGCTGGAGAAGACGCTAAGATTATCTACATCTGTACACATAACTCAAGAAGAAGCCACATGTCACAACTATGGGGAATGGTAGCTGCCGATTATTATGGTGTTAATGCTGTAACTACTTATTCTGGAGGTACAGAGGCTACAGCTTTTAATCCTCGTTCTGTTGCTTGCCTGAAGCGTGCCGGATTCAAAATTGAGCCAAAAACAGAGGGTGATAACCCTGTTTACTCCGTTTCCTATGGTGATCATAAGCCATTAGTAGAGGCCTTCTCCAAAAAGTATACACACGAAAGCAATCCACAGAAAAACTTTGCAGCTGTGATGACATGCTCACATGCTGATAAAAACTGCCCAACAGTAGCGGGGGCTTCTATGCGACTGGCTATTCCATATGTAGATCCTAAAGTGTCAGACAATACGCCACAAGAGGCTGCTACTTATGACGAGCGTTGCAAACAGATCGCCACAGAAGAATTTTACCTGTTTTCACAAGTAAAGGGATAATATAACCTCATGAAGAAATCAATTTTGCTATTGGTTCTAGCACTGGTGGGCTCTACGCCCGCTTTTGCTACCTCTATTGTTTCGGAAATGAATGATTGGGTAGGACAGCAGCTCTCTGCTGACAACAACTCCATCTTATCGTATTTATTTCTTCTAATAGGGGGGCTGGCTGCCAGCTTGCTGCCCTGCGTATATCCATTATATCCGATCACAATCAATATCCTGAAGGCTAGAGGGAATTCAGATATAAAAACACTACACCCTATCGTATATTTTCTAGGTATTGTGTCAATGTATTTTGCCTTCGGAATTATTGCAGGAACTACTGGGGGAGCTTTCAATGAAGTACTACGCTACCCCATTACAAATTTATTGATTGCTACAGTACTCATCTTATTGGGACTCTCTTCAGCTGAATTATTATTTATTTCTATTTTTTCAGGATCCAGTGGGGACAGTACGCAAAAAGGAGCTTTAGGTACCTACTTAATGGGATTAAGTGCAGGCTTGCTTTCTTCTGCATGCGTAGGTCCTGTTGTGGTCAGTATTCTGATTGGCATTGCCTCTAACACTACTTCCATAAGTTTAGAGTCTGTGCTAGGTGCATCCTTAAAACTGTTCGTATTTGGTTTTGGAGTCGGAACGCCATTCTTACTGATTGGAGTTCTAGGAGCCAAGCTACCTAAAGCGGGGAAATGGATGAAATATGTACAGTATGCTTTTGCTGCCCTGATTATCTATTTCTCTTACAATTACCTTGAAAAAGGTCTATTAGGATATGGCTTCGAGGAAGCTACAGTATTCAATATTGCTATAGGAGCATTTATATTGGTTTTGGCTATATATCATCTCCAAAAAAGTGAGTTGTTCCCACACCAAAAAATGCGAAATGCACTGTTCACATTGGCTGCAGTAGTCGGTGGGCTGATTTTATTCAGATCGTTTGCTCCGCAGACTATTACAGCACAACCATCCATTGCTTCCACAGAAGTAAATGTAACGGAACAAAAAGGAAACCTAACTTGGTATACAGATAAAGACGCAGCCTATGATGCCGCAAAAAAACAAGGGAAACTGGTGTTTTTGGATTTTCATGGCAATTGGTGTACAAACTGTAAAGCGTTTCAAAAGCTGACTCAGCAAGATGAGGGACTTAATGAGGCACTTCAGAATGCAGTACTCTACAAGATTTATGATACTTCTGAAGAGTTCGAAAAGTATAAAAAAGACTCTCGCTTCCCTGAATTGAATGTTGGGTTACCCTTTTTTGTAATTACAGATACAGATGGCAATATGCTGTATAAAACAAATGATTATCAAAAAACAGAGGAAATAGCCATGTTTCTTTCAGAATAAATCGATTGATATGAGCTCACAACAACTTGACAAATATATCGAAGAAGTTAAATCAGAATTTAACCAAATACCTGATGACAGAAGAGCTGTACTAAAACAATTGACAGCTTTTGTACAGACAAGTATACAAGATAAAGGTAAGGCTGATCTAATACTTATTTGTACACATAATTCAAGACGGAGTCACTTGTCCCAAGTTTGGGCACAAGTGGCTGCCTTCCACTTTGGAATTAACAATGTATGCACTTATTCGGGTGGAACAGAAGCGACAGCTATGTATCACATGGCTGCACATGCACTTGAAAAAGCAGGGTTAGAAATCAAAATGCTTTCAGAAGGTAAAAACCCTGTATATAGTATCAAGTATCATCATAACGAACCTGCAATAATAGGTTTTTCCAAAACATATGATGACAGCTTCAATGTACAAAGTGGGTTTGCAGCTGTAATGACCTGTTCTCATGCAGATGCCAACTGTCCGTTCATCCCTACGGCATCGAAAAGAATTTCACTTCCTTTTGAGGATCCGAAAGACTATGATGGAACCCCACAACAAGAGGAAAAATACGATGAACGTTGTAAGGATATTGCCAGGGAAATGTTGTTTGTATTCTCAAATGTGAAGTCATGAAGAGTAAACTATCATTTTTAGATCAATATCTTACTTTGTGGATATTTCTTGCGATGGCCATTGGGGTAAGCATCGGTTATTTATTCCCTTCAACATCTACTTTTATCAATTCCTTTAGTAGTGGCAGTACGAATATTCCTATAGCCATTGGGCTGATTCTGATGATGTATCCTCCACTAGCTAAAGTGGACTACAAACTTTTACCAAAAGTATTTAAAAATGTAAAAGTTTTATCCATCTCTCTTCTACTCAATTGGATCATTGGCCCAGTATTAATGTTTGTACTGGCCTTAATATTTCTTCAAGATTACCCTGAGTACATGGTGGGTCTTATACTGATTGGCCTTGCCCGCTGTATTGCCATGGTATTGGTATGGAATGACCTAGCAGATGGAAGCAGTGAGTATGGAGCTGGGCTAGTAGCTTTGAACAGTATTTTTCAGGTATTTGCCTACAGCTTTTATGCTTGGCTTTTTATCACGAAGCTTCCACCTTTATTTGGTTTTGAAGGGGCTATCGTAGATATATCAATTGCAATCATAGCAGAAAGCGTCGCTATTTACTTAGGTATTCCATTTTTAGCTGGCCTACTAAGCCGTATTCTTTTGGTAAAATGGCTAGGAGAAGAATGGTACAAAACTAAATTCATCCCCACTATTTCTCCAATTACTTTAATAGCGCTTCTTTTTACCATCGTAGTCATGTTTTCCCTTAAAGGTGAACTGATCGTTCAAATTCCAATGGATGTCATAAGAATAGCCATTCCTCTATTAGTGTATTTCGCTTTGATGTTCCTGATTGGTTTTTTCATAAGTAAAACTATGGGGGCTGAGTACGATGTGAATGCTTCCATTGCCTTTACTGCTGCCGGAAATAATTTTGAATTGGCTATTGCGGTTGCCATTGCAGTTTTTGGCCTTAATTCAGGTCAGGCATTTACAGGAGTAATTGGACCTTTAGTAGAGGTTCCAGCTTTAATACTATTGGTAAAAGTATCTTTTTGGTTAAAAAAACAATACTACAAGCCAAATAACCTACCTACAAAATGAAAATCGCATTTATATCAGATATACACGCTAATATGCCTGCTCTAGAGGCGGTACTTGCTGATATTGATAGCAAACAACCAGACTATATCTACTGTCTTGGTGATCTAGTGGGATATAATTGCTGGCCTAACGAAGTTGTGGAAGAGCTTCGACGCAGGAAAATACCTACTATCATGGGGAATCATGATGAAGCAATGATCACAGCTGAACCAGACAGATTTACAAATCGAGGAATCACGGTGTCTATGTTATCTGAAGATAACCGTCAGTTTTTAAGCGCCTTACCATATCATCAGTCTTTAGTCTTTGAAAGTAATGAGCAACAGATCAAACTTCTAATGGTTCATGGCAGTGTAGATTCCAATACCGAATATCTAACAAGTGACTATCCCAAAGATAAGATCAGTGACATGATGGAAAATTCTCAGACAGACATATTGCTCTGTGGGCACACTCACAAACCCTATCATCGTCGCTTGGCATTGGTCAATCAGGGAAAAACTATATGGAAACATGTGATTAATACTGGATCTGTCGGTAAACCAAAAGATGGTGACAATAGAGCTTGTTATGTAATGCTTGAGCTAGACCAATATTTCTCTGAACACAAGTTAGATAAATTGAACGTAAAGCTACACCGTGTAAGCTACAAGGTAGATATCGCATTAGATAAACTTTCTCAAAGTCTTTTTCCTCTTGAGTATATAGAGGCCTTACGCTTAGCCAAATAAGACAGCGTCTCAATCGAAGCAAATAAATTTTCAATTGCTAATTCCATGAATTTCAAGAACCCTCTGATCTTACTGATCACCACCTTTGTTATCCATTTTGGAGCCATCGAAGTGAAGGCCCAATCAACACTACCATCCAAGGTAAAACGCTACCTTAGAAGTGTAGAGAAGGATACACTACAGATTCCAGAAGACCGCAAGCAAGTACTTCAGGAAACTGCTTCACATATAATTTCCAACAGTACAGTAAAACTACACTTTGTCTGTTCACACAACTCTAGAAGAAGTCAGATGGCTCAACTTATAACGGAAGCTATCGGACAGTACTATAATATAAATATTGAAGCTTATTCAGGTGGTACACATGCTACAGCCTTAAATCCTCGTGCTGCTGCTACTCTGCAAAGAGTTGGATTTGACCTAAAAATGGCACCAGGAGCGGATATTCCGCAATACTCGATTCAATTGGGTGAAGAAACTTTCTTGATGTACTCCAAAAAGTATGATGATATGCAAAACCCTAAAAAAGATTTTATAGCCATCATGGTATGCAGTGAGGCTGATAGAGCATGCCCCATCATACCAGGAGCTACCTTGCGTGTAGCACTTCCTTATACAGACCCTCGTAAGTTTGATGGGACAGAAGAAGAGGAGAAGGCTTATGACATCGTTTGTAAACAAATTGCTAGAGACCTTATATACCTAATGGCAAAGGTTAAATCAGCAAGTTTATAAAATTTACATGTATGTGGCAGTTTAAACCTTAAAAACAACCACATGCAAATTATTTGCATGATACCTGAGTCCTAATCCGGACGTTGCAAGTCATACAATTTGCAAAAACATAACAGCTATTTGAGAATCTCAAATAGCTGTTTTTTTTGTTCATTTTGACTCTATCCAAAAAAGAAAATCAATCCTATTTTGTATTTATAAGATATTCTTTCTAACAACCTCCCTCCCCTGTTCTTGCCTCCCCTTATCATACTCATACACCCCATAATTATGAATCCTTCCCAAAAACTGCTTTACCACAGCATTAATCCGATGCTTTCCCTTACACTCAAATTTTCGGCGGTTACCATCCACAAAAGTGATATGTAGGATATAGTATTCTTGTACTTCGTTCGATAAAGGCTGTAGTGTAGCACGATCCACAAGCCGTCCTTGTGTTTTCGCTTTTTTGTCATATTCATAGAGACCATAATTATGCACTCTTCCTGCTGTGATATATTGATTGAGAAGTTTTCTGGCTCTGGTTAAGTTATCACAGACATACTTTCTGCGGTTAGCATCCACATAGGTGATATGGAGCACATGTGGTTTGTTATCCATGGGTTTTAGGGTTTCAAGTCAAAGTTTCTTTTTGTATAAATGCTCTTTTGTGCCACTAGCTCATAAAAGGCTTGTAGTACCTCTGGACTCTTTAGCTTTAGGAGTCGCTGCTTATGTAGCTGGAATAGCTGTTGCGGATCCTTGGTCATGTACTTTCCTTCTCCATTCCTATACTGTTCCGCCTCCAGCTCTATCTTGCTTAGCTCTCCTTTTAAGGCGTAGTATTTTGCCTTTCGTTTATAAGCCTCAAAGCGTTGCACATTTTGATTCCAGCCGTTGTGGGTATTTTCCGGGCTGAAATAACTCGCCGGATGCGTTACATATGCGCCATAGTTGACCAATGCCAAATGTTGGAAATTCAAAGCGGCGATACAGTGGTAATAATAACGTACCCATTCTTGGTGTTGCCAGTTCTGATCGTTTTGGAAATTGCGGAATACAACTTCGGCTACTTTGTGGATCATAGCCACTTCCTGCTCAGGAGTGAAGAAATGGTGAACGTATAGCTTGTTCCGGACCTCTTTCCAGAAGCTGGTAGCATACTTGAGATAATAATTATGCTCACGCTCGCTGTAGCCGTATTGGGGCTTCTCTTGCGACTTAGGCGAGATCGTAATACTATTTTCAACAGGTTCTGCTTCTTGTTGTGGCTCCTGTTGCGGCGTCGGGTCCTGCTGCGTATCGGCTTTTTCTCCGAGCGCCTTGGCTAGTCTCTTGCCTGCAGTATGGTTTGAATCACTTTTCTGTGGTTGAGGAATTTGTTTTGAAATAGTACTTCCGGAATTTGGCACTTCCCCATCCGAAGCTTCTTTTTCCTCGTTCCCAAAAAAGTCGTTACCAAAAATAACGTTACTGCGGTGTCCTCCATTGGTAATTTCAGTACCCTCGGTGACAGCAGAAGAGGTTGTGAACTTATTCACATTATACACATCCTCTACTGTTTTAATTTCTTTATTCTTATTCTGTATAGAAGTCTCAGAAGATAAAGGTGTGAATTTCTGTGCAACTCCTCTTAAAAAAGGCTTTTCAGCGTCTATTTTGGAAGTTTTGCCATCAAGTTGTTCACAGCCATTTGTGAATAACTTTTGGGTTTCTTCCATACTTTTTCCGTGGCACAGGCGTACCAATGCAGCGATTTCCTTTCCGAAAACCACATCCCAATTCACCAGAATTTCCAATCCGCCAGCGTAACGCTCTCGGTATTTTTCCACAAAACCAATCTGCTTCAAACGGTCTATATGATCACGCATTGTATTGCGGTGACACCTTGTTAGCGTCGCCAATGAGGTCTGCCTGGTATGCAGATAAGGCAGGTTGTTATAATAGGTCGTCAGCTTCAGCTTTTTGGCATCTTCATATTCTGCCAGGTAAAGCCGCAACAACTCAAATGCGGTATGCAAAATGCTTTTATGAAGGCGTACAGCTGTCTTACCTTCTTCACGGTAAATCGTTAAGTCTTGGGTTAGTGTCTCAAACTCTTTAAGTAGGTCCAGGTTAATCCCCTCCTCTCCTTTTTCAAATCGGTCAACTGCTTTCAGCACTCTTTTCCTATGCTCATAATGCAACTGCTCGGCACTAAGCTTCGTGTAAGGACCTTTGCCATTGCGAAAAGCAGTAGCCTCTCTTGAGATCTCATCCAAGATAAAGTAGGCATCCAGATAGGATTTACAGCGTTGATAAGCGGCCTTGTAGGTAATTACAAACAAGGTATGCTCTTCGCTCAGCAAAGGCATTAGGACTTCTCTTTGACTAACCATTGATGTAAGTGGTCGTGTGGAATAAAAAGTATAGCAATGAGGGATTAATCCCTGTTCAGTTTGATAATGGAGTAGCGCAAGGACCTGTCAGAGTCACTCACACTCCCCACTTATGAAGCGGTTAGCTTCTTCTTCCTCGTGATGCGTGTGGAGTCGAACCACCTCACCCGACAAGAACCAACTTGGCTCTTGCTGTGCGCACCGTGAAGTGTTGCGGTGAGAAGTACCAACGATACTCCTCATGCATTCACTTCCTTATTTTGAAGTTGCTGTTCAGTACAGAGAAGCAAATTACAAAGTATGTGTAATCGGCTTGACCATGTTTGCCTCTGCTTGCACTGATTTGCACAGCTTGGTTTAAAAATTGATTTTCATCTGCTGCCTGCTGCTGTTAACAGGTACTTCCAGAATGGCTCGACGGACGTTGCGGATGGTAGACTCACAGCATTTGTATTTTTTTGCCAGCGCTACATTGGTCACTTTAAGATTCCGCTTTTCGATATCCATAATCTCTTCGCATAGCTTCGTTCGTTCTTTCCAGTAGAAAGAGGTTAACTCGGATTCTTCTGCGGGTGTATCTTTTTGTTCAATTGGAGGCGTGTTATTGCGATGCACCTGAAATAGACTGTTTCCACTTCCTGTTAACACCTTCTTTTCCGCTGTTAACGGGTTGACTTCAGGTGTTAGCACTTTTTCTTCAGCGGCTAACGAGTATACTTCACCTGTTAACACTGGTGACTGAGCACCAACAGTCGAAGCATTTACCGTTGCGGTGTCATTGCGGCTTCGCATTGCGATTACATTCCCAGTATTTTCCTGTTCCGGTTTAGGATACCGCTTTCGTCCCGGACCATCAGTAGGACTAGGTTCTTCCGGTTGTATTTGATTACTCAGCTGTAGAGATCTAGTGGGATCAAAACCACTTTCTTTCAAGCACCTGTAACGATAGTACATAATAAAGTAGAGCAAAACTGCGATCAGGATCTCTACCGAAAAGGAGAACACCATCATCTTAAGTGCTGTATTTTCAGTACTCACGGTATTCTTCGTCAATGCTTGTTGATGCGAATCTTTCAGTTCCTGCTGCCGCAATTTCCAGTCGTTGCGGAGCGTTGCGATGCGACGGGTATGGCCTTCAATTACATTGCGAGTTGTCGGATTATGAATATTAATTTTTCCCCGATAGGAGACAGATGCTTTATATGCGGCTAAGTCTTCCTGCTCTTTTTGGATAAGCTTTTCAAACTCCTGATCAATGGCTGATTTTTGAGAAATATAGTCTGCAGTCAAAACCTCTTCCTTATCCATGGATGTTCGAGTGAACAACTCGACTCCTTTTACACTCAGGTAAACAGACATAGACAGTAATGCTATTGCTAGTAATCCTGCCAAAAAAGGAAGCTTACTTTTCTTAAGTGCTGCTTCAAATACCTCTGACCAAAGGTTCCTTTTGAACAGCTCCAAGGCATACAAAAGCACAAAGCAGATAATGCCCGCACCACCTAATCGGACTTCAATACTGATCCATGATTCCGGGATCAGCTTAGAGGTAAAATCAGCTGCGAAAACAAAAGCTGTCAGTACACTCAAAGTGCTAAACAAATAGGAGATGCCTAACGATAGCCGGTACTCTGTCTTTTTCTGCAAGTAGTAAGGTTTCTCGACCAAGAGATCGGCAAAATGGCGTAAATCATCCTGCCACTGCATATTGGACCATTGCTTGTTCATTGTTTTTGGGTTTTATATTGAAATAGAAATTGAATTGTCTTTACTGAAAGTATTCATCTCCTCCAAAAACCTTCTTTCACTATCCCGCTCCTGCGCCAACTTCTCAAAGCCATTGATATTATCCCGGTACACCTCCATGCAGTAGCGATACATCTGATATTGGTAGACTTGCTTTACCTTCGTAAATAGCGTGCAGATTTTCACGGTACTGATCCCACAACCTTTACTCATTAGAAGCTGATAGTCTACAGCCCTCTCTCCAAATACCCATGACCACATGCTATCATCAAAGTTGTGCCAGCAACGATACCACAACACCAACAAATCAACCACCCTCTGCTGATCCAGCTTTTCCCTGCATTCCGAAAGCTCCTCCTCGAGTTCCCTGCGACTCTTGCGACGCTCCTCATCTTCTGGTATCCCTGATAATCCCCTGCCAGCTACAACAAACTAACTCCTCCATATAAAAAAAGTCGCTATCCTATAAGCTACTCACTTTTTTGACTCTAACCTTACCTCTCCCTTACCAATAACCCATTTTCCATAGTGCCTTGAAACTTTTATTATACAAGTACCTATGACACACCTTACCTACATACAAAGACAACAGATTGCACAAGCCCTTTCTGCAGGGCATAGCCTGACCGAAATCGGTGAGCAAATTGGCGTGCATCGGTCTTCGGTAAGTAGGGAAGTGGAACGTAATAGTATTTATGGTAAGTACTGTCCGGAGCAGGCACATCGGTTGGCGCAACAGCGGCGCAGTGAGGCTAGTTGCCATGATGGAACGATTGGTAATAGTATTGTTCGGTTTCGCAGGTTTTTATCTCAAAAAAATGGGCGCAGCAGAAAACGAAGAGGGTGGCGCAGGCAAAAGGATAACCGCTACCGTGTACGTGATTTTTTAGCTGATGGGCGTCTTGACAGGCAAGGGAAAGCCATATTCGCCTTTCCGGGGCGCCACTACAATATCCAATACCGCTTCTGTTTTACCCGCCAATCTGCTTTCTGCCGCTTGCCACGCTCACGTTCATTGATTAAACGTTGGTACCGTATACATCAGTCTTATTGGCAACGGCACTCGTATGTTTCGGTTAAGGTTACCAGTCTCTTATCACGACAAGTAACCCTGCCCATTAAAGGCCAAAAAATGCACAATTCTCTTAAACCTCCTGTCTCCGAGTTGAGAAGCGAGCAGAAAGTTTATATCGTTATCATCTACCTGAAGGTGATGGTACAACTACTGAATTCCTATACTATAGACAATCTTATTTCTGCGGTCTCTTGCCCGTCCAAATGTGTAGCTTAACATGACCACTACTATTTTTTTATACTTCCTTGCCAAAATTTCAGCCCAAATCTTACAGCAATTCATAAAAGAAAATACCATTTCATACTATCCGTGCATTTCGTGATAACGGGATGGCAATACACCAAGGTTCCCCATCCAAATTACAACACCAAACAGCACCAATACCATCTTCTAGCACTTACTGCTTATAACTTCTCATTTTCAAAAATCAGTGAAGCTAAAATATAGTTGTTACAAAAGGATACTCTTTGATAAACTACTCGCCATTTTTCCATACCTAAACTCTACTCTATTAGCGGAGCGTTGAAAAAGGCTATAAAAATACATCTTTCTCAAAATGTAAGTAATGGTTAGTGATAAGTTTAACTGAAGTACTGGAAAGCTATGCCTGAAACTTCTTATAACATCTTCCAGACTTAGAAAGTGGAGTATGTTTTATAAACGAAAACACATCCCTATAACACAATGAAATAGCGTAGTGCAGATTATATTACATATGCCCATAAGGCTCTTTTTGATATCATTGCCAACCTTTTGCAGTTTCAGTCAGGCAACAAAGCCTAAACATTTATAACCTTTTATCTACTATTATGAGTTTTATCTCAGCATTACCACCTCAAGAGCAGCTAAGTAAGTTGCAGACTGTCGAGTCTTTTTCAGAGTTTATCGAAAAGCTTAAAGGTATTCGTAAAGAACTGGTGTTTGCTACCAGTCAATCAGAGTATCAGGACGCCAAAGATGATGCAAGCCAACAGCGTAGACTAAACCAGCTGCAATCTTATGAGCAAAAAATAGCTACCTACACATACAATCGTGACAATGCAACCTCCTCTACTGACCAAAAAAAGTGGCAAATCGAGATCAACACTGCTGAAGCTGCTAAAGAAAAAGTGTTGTTTCGATTAGAGCAAGGTACCAGTGATGACATTTTGGATACCATGGATGATGTTAAAGTACAGTGGGAACTAAACAGTCTGGATGAGTTTGCGGTTGCCATCTGTCAGGAGTTT
Source organism: Limibacter armeniacum (assembly GCF_036880985.1). NCBI lineage: Bacteria > Pseudomonadati > Bacteroidota > Cytophagia > Cytophagales > Flammeovirgaceae > Limibacter > Limibacter armeniacum. The sequence continues at coordinate 1,743,793 of NZ_JBAJNO010000009.1, forward strand.
GAGAAAGGCGGTATCGGAGCTGGTTCTGTCGTTTACAATGAAGTTACCTATACGGCTAACTAATCTTTGCTTTGCTCCTTTTAAAAAATGCTGTCGACTTTGGTTGGCAGCATTTTTTTACTGCTGTTTTTCTGGTTCCGTTTCAATTTAATTAGTAAAAAACCCTTCGAGAACAGTTTAATTGCTCTCAAAGGGTTTAGCATTTTTATAAACTTACTTTACCGTATCCTTACCTATTAGAATTTTTTCAACGGTAATGCAACGTCGTTCATCATTACATTTTAATTACCCGATAGGTACCAATTAACTTTCCTCCAGTACTCACATGTATCAAGTACATTCCAGAAGGTCCAGATAATTTAAAAGCTCCCTCCTTAAAGGATTTATGATCTACCTCTTTTATCACCTGTCCATCCAGTGAGATGACCCGAACTTTTATATCATCCAATTGCTGATTCAAGTCTAACGTAAACGTTTCGGTAGTTACCGTCGGGAAGACCCTGACTTCTAGACCTGCTAATGTTTCCAGACCTAATGGCGAAACAAACAATACACAATCTGATACTCTGCTGCAAATTCCATTAGAAACTTCAAGATAGTAGTCTCCTGTTTTGGATGGAGTTAACTGGGTGTTAGTTTCTCCTGATAGCGCTTCTCCAGTATCGCAATCATACCATTGATATGACATCCCTTCTTGTGCTTCAATAAATAAGGATACACCATCTGACTGAACATTTACAACTGGCAGCTCTTGGATCGAGAGGTACAAAGTAACAGTTGAATCACAGCCGACTGAATTGGTAAATACCTCCTCGTATACGCCCGACTCAGTATAAGTTACACCATTCCAATCGTAGCTTTCGCAAGCTTCTACTGTCTCTTCACTTGAAGTTGATTCCAAGATTGTCAGCGTCAACGTCGCTACGCTATCACAACCCACCGAGTTGGTAAACAGCTCTTCGTATACACCCGAAGTCGTATAGGTCACGCCATTCCAATCGTAGCTTTCGCAAGCTTCTACTGTCTCTTCACTTGAAGTTGATTCCAAGATTGTCAGCGTCAACGTCGCTACGCTATCACAACCCACCGAGTTGGTAAACAGCTCTTCGTATACACCCGAAGTCGTATAGGTCACGCCATTCCAATCGTAACTTTCGCAAGCTTCCACTGTCTCTTCACTCGAAGTTGGTTCCAAGATTGTCAGCGTCAACGTCGCTACGCTATCACAACCCACCGAGTTGGTAAACAACTCTTCGTACACACCTGAAGCTGTATAAGTCACGCCATTCCAGTCGTAGCTTTCACAAGCTTCCACTGTCTCTTCACTCGAAGTTGATTCCAAGATTGTCAGCGTCAACGTCGCTGTACTATCACAACCAACTGAATTGGTAAATACCACCTCGTATATGCCCGATGCGGTATAAGTCACGCCATTCCAGTCGTAGCTTTCGCAAGCCTCTACCGTTTCCTCACTTGATGTTAGTTCCAAGATTGTCAGCGTCAACGTTGCCAAACTGTCACAGCCGACCGAATTGATAAATAACTCTTGGTAAGTACCCGATTCAGTATAAGTCACGCCATTCCATTCGTAGCTTTCGCAAGCTTCCACTACTTCAGTACTTTCATCCTTTAAGTAATCAAACTCTAACGTTACCGTTCTTTCACATCCTTCTTCAGTGGTAATCGAATGTGTATAAGTGCCAGATGCTGTCAGAATGGTTCCATAAAAATCATAGGCATTACAACTCGATACAGCTTGCTCGAACGTAGTGATGGTTCCACAAGTGGCATTACGATATAGCCTTGATGAGTTAGTGACAGGATCTTTTACAGCGCCAGAAAGCATGATATCCATATCCATATCATGGTCAATATCAGCCAATGCGATAGCACCGTCATAGATACTATGTAAAGCACCCATATTGCTCTTGGTGAAATTGCCTGTACCGTTATTGAAATACACAAATGTTCTCGGATACCCCGTTTCACTTTCCCACTTTCCAGACTCGATAATATCGATATCACCATCTAGATCTATATCTCCAGCAACTGCAGTTGAAAGGAAAGGTCCATCATAGCCATGTTTTTGGGTAAATGCCCCTGCCCCATCGTTTTCATAGATCAGGAATTTCCCACTTCCCGAAAGGTACAAATCCAAGTCTTTATCATTGTCAATATCCAACAATAGCATTTTGCCTTTACTGATCGGCTCAAAAGTACTACCTGTTGCCGCTGTAAAGTTACCTGTTCCATCATTCAGGTAAAGTACTGTAATATCTGTACCCGTACCGTTGGTACCACAAAGGAAAATATCCATCGCTTTATCTCCATTCACATCACCTGTCGTTACGCTTACATCAATTAAGCCTTCGATACCAGCTGTGTGAAGTGACAGATTGCCTGAACCATCGTTGAGGTAAAGTTCAGCAATCGGACTGCCTGAAGCATTCTTTCCAACAACTAATAGGTCTGAAACCTGATCGCCATTGGCATCAAAGGCGACAACTTTACCTGATATACCCGAAAAGCTGTTGCCAGTATCTTCCGTAAAATTACCCGTCCCATCATTCCAGTACAGTGTTGTCTGTAGTTCGTCTGATGCATTAAGACCTGAAAGTACCACGTCTTCCACCTCATCTCCATTAAAGTCAGCCACAGCAATACTCGCATACTGCAATCCAGCAAATGGATGGGTGGTCACTTCAGTAAAGTTACCTTCACCGTCGTTTTTATAATACTCCGTCATTTTCTGGTCACCATAATAGGCACCGCTCACCAGCATATCCTGATCACCATCCTTATCCGCATCAAGGAAGACGATATCTCCCTCACGGAACTCTGTAGTCACATTGAATTGAGCTGCCTCAAAGCCATTAGACTGATCATTGATATAGGCTCTGGTTACCCATTCGACAGATGACGAAATCCTATTCGAAACACCACTATTGAGAATATCCGCATAGCCATCCCCATTCAGGTCTCCTATCGCTATTCTTCCCACATCATCATTTAACTCAAGCGTTTGATGTGCTGCATATTGCCCCGTTCCATCGTTCCAGAATACAGCTAACTCATTGAAATAATCTGAGAACAGCACCTCAGCAGCACCATCATTATTCAAATCCTTAAAATGTAAAGAGAATTCATAGTTAGTCTGCAAACCATCAAAATCATTGGAAGTGTCCAACACATAGTTTCCAGATTGGTCATTGAGATACAACAACGTTTCGGTATCATCCAGAATAAAAATATCTGGGTAGTTATCCGCATTGGCATCTGCAAATTCAAAGGTATGATAGTATCCACTTACTGTTCTAAACCCACGGCTAACTTCACTGAACACACCACCTTCGCATCTATAGATGACATCCGTATGCCCTGCATTGTAATCCGACACGATGATGTCTACTCCCCCATTATATGGTTCTGAAACCGCTACTTTATTGAGGAAACTCCCATTATTCATACCCGTTATCGTTTGAGAAGTGAAGTTACCCGCTCCGTCGTTCAGGTACAGATAAGCATTTGAAAATTTGACTATAAAAATATCCGGATAGGTATCGTCATTAAAGTCAGCAATGCGAACACCTCCATTATTGCAGGAAGGCAGCACGATATCACTTTGGTAATGCAATTGTCCCTGACTGTCTCCAAAGTACACTTTGGTTCCAAGGTCCTTTGGACTCGCAGCATAGATCGGTTCTCCTCCAATTAACAAGTCTTCAACTCCATCACCATTTAGATCTGCATTCAGTACGACTGGGAACTGTGTACTACTATCAAAAACAAAATTGTGTTCCTGCTCTACCTTGCGATAATTGTTCTTGCCATCATTGAGATAAGCGATGACCTGATACCCTTCACTTGGGGAAATAGCGAAATACAACACATCCTGATCACCATCACCATCCATATCATAAATATGATGCTGTCCCTGATTTCCTTTGAGTATATCCAAACCAACTTTTGGTGAGGAAGTTGGCTGAAGCAATTCAAACTTAACATCCGCATATTCGGAGGCTTCCACATAAGGGATAATGGTCAGGTCAAGGTTAACAGGGTACGAGCTGCCATATTCATCCGTGTAAATTCCTTGATATTGTCCTGACTCTGTTAGTGTCTTGCCATCAAAGTCATAACTTCCTGTTGCTTCTATTACCAAATCACTTGATAGCACCTTATTACTAAGTATGCGCGTAACTTTTTCGTAAGTATCAAAATAATCATCTCCAGAAATTAAAATATCCATGCGTCCATCTCCGTCAAAGTCATGTACGCTTAGGGTTTGACTAAACTGATAACTACCATACCCATAGATCTTTCCAAATTCATAACCGTCTTCTGGGAAGGTTTTGGTTAATGTGTGTGACAACAAAGGTTTAAAATGACCGTACCCATTGTTGATCCAAACATCCAAATAATCCGCTATAGAAGGTCCACCAGCATAATGATATCTACCTTCCAGGATCATGTCCAAATCTCCGTCATTGTCAAAATCCACTGCCTTTGACAGGGTACCTGCCTCACCTCCGGTATAACCATCCATTTTTGGGATTTCACTGCTGAGGTCGTAGGTAAAAGAGCCATCGCCATTGTTAAAGAAAATAGGCGTATAATAGCCAGAATAGCCTCTCGCATTAGAATCGTAAATATCCATATCACCATCCCCATCCATATCAAAGATAAGCGTACCGTTGGAGGATAGCTTAGCCAGAGATTGATCCAACTTTTGGGTAAACACCCCTGTACCATCATTAATCCAAATTTTATTATCCAGCTCGTATCCGCTGATTAGCAAGTCCACATGCCCATCTCCATCAAAATCCGCAAAATCCGCAAGGGATTCTTTCACTATAGGAAAATCGTTGGCAGTGGAGAGCACAAAACTTCCATCTCCATTGTTGAGATAAATTTGTGCTTGTGACTCATAACCGTCAGAAGGGTTATAATTAGAAAGAACCAAGTCCAAATCATCATCTCCATCTACATCGGCACTGTCCAGATAGGTATTGTAAACAACGTCAGTGAATATAGGCAGACCATGATCTGTCTTTTCTGTAAAGTTTCCCGCTCCATCATTGATATAAAGCTGGGTAATATTGATACCACCTTGCTGACCAAATACCAAATAATCCAGCGCATCATCCCCATCGGCATCAAAGAAGAGCGAAGATCTGTTTCCTACACGCGTAGCTGGTATTGCATGATCGGTTTTTTCTATATAATTACCCGATCCGTCGTGAATGAAAAGCGATGCTATCTGTCCTGCGGTAGACTTTCCAATAAAGAAAACATCTTCTTCACCATCTCCATCCACATCTGCAATGTGACTAGCTGCAGTTTCAATCATAATAGGGAAAGCAGTTGCTGACGCTTGAAACTGGAGATAGTCTTTTGTATCGTAGGTATCCGGCTCTATGGTCAGGTTCAGTACAAAAGTACTGTCACATCCGGTTACCGTAGAAGTAAACGGTCCGTATTCATATTGTCCGGATGCAGTAAGCGTAGCTCCATCAAAATCATAGTTACCCACGGCATAGACATTGTCATAGAATACTATCGGATGGATAGTCAAATCCACTGTTACTGTACTGTCACAACCTGTCAAATTGGTATATACTCTCGTATAAATACCTGAGGTTCTAATGATCTCTCCATCAAAATCGTAGGACTCACAAGCCACTTCTGTTAGGTTCACGATATCATCCGAGCAACCCAAAGCTACGGAAACCGTCCAATCCTGAGTAGAAGAGCCATCTTCTGCCGTAATGGTATAAATCACCGGATTGGTAAAATCGTTAGCTGTTACGCCTGAAGTTTGAGTAGTACTGGCTACCGTAGCTGTCGCCCCGAATGACAATTCGAAGCTTGCTGTAAGGCTTGTCAGGTCAGGCACACCATCTACGTTGATCTCGATGGTTCTTGCTGCTGCATCAATGATCGCTGGCGCCAACTCATCGGCAAAGCTAAATGCCTTGATCTCGCTTTTTGAACCATTGTTTCTAAGTACTGCTACCTTATAGTCGGCAGTAGAATTTGACCGAATGGTTCCAGCCAGATCTGTCTCTCCATCACCATCCAAGTCTCCTGAAATAAATGTCATTGGAAGATAACTGGCAAGCGTACCATACAGGACTTCATCGGCAAAGCTGATCGTTGATCCTGAGCTGGTATTTTTAAACACCCCAACCTGACTTGCCAATGACCCAAAAAGTAAATCCAGTTTACCGTCACCGTTGTAATCATCCAATGCAATAGGTCCAAAATTGAGTGTGGCTGCTATTTCATTTGGAGTTGCAAAAGCAATGGACGTAGTTGTTTCATTTTTGAATATGGAAATGGTCTCATTATTTTTCACTACGATCTCTGGCAAACCATCCCCATTCAAATCTCCTACTTCTATCCAATCAGAGCTAATGGAAGTGGACAGATTCAAGGCAAAATCTACTTTGGTGGCAAAGCTAATACTTCCCGCCGAAGAGGTATTTTCCAAAACAGAAACGTTACCATCAGAACCGTCCAAAGTGATGATATCAAGCAAGCCATCTGCATTGATATCACCAAAGGTCACATCGTAGGGATCAGAACCTATAGTGAAATCCACATTATCTTTAAAACTGATAGCCCCAACACTGGAAGCGTTTTCATATACCGAAACCACTCCATTGTCTGAATCCAACACCAAGATATCTAACTTGCCATCCCCATTGAAGTCAGTCGCATCCAGTACCCAGTTGTATCCATCCAAAGTGATGTTCGCTTCATTAGCAAAATTGACCGAACCTGGAGTGGAAGTAGTGTTGCGCTTCACTTCTAGATAGCTCACATATGCATCATCTTCCGTCACCGCAGCGACATCAAGCTTTCCATCTCCATCAAAATCTGCCAGTTTGATATCATTGGCATAGGCACTGAGGCTAAAGTCTGCTTTGGCTGCAAAGTTGATGTTGCCTATTCCTGTGCTGGTGTTCACAAAAACCGAAAAGTCTCCGCCATAATTACCTGTGACAATATCATTCAATCCATCACCATCCAAATCTCCCAGGTCAAAACCATAAGGCTGATCCCCTGCCGAAAAAGTCACCGCATCCGCAAAAGTATCTGGAGTTAGACCAATTGTGCCATCACTGTCAAAGGAGACAATAAAACGAGTGCTGGATTGCGCGATCAGTCCTCCTACCGTAACAAACAGGTATTCTGAAGAGGCACCTGCCGGTACTTCTACAGTCAGTTCAGTTGATGTAGCTGATAAAACCGTCGCTTTCACTCCTCCGAAATAGACGATGTTACTTGTTGGGTTTGTACTGAAATTGGAACCGGTTATGGTTATTTGTGATCCGACCTCAGCGGATGCTGGAGCAAAAGAGGTGATGGTTGGTATCGCTGATGAAACCGTGACTGTCCAGTCCTGCGTGGTACTACCATCCTCTGCGGTGATGGTATAGATCACCGGACTGGTGAAATCATTGGCTGTAGTTCCTGATGTTTGTACCATGCCGGAAACGGTAGCTGTAGCACCGTATGGCAACTCAAAAGTCGGTGTGAGTGCGGCAAGGCTTGGTACGCCAACAGCTATTTCGATAGTATGCGCATCTTCATCTATGGTGGCGGAACCAAACTGCTCCCCGAAACTGAAGGCCGTGATGTCAGTTTGGGAGTTCTTGTTTCTCAGGATACCTATTGTTTTTGGTTTCGAAGAAGGATCAATATAATAATTTGATGGAACGACCATATCAGGCTCTCCATCACCATCCATATCCCCAGTGGTATAATTAGCGTAAGGAGTATAAGCAGGACTCAAATCAAAATCTACCCCACTTGAAAAACTTATACCTGACCCGGTACTTGTGTTTTCTAGTACCCTCATAGCATCAAAGATCGCCTCTGATACAAGTAGATCCGCTTTACCATCTCCATTGAAGTCTTCAAGAGCCAACCCGAACCATCCATTAGACACATTGATTACCTCTGGAGAGGCGAAAGCAATGGAGCCAGTGGATTCATTTGGATAAATCGTAAAGTTACTAAAATTAGGAATGATCATCTCCGCAAGCCCATCTCCATTCAGGTCACCTAATTTTACAATATTAACTACCTCTATGTCCACCTTCGTGGCAAAACTTAAGCTTCCCCCAGAGGAGGTGTTTTCCAGGATCGATGCGGTAATGGACGGCCCTCCATCCGGGAAATCAGTGGTGACAATATCTGTTAGTCCATCTCCATTCAGGTCACCAATTGCCAATGCTACGTCATGCGAATCAGGGTCTGAACCTGTAATTGTAACATCAAAATCCACATCATCTTCGAAGCTGATGGAGCCTGTACTAGATGAGTTTTCATATATAGAAACTACATTATTGTCCCAGTCTACAGTCACAACATCCATTTTCCCATCGCCATTGAAATCTGCTATATTCAGATCATAGGTATATCCATCCAGTAGCATATTGGCATCCTGCACAAAGGAGACTGTACCGGGGGTAGTAATCGTATTGCGCCATATCTCCAAATACTCTGCACCCAGACCATCTTCTGTCACAGCTGCAAAATCCAAGCGCCCGTCACCGTCCAAGTCAGCAATCCGAAGGTCATTTACCTTAGCGCTGGCAGAAAAAACGGTTTTTGAAAAGTTGATATCACCAGGCCCTGTAGATGAATTGAGATAAATGGAATAGGCTTGACCAGTGGCTCCTGCAGCCATGTCGAGCTTGCCATCACCATCCAGATCACCCAGGTCAAATCCCAATGGAATTCCGTGAGTCTCAAAGTCCACTACATCTGCGAAGGTGCTCGGTGAAGATCCGATCGAGCCATCACTATCGAAGGTAACCGTAAAGGGTCTGCTAGATTGTGCGATCAGTCCTGTGGTATTTACATAGAGATAATCGTATGAAGCTCCAACAGGTACTTCTACAGTCAGCGCTGTTGACGTCGCTGCTGATACTGTTGCTTTCACTCCTCCAAAAAATACGATGTTGTTTTCGGGAGTCTCGTCAAAGTCTGTTCCCTGTATCGTCACCTGTGTTCCGATGGGTCCGCTTTCTGGCGAGAATGAAGAAATGGCTGGGGGTTGTGCGAAAGCAAAACCCACGATAAGTTGAGCCAATAAATAGATAAAAAATATTCTTTTCACTGCGTTTTAGTTTTTTGACTCAATACTAACAACACAGTGCAAATTTTCAGCAAAAATAGGGGTTACAAAAGGTTACAATAGCCCTACAATAGGTTACAATAGCCATTTTTAGGGGCTACAGGGTAGATATTTGATTTTCGAAGCCTTCTCCTAGTTTCTTGCGAATTCGGTGACGAGCTACTTTTATAGCCCCCTCTGAGGTCTTTCTAAAGCTGGCCATTTCCTTTGTCGTCATCTTCAATTTAATCAAGTAACAGAGTTCTACTTCAGAGTCTGTCAACTCCGGATGACTTTGCTTTAACTTTGACTCAAACTCAGAATTAATGCTTTCAATATTCTGCTGAAAATAATCCTGTTTGGTTTCAGCATCTATCTGTCGCTTCATCTCATTGATCAGTTTGGTAAAGCTTGTCCTCAAGTCACCATCTTCGACTTTACTCACCTCTATCACTTCCTGAAGCAGGTTTTCCCTGACCTGTCTTTTAATCCGGTTATCACTAATCACCATAGCCAAATCCTCATCCTTGTATTTGAGTTTTTGCTCCAGCTTATTCCGTTCCTTTTGCAAGAAGTTGTACCTGTCTGCCAGTGCAAACGACAACAGGATGACTTCCAGTAGTGAACCAATCAGGTAGACATTTGCAGTAAAGTCATTTCTTTCTATATAACCTGTAATCACCAAAGAATACAATAGGATACTAAGCAACAGCAACGTCCACCCCATTAGATAGTACTTGGCATAATAACTACCGTTACGGTAAGCCATTACGCCTGCATATAAGGCCGTAACGGTAAAAATTGTATGAGCATAGGTCAGCCATTCGTTGTGAATGGTTCCTCCACTGAACCTGAACGCACTTAAACCAAGCCCCAGCAATAAGGAGATTGCAGCCACTATCAGCAACAAATAGTAAGAATGCTTGCTGTACTTGCGAAGATTCAACATCCGAATACTAAAGTTGACAGACAGTATAACATATAAAGCAGCTGCTCCAGTAATCATACTGGGCGTCCAACTGACTAAACTGTCTGGTATATAGTATGAGAAGAACCCTCTAATGGAAAGTACTGTCAGCATAGCCGCTAGATTGGCCAATGCATAATGCAGGTAAACATTATCCTTGATGGAAAAACCAATAAACAGGTTGTAAAAGGTGATAATCAGTAAGGCTCCAAGGTAAAAGCCCTGTATTAAGGATTCGTTTGTATCTACTGTTAGCACTTCTTTTTCACTCAAGGCAGAAATGGCAAACTGGATTCCATAAGTACTGGCTATCCTTACATATAATTGCGTGGTATCTCCAGCCTGAAACTCCATCGGAAAGTAAGACTTCTTTCCCCTAATTTCCTTTTGAGAATTAGGGATATGCACGCCTATTACCTTTGACTCCCAACCTCCCTCAACCTCATAGAATAGCTCAACAGTATCCGCCAATAGTTTTCCTGTTTTGAGGATAACCTGCTTTGTTTCCTCTGTAGGGTTAAATACTGCGAATTTGAGCCAGCAGGCATCATTGGTAAAACCAATATTGACTACGTCCCTAGTATTGGGTATAAAGCGCCTATCTTGAATGTCATTGATGGATAGCATCCTTGTCGGATCTCTAAACATGGACGTTTGCTTTCCTACCGCTTTACCGTCCATAAGGTCCCTGATATCAATCAAGTTTTGGGCTTGACCAAAAATGGCAAACGGAAAAGACAACAAGACAAATCCTAGAAAGATGATTGTTAAAGCTTTGTTCCTGATTGGAGGCGTCATTACTTAAAATAGGTTATAAAAAAGTTGAGTAGTTATAGCCTCACAAAGGTATAGGTTTTGAAATAATAATAAATGCCGACACGAAATAATAGTCACTTACGTGAGAAAACCGATGGCTATATCAGTCTCAAATACTTAGTATATTGTCTATACAATCGCTAAACCTGACACATATAAAAATTCGATGTTATGAGAATACTGATTATAGGAGGCAGAGGAACAATTGGGAAAAGAGTATCCCATTACTTCAGTCAAAAACATGAGGTAATTACTGCCGGTCGACATAGTGGAGAACTCAACGTAGATATTGCTGACAGTAACTCCATTAAAGAGATGTTTGAAAAAGCAGGTAAAGTGGACGCCATCATCTGCACTGCCGGAGAAGCGAAGTGGGCACCGTTCAACACCCTCACAGAGGAGGACTTTTATATCGGTCTGAAGAGTAAACTAATGGGGCAAGTCAATCTGGTTCGGATCGGTCAGGATTACCTTAACGCCAAAGGTTCTTTCACCTTAACTACCGGCATTCTGGCAGATGACCCTGTTGATATGACCACCAGTGCAGCCATGGTCAATGGAGGTATCCATAGTTTTGTCAAGGCTGTTGCTTTGGAACTTGAAAATGGGCATAGAATAAATGTCGTATCATCTGGCTTAGTAGAAGATGCAGTAGAAAAATACAGGGAATATTTTCCGGGACACAATCCAATACCAATGAAAAAAGTGATCAACGGTTATGTCAGAAGTGTGGAAGGAAAAGGGAATGGAGAAGTTATCAGGATTTATAACTGAAGGAAAATATGAAGTCAGTGAAACTAACAAAACAACATAGGCTATGTTATCATCAGCTTAGGCTGTAAGATTGGTTTCCTGTTTTCCCTTTTAAACAGTCTTTTTGTAAATATGCAGCTAAGTCTATTTTATACGGCTTAGCTGTTTTTGTAAACGGCTACATGATTATTATCAACAGTCTATTAAACTAACAACACAATATGATTTCAAGGATTCACCACATCTTATTGCTACTGCTACTGACTTGCAGTACAGCCATCTGCCAAAAAACACTCAATATTCAGGATGGCGAAAACATTATTCACCTTGAAATGTATGGCAAGGGTGCACCAATGCTAATTATCAACGGTGGGCCAGGCATGAGCAGTGAGGGGTTTAGGTCACTGGCGAAAGAGTTTGGAGAAACTAACCTTGCTATTATCTATGACCAAAGAGGAACTGGACAATCAACTATGGCAAATGCCAATGCTGAAACAGTAAAGCTTGACTCTATGGTCAAGGATATTGAAACTATCCGCCAACACCTCAAGATCGACAAGTGGGTCGTGTTTGGTCAGTCTTTTGGCGGCATGTTGGCTTGCTACTATGCTACCAAACATCCTGAAAACACAAAAGGACTGATTCTTTCCTCTTCGGGGGGAATTGATATGGGACTCTTTTCAGGTCCTTCTATTATCTCATCAAGGCTTTCACAAGTTGAGCGTGATTCCATGAGCTACTGGAGTCAGCAGATTGAAAATGGGGACACCACTTTTCATGCTCGACTTCAAAGGGCGAAGTTCCTAGCTCCTGCGTACCTTTATGACAAATCCCATGTGCCTATTATAGCGGAAAGGCTGACACAAGCCAACCTGCAAATCAACGGGCTTGTCTTTCAGGATATGCGAAATATAGATTTCGATTGCAGTGAAGAGTTGAAAGCCTATACCAAACCTGTTATTATTATTCAAGGCGAACAGGATGTGGTAAGTAAAAGCATTGGACAAAAAGCCCACGATGTATTTCCTAACTCTAAATTTATCCTACTTGACAAGTGCGGGCATTATGGTTGGTTGGATCAGCATGACCTTTATTTCCAATACCTGCATGATTTTATGGCAGGCTTGAAATAGCTTTTGAAAGAAATGGCTGGTTTTGATGAACACAATACCAGCCGTTTTACGTTTCAAACTATTTTTTCGCCGATTATACCTACTAGAAAACCTAAAGTAGCTCCCAAAGATGGAGTCCAAGAACCTTTCAACTCACTCTCTGGAACAATGTCCTGAAAGATCAGGTAAAGAATACCGCCACTGGCAAACATCATCAGCTTTGCGGTAACATCAGGAAAGTCACTCAGGTAATAATGTCCAATCAAGGCACTGATAATCCCTAAAAAACTGAGCGCAAAGAAAATAAGCAGTGTTTTTTTGACAGAAAACCCACTCAGTACCAAATCACGGAAAGAATTGAAGGCTTCAGGCAGGTTTTGCAAGCCAATAAATATAGCCAACAACTTGGATGTGGAAGGGTCCATTGAGAATACGGCTCCCAAAACAATAGACTCTGGAATAAAGTCCATCAACATAGCCAATAAGGTAGCCATCTTATCCCCTTTCAAAGCCAGATAACGGTCAATATAAAAAAAAGTGACTGCTCCCAAGAGAAACGATATACAGACCGATACAAGGTCTATGTTTTCCAATCCTTTAGGCACAAGCACTAAAGCCACAGCTGACAAGATTATACCGGCACCAAAAGCCATCAATGTATGTGTAATCTCATATTTGACAGGGCTTTCCTCTATATGATGCTCAAAATAATTAGCCAATATGCCTCCCAGAAAAACGGTAATGCCTGCAAACCCAGCATAAAGTAAAATCAATGTAAGCATAGCCTAGCAACTATTTTTCAATTTCAAACTAGTAATACATCATTGTGCTGCCATAGGTTGGTTCAGGATAAATGCCTGTATATACTCAACCACCTGTTTTTGCTGTTCCTCTCTTGATATATCCGCCTTATCATCTCCAAACTGAAAGCCATAATGTCCGAACTGGGAATGGTTGGCTCCCTCAATGGTCACAAACCGTGTATGCTCCGGCAGTTTTGGTTTGTTCTCCAGCACCTTTTCCATAGAAGCTATTCCATCATTTGTACCTGATATTTTCATTATAGGCAAACCGATTGAAGACAGGTTAATATCACGGGGATGGGTAGTGCCAATCAGGATCAACTTATCAATCAGTGATGGATTTTCATATACAAATTGTGCCGCCATCTTCGCGCCCTGAGAATGCCCTGCCAATATATATTCAAAGGTTGTGTCAGCAAGCAGATCCAATTCCTTAGGTTTGTTATACCCTTTGGTTGCCAACCTCCAAGGCATCTTGATGAGCTGCACCTGACAACCCGATTCGGCTATCTGTCTGCAAAGTGGTGCATAAGCTTCAGGCGCTACCATTCCACCTGGATAAAAAAGCAATACCTTATCAAAACCTTCTTTTGGCGTAAAAGAAATCAGATCATCTGACGCTGTTACCTCAAGGGTCGTATCGCTTTCAAATATGGATGCATCTACATGTTGTGCCTGAAAGGTAAACCACATCCAACCTATTATACATAAACCCAGTAGTGCCCACACCTTTCGAATATTTCTCCAGATATTTTTTTTCATTGGTTTCTATATTTTCAGCTTTGTCTTCCATTCCTTATTTGAAATCTGATACAAAAAACAAGACTCCAATCGTTTGTCTTCTTTCAATTGTGGATGCTTAAATGTAGTGACTTTATGCATACCAATTTTTTCCATTACATGAATAGATTTTTGATTCACTACTGGAGCCAATGACATGACCTTTTCCAGTTTCAATTCCTCAAATGCATAGGCAAGACAACGTTCTGCACCTTCCGTACCATACCCTTTTCCCCAAGCATATTTCCCTAATCTCCAACCTATATCTACAAAAGGTGAAAAAGTAGTTTTAAAATCCTTTTCCGAAAGCCCTATAAAACCGATAAATTTTCCAACACTCAACGTTTCTACTGCAAAGTAACAGAACCCTTTCTTTTGAAATTGAATCAACATTTGTCCAACAAATGATTCTGTCTGTCCATAAGTAGGAATAAAAGGGAAATATTCCATCACTTTTGGATCCGAGTTGATGGCATACATTTTTGGAATATCTTCCATTTCCCAATTCCTAAAACCCAATCTGTCAGATTTGAAGAGGTATTTTTTATCAGTCATTCGTTTTTCAACTTTAATTTCAAATTAAATGATCAAGAAGTTTTTTTCATTACTTTTTTTCATTGGGTACTGCCAGTTCTCTTTTGGTCAAAACCTACAGGATATCCACAGCCTAAAATTACAGTTCTTTAGTTTAGGATATAATTATGAAAAAGTGCTGGGCAATCAATTCACACTCAATTCAGAATTAAAAATCAATTGTTTGTATGGTCAAAGAGGCAATTTCTTTACTGATGAAAAGCAGGAGTATTGGTTAATCTCGCCATCAATTGGTGTAGAACCAAGGTACTATTACAATTTTGATAAACGGGAAAACAAAGGCAAAAACATCCTGCACAATGCAGCCAATTATCTTTCCTTATCCACAACTTATTATACAGGAATTTCATTAGGAAAAAATGCAGAAGCAATTGCCAACCTAGAGGTTATTCCTATGTGGGGTTTGAGAAGAAATCTAGGAAAACGTTTCTTTATGGAATGCGCAATTGGTGTGGGAGCTTACACTGTAAATGGTAAAGAGTGGGAATCTACGCTTGGCTTAGACCTTGGGATCAGTTATTCCTTATTCTAATTTAGGATTCACAAAATGCCACCTACCGTAATCAGCAGGTGGCATTTTGAATCAATTGCAGTCTGGTCCGTCATCTGCCGTTGTACCGTAGGTTCTGTAGTACCGCTTGCCATTCAAAAGCGTTTTGTTTCCATCTGTAGTGATGACATACTCATACACTTCGCCATTATAAAAATTCAGTTGCAGTACCGGCTGGCTTTGGCCATTGCTAACCACCTTCCATGTACCAGCACCTTGCCCCTGATCGCTTGCATTGCCAAATGCACCTCCGGTATCCACCGAAACACTGCTAGCTGAAGAGTGTTTGAAATAGCCTGCTGCGCACAAATCAATCACCTCTTTACTGCTATAACCACCTCCTGTCGAGTAGCCATCGTAACCTCCTCCACCCGAATAATAAGAATCCATATAGGTCAGGCGGGCATTCTTCAATACCTCACTCCATTCTTTAGAGGCTGCTGTTGCTTTTGGCTTATAAAACTGAATACTCTCAGCTACTTTCTTGCAAAGCTGCTGGTAAGAATCATTGTATTGTTCCGCTGAAGTAGCTGTAATCACCGTTACCCCATTACCATAAGTATTGACCAGACCTATAATATATGCCTTAGCTGGTTGCTGCTCCATCATTCCCTTAAAGGTTCCGCCTATACCATTTTTGCCAATGTTTTCTGTGCTGCCATCCAAATTCAACACTGTACCATTTGCCTCTGCCATTCCCTGCTGCATCTCTGCTTTCATCGCATCCAAAGACGATACATTATTGACCATTAACAGTACAAACCCAGGAACCGTATTGGAGCCCATTATAAAGCCACCGTTCACTTCTTGTCCTAACCAGCCATCTGGTACTGTAAAAGAAATTCCCAAAGACTGGTAATCCACTTTCCCTGTCTGCTGTGCATAGAGTTCCTGAACCAAGAAAAGTAAAATTAGAAATAGCCACTTTTTCATTTTCATAAGATTCTGCTAAAACAAAAACAGTATATGTTCGTCAGACCTTTTCTTCGGAACATATACTGCTGCTGAATAAATCCAGAAAACTCCTTCTACTATCACTTTCCTATAAGATAGCGCATATTTACAGCTGCTCCATAAAACAGTGTTTGCTCGACTCCCCCATTAAACGACGGAAAGTAAAGCCTAACCTCAGGTTCCAACAACAACTGCTCAGTTAACTTGAAGTCTTTCCCTACTTTTCCCATTACGCCAATATTCAAATCGGTACCTTGGTTATACTTTGTGTTCGCTAAATCAATATTATTGCTATACTTCCTAGTATAACCAACATAAAAATCAAATACTGGCCCTACTGAAAAGTTAACCCACTTTTGACGGTATTTATATAGTAAAGGAATATTGATATATCGACCTGCTACTCCTGCATTGCCAAGATATTGCCCACTTCCATTATAAGCAGAAAAACCTGTTTCTGACGTTCTATAGAAAATTCCAGTGCTAAACGAACTACGCCTTGTTATAATTCTTTCATAAGTTAAACCAAATCCAGGTCTCAATTCATTTTCAACCTCGGCGTCCAATGTTAAACTTACACCAATGATATCTTTATGCTGGGCAAATAAATTTGTAGAAAAACAGCTTAAAAAAAGGATGATTGAAAAAAATGTGAGTTTCAATTTCATTTTGAGTATTTTGTTATGTGAATATTAGAAATAAAAAATGGGTTTCATTTTCATAAAACCCATCTTCAAAATAGAAAAAAAACTCAAATCTCTTCAATAATCGACTCACCTTCTGACATATCCGCTGAAGTCCATCGCCATTTTTCAAACAACCTGATCTTCCCATTGGGCAACACCTCAGGTTTTGAATAACAAATTCCTGTCATCAGCTCTCCCTTGGCATTGACCTGATGGTAACGCATATTAATTTCCCCTTCCTCTGACACCAACCCAATCAGGTGTCCTTTTACAATTTGTCCTCCGCTATATTCAGAAGTTAAGACATTCCCTTCCTGTTTGTAATGAAAAATGGTTTCTTCTGAGGTTTCACCGTTTTCAGTATTACTAACTGGACGGAAGCGTTTGTTATGATAGTTTATTTTCATCCTTTCATTTTTAAGTCTACGCAAGTACATTTGATTTTAGTTAAGATAGCAATATTGCTGCTACTTTAGGAAAGTAGCCTATTCAAAATATATAGGATTGGTAACTGACAAATAAATGACTCAAAAAATAAAATGGGGAATCATCGGGCCTGGCAAGATCGCCAGTGCATTTGCCAATGATTTCAAGTATGCCGGATACTGTGCACTACATGCCATTGCATCTAGAGATGATGAAAAGGCCAAAACATTTGCGGAAGAATTTGGCGCTGCAAAAGCTTATGGCAGTTATGAGGCACTTTATGCAGACCCTGAGGTAGAGGCGGTCTATATTGCCACGCCCCACAATTTTCATTTTGAATGTGCCAAGGCTGCGCTGGAAGCCGGCAAAGCGGTACTGTGTGAAAAACCAATCACGATAAACCCATCAGAACTCCACTCACTGATTGAAACAGCCAAAGCCAACGATACTTACCTGATGGAAGGCATGTGGACCTACTTCCTCCCTGCTATCCAGAAAGCCCAGCAGTGGGTAGCCGAAGGACGGATCGGGGAAGTCAGACATATTAAAGCCGACTTCGGATTTAAGGTACCGTTTGACCCTCACTCACGTCTGTTCAATCCGAATCTGGCAGGAGGAACAATACTGGACATTGGCATCTACAATATTGCCATGGCTACATTATTCTTTCATTCCAAGCCGACAAGTATGCAGGTGATGGCTCAAAAAGCGCCAACCGGTGTAGATAGTGATGTCAATATGCTGTTTGAATATCCGAACGGAAGAAAAGCAGACCTCCATACTTCCTTCAATTATATGTTACCCAATTTTGCGCATATCATAGGAGAAAATGGATTTATCTCCATCCCTAATTTTTGGCAGGCTGACGCCTGTACGCTTCACCTTGAAGGTGGTATAGAAAAGTTTGAAGCCAAAAGACAAGGATTTGGTTTCAGTTACCAGATAGAAGCCGTCAGCAAAGACCTGTTGGAAGGAAAGAAAATGTCGGACACCGTTCCACATTCGGTCAGCATGCTATTTCAGGAAGTGATGGAGGAAGTGGTAAGTCATTTTAACTAAAATCAAGCTTTACCATTCACTCTAATACCAACTACGACACCAAGATTGGCATTGGCTACCCTAACTTTGACTTGTCTAAAGTTAGGGCTGCCTTCCACATCTAATGGTCCGATTTCAGATGTTGGAGACCATTGATAATTCATTTTTACTCCCAAAAACCAATTCTTTTTGTGAATCACATTCAAGGTATAACCTAAATAAACACCCAACTGAACATTATCATCTTCGTCACCAGCACCTTCTAGTGAATGAAAAAGCAAAGAGGGTCCAATAAATACCATATTTCTCTCTGCTTTAAACCTTGGCTATAACAAATAGAATATACTTGTACTTAACTCTCAATTGTTAATCGGTTAAAAGTATTTGTATCATATCCTGTGACATCCAAATTCTCTGCTATCCCATAATTAGCCGAAATACCATGTGTTACATTAAAAAGGTAAGTCAGTTCAAAATTGTAGACGGGTTTTCGTTCTGATACCGGATATTGAATTGTTCCAAAAAAGCTACCCTGACTATCACCATAGCCTGACCGGTCCATATTTGTTTCCAAATCCCTTTTAGTTCCAAACATACTGATTCCTCCAGATACAGACAGGTAAAACTCTCCAACTGTCTTACTTGATTGTGATCTTACAGGTGATGTTAAGATGAGCCAAGGAATAAGAATACATATCACTTGGCATAAAATTGAAAGACTATTTCTTTGCGCAAAAGGTTGAGGCTGATTTTCCTTAGAGGTGTTTTGATACATAGTAATGGGATAATACTGTATTCATAAGCCTACGTTATTTCTTATCAATGTTTAGTTTCCTTGAGACTTATTAGCATACCTAGCTTCAAATTGGCTAAATAACTAAAGCACTTCTAAAGTAAGTACACTTTGTTATCAGGATTATCTGGTAAAATACTTAAATATAAAATCAGCTTCGAACAACAGTCTTTGAACTAAGTTAAACCAATATAATTCCCAATTCTTTCCAGAATCTGACAGTAACTTTGAGCCGTGAAAATTTTAATTGTAGAAGACAACCAAGAACTGCAGAGTGCTATCAAAGACTCTCTTGAAAAAGAGCATTATGTTGTCGAAACTGCTTCAGACTTTGACTCTGCCATGGATAAGCTTTCCATATACCAGTATGATTGCATTCTATTGGATATCATGCTACCACATGGGAGTGGGCTGGACATTCTTGATGAGCTTAAAAAAAATGGAAAAAGTGAAAACACGATTATTATATCTGCAAAAGATTCATTGGATGACAAGCTTAAAGGACTAGAGTTGGGAGCCGATGATTACCTTACCAAACCCTTTCACCTTGCCGAATTAAATGCCAGAATTAAAGCTGTATTGAGACGAAACAAACTGGAAGGCAAAAATACAATTGAAATTGCCAATGTAAGTCTGGATATCAATGAGCGTTTGGTAAAAATAAACGATCAGGTTATTACATTAAACCGCAAGGAGTTCGACATTCTCAACTATTTCATGCTAAACAAAAACAGGCTTGTTACCCGAACTGGCTTGGCTGAACATGTTTGGGGAGATAATATCGATCAGATGGATAACTTTGATTTCATTTACTACCAGATCAAAAACCTTCGAAAGAAATTGCAGGAGACCAATGCAGCAATCGAAATACAGGCTGTTTATGGAGTCGGGTATAAACTGATTGTATCATGAAACTTCTCAACCAATCCTTAAAATTCCTATCCATTTCAATCTTACTTATTGTAAGTGTTTGGTCTGTTATTTTGTATTTCAATTTACTGGATGAAATATACGACAGCATTGACGATGGGTTGGATAATTACAAATTGCTCATTATTCGAAAAGCAGAGCGAGACCCAAGTGTGCTTCATAAAATTGAATTTGATGAAAGTAACTATGCTATCCAACCTATCAGTAAACAAATAGCTTTAGGCATTAGAGATACCTACAAAGATACATTGATGTATATGCCCTATGAGGAAGACTTGGAACCTGTTAGGCTTTTAAAATCAGCATTTGCCCATAACGGAAAGTACTACCAGTTACAAGTTATATCTTCAATGGTGGAAGAGGATGACCTTATAGAAGATCTTTTTTGGTCAATCGTATGGCTTTACCTAATACTAATTGTCAGTATAATTTCAATCAACAATGTTGTACTGAAAAAGCTTTGGAAGCCATTCTACAATTTACTGACACAACTTAAAAGCTTTAGGATAGACAAAGGCTCGACCATTACGGATATAGATACCGACACCAAAGAATTCAAGGAACTTCAAAATGCCTGTGAGATCTTGATTGAACATGCAACTACGGCTTACTCAAACCAAAAGCAGTTTACAGAAAATGCCGCGCATGAACTACAAACACCTCTTGCAGTCATTACCAGCAAATTAGAATTACTACTTGAAAACAACAATTTGGAAACCAACGATGCAGATACAATCGCTCAGGTTTTGCAAATCACCTCTCGGCTGAAGCAACTCAATAAGTCGCTACTTTTATTAAGTAAAATTGAAAACAGACAATTCTCTGACAGACAAGAAGTATCCATTAATCAGTTGACTACACAAGTAATAACAGGTTTGGAAGATTTCACCCAGTTCAAGGGCATCTCTATTAAACTTGATGAAGCTAGTGCCTTATCACTCGAAATGGATAAAATGTTAGCAAGCATCTTAATTTCAAATCTGATCAGAAATGCTATATTCCACAATATCCAAGGAGGAGATGTTATCGTTCAAATCCAGCCAGATAAGTTCATCGTCAGCAATTCCTCTGATGTTGGAGCACTTAATGAGAAAGAGATCTTCAAGCGATTTTATAAGAATACCGAAACTGATAAAAGTACAGGCTTAGGACTAGCCATTGCACATGCCATCTGTCAGCTGTATGGCTATACCATTACCTATTCTTTCACTGGAAGGCATAATTTCGAAGTTTATTTCAAATAAATTTCGACTTGGGAATAAATTCCAGATTCTTTCCAAATTCACCCCGTTGGTTTACTGTATAAACTAAAATTTATACAGATGAAAAAGAATATTTTAGCAATCGCCTTAGCCCTATTTGGCTTTTCTTCTTCAGTAATTGGTCAGGATATCCCACAAAGTCTCGTTCCTTCTGTTATTCAAAACAACTTCAAGAAAACATTTCCCAACGCCAAAGATGTAGAATGGGAACAGGAAGGTGAAATGTACCAAGTTGAGTTTGAAACAGGTTGGGACATAGATCATGATGTATGGTACAACTCAGCTGGTGAAATTGTCAAACACGAAGAGGATATATACAGACGAAGCCTCCCCGAAGCAATTAACAATAAGCTCAATACTGAATTCAGTCGCTATGCGATTGATGATTTAAAAAAGATTTCCAGCTCTTCTCACACGGCTTACACATTGGAATTAAAGTCTTTCACAGAAGAATGGAAAATAGCTTTTGATGAAACAGGAAAAGTATTGAGTAAAATAGCAGATTAACCGCACCAGATGAATATTCAGAAACTTCTTCTTTCCTTCCTTTTTCTTGGCATATTAGGTTCTAATTGTTTTGGACAAATTACCCCTCCTGGTTTAGGAAAAGTAAATACCGCATCATGGATGGCTATTGGGATAAAACAAGCTTTGGACTCAGCAAAACAGGTATCGTCCATCACATATATTGGAATGGGGAGAACAAGCAGTCCAACAAATGATAATCCCTTTAAGAGGGGTAGTATTTTTGTTATCAATCAAGAAGTATCCAATCATTTCACCGAACACTGGAAATATGCTTTTGCACTTAGCTACAGGTGGCAAAACCTCTTTAACGATAACAGTACTACAGGGGATCATCACGTTACTCAAGGAAGGCAAGAATTTAGATTTTATGGTCAACTATCTTACTTGAAGTCTATATCAAGGCTTAAATATGCAGTCACTTACCGACCGGAAATGAGATTATTCTATCTCCCAGACTTTAGACCATATAGCGAAAGAATTCAATTTCGCTCAAGGCTAAAAGCCAAAATGAGTATTGATTTGAATGAAGCTAGCACAAAAAGACTCATTTCCAGTGCAGAAGTATTATTCTCCTCAGGAAAACATGACAAATGGGAAAAGTTTGAATACAAAGACACACGGCTATGTCTGTACTATGCTTTTTCACCACCAAACTCAAAGCTGAATTTCAATATTGGCTATATGTATGACCTCATTGGAAAATCATTTGATAGCGACACACACTATTTGGCATTTGATATAATATTTGGATGATCCTAAAGCACTTAATTAAAGAGACCTGAAATTTAACATTTTCAGGTCTTTTTTAATTTTATAAAACACCTTAAATAACAAACTAATAAACAACTACTTACAACCATAAACTTCCAATTCACACTCCACTTTACCTTTACCTATACTAAGTGTTCTTGCATATTAAATGGTCATGTTCTACATTCGTAACATTATTTGTAATAAGTCTAAATAAATTTTTTAAATATTGATTTCCAATAAATTCCCAAAGCCATGAAGAAGCTATTATTATTCATTTCACTAATACTCACCACATCCCTCCCATCATTCGCACATTATATGTGGATTGAAACCAATGCCACTGGAACCAAAAATCAGTCTCAAGAAATCAAAGTCTACTTTGGGGAATATACATATGGCGTTTCTGAAAAAGTAAAAGGGGAAGCATTCCCGAAGGTGAAAGACTTTACACTTTGGGTTATTGACTCGAAAGGAAACAAAACGGAATTGGCAGTTAAGCCTGCTACTGACCATTATACTTCCAGTTTTACACCTAAAGAAGACGGAACATATACTGTCATTTTGAATAATGATAAAATTGATGTGATTGACTATACCAAATACGATTTTGGAATTTTTAAAACACACTACCATTCAACTGCTAAAATTCAGGTTGGTGAAAAAGCACAAAATACAGTAGCCCAAAACGATAATGGCATCTCTATCAAGGAGGTGAAAAATGATAAAAACGAAGTAACGCTTCAAGTTCTTTATAAAGGAAAGCCATTACCAAAAAATGAGGTAAAGGTATTTGTATCAGACCTTTGGAGCAAGACCCTGCATACGAATGAAGAAGGCTCAGTTTCATTCAATCTGCCATGGAATATGAAATATGTGATCGAAACTACTTTGAAGGAAGAACTTCCTGGCAAATACAAAGGAACAGACTATGAGTTTATCTGGCACTGCGCGACCTATTGTATCCCAAGCCATAGTATTAACAACTAAACTTTTATTGATAAAGAGCAGCACTTAAAGTCAAACCACATATGGCTACTTTGGTAATTATTCTAACCTTGGCAGGTTTCTATTTCTGTTATCATACCTCAAAAAGGGCAACCCCTCCTCGTACACTCCTTCTGGAACAGTGGATTCATGATTCTCCAAAAGAAGGTAACATTATAGGAGTTACGTGCCTGATACTATCCACCGCACTCAGTATCTACAGTCTGGGCTGGTTTGCTGGTATCCTGTCATTTACTGTTATGCTAATGACATTTGGAAGCCTGATTGTTGTCCTGAGCCCAATCAAAGTTATAGGATACAAGTCCGTGGCAGCTCTTATAGCACTCTCGTTCATTCTGGAAAACTTAATATAAAAATTGGCATGCCTGCAAATTCCAAACACCTCACCCACTCTTGGTTACAGAGATTTGCCAAAATCTCAGCTGGATTTCTGGGAGGTTACTTTGTTATGATATCTCTTCACTTAGCTATTGCAGCGTGGTTTGATCGTGCAACAATCATGATTACCATGGCTTACAGTGGCTTTATGCTATGGGTTACATTGTTCATTTTGGCATTCTTGTTTAGGAATGGCTGGAAAGTATGGGGAATCTACCTGTTCCTTACCCTCGTTTTTTCATCTGTTTTATACCTCGGCAAGGTCTATCACCAACCAATTATCTGATCTATGAGTAATAGGATTTATAACATACTCTTTCACCTTCATACAGTCAGTGGCATTGTAATCAGTGCTGTGCTGTTTGTGATTTTTTTTACAGGCTCCTTTTCTTTTTTCAGGGATGAAATTATCAGTTGGGAACGCAACCAACCAGTAGAAATCAGGGATGAGATATCTCTTGGACTAGATCAAGTGTTGGACTCTATAGACAGTCAACATACGCTATATGGTAGAAGTGTCAGCTTTAAGCATGTTTACAATGAAAATAGCATCAATGTAAGGCTTCAGCCATCTCAAGATTCTCTTGCTTCTGAAAAAGCCAAAGCGTCCCAGTTTTTTTACTTGGATATGCAAACAGATGATACACATACCTATGCAGAGGCCTACTCTTTGGGCGAGTTTCTGTATAGACTGCACTTTCTAGCACAGATCCCGTACCCTGCAGGCTATTACCTATCAGGTTTCACTGCCTTTTTCTTCCTTTTTGCTATTGTAACAGGAGTACTGGTACATTGGAAGAAAATTGTCTCGAATTTTTACTTGTTCAGACCTTGGGATAAGCTGAAAACACTTTGGACCGATGCGCATACTGCGTTGGGTATGATAGGGTTGCCATTTCAATTTGTGTATGCACTCACAGGTGCCTTCTTTATGATAAAGCTATTGCTGGTAGCTCCTGGCGTATTGATGCTTTATGGAGGTAACCAAGGAAAGCTATATCAAGAACTGGGATATGATGCACCATCCTATACATTTGAAAACAAAAAGCTGGATAGTGATATAAGTGTTGATGCTTTAGTTGCACAGACTAAAGCTGAATGGGAAGGCTTTAAAGTTACTGAGGTTAAAGTTATCCATGCAGGTGATAGCAACATGCATATTGTCGTGGATGGTAATCTTGCGATCAAAGATCAATTCACTTCTTCAGGAAGAAAGATATTCAAGGCTAGTACACAGGAAGTTGTTTACAGTAAAAGCCCCATTACAGACATGGGCTACATAGACCATGCAAAAAATATCCTTTACAGGATTCATTTTGGAGATTATGGTGGCTATGCCTTGAAAGTTATCAGTTTTATACTTGGGATAGTAACATGCTTTGTCATCCTCTCTGGTGTAATGATTTGGCTGGTTGCCCGTGATAAAAAGAATGTTCCAGAAAAACGAAAGCGTTTCAATGCTTGGGTCGTGCGCATTTATATGGGAATCTGTCTAAGTATGTACCCTGTTACAGCAGCTTCTTTTGTGGCTGTACAGCTTAATAACCCCGCAGGCATGAGCTTTATCTACCAGTTCTACTTTATCAGTTGGTTGGTATTGTCCATTGTATTTATTGCCATCAACAACAATGCTTTTATCAACCGCTTCTCATTACTATTAGGAGGAATGATTGGTTTGCTTATTCCTTTGGTCAATGGGTTGGTCACTGGAAATTGGATTTGGGTAAGCTATGCAAAAGGGTATGATCAGATATTTGTAGTTGACGTTTTTTGGATTCTTATTTCTGTCCTGACAATCGCTATTTCATTCAAGCTTCAGAAAAAAATCATCAATGCCAAAAGCATGTCCAAGGCATATAGTTAACTGATTATGAAAATTAATTAAAATATAAAGCATTGATAAATTAGTTTTTTCTTATTCAGTCAAAGAAAATTGATATATTGCTTCAGAAGATCATAATGTTATAGGAAACCCATAACCTATTGCATTAGAGCCAGTCCAATCATTATTTGGACAGTTTCAAAAGCTAAACGATTATCAATTTTTTAAAGTAGGAAAAATCATGAATTACTACCTGAAAGTATTACAGAACTATGCTGTATTCAGCGGCAGAGCAAGAAGAAGTGAGTATTGGTACTTTGTACTGTTTAATGTTATCTTCACATTTGTTCTTATGGGCCTTGATGTAACACTAGGACTTGGCTTTTTAAATTCCCTGTATTCACTAGTTGTTCTAGTACCAAGCCTTGCTGTAGGTGTAAGAAGAATGCACGATGTAGGCAAAAGCGGCTGGTTCTTCATTATCCCTATCTACAACCTGATCTTGGCTGTTAGTGAAGGCGAACAAGGAGACAACGAATACGGTTCTGATCCAAAGACAATGGTATTCTAAAGTTATATAGCTTTAACGACTGCAAAAGAACTTTTGCGGTCGTTTTACTTTTCTGCTATTCCAACAATCACTCCTCACTTCTTGTAGCATTATTCCAATCTTTCTTTTTATTTTGAAACGTTCAGCCAATTTTGGCTTAAGCTTTTTACAGATCAGAATAAAATGAAAATCGTCAGTGTTGCATTTCAAAACATCAACTCACTTCGTTTTGAAGAACCTTTTACCATTAACTTTGAAGAACACTTTAAGGACTCTGGACTTTTTGCCATAACAGGCGCTACAGGTGCTGGCAAAACTACCATTTTGGATGCAATCACTGTTGCCCTATACCACCGTGCACCACGCTTTGCCAATAATGCTAATTTAGATGGACTGGTTAGCTACAATGCACCTGAAGCTAGCTCTGAAGTAGTCTTTGAGGCAAAAGGAAATCGGTACAAAGCATTTTGGAGTCTTCGTGTACTCAAGCAAAACGGTGAGCGGTTAGGCAATAGCAAAGATAGTGTTTCATTAGCCGAGTTTCCTTCAGGAAAGATTCTGACCAGTAAAAAGAATGAACTACCTAAAGTTGTAGAGGAGCTGACAGGCTTGAACTATACTCAGTTTCTGAAGTCTGTAATGCTGGCTCAAGGTGATTTTGCTGCATTTGTAAAAGCCAAGCCATCAGATCGTGGTGACTTGTTAGAGCAAATGACAGGAACTTCCATCTACAAGGTAATAGCCGAAAAAGCTGATGAGAGACTCAAGGAGGAAAAAGAAAAACTGGCTGTCCTACAAACCCAAATTGATAATAGTCAGCTGCTGTCACCTGAAGAAATAGACACCCTCCAAAAAGAACATAACTCCATTGAGGAGACCTTAAAAAAGCTAGCAATTGAAATAAAGTTGGAGACCGATAAACAGCAATGGTGGAAGACTTTTCAGCAAACTGAAGAAGACTTCAAAGTGAAAGCCATTGAAAAGGAAACTCTGCTAACAGAAGGAGAGAACTTGAAGACTGACTTTAAGCAACTCACACTTCATGAACTAACTCGTCCTTTTCATTCAGTTATCACTCAGATCGAAAACCTCCAACACCAGAAGCAAACACAGGCAACGGCAATGGACAGTTTTCAACAGAAGCAACCTGCCTGCCAACAGGCTTTAAAGCTTGCAGAAAAAACATGTACTGATGCTGAAAAAGCTTTGGCTGCTACCAAACAGTCAAAAAAAGATTGGGATCCAAAATTAAAGGTAGCTCGTGAACTGGAAAGTAATATCAACCACTTGCTGACACAACATCAGGATAAGAAAACTGAAAGTGATAATTGGCAAAAAAAGCATACCCAACTCACTCAATCTTTTGAAGAGAAACAGCTGCTGCTTATACAAAAGCAATCCCAATTAAAAGAATTGGAAAGCTGGCTGAATGACAACCAACGCCTTGTAACGCTTGAAAAACAACTAGAAGATATAAAATCACGCTTCCAGCTATTACAAGCATTACAAACTGAACTAGCACAAAAAAAGCAAGCAACGGTACACCTGACCAACAAGCAACGTCAGGGTTCTCAGGATATAACCGATCTAGGACTAAAAATACAGCAACTTGTTCAGGAACAGGAAGCCAAGACCAATCGCATCAAAGAACTCGACAGTCAACTCAAAAGTTATGACCTTAACAGCCTACGGAGTACTCGTGATAGCTTGACCCATGAAGTTGAGGCACTTAAAAAACTATGCGAACTGTCCAGCAAGTTTATACTTTCGGAACAAGCGAAGAACCTGCAACTTGAAAATCTTGATACGCTTGACGCTAAACTTAAACAGCTTAAAGCTGAACATCTAAAGCTTTCTGAACAACATACAAGTACTGAGCAGCAACTGACAGATGCCAAAAAGCTGTTCGAAAAAGACCAGATCATCCATGATTTTGCACAACACCGCCATGTACTTGAAAAGGGAGAGCCTTGCCCATTGTGCGGTTCTGAAGAGCACCCTTTTGTCAATTATGATACAGATGCAACACTTTCGGAATCCAAGCAGCGTACTGAACAACTGGCAATTCTACTGAAAGAGATCAAAAACGAATTGAACAATTTAGATACGGCAATCAGTCAACTGGCAGGAAATAAACAAAGCATTCAGGAACAAATCGAAAAGCTATCTGGAGAAGCTGCTATTTGGCAAAGAGAGTTTGGTGAAATCCCTCAGCACAAGCAATTTGAAATTACAGCAGAACAAAAGTGGAAAACCCTGTTCCAAGCAACCCAAGAAAAATTCTCCACTACTGAAAAGGAAATCAACCTAGCCGAATCTATATATTCTAAATGGCAATCGGCAAGTGAAAATCTTCAAGAAGAGCGTAATCATTTACAGGAATTAAAAACAAAACAAGCTGCTCAGCAGGCAACCCTAACAGGAATAGAAGAAAACCTGTTAGAGACACATAAAGAACTCAAGACACAAACGGATAAGACAAAGCAGGAGTATGACTTTTTAGAAACCAAACTTCAAGGTTTTGGACTGTCAATGCCTGCTGAAGAACAACTCCCAATCTTTGTCAAAGACTTGACGGAACAAATTGGTCAATACCACCAAAAAGAAGAAGCCTTACAGAGTCTAAAAGAAACCTGTTCTGTACTCCAATCAACAATCAGTAACCTAACCGAAAACTTAAAGGATACAGATTCAAAGCTGGATGAATGCAATCAGGCACTTACCAATATCAAGGAAAAAGGAATTGAGGAGCGAACCAAACTCAAAGATATTCTGCCTTCGGGAACGCCTGACCAAAAAGCGGAAGAACTTGAAAATGCCATAGACAAAAGTCAGGTTAGTTTAGATAGTGCCAACAAGGAAGTTGAGTTAGCAAAATCTGCGTTGCAACTGCTGGAAAATAACATTTCGAATACCCAAGCCACTTTGGTTCAAATTGAAACAGCATTCAACACCCATCAAGGCCAATTGGATACACTGTTGGAGCAGAGTCTGTTTGACAGTTTTGAAGAGGTTAAAGCCGCTATTCTTTCGGATAAGAGATACTCTGAGATTACCTCACAAAAAGAGCTATACGACAAAAAGCTACACAACCTAGAAGGACAGTTAACGCATCTTACTGAAAAAAGAGCACTGCTTTTAGCTGAAAAACCATCAGAAGACCCGCTTGACAAGGTTCTACTGAAAATAGAATCGCTTCAGAAAGAACGTGACATCTACAAGAAAAGAGAAACCGAAATTGATATCTGCCTCAAACAGGATATGGATCTTCGCAAGCAACATGCAAATGCTG
Source organism: Limibacter armeniacum (assembly GCF_036880985.1). Lineage (NCBI taxonomy): Bacteria > Pseudomonadati > Bacteroidota > Cytophagia > Cytophagales > Flammeovirgaceae > Limibacter > Limibacter armeniacum. The sequence goes on from NZ_JBAJNO010000009.1 coordinate 1,773,715, forward strand.
CTCTGGCGATAGACAAACAGCAAAAAGTATTTGATAAGTGGCAACAACTGTATAAGCTGATTTGCCTGAAAACAGGAACAGAACACACAAGCAAAGATGCTTTCAATAACTTTGCACAAGGATTGACATTGTCATTCCTGATTAGGCTAGCCAATGAAAGGTTACACGAACTGAATCCTCGATACAGTATCAAACGCAAGACAGACTCAGACCTTGATTTCGACATTGTGGATCACTATCAGGCTGATAATATTCGGGAAACTGCTACGCTCAGTGGTGGTGAAACCTTCCTGATCAGTCTAGCTTTAGCTTTGGCACTCTCAGACCTTGCCAGTCATAACATCAGCATTGACTCCCTGTTTATTGATGAAGGTTTTGGCACGCTGGACCCTGATACTTTGGATACTGCCATCTCTGCTTTGGAAAACCTGCAAGCTTCAGGAAAGATGATTGGTGTAATCTCTCACGTACAGCCTCTCAAAGAGAGACTGACTTCACAGGTGCAACTAAGAAAACGTAACAATGGATTTAGTGAAATCACGATTGTAGTCTAAGAAATTCACCATACTCCATTAAACAATATTAAGCACTGACTTTTTGAGTGGTATCATAAAAGTTAGTGCTTATTCTTATCTTATCATTATTAACCTCCTATTCACTCCTCCCATCTCTATTTTTATTCCATTCGAGTCACTAATCCCCTCCTGACTTATGAAAAAAATAATTGGATTTTTATTCTTGTTGGTATTGTCAGCTTCCTCTTATTCCTATGCCCAGAGAGCTATGGAGTTTACTGGCTTGGGCGGATACCAATTTGGCGGAAAAGTTGAATTTGTTGAGGGAGACCTCAAGATTAAAGACAATGCCAATTTCGCAGGTATTTTCAGTGTAGAGCTTGTTCCTTCCTATATGTTGGAAATTGGCTATACCCGTATGGATACCCGAGCAGAATGGCGTCCGCTTCCATTCTATCAGAATCCTCCCTTTAACTATGAACGCCAAAATATCGGAGCTTCAGTAGAATACTTTCAGATTGGTGGGCTTAGAGAATTCAGAAGTAACTCAGCACTCATCCCCTTTGCACAATTCAGTGCTGGTGCCGCACGTCTAAACGATAAGGACAACAGCATAGATGCATGGCGACTGGCAATCACATTTGGTGGTGGTATCAAAATCCCTTTAGCCGATCATTTTGGCCTCAGGTTTCAGGGCAGGCTATTGATGCCTTTTTACTTTGATGGTGTTGGCGGATATGTCGGTATAGGTACAGGTGGGCCCTCAACTGGTTTAGGTGTCACTTCCTCTGTTCCCGTCGTCCAAGGAGACTTTAGTGGAGGCGTCTACTTCAGAATTTCCCAATAACAAAAAAAGCCCTTAAGAAAAGTCTTAAGGGTTTTTCAATGGGTTAATAAATTTTCAGTTCGTTAATTAAACTCTAAAATCATTTTTGAAGGGCCCATTTTGGTAATGTTTGTATTGCACTGGAATTTCTTGTCTAGCCCTTTTATCAAGGAAATCATTAGGTCTATCAACTGGCGCTGCGAGTTATATGTCAGCTCCAGCTTATTTCCTTCCAGCCATTTATACTCAAACCGTGGAGGACGGGCACTATCCATTGCTTTGGTCATAACTACATGGATATTGTCCAACTTTTCTATCATCTGCCTTGTAGAAGAAACACTCAGATAAAATGCCTTATACACTTCAGGTGCATAAGAGCAAGACCAGTATTCTCCAAATTCATCAAATATTTGAGATAGTGGCACTCCCAAAACTTTTGTGGTATTAACGATGAATTCCATGGTGAGGCTTTCATCAACATCGTCATAAACAGAAAAGTCATGGTTGGCTGACAAGCCCATTGAGGTTAAACATTCTTCCCATTTGGTTGGGCCATAATTTTGCTTGATCATCTTACCAAGACAAATGTGAATTGTCCCTTTCATATATGGTTCTAATGGGTTAATAATTGATTAATGATGTAAATACTAGTCATCATTATTAACAAACCCTAATTGAATGATCAAGAATCTTTATTTGATTTAATAGATTCTAAGTTTTTCAATATTTAAATGATAACTGCACTCTATATGCTATTCAAAGTATTTTTGAAGCGGATTTACACCAAATATTCCCCCTTCTACAGCAATTGGTTGCAAGCGAACAAATAGCTCTTCCTTGTACCAATTTCCCTGAACCTTTTTCTGGATAACTTCCCTATGAGCCTTGTTATGATAAGCGTATAACTTCATAGATGCTTCATCCTGCCAAAGACTGAAAGTAGCTTGCTGTACAAATGGTAACTCCCCAATTCCCTTCGCAAAAAGTTGACCTTCGCAATTAACAATTGACTGACTGACCTTAGGTACTTGCTTCCAAAAGGAATATAACTTGTTAGTCCGAATAGTAGCCCTAGTGAGCACTGCTATCGGCAATTCCTCATAACGATTAGTACAATCAAAGGGTTGTACCCCAGCCCACCGCCCATGTACTTGAAAGGACTGCATCCAAATGGTCAACAACTCATCTGATCGGGTACGGTACTCATTAAACATTGAAGAGTTTGCCATAAAAGCCTCCGAGTACGTCTGGTTTTCCCAAACACACAATAGGCAATACGATGTAAAGTCAGGCATAAGGCTAAAGCCATTTTTGGCACCTGTTCCCATCAACTTGCAAAAAGTCAATCCTTCAACATCCTGTAAAGCATATTTGCCTAACCCCATCATCCTAAAAGCCCAAACTTGATCGGGTAAGCTCAAAAAACGGAAGAAAGTGATCGTAACAACTTGTTTCATACTATTAGAAGGTAGTGGATCTTACATTACAAACATAAGCATTCACATTTATTAGTGATAAATATTCAAAAACGTAACACCTTCATTATAGTCCATTTAAGATTATATAGCTATTTTAACAATGTACAAACAACGATATCAAACCAGCTAACTGATATGAAAAAACTACTTTTACTATTGTTTCTTACATCCTTAACCTCTCTTGCTTTTAGTCAGGGGAGTACTACCGCAGGATTAAATGGTAGTGTCGTCAGTGCCTCCACTGGTGAGACACTCATAGGTGCTACAGTAATCGCTGTACATGTACCAACTGGCTCAGAATATGGGGCGACGACCAACACAGAAGGTTTTTATAGAATTCCCAACCTACAAGTAGGAGGCCCCTATACCCTTACAGCTTCTTTCCTTGGTTTTCAGGAGGTCAAACTTGAAGGTATTTATGTGAAGCTTGGACAAAACCTGAGACAGGACTTCAAGATGTCAGAAGAAGATCAAACACTCGAAGAAGTGATCGTGTCAGGACAGGCTGAAGGCATCATCGATGGAGATAGAACAGGTGCCAAAACTACAGTCAATGTTGAACAGATCAACAACCTCCCTACTGTTGCCCGTGACCTTTCTGACTTTACAAGGGTCACCCCTCAAGCCCGAATTACTTCCAATGGAGGTATTACCATTGCCGGTAGCAACAACCGTTATAATTCCATCTTTATTGATGGTGCTGTCAACAATGATGTATTTGGACTGGCAGAAAATGGCAACAATGGTGGTCAATCAGGTATTTCACCTATCAGTGTTGATGCTATTGAGCAAATTGAGGTGGTGGTTGCTCCCTATGATGTGCGTCAAGGTGGATTTGCTGGAGGAGGGATTAACGCTGTAACCCGAAGTGGTAAAAACAAGTTTGATGGCTCTATCTATTACCTGTTCAGGGATGAAAACATTACAGGTAAAACTCCTACTGATGACAACGATATCAGAAGGGTAAAGGCAGATCCTTTTAGTGCCAAAACCTACGGGGCTCGTCTTGGTGGGCCAATCATCAAGAACAAGCTTTTCTTTTTTGTCAATGCCGAAATTCAGCGTGATGAAACCCCTCAGCCATTTAATGTAAATGACTACCAAGGTAATACGGATGCAGATGGACTTAGCGAACTGATCTCATTTGTAGACGAAAGATATGGATATAGCATGGGAGCCTATGACAACAATACCATCTCCTTGGATGGTGAAAAATTCTTAGGGAAAATTGACTGGAATATCAACCAAAATCACAAGCTATCAATACGACACAGCTACACCAAAGGTGATAACACATCTCCTACCAGATCTTCCAATACCAACATTTACTTCACCAATGCTGGTATATCCTTTATCTCCACTACTAACTCTTCTGCTATCCAGCTAAAAAGTACCTTCAGTTCAGATGTGTCCAATGACCTGATCTTAGGTTATACAAGGGTTCGAGATGACCGAGACCCTCTGGGAGCTAATTTTCCAAGTGTAATTATCAATGATGGTAGTGGTAGAATCAACTTCGGTAGCGAGGCATTCTCTGCTGCAAATGCCTTGGAGCAGGATATCTTCACCATCACCAATAACCTAACCCTTTTCAAAGGTCGTCATACCTTTACATTTGGTACACACAACGAGTTTTATAAGGTGTATAACTTGTTTATCCGTCAGAACTTTGGTGAATACACTTTCAACAACGTCTCTGACTTTATCAATGAAGAAGTTCCCAACAACTACGCCCGTAGCTACTCACTGGTAGATAACGTAACCGGAGATGGTAGTGCGGCGGCGGCTGACTTCAATGCATTCCAACTTGGGTTTTATGCTCAAGATGAATATCAGGTACTTGATAACCTGAAATTCACTTTAGGGGTAAGGGTTGATATTCCTATATTCAATGACGACCCTACGGTGGATACGACTTTCAATAATCAGACAAGACCTGATGTAGAGCTGTTCTACGATTTAGAAGGAGCTCGATCAGGTAAAATGTTTGACCCTCAGTTATTGTTTGCTCCAAGAATCGGCTTCAACTGGGATGTACATGGAGACGAAAGGCTTCAAATACGTGGTGGATTCGGTATATTCAACAGCCGTGTACCACTTGTGTGGCCAGCAGGTTCCTATACCAACAATGGCATTACCATTGGTGGTGTCACAGCCAACGACCAAGATTTCATCAACAATGGTCTTAACTTTGAACCTGACCCAAATAACCAATATACAGCTGTTGACTTCGGTAAAGAAGACCCTATCCCTTCAGGACAAATGGACCTTTTTGTGGATGACTTCAAACTTCCTCAGGTGCTTAGAACGAGTATCGGCGTTGACCATGTACTTCCTTGGGACTTGGTGTTCAGTGGAGAATTCCTTTATACCAAAAAGCTTAACGATGTTGTGTATTACAACGTCAATACCAAACCAGCAACGCAACGCCTAGATGGTCCTCAAGATGGCGACAGACGCCCTGTCTACGACCGTCGTGACCCAGTAGACAGCCGCTATACTCGAATTATCTTAGCTGATAATACACAAAAAGGGTATTCATACAATGTGACTGCATCCTTACAAAAAAGCTTTAAGAAAACTGGTTTTGATGTAAGCGTAGCATATACTTATGGTAGATCAAAAGCGGTCAATGATGGTACTTCATCTCAAAACTCCTCTCAGTGGCGATTTATGGAAAATGTCAATGGTAAAAACAGGCTTGACCTTACTTATTCTGACTTTGACCTAGGACATCGAGTAGTCGGGTTTGTATCTTATTCCAAAGAATACCTCCAACACTTCGGTACTTCTATTGCCCTTTTCCTTACAGCCCAATCAGGTACAAGGTTCTCTTACATCTATGGTGGTGGTTCTACCTTTACAGAAGATGGCACGCCTATCTCCGGCTCAGGACAGATTGCCAATGATGATACCGGTTCGGGCAGTACCCAAGCGGACCTTATCTTTGTTCCTGACAGAGCTGACCAAATCAGGCTAGTGGACCAATTTGCCGCTGATGGTACACTGATCAAGTCAGCAGAACAACAATGGGAAGAACTGGACGCCTACATCAGAGGTGATGAATACCTAAGAGACAGAAGAGGGCAATATGCTGAAAGAAATGGGGACAGACTTCCATTCCAGACAGTGCTTGACCTTAGACTAAAGCAGCACTTCTTCATTGAAACTGGAGACTACAAGCACACCTTGGAAGTAACATTCGATATATTCAACTTCACTAATATGCTGAACAAGGATTGGGGTAGACAATACTTTGTTCAGAATGAAAACTTCGGGTTGATTAGCCATGTTGGATATGAACAACTTGAAGGTGGTGGAAATGACATTACAAAGCCAGTTTATAACTTCAATGCTCCTTCTGATGGTAAAGTTGAGAGTATTGATGATTCAGGAGTTAACAGCTCAAGATGGCAAGCCCAGATTGGTCTTCGTTACTCATTCTAAATAGCACACATAAAGCCTGTGATTCGTATTTCTCGATTCACAGGCTTTTTCCATTTTAAAAAGTGGCTTTTACCCGATCTGATATACTTGGCTATCTTGTGTACTATGCCATGCCAAACCATTTGTTTTAGTATCAAAATAGAAGTCTATCCTACCTAACTTGATACCACCAAAGCCCACCTGTGCTATCAGTACCTCTTTTCCCTTTGCATTGGTTACAGTCACAGGCTCATCCAAAAATGTGTGGGTATGGCCTCCCAATATCAAATCAATACCTTCAGTTGCCGCTGCAAGCTTTATGTCTGATACCTTTTCCGACTCATTCTCATGGTCATACTTATATCCCAAATGGGATAAGCAAATCACTAAATCGCATTTCTCCTTATCTCTTAACTTTGAGCTATATTCCTGTGCCACAGCAATCGGATCAATATATTCTGTTTCCATATAACAACCTTTAGCCACCAACCCCTCAAGCTCAATTCCTAACCCGAAAACCCCAACCTTTATCTTATCTTTTTCAAAAATCTTGTAAGGTCGAGAGCGCCCATTCATTGCAGTATTGCTAAAGTCATAATTGGCTATCACGAAATCAAAATCAGCATGTGGCAACATAGCTTCCAGTCCCTCAACAGTGTTGTCGAAATCATGATTTCCAATGGTCGCTGCATCATACTTCATGGCAGACATTGCCTTAAATTCAATTTCTCCTTTAAAGAAATTGAAGTAGGGTGTTCCCTGAAAAATATCTCCCGAATCTAGTAGCAATACATTCTTTTCCTCCTCCCGAATTTTTTCTATCAAAGCCTTTCGCCGTACTACTCCTCCCATTCCAGGATATTTCCTATCAGTTTCAGGAAATGGCTCAATATGACTATGTGTATCATTGGTATGCAGGATGGTGAGCTTTTTGACTGTAGAAGAAGCTCCGAACAACGGTACCGGCAACCATAAACCAGCACCCACCAATGCTGTATTCCTTAAAAGCTGCTTGATAAATCCTCTTCTTCCTTGATTTATATCCATATCAGTCAGTAGTTACTTCTTTAAGAAAAATGACCCCATTTTCTTTTGCAACAGCAATGCTATCATGCTGCACACAATACTCCATAATGGCATCTCTCACCAAAATATTAAGAAACTCCGATTCTTCAGGATCTTTAAGAAACACCATATTATCCCCTCCACCAAACAGGTAATCTGATGTTAGTACAGTATATGATTTGTTTCGATCGAATGGCTGACTATTGATCGTTACAGTTTCTATTTCGTTATTTCTTACAGTCATCTCTAACCCTGATATTGGTTGCTCCTTAATTGCCAAAAAGTCCACCAACTCTTGTATTCTGTCTCCTGATAGCGTAATCAAGACCAATGAATTGTCAAAAGGCATCAGCTCGAACACATCCCCTTTCGTGACTGCCCCTTGGTAAATAGGTGCACGCAGACCACCTGTATTCATCAAGCAAATATCTGCCTTTACATTTTTATACTTCTGGAGTGCTTCTTCACAAGCTATACATACCAAGTTCCCTAAAGCGCCATCATCTTTGGTCAGATCCATTGTAGCAAAGGAAATCACTTCATTCATTTCCTTATCCAATTCTTGTTTATAAGTTGTTACCACCTCCATTAGTTCATTGTCTGCCTGCATCTGTTGCTGTATGGCCATTGTCTTACTATCTGACCGCACCTTATGCAGTACAGGACTACAGGCTATAGATAAAAAAACTAATGTCAACAGCTTATAGGTGTATCTTGTATTCATCATTTCATTTTTGAAATTTCTGTTATAATGAGAGACTTCTAATCAATGTTATTCTTACAACAAATTTTTCCCTCAGAAGTATCATTGTCATTCCTTTTATTATATACCCCTTCATTTTTGAAGCATCCTTTATAAATACTTCATTTTTTTATTGAAAAACCTTCTGAAGAATTGATCAAAAAAGTTACCTTGAATATCTATTCAACATGAAACACACTACTCATTGTTACGACTTCAACAACGGATTAGCTCCTAAATTTGATTGACACAACATGGAACAACTAAACTTTGGCTTTCTCGACTTGTCATACGACAAAGAAAAGGATATGCTGATATTGGATTGGTCAGAGGATTTTGTACCAGAAGGTAAGCTGAAAGAAGATGGCACTAAAATTATTGAGTTTGCTAAAAAGCATAAAGCATCACGTATTCTCATGGATGTATCTATAGCCCCACAGCTTCACCGATCCAATCAGCAATACAATGATGATGTGATGATACCTGCAATTACCGACGAAGGAATAGTTAAGGGTGCTGTCGTACTGCCTAAGAAAATTTTTGCTCGGCTCTCTTTAGATACTGCTTATGAAGAAGCACTGAGCCATCTGAATCACAACACTCAAGCCAAACAGTTTGAAAATCGTGATGAAGCCATAAAGTGGCTTATGCAATAGAAAAGCTTATAAATAGAAAAAGCCACCCATGAGGTGGCTTTTTTATTGGTACTCCGTAGGGGATTCGAACCCCTGCTACCAGGATGAAAACCTGGCGTCCTAACCCCTAGACGAACGGAGCGGGTGTTTACTTGTTTTGACTGCCGTAAACTTAACAGTTGGTACTCCGTAGGGGATTCGAACCCCTGCTACCAGGATGAAAACCTGGCGTCCTAACCCCTAGACGAACGGAGCGGGTGTTTACTTGTTTTGACTGCCGTAAACTTAACAGTTGGTACTCCGTAGGGGATTCGAACCCCTGCTACCAGGATGAAAACCTGGCGTCCTAACCCCTAGACGAACGGAGCGGGTGTTTACTTGTTTTGACTGCCGTAAACTTAACAGTTGGTACTCCGTAGGGGATTCGAACCCCTGCTACCAGGATGAAAACCTGGCGTCCTAACCCCTAGACGAACGGAGCGGGTGTTTACTTGTTTTGACTGTCGTAAACTTAACAGTTGGTACTCCGTAGGGGATTCGAACCCCTGCTACCAGGATGAAAACCTGGCGTCCTAACCCCTAGACGAACGGAGCGGGTGTTTACTTGTTTTGACTGCCGTAAACTTAACAGTTGGTACTCCGTAGGGGATTCGAACCCCTGCTACCAGGATGAAAACCTGGCGTCCTAACCCCTAGACGAACGGAGCGGGTGTTTACTTGTTTTGACTGTCGTAAACTTAACAGTTGGTACTCCGTAGGGGATTCGAACCCCTGCTACCAGGATGAAAACCTGGCGTCCTAACCCCTAGACGAACGGAGCGGGTGTTTACTTGTTTTGACTGCCGTAAACTTAACAGTTGGTACTCCGTAGGGGATTCGAACCCCTGCTACCAGGATGAAAACCTGGCGTCCTAACCCCTAGACGAACGGAGCATTGCTTGTTTTTTGCGAGTGCAAATGTATAGCTTTAGAATAAAAGCACAAAAGTTTTCTCTAAAAAATTTTACGATTACTGATTGTTAAGGTCATGAAAAACCTATCTGAAATGAACTATTTCAAGTAGCAAACAAAGCTAAAAAATCTCATTTCCAACCACTTAAAACCTCATAACATAAACCTGATTCTTTCCCTGATTTTTTTTTCAGCTAAAACGATAAAGTTTTTCCCGACAGTCAAAAATAATTTCAGAGTATTCCCAAACAATAGAATCCCATTACCCATTTGTTACGGACGAAAATCAATCTTTCTTAAAGCAACGCATATTCCTAATCTTCTGTACCAATTTTTTGTTTATTTTTGGCTTTATCTCATTAGAAATTTGAATTTTACTACGAACACTTCAGGACAGCTCTGATAAACTCTATTTGAATGGACAAAGCAACTTTAGATAAATACGAATTGGTTGTAGGACTGGAAGTCCATGCTCAACTGCAGACTTCCTCTAAGATATTCTCATCCGATGCCAATGCATTTGGTCAAGAACCCAACACTAATATTAGCGTCATCACATTGGCACATCCAGGTACACTTCCAAAAGCAAACAAGAAGGTATTGGAGTATGCTATCAAGATGGGACTTGCATGCAATTCTCGCATTTCAGAATACAACATCTTTGACAGGAAGAACTACTTCTACCCTGACCTGCCAAAGGGGTATCAGACAACACAGGACAAAACGCCTATTTGTATGGGTGGTCATGTAGAAGTCAAAACCAAAGAAGGGACTAAAAGAAACATTGCCCTCAACCGTATCCACATGGAAGAGGATGCTGGTAAATCTATTCACCTAGAAGGAGAACCTGATACTCTGGTGGATTTGAACCGTGCAGGTGTACCACTTATTGAGATTGTGTCTGAACCTGACATCAGACAAGCTGAAGAGGCTCACTCCTACCTGACTGAAGTGAGAAAGCTTGTACGCTACCTTGACATCTGTGATGGCAATATGGAAGAAGGCTCGATGCGTTGTGATGCCAACATTTCAATTCGCCTTAAAGGAGCTGCTGAATATGGCAAAAAAGTAGAGGTCAAAAACATGAACTCTATTCGAAATGTACAGCGCGCTATTGAACATGAGTTTGTCCGTCAGGTCGAGATCATTGAAAACGGAGGAACCATTGACTCTGAGACACGCACGTTCAATGCACAAGATGGCAGTACTTCAGGGATGAGAAGCAAGGAAACACTCAATGATTACAGGTACTTCCCTTGTCCTGACCTTCCACCTTTGATTGTTTCTGAAGAATGGATTCAGTCGATCCGAAAAGGGATGCCAAGCCTTCCGAAAGAGCTATTCGAAAAGTTTACAAATACATACGGCTTACCTGAATATGATGCACAGGTTTTGACTGACCAAAAAGATATTGCCTTTTTCTTTGAAGCGCTCTGTTCTAAAACCAATCAATACAAAGTTGCTTCAAACTGGATGATGGGTCCTATCAAGTCATGTCTGAATGATAAGTCGATCAGCATGGAGGAGTTCCCGTTATCAGCTGAGCAAATTGCATCGATTATTGAACTGGTAGAAGAAAACAAGGTTTCTTACACGGCGGCTTCCAATCAGTTGTTGCCAAAAATGATGGAACAACCTGAGACAACAGCTGAAACACTTGCCCACCAGTTGGACCTGATACAGGATAGCGATGATGACTCTATTATTCCAATTATAGAGCAGGCTCTTGCCAAGTTCCCTGATAAAGTGAAAGCCTACCAATCTGGTAAGAAAAACTTACTGGGGCTATTTATGGGAGAAGTTATGAAACTTAGCAATGGCAAAGTCGATCCTAAAAAAGCTAACCAGCTTATTAGGGAGGTATTGGAAAAATAAGCACCTTTGATGCTTAGGCAAGAAAATTGAAGTTAACACGCTGTTATCTTGTATTTGATAACTTGTCTGATTGTTCATACAGGACTATGTCGGCACCCTGAAAAACAGTTAACCTGTCATTCAGGGTGCACTCAAAAAACTATTCAAACCTTTACAATCTTAGATCAAAATGAAAAAACTGCATTTATTTGCATTGATCCTTGGAATACTGGCAGTTGCTTGCAACACCCAGAAAAAAGAAGTGACTTACCCTACAACTACCACTATCTCAGGTACGTTGGAGGCTCCTAAAGGAGACAATGCTGAGGTAATAATTTACGCTATTGGTGCAAGTGGTTCCCGCGATGAGGTTGCCAAAGCAACAGCTGACGAAAACGGTAAATTCACTGCTGATGTAAAGGTTGATGCTCCTAGTATCTTCCTTGCCAACATCTATAACACAAACCAGTTCCCTTTCATCCTTGCTGGTGAAGAGCTGACTTTCAAATACGATCAGGAAAAATCTAAATACGATATTTCAGGATCTAAAGACAACGACCTACTAGAGGAGCTTCAGGAAATGTCTGCGAAAGAGAATGAGCAAGTAATGGCGCTTCGTGAAGAGTACATGCAAGCAGAAGACAAAGCAGCTGTTGAAGCTAAATTCGAAGACTTCCAGAAAACAGTTACTGAAAAGAGAAAAGAATTTGCAAAGAAAGCAGGTGGCTCTTTGGTTAACGTACTTGTTTTACAACAAATTGACCTAGATAGCGAATACGCATTTGCTGAGCCAATTGTAAAACAAATGCAAGAAGAAAACCCTGGCAATGAAATGGTTGATCAAATTGCTAAGAGACTAAGCTCTAGCAAGCAGACTGCTGTTGGTGAAATGGCTCCTGAGATCAAACTTGCTACTCCTGAAGGAAAAGAAGTTGCACTTTCTTCATTAAGAGGTCAAGTTGTAATGATTGACTTCTGGGCTTCATGGTGTGGTCCTTGCCGTGCAGAAAACCCTAATGTTGTAAAACTGTATGACAAGTACCACGATCAAGGCTTCGAAATCTTTGGTGTATCTCTTGACAGAAAGAAAGAGGATTGGGTACAAGCAATTGAAAAAGACAAACTGACTTGGCCTCAGGTTTCAGACCTGAAATTCTGGCAATCAGAAGCTGCTAAAGCTTATAACATTACAGCTATCCCAGCTACTTTACTTTTGGATAAGGAAGGTAAGATCATTGCCAAGAACCTGAGAGGAAAAGCTTTGGAAGATAAACTTGCTGAGATCTTCTCAACTGAAGAAGGTTCAATGTAATTTTCACTGCTAATTGATTCCAATTAGGAACAAAAAAGAAAGACATGCCTGTAAGCATGTCTTTCTTTTTTTATAGGCTAACCAATGAACTTAGTTTACTTTAAAACCCATTACCAAGATATCATCCAACTGTGAATGGGTATTCCCCATCCATTGTTTAAGGTTTTCTTCCAAGAGACGTTGCTGTACATCAAATGGCTTCTCATGAATGTCCCACAACAGGTTCCGAAGTCTTTTCTTCATAAACTTCTGATTGTTTTCTCCCCCAAACTGATCGGCATAACCATCACTGAACATATAACAGGTTGTTTTCTCATCCAATGGGATGGTATGGGTCGTAAAATCCATGTTTTGCTCGGTACGATACCCTCCAATAGAATAACGATCTCCTTTGATTTCCTGAATCTCTCCCTGCTGTACATAAAGTAATGGATTTTTGGCACCTGCATAAGCTAGCTCTTTCCTCTGTTTGTCAACTGTACAGATGGTCATGTCCATTCCATCCCTATTCTGTGTATCCTGCTGTTTAAGCGCCTGCTGTATTCCTTTATTCAGTAATGACAATACTTTACCCGGATCTGTAATCTCTTTGATTACCACAATTTCATGTAATAAATCATTCCCTATAAGCGACATAAATGCTCCAGGTACTCCATGTCCTGTACAGTCAACCACTGCGACCACTGATTTCCCATTCACTTCCTCAAACCAATAAAAGTCCCCACTGACAATATCTCTTGGCTGAAACAGTATAAAATGTTCTGGCAGATGTGTATCTATCTTTTCCTTGAGTGGGAGCATGGCCTGTTGAATACGTTGTGCATAATTGATGCTGGAAGTGATCGCCATATTTTTCTTTTCGATCAGTGTTTTCTGCTCATTGACAGTCTCTAAAGTACTGCTCAACTCATCATTGATCTGCCAAAGCTCTTCGGTCCTTTCCGCTACTTTTTGTTCCAACACTTGATTCTGCTCTTTTATCAAGCGTTCATTCTCCTTCAAAGAAGCCAATGCCTGTTCCTGTGCTTCCGCTCTCTCTCGCTTGTAATGGTTGATCTTTTCAGCCAAAGCAATTGAAAGCAAGGTCATCTCCAAAGCTGCGCCTGTTTGCAATACATAATTATGGAATTCAAAAAATGGCGTAATGGCAGCACCTGCCAAAATAAACACAAAGATACTGACTACATAAAATGACCAAGCCAAGATAAAGTATCGAGCAGGTGTGTAGCCGGTTTTTATCAATTTCAGAGAAGTCACTGTTATAAAAACAATACTTATAAAACCGGAAAGCTGATTGAGCGTAGAGGCTACCAAAATATCCCCACTTATCCCTGCCCCTAGCGCCAACAAGAATGCACCAATTGAACCAAGGAATAATTTATGGATTGTAGGAGCTGTCCTACGTGTATTCAAAAAGCTTGTTGTAAATAAGATAGAGAAGATTCCCGCAAACGATGGAAAGATAGATCCGTGTGTATTGAGCCATATACTTTCTCCCCAAACAAATTCTATTCCATGACCTTTTAGCTGACCAATAAACAACCCAAGGCACACCACATACAAAACGTAGTAAATATAAACCCGCTCTTTCACCATCATGAAGATGAAGAAATTATAAAAGGCAATCAAAATCACGAATCCATAGAATATCCCATTCCAGAAGTCCACGATATGTTGGGACTGAAAGAAGGCCTTAGCTGTTCCGACCTTGATAGGAAAATGTGCAAACTCAGAATTGATTCTCAGGTAAAATGTTTTTTCTCCAGTAAACTCAGGCAACTCAAAAAATAAAGTGGGCATTTTGATACGCCTCTCTGAGTATGGAAAAATAGACCCTTCTTTTACTGATACAAACTCTCCTGTGATACCATCCTCATAAAACAGTTCTACACTTTGAAGCAATCCACTCCCAACCTCCAACATTAACGCTTTCTGTAAACTGTTCTCCAAAGTTAACCTACACCAGATGATATCCTTATTATTACCAAAATTCAATACATCCTCTTTTGACTGAAAGAAAAGGTGTCCCTGAATGGTAACATCTTCAATTTCCATCTTGTGGCTTTCATCTTTAAACACATATGTACTTGTACCAATACTGTAGAGTTTCTCGACATCATCAAGTACTACAGTTTTCTGGCCAAATGTATCAGTCCCTACAAAGCCTATCAACGTTAACAGAAACGAGGTTAGAAATATTTTTTTCATGATTGGGTAATGACGAAGGTTGTCAGGTATGAGATAAGGGATCTTGGAAGAGAATAAGCAGCAATATGTTACTGCTGCTTATCTTTGTTTACAAGTATTAAGTTAATGCTAGTAATGATTTTACCAATACAAAAGTCAAAACATACAATTTTTACCTTGTTATATTCTATCGAATAAAAGTACTATCTCAACATCATCAAGTCTGGTCTATTTCTTCTTCCAGCACTCCAATTCTATTTTTCACTTCACCCCAAATAAGACGTGTCAACTCTTCAAACTTATGTTGCTCTGATTTCACTAGGTTATCTATCTGGTAAAAGAAAGGGTGTTGTGAAGGTGCTTCCACTCTTGTCCGGTAGTCCTGCTCATTGTACAAACGCAATGAAACCGTATCCAGATTGTCGTCCACAAGGATTGCAGCCGCACCACGAAACGGTTCCTCTTTGATGGTATCTACCACCCAACCTCCTGAGTTGAAAATATGGATAGCTTTCTTAAAACCTCTGTAGGCTTGCAGTTCCTGAAAAGGTTTGTGGGTATGTCCAAAAATAAAAGTGACCTGCTCCGGAATAGGCTTATCTTTTAGCTCACGTTTCATCTGTAGCGGCAGTAGCTCCTCAATATAACACTTTAACCCGCATCTAGCATCTTCACTTAATACATTGGAAGTATCTCCCCTTTCTCTGCGTGCAATTGTCCCTACTGTTTTTGGTAGTATATAGTCCAATGCAGTCTTAATTAACCACTGCATAAATACCTTGTCAGTCACCTTACCTGAGAAGCTTTTGGAAAACTGGCGCAACAACTCATCAAACTTTTCAGGTACCTGAATCTTGTTGTAAATAGATTCTACGTCTTTGCCAACTTCTCCGGAACGCCCAAGAGTTGACCAAAAGAAATCAATCCATGCAAAGTTTTCTGCTTCTATATCCCAAATGTGACGTGGCTTTTCCCTATCAGGGATAATCATGGTTTTGAGTGTTGTCATCAGGGAATAAAGAGACTCTACATAATGTCCATGACTGAATACAACACATTTCTTACCTTCTGTATCCAGAATACCCAAATTTGGGTACACCACATTAACACTTACCTTATTCTTAAGACTTGCATTCCTGTTAATCAGTCCTTTCAAAAACAAAGAAGGTACAGGGTCTGGGTTGAACATTTTAGTTGTATGCCAAGGCTCGGGTAAATACTTTTCCTTTAGTTGAGATACATAGTTCAGGTATTGTGCTTCACGGGCAGTTTCCCAAAGGTGATGGTCATGGTTACCGGGGATAAAAATCAATTCCGAGTCAAAAACAGCTTTCTCTCCTTGAGGAAACAGTTGTTCCAAGAGTCGCTCAAACACCATCCCTGCTTCGTTCGTATTGGCCAAAGCCAACTCCAGCAAGTCACCATTTAGAATAAGCTTCGGTTTTATTTTTCTGTTATTATTTCTGACAATAAACTTGAGGGTTTCTATCGTCTCTTTCAGGATAGGACTTGTTTCGAGGGGGGCAATCAGATTTTCATTTTTGGTTTCTCCTGATATGGAGGGTCGAAGCGGGGTCAATAAACTGTTACTTGCCCCCAAATGCATATCTGACAAGCAGATATATTGAATTTCGGACATAATTGGGAAGATAAATGGGTCATAAATATGCGCCTGAAGGGCATGGTCCTTCAGGCGCTAAAGGTTTAGGCTTTCACTACTCTTTCTGCATACTTCTCAAGGTGTGCAACTACATGTGGATACACATCATGAACAGCATTTTTACCAATGACACAATCAAGGTGACCATATAATGGAATCACATGCCTGTCATACTTGTCTGCACCATTCAGTTTACACAGTCGTTCAAATGACTTTTCTGTTGATTCAGGAATAAATACCCTGTTCTTTTCTCCATGAATAAAGGTGATTGGCAAGTTGAGCAATTCCTCTACTTTTGGCAGGTAAACATCCTCTCCATTCTCTCCAACCAAATACGTATGACGCATAATCTCTGCAAGTTGCTTATAAGTCGTCATATTGGTGATTCCATATATCTCATGGGATGCCTCCAAGGTTTCCTGATTCAGGTTATACTTCTCATTGAGCGGTGCAAACATAAAGTTGATCCTGTTGTACACTGCATTATTGGATTCATTATCAATCGCAGCTGAATATACTTTCACCAATTTGTTGTATACCCTGCCCACAATTCCTGTATTCTGATCGGTATAAGCATTCATGGTACTGAATCCTAAAGAATCAAGTAAACTTGGCAAGTGCAAAGAGGCTTTCAGCTTGGTTTGAGGTGCTCCTATCATATCTGTTCCAATCTGCATTCCCACAATGGAGGCTATTCCTTCCAACCCTTGTAGCATGGAGGTGAAAAATGTAACCGATCCAACACAATGAGCAATGACATGTACAGCAGGGGCTCCTGTCATTTTCCGGATATAATCGACCGCAGGCTGATAGTCATTGGCGGCTATCCAATCCACACTCCATTGTTTGGAAGATGACGGAAGTTCAACACTTGTACGGTAATCAATCAGCCAGACATCATACCCATGTGTACAGAGATATTCCACCATATTGGTTTCTATGGTATCAAGTGCATAGATAAAACTCGAAACACTAAAACCATGTGATAACATCACAGGTCCTTTTCTCCCTCCATGATAACGTGTCAACTTTAAGGTCACACCATCCTTGGCATTGAAATAAGCTACTTCAGGTGCTGGAGCCCGCAGTGGACGCCTCTTTCTCGGAGGTGCTTTAGGGTTCAACAGGTTATCCCTTGCGAACACTCCTCCATAAGTTTCAAACAGCTCACCCGCAAAGAATCGCCCAAAGGCTGCCAGCGTTTGAAGCTTTTGGGTGTTAGAGGTTGCATTGATTACCCTCATGGTCGTCATCTGCTTCAAGAAATCCGTAGTTGCAATCTTTAGAATTCCCTTTCCCACTTCCTGCTCATCAGGCATACTGTACAATGTCACGTACAGTGTAGTTGTATCAGACCAAAGATCAAGACCTCTGTCATTTCTTATCACCTTATACCCCTCAAGTCTATAATGTTTGCCTTCTTCTGTATCAAGGTTCATCAGGTAATGCATATTCCGTGTTTCCATCTGGGTAGCATCCTCTGTAAATAGGTTGAATGCTCCACGAGTGACGGTAATTGGCTTGGAAGAGATCAATGGACAACTTACTGTCCCAATCATTTCCGCTGCATGTTCCCTGTTCTCAATCAGTGAGACCACATCTTCTGCTACTACCGTCATGGTAAAAGAGATAGGGGTTCCGTTCTGTTTCCCCATTTCTGCGGCAAACTCAAAGTCCAGATTCTCTCCCATAGAGATATACCCTTTCATAGTTTCAGTAAACTGAATACCTAGTTTGTCAGGTGTGGAAGGCTTGGCTTGAGGTACATGTTTCAGACTATAGTCAATCGTCCAGCCATGCTGCTTGGCAATCTGCATACAGCTTCTTTCTGCCAAAGCCGAAATCGTTAATAACGGGTTTACTCCTAATGAAACAGGTATTACGGCACCATCACAAACATACAACCCCTTATGAAGGGCATCAGAGTTTTCTCCTGTATAAACCTGTCCCTTATGGTCTACCACCCCTCTTGAAGCATCACCTGACATAGCACAACCTCCCAATGGATGTACAGTAATCAGGTTGTGGTCAAATGACTCAGACCAAATAGGTTTTTTTACATATGTACCGCCCAAAGCAGCGGTTGCCTTGAGCATATCCTTATTGGCTTTCACAAAATTTGATTGTTCTCCTACATCCTTCCAATCAATCCGTAGACGACCGTTCTCCTGCAATTGCATCTTTCCATTGGCATCATCATGAGACATGGTCAGGTAGGTTTGCGTATTTCGTGCAGCTCCATGGTACACTCCTCTAGTCAGGCTTTCCCATACCCTTGCTTTTTCTTTCAGGTTATCCAACCATCCATCATCAGTATCCTCACCAACTAGCTTGGCTGTAGTCGCCATCATCATTGGAAAAATATCACCCAAGGCAGCAGGCACTGAACCTTCTTCCAAAATAGATCCTTCCGAAAGGTCTTCCGTATTTTTCCGCATATCAATCACGCTCGTAATACAAGGACCTACAGGGTTATTGGTATCTTCTTTCTTACTCCCCGTTCCAATACCATTGATTGCTTGATCATTGTTATAGCCAAAGCCCAACACGTCTCCATTTCCAGAAAAACGTTCTCCCAACCTGTCAGAAACTTTGAGTCCCATTTGCTTGGAACGAAGCAATATCTCAGACGAACCCAATGTTCCTGCACCCAGAATAACCATGTCAGCCCTGACAACCAATGATGGCGCATCAAACCGCTCCCTACCCGAACGCAATACTTGATAGTGAATCAACCATTTATCTTCTTTTTTCTCAAGGTACTGTACTTCGACTTCCGTAAAAATCTCTGCCCTATGATTGACAGCATCGGGCAAATAGTTCATCAGTGTTGTATTTTTAGCCTGATGGTTACAACCCGAAACGCAATCGCCACAGTTATTACACGGACGCTGTTCTACACCTATATGGTTTACTCCATCAATATCAAAATTGACATTAATCTCGGTCTTGTAAAACCGCTCTCCCATAGCCCTTGCTGACTGTTTGTGAGCTTCCATCTTTTTCAATGGAGGATAACTTGAAGGGTATACGTTAGGCTTCAGCATCTCCTTGGCTAATTGATAGCCCTTTTCCAATTCACTTTCAGCTTGTTCACTTTCCTTCCGTATCTCCTCAGGCCATATCTCATGCTGGAATATCCTGAAATCAGGCTTAATCGATACATTGGCATTAATTAGGGATGTTCCTCCCAGTCCGCAACCAACCAAGACATTGATATCTTTTCCCACATGGAAATCAAACAAACCTGTTCGGGAACCAATATGCTTTTCAGGGGCATTGAATTGTATTTCGGAAGCAGCTTCCAAGGTAGAATCAGGATACTCTCCTGAAAGAAACTCTTTTCCTCTTTCCAAAACACAAACTTTTTGTCCGGCACGGGACATTCGGGAAGCAGCAATGGAAGCGCCATAACCAGAACCTATTACGACAATGTCATAATGCTCCTTGATACGCTCCACAGGAGTGGATATTCGGCTCATTTTTTTGGGTTACTTTAAATTTGAAAGTCAGAATTTGCAGCTGATTTTTGGGTAGGACTTATTTTGACAGCTACAGATCAATTCTATTTTACTGAATTCCTCAACTGAAATGATTTTGTAGAAATAATATAGAAAAAAAAGTAGACAGAGGATGGATAATAATAATATTTTCCAGACAGAAATATGCTGATTTTCAATTTATCCCAACAACTTATTCAAAACAGCTCTAACATCACCAAAGTAACTCACTCCAAACAAGTTAACATGCACCATAAGTGGGTAGATATTATATATAGGAACTCTCTCTTCAAAACCTTTATCCAATGGAAAGTTATCTTGATAAGCAGTATAAAAGGCACGGTCAAACCCTCCAAACAATAAGGTAAAAGCTAACTCCATTTCACGGTGTCCATAATAGACTGCAGGGTCTATCAAGCATGGGGGATCATTTGAAGCCATGACATTTCCACTCCATAAATCACCATGTAACAGCGACGGTTTTTCAGTTGGAAAAATACCTTTCAATTTCTCTTTTAGCTCAGAAAGCATTGCCAAATAGTTTTGGTTAATCACTCCATTTCTACAAGCTAATTCAAACTGTGGGCGCAAGCGTTGGTCTATGAAAAATGTCAACCAGTCCTTATGCTGGTGATTATACTGTGACAGCGAACCAATAAAATTATCATACTCCAGCCCAAACTGATTACTCCTAAATCGATGTAACTCAGCCAATCCTTCACCCAGTTTTTTCCAATACAATTGACTGGCAACTGAAGGCGGTAAATACTCCATGACAATAAATGCCCTATCCTGACAAACACCCGTTCCGACAACCTCAGGTACTTTCAATTGAGTTGCACTTTTCAATAACTCTAACCCTTTGGACTCCACCTCAAACATATGTTCTCCATGACGGCTATTTGATTTTAAGAAAAAGTATCCATCCTCCGTCTCCAATCGAAAAGCATCATTGATTGAGCCTCCTGTCACGTTTTTTATACTTTTCAACGTGACAGCCTTCCCCAACACATTTGTCAAGGCTGTTTTAAAGAAATTGTGTTGATTGGTATCGAGCATCTGAAATTATTATAACTTTGTTGAGTTAAAACATGATACTTCTGCATGAATAAAGCAATATATATATTTTCGCTTATCATTGGTTTTACCTTTTTTAGCCAAGTAGCCTCAGCACAACAAAATATGCTGCAAAAAGGTCAGTTTGCCGCAGGTCTCAGAGGCGGTATTTTACTACCTTCCATGACTTTTTCGCCTGGTATTGCCCAACTGAGTTTGAATACACAAACAGCTGGTGTTATTTTCCAATATTTCAAAGAGAAGAAAATTGGATTGCAATGGGAAGTAAACTACGAAACCAAAGGATATCAAGAAGCCATCAGCCAAGGAGTCGCTCTTTACAAAAGAGAGTTTGATCAAGTGGCTGTCCCGGTTTTGGCACATATTTATTTTCCCATCAAAAGGGTACATATATTCGTCAATGCAGGAGCACAGGCAAATTACCTGCTAGATGAAAGTAGCGAAGTCTATGGAGACCTCTCTGAACAACGCTATGACTATTTCGACAGAGAACCTCACCAACTTTCCGTTGACCTTGTGGTAGGTGGTGGACTGTCTGTACTGACAGGAATTGGACATTTTCAATTGGAAGCCCGCTATTTTGCTGGAATGACTGATAGCCTTGAAAGACCTGAACGTACATCATCGGAGTCTGCCTATTTTCAAGGTGCCAATATCTCATTCGCTTACCTAATTCCGATTACAGGATGGAAAAACAATAAAACCATGGGAGAGCTACAAGAAGAGAAAGTTAAAAATCAGTAGTACAACATCTCCTTTAACCTAAAAGGCTTCTGAATGATCTGATTCAGAAGCCTTTTTTATTGATTAAATAGTACAATTGTATCCGTTAGTTGATAATCTAAAAACCTTGTTTAATTACTTTATATTTTTTTACCACGATTTACAATCTCATTATCAAGTACATACATTCACGATTAACACAAATTATGAATAACTGTTCATTTTTTTTTAAACATTTGCCCTAATCCATACGTTTTCGCACTACTAACAGCTTAATACTCGACTAACCCCCTCATCTCGAAACCAAATAAACTAACTACCTGTTCATTACAGGTTTTTTTTAATAGCAAAAACTAGATTAATGAAAAAGCTTTTAGTACTTGTACTGCTCGTAGTACAAGGCTGTATTGTTGCCACAATTTTTTGGGAACAAGAATACAAGTATGTTCAGCCGACTCCAATTCCGGAAAATCACCGAGAAGTTGAAGTTGGGAGCAATATTGATTTCAGTCATACTGCTCTTGCCTCTATCTCAACTCCTCTATTTATACACTATTTCAATGATGAGTGTCCTTGCTCACGTTTTAACCTCAAGCATTTCCGCAGCATCTACAACAAGCATAAAAATGATTTAAACTTTGTGGTAGTTGTTGAAGATGGAAAAGACCCAACAACTATTGCTGAAGCATTTCCTGAAGGAATCCACATTATCACTGACACACCTGACGCTAAAATTGCACTTGTATGTGGCATATATGCCACCCCTCAAGCTGTCATCATTGACCAGCAACATCAACTTTACTACAAGGGAAACTTTAATAAAGCGCGCTATTGCACACAGCCTACTTCAAACTATGCACAACAGGCTGTAGAAGACTTTATTGGCGGAAAGCCCGCTCCCTTCTTTGGTTGGAGTGCTGTTCAAGCATATGGCTGTTCACTTTCAGTCTATGACAGTTCTAATTCAAACAACATAATTCAGACTCTACTTACTGACTTCAACTAAACACTTACAAATGACTCAGGATAATTCGTATTACCAGTCTATTAAGCAGAAAGCTGACACTTCCATGCAGCTGCTACTTATTTCTAACTTTCTTTTGGGACTTTTTCTGGCAACATTCTACGACACTTGGTTTGTCGGTATAGGTGTTGGAGGAATTTGTCTATCAGCTTTCTTTTTAAGCAAAATCGCCTTACCAAAGTCAACTTTATACCAATATGTAGCCGCTATTGTGTTGGCTGTATTCGTGGCTCAATACATATACCAGATGCATGGTCTGTTTGAGATGCACTTTTTTGCCTTTATTTTTTCCACTTTTCTGATCAGTTACCAGAAGTGGATACTTCAAATTCCATTTATTCTGACCGTTTCCTTACATCACGCCACTTTTGCCTATGCACAGTTTGCTGGCAAGCCAAATGTCTATTTCACTCAATTGGACTATATGGATGCACAAACCTTTGCTTTCCATATGACATTGGCTACTGTAGTGGTAGTGGTATCTGGGTATTGGTCTTACTCTTTTGATAAACGGAACAAGAGAGACAGTGAGCAAAAGGACAGGATCAGCCAGCTTTATAACGACTCTATACAAAACAAGCGTAAGATGCAGGAAAGCATCAACTACGCTCAAAAAATACAGAACCTGATTCTTCCAAAAATTGAAGGGATCAGGGCATACTTACCTTCAGCAATGTTGTTGTACAAACCTAAGGATATCGTAAGTGGAGATATTTTTTGGTTTACACAAAAGGGGCATATCAACTTGATTGGAGCTATTGACTGTACAGGACATGGCGTCCCGGGGGCTTTTATGAGTATTCTGGCTACAGAAAAGCTGAATGAGATTGTACACACACGGGGTATCGTTGAGCCTGCCAAAATACTGGAGCTTTTGGATGACAGCATCCAACATACACTCAAACAAAGAGAATCTGGTAACAGAGATGGCATGACAATATCACTCTGCTCCATAGACCGCAAAAACAAGTCTCTCCAATTTGCTGGTGCCAAAAGCTCATTGGTGATAACAGAACAAGACTACGTACGTGAAATAAAAGGGGATAAAAACCCAATCGGTAGGTGGGTAAGCGATGGTGTCAGCCAATTTACACAACATGATATCACATTAGAAAAAGGACAGTACTTCTATATGTTCTCTGATGGCTATCAAGACCAGTTTGGTGGACCTGACAACAAAAAATTTGGTAAAAACAAATTGCTAAACCTTATCGGTCAACTATCAGAAAATATGTACACTCCTTCTGAGCAACGTATGCTATTTGAAGATACTTTCAATGAATGGAAAGGTGAAAAGTCACAGATAGATGATATCCTGATCATTGGCTTCTCTTCCAATGATATACTGGCTATCAGTTCAAGCCAACTGCCGAAATCGGCAGATATGGTGCTGTAATCAAACAGAAACCCCAACCTCCTACAATATGGGGGTTGGGGTTTTCCTTATTTGGATACTAGTTTATAGCCTTCTCCCCTAATGGTTACAATCTTGAGATCAGGTTCATGTTTAAGCATTTTCCGGATTTTGGCAATAAACACATCAAGGCTTCTACCATTAAAGAAAGTATCATCACCCCAAAGCTTCACTAAGATAAGTTTGCGGTTTACTACCTTATTTCTTTCAGAGCACAGCATCTTCAGTAATTCCGCTTCACGTGGCGTAAGCGTCTGTTGTTTTCCATCGACCTCCAACCACTGAAAAGTGTAATTGAAATGGGTATTTCCCAATAAAAACAACTCTTCCTGAGGCTGGATCACTTCTTCCTGATGTGCAGCTACCTGTTCATTTCGCTGAAGAATAGACTCTACTCTTACCAACAACTCTTCCATACTGAAAGGCTTCTTAACATAATCATTGGCTCCGAGCTTAAAACCTTTCACCACATCTTCTGTCATGGATTTTGCCGTCAGAAATACAATCGGAACATTACTTCCTGACTGTCTGATCTCATTAGCCAAGGTAAAACCATCCTTTCGGGGTAACATGACATCCAAGACACAAAGGTCTGGCTGCTCCTCAAAGAATGCCTGCTGTGCCTGTTCACCATCCTTAAAAAGACTGGCATCATATCCCCTGCTCTCAAACAGTTCCTTGACGATCAATCCCAAAAACGGATCATCCTCCACCACCATGATTTTAGTTTTCTCTGCCATATTGATACTGCTTAAAAAGTTCCTTACTTATCCAAAGGAAGCCAAACAGTAAAGGTACTTCCTTTTCCTACCTGACTCACCAAAGTAACCTGTCCCTGATGCCTGTCGGCTACCATCCATACATAGCTAAGTCCAAGGCCAAACCCTTTTACATTATGTACATTTCCAGTAGGTACCCTATAGAACTTCTCAAACACCTGAGCCTGTTCACTTTTTGGGATACCTATGCCATTATCTTCTACAGACAAGTAAAAGAAACCATTCCTGTTACCAGTTATGATACGGATTTCAGGTGCTGACTCAGCGTACTTACACGCATTGTCTATCAGGTTATAAATCACATTAGACAAGTGTACCTGATCTCCCAATATCCATGGGTGCTCAGCCTTGTAATCCGATATAATTACCCCATTCTTTTCCGTCACCTGCATTCTGATATTGCTGATAGCTCTCTCGATCAGCATATGCATATCCAACCGTTCAAGGTTCAGTTTTAACTCCCTTTTTTCTGATGCAGCGACATTTAACACTTTCTCCACCATCTGCCCAAGCCTTCGGTTTTCTCCTTCGGCAATCCCTAGGTACTGCTTTGCCTTTTCATCGTCTTTACGCATATCAAAACGAAGCAATGCTTCCAAGGCCAAGGATACCGTAGAAATTGGCGTCTTGAATTCATGCGTCATATTATTGATAAAGTCGCTCTTGATTTCGGAAAGCTTTTTCTGATTAAAGATCAGTATCAGCGCATATGCAAAACAACTTGAGATCAACAACACCAATACCAATGAAGCTGTCAGAGGTAAGCTCATCCGCCAAAAAGTCATTTTGTATTGTGAAGGTAAAAACACCTTCAGGTTGGAGGCATTACTTCCTGTCAAAAACTGTTGACCTATCCGAATACCTTTGCCATCAAGATGGTCAATCACCTGCTTATTACCCGAAAGTACATATGTTTTTTCAGCCTTGTTCCAGTAGCCATAAGCAAAATCCTTGATACCGATTGCCAGCATTTCCTTTCTTAGCAGGCTATCAAAATGAGTTATCAGCCAATGCTGCCCCCACACCATTTCGGTAGTGATGTTTGCCTTTTTATCTACTTCTACATTTACGTCCTTTTTGTCTTCCTGACTGTTTTGCTTCACCCGAAACACATGTGT